>NZ_CP029254.1:0-625000 GCF_003122365.1 Streptomyces spongiicola
GAGCGGACCGTCTCCCCGCGGAGCGGGTGCTGTATCGCTGCGCGATACACAAGCGGCCGGCCCCGCTCCGCGGGGCCGCCCGCTTCCGCTCCGCGGAAGCGGGCGCGGCTCGCTCCGCTCCCCGCCGAACCGAAGATGGCTCGCTCCGCTCGCCAACAACCCGTAGCGCTCCACACCATGTAAGCGAAGCGCAGCACTCCGCACTGCCCAAAACACCACGCCCGCGCTCCGCGCGGGCAAACATAACGCTTCGCTGTGAAAAGCCGTCATACCTCTACTTCATGCGGGCCATGACGGAACACCACGCCGCCAGGCCGGCCAACCCCCACTCCCGCGCGCCCCTGTCGAGGGCGGCGATGACGGACCATCAAAAGCCTCATACCGAGAATCCACACCTACACGCCACAGCAAGAGTGCATCAAAACGAATAGCAGATAAGAACTGGCCCACCCTGCCCCAGCTCCCTAAGGGTTGTCCCGTAAACAATCTACGAGTCGCCTCAGACATACTCGGTGCTCGTGTGGCCCACTGATCTATCCGGCGAGGGCAAGGTCGTGCCGATACCGAGCACGGCGTCGTGGACGCCCTCGAGGCGGCAGTCGCGAAAGATCTCCCAGGCCTTCAAGCGGGCGAGGACCTACTCGACACGGGCTCGGACCTGCGTATGGGACTTGTTGTGTCCCTCCTTCCAGTCCGGGAGCTCGGTCTGGCCACGCTGCCGGCGGTGCAGGATGACAAGTCCGGTGCCCAGGTAACCGCCGTCGGCGATCGTGAGGATCTTGCCGACGGCAGCCTTGGCCCCAAACTCCTCCCACGCCCTACAGTCGTTGCGGTTCCCCGCAAGCGGCCGGCCCACCACAACGACCAGACGGGTGTCAGCGTCGATGACGACCCGGCGGTAGGTGGAGTACCGATAGTTCTTCGACCGCTCGACGATCGGGCCGCGTCAGCGTCGCTTGAGCCACTTGGTCGCGGCAACCGCGAGGGCGATCGCAGCTACGGTGACGGCCACTGCCATGATCTTCATCCAGGTGTCCATCATTGCGATCATCGGTGACTCCTTATTGGTACATGGATAGGTTGGGGTTCTTCATGCTGATTCGAAGCTGCTGTCGTCGGCTTCGCGGTAGCTGAGAAGGTCTCCCGGCTGGCAGTCCAGCGCGTGGCAGATGCTGGTGAGGGTGGTGAAGCGAATCGCTTTTGCGCGGCCGTTCTTGAGGATCGACAGGTTGACGTTGGTGACACCGACCGCGGCCGCGAGTTCTGTGAGCGTCATACCTCGCTCTGCGAGGAGACGGTCGAGATGCACATGGATGGCGCGGTTCTCGTTCGCCTCTGCCGGCATCAGACAGTCCCTTCGAGGTCCTCACGCATGGCTGCGCCGACGTTCATGATCCGCGCGAAGGTCAGCAGCCCGAGACCCGTCAGCATCGCCAGATAGGGGGCTGTCATGGTGTTCACCACCGTGTCGGGGGAGAACGCGACGTCCTTGGCAAGTGTCGCCAGCAGAGCCGCCTGGGCTACCGCCTGGGCGACCTCGGCGACCAGGCTGCCGACCAGCAGCAGCCACCCCAGGAGCCGCAGCCTGGCGGCGGTCTGCTCGGTGTAGACGCCGTCTTGCGCGGCCGATTGCAGGAGCCGGTTGAGTACCAGGAGCCCGCAGATCAGGAGAATCAGCGACGGGACGTCGGTGCAGAGTCCAAGGAACCGCTGGTAGCCGCTGGGGTTCTCGACGCAGTACTCGGGGATCGCGGAGACATGGGCTCCCGGACGGGTGCCGAAGAGGGCTTCAGTGGCACTCGAACTGCCTGCCGTCCAGTGGGCGGTGACGCAGTTCTCCGCGGCACTCCAGAACGGGACGCCCTGGTTGAACAGGCTGAAGGCGAGGGCGATAAGAAGCAGGCCGACAAGCAGCCGCAGAAGGCCTGAGACCGTTTTGGAGAAGGGTTCGAGGAGCTTGCGGTCCTCAGCCATCACGACCTCCGTGTATCGTTTTTCGATGTTATCGAGAAACGATACACGGCGATCGGGGATGAGGGAAGCTCCTGCCAGCGCGCCACCTCCCCGCTCACCCGCGGGACCGGCGCGTCGCGCACACCAGTGCGCACTTCGGCGGCCGTGGCCCTCACCATTCCCGCGCTGGCACTCATGCCATGCGTGAGAAGGCAGAGGGACCACGGCCGCCGGAGTTGCCTGCATCAGCCGGCGGCGGGGGCAGGCGATCAGGCAGGCACGCCCCACGTCATGTCGGAGCGGGTCACACGCGCTTGAGGTATCCGCCCTTGAAGCCGTCCTGGTCGGCCCAGACGCGGTGACGGCAGGACCAGACGCCGTACACCGCGAACTCGCCCTTCCAAACCGTCTCCGAATGCGCATTGTTGCCCGGGTCGGCGGAGATCCAGTTCCTGATCGGGCTGTGCTCGAACTTCAGAGCCGGCACCCAGTTCGTGTGGCTTGCCCACCCTCCGTAGACCTTCGTGGTCCTCGTGGCGGTAGTGCGGTAGTTGACACCGAGCTTCACCGTCGTGACCTTGACCCCGAAGATCGTGTCGGAAACGCTGTGCCAGACGCTCTTGTCGCCCGCAGTCCCCCGCGCGGACACCACCCCACCCTCCTCTTCCCTGTCGATGACGATGTCGCCGTCGGCAAGCACACTCCGCTTGGCGGCAGGACTCTCCACCGCATCCATGAACGCCTCAAAGTGATCCGGCGCGTTCAGGTAGCCGATGAACTTCTTCTGCTTCTCCGCAGGCAGCTCCTTGAACTGCGCGATCGTCTCAGCCGCACCAGGCTCCGACTTGGCCTCGAGCCACGCGACGTACGCCTCCGGCGTAGAGGGGATCTGGCTCTCCGCAGCCACGGCCTGGCCAGGCAGCCCCGCCAGAGTCATGGCCCCCATCGCCGCGGCAAGAATCCCGACAAATCCTCGTCGGGTGGTATTACGCATTCCACTTCACCCGGGGCGGTTCACCCAATGCATTCAAGCAAGCAGTGAAACGCAAGGACGAGGAGCACAAAGCTCCTCCACGCACGGCAGAATCCCCCGACGCCCCCCGCGTAGGCCGCGGTTGGTCTCCCACGGCCGTGACAGAACCTTCACACCGTCACCACCAGCACGGCAACAGGTGATCAAGAATTCTGAGGTTAACTTGAGCATCCACGGCGACTACGCCTAATGGGAGCTACGGAACCGGGGAATGCTCGGTTCCGTAAGGGCTGTCCCGTAACTGCTGGTCACAGGTGAGATGATCTTGGTGTGGCTGGTGTGATCACGGCGTCGGAGCCGTCCTGGATAGCCCCGTTCACCGGGCTGAGCCCGAGGCAGTTCGGGAAGCTGGTGACGGTTCTGCGTCGTGAGGGTGCGGACAGGCTGTTGCAAGGGCCGGCCGTGGAGCCTTCCGCTGGAGGACCGGGCACTGCTGGTCGCGGCGTACTGGCGCACGAACCTGACCATGCAGCAGCTCGCCCCGCTGTTCGGGGTGTCCAAGTCGGCGGCGGACCGCATCATCGACCATCTCGGGCCGATGCTCGCCCTCCAGCCCCGCAAGCGGTTCGCCAAGGACACCGTGCTCATCGTGGACGGCACCCTGGTCCCCACCCGGGATCACACCATCGCCGAGCGGTCGAAGAACTACCGGTACTCCACCAACCACCCAGGGCTGTTGCAAGGTTAGTTGATCTTGTGTTCGTGCTGGTCAGCGGGCCGTGTCCGAGACGGACGAAGCTCCGTTGTGATCGATGACGTCTCAAGTCCTCGATGAGCAACGGAGCTTCGGTGCTTCCTGAGTCTGCCATGTCCTGCCGGTGTCCGGGGTGCGCTGGGGGCGTGTCACCCGATGCCGGGGTGTTCGCGCTGGTCAACAACCTGCGTGACCCGCGTGATCCGCGCGGGTGTCAGTACCCGCTCGGTGCGGTGCTGCTTGTCGCGCTGTGTGCGCCGGCCTGTCGTTTCGACTCCTTCCGGGCGATGGGGCAGTGGGCGGCGGTGGCGCCCAGTGCCACGCTGGAACGGCTGGGGCTGCGCCGCCGCGGCGCCTTCGGCCTGGTGAAGACACCGAGCTCGGACACGATCCGCCGCGTGGTCAACGCGGTCATGCCGGGCGGGCTGGAGGGACTGCTGCGGGCCTTCCAGGACAAGGCGCGGGTGGTGGCCGTGGACGGCAAGTGCCTGCGGGGCTCGCGGGACGCGGCCGGGCAGGCAGTGATGGTGCTGGGGGCGATGCTGCAGGACGGCACGCTGATCGCACAGCAGAAGGTGGCGGACAAGGGCAGCGAGATCACCGGCTTCGCCGCGCTGCTGGCCGCGCTGGAGCTGGAGGACGCGGTAGTGGTCGCGGACGCGCTGCATACCCAGCGCGAGCACGCCAGGGTCCTGGTGGAGGAGTTCGGCGCGCACTACGCCTTCCCCGTCAAGCGCAACCAGCCCGAGCTGTGGAAGGCGTGCCGGAAGGTTCCCTGGCAGGGCGTGCGGGCCGCCTTCCGCTCCACCGTACGTGCTCACGGCCGCATCGATACGCGGGTGGTGGAGGTGGTGAGCTTCGACGGCCTGGACTTCCCCTGCGCGCGTCAGGTCGCCCGCATCACCCGGTACCGCACCGTGCAGGCGACCGGGAAGCGCAGCCGGGAGACGGTGTACGTGATCACCGACCTGCCCTCCGGCCAGGCCGACCCGCAGCGCATCGGGGAGATCGTGCAGGCCGAGTGGGGCATCGAGAACAAGATCCATTATGTGCAGGATGCGACCTTCGGCGAGGATGCCTCCCGTATTCGTACCGGCCACGGACCGCAGAACATGGCCACGTTGAGGTCGGTCGCCATGAACTTCCCGCGCAGGAT
The DNA here is from genome assembly GCF_003122365.1 of Streptomyces spongiicola. Lineage (NCBI taxonomy): Bacteria > Bacillati > Actinomycetota > Actinomycetes > Kitasatosporales > Streptomycetaceae > Streptomyces > Streptomyces spongiicola. The sequence continues at coordinate 4,837 of NZ_CP029254.1, forward strand.
AGGCAGTTCGATCGCAGACGCGCGTCGACAGCTCGCCCTCGCGCCACACACCACTCCACTTGACCTCCTCGGTATCCCCTGTGACCTGCACATTCGTGCCTGAAATCCGACCTTGCAACAGCCCTGCCGGCGAAGGGGGGTGCTCGGCGATGCGAGGAAGCCGGCGGGTGGCGCACGTGTGGTGCCGGACGGTGGCCGAAACGGCCGGGGCCGGGGACGTCCTTCGTGCGGCGGACGTCGAGTGGGCCCTGGACGAGGCCGAGTTGCGGCGCAGAGAAACGTTACGCCGCCCATCGGACCGGTCCCTGTTCACCGCGGCCTGGGGGCTGGTGCGCCACGCTCTCAGCGAGGTCGAACCCCGGGTCGGTCCCCACGAGTGGCGATTCCTGCGCTCGGGTCTCGGCCGCCCCGAGGTGCACGCCCCCGACTGGTGCCGTTCGCTGCGGTTCAACCTCTCGCACACGGACGGGACGGTGGCCTGCGTGGTCACCCGGGAGCTGCGGTGCGGGGTGGACGTGGAGCGCTCCGGCCGCGCGCTGCCGCTGCCCCGGCTGGCCCGGGCGGTGCTGTCGCCGCGCGAGCGGCGGGAGCTGGACGCGGCCCCCGCCGGGCGGCGCCAGGAACTGTTCCTGCGCTACTGGACGGTGAAGGAGGCGTACCTGAAGGCGATCGGGAGCGGGCTGCGATTCCCCATGCCGGCCTGCGAGTTCGACGTGGGGACCGGCCGGCCACGGCTGCGTTCGCTCGGCGCGGGGCACGAGCACGCCCGGTACACGTTCCGGCAGTGGGCGGCGCCCGACGGCGGGTTCCTCGCGGTCGCGATCCAGGGCCGCACCGTGCACGGGCCGGAGCGGGACGTCCCGGTCCGGGTGCGGACACCCCGGCCCCGCGAAGAAAGTCCGCAGCCCACCGCCTTCTGATTGGATTCACGCATGAGCGAATCAACCAGCCCTTTCGAGGATCAGGCCCAGTGGGAGCACTGGCTGGAGGAGAACCACGAAAGCGCGGCCGGAGTGTGGGTGAAGATCGCCAAGAAGGACAGCGGCATTCCGAGCGTCACCTATGTGCGTCCTGCGCACGGTCCGGGAGATGGCCGGCGACCATGTACGGCACAACGCGTACTGCATCGACTTTCCGGCCGACGTCCCGGACACCGCCGACTTCCGGCGGGAGTGCGTCGCCGGGGCGCCGGCCGACGACCGGACGCGGGCGAGCACTCTGGAGCGGCTCGGCAGCGGCGTGGTGGACCTGCGCACCCTCCCGTCGTACGGGCAGGTACCGGCACCGGGCCGCAGCCCGAGTCGGTCCCGGTGCCGCCACGGTCGCCGCGCTGCTGCCCACCGGCTGCACAGGCACGGGACAAAGCCGCCGAGAGCCTCCGCGACGGCCCCGCCGACCGCCAAGGCGTCACCAACCGGCGCCCGCAAGTCCATGGGGCAGGTGCTGCGCGATATCCACGACGCTGCCCAAGGCGTCAGCGACGACCACACGCGGATCCGGCGGTGAGGACGCCGCCGCGCCCGGGAAGACCGGGTGCGGCCACCGGCCCTGCCCGGGCATCACACGGGAATCGGCGTCTCACCGGCATCCGCACCAGGACCTGCTCGCCCGCCACGGCACCGGCTTGCCCGCGCGGACCGGCCCGTCCGACCACACTGCTCCTCGCGGGCGGGCGCCCGGGGCGCCCGTCGCTCGTCTGAACGCGCCGGGCCGCGCGTGCGTAGGGAGAAGGGGACGACACGCCCCGCCGGGCTCCCGCATGCCCGACGTGCCCGGAACACCGCGACATCCACGAGGAGCGCCCGATGAACACCGCACGCCTCAGCGATCGGCTGACGGCCCGTCAACCAATCGTCCTGGGCCTGTTCCGCATCGTCCTCGGGGTGCTGTTCACCAGCGAGGGCGCGGCCACCCTCTTCGGCGTGCTGGACCGCAGGGCCAGTCCGGTGGGCGAGTGGCCGTTCTGGTACGCCGGGGTGATCGAGCTGGTGTGCGGCGCGCTGGTCCTCCTCGGTGCCGGGACGCGCGGGGCGGCCTTCCTCAGCTCCGGGATCATGGCGTTCGCCTACTTCACCGAACACCAGCAGGACGGCCTGTTCCCGTTGCAGAACGGCGGTCTCGCCCCCGCGCTGTTCTGCTGGGGCTTCCTGCTCCTGGTCTTCTTCGGTCCGGGCTCCCCGGGCCTGGCGGGCGGCCGCCGCGCACCCGGCTCCCGGCCGACCGGGAGCCCCCTCCCCCCGCAGCAGGCGCGGGACTGACGCCCGGGGCCGCCGCGCGCCCGAACCGCCGGCCCGGCGGTCGGGCGGGCCCCACGCCGGTTGGCGGTGCCGTGGCTGACGCCGTCAATCCCCTGGTTTCGTGGAGACCGGATCTCGGCGTCACACGGCGGCTTCTTCCTGGACCCCGTGAATCCCAACTTCCCCTGCGATCACGGACTCCACGCCACGAGGGGACACTCATGGCCTTTCGCCGAGAAGGGCCTCAGGGAGGTTGCAGCGGTGCGTACGGGGAAGTGGTGAAGAGTTCACGCACGGTTCCCGGTGCCCGGATTCGGCAGCGGAGCTTCGGAGAGCCCTTTCGGCGCTTCCGCACGACCCGGGTGCCAGACATGCGACGGGAGACCAGCCCACGATGTTCGATCAGGTACGGAACAGAGTACGGACAGCCGCGCTCGCCCTCTCGGCCGTCACAGCCCTCACCTTGTGTACGACCGGAGCGGCGGCGGACACCGCTCCCGCCGAACAGGGGCCGACCTCGGTGGTCTACGTCGAGGTGAACAGCAACAGCCTCCTCAACGTCGGCAGGTACACGCTCGCCGACGGTGGCGGCAACGCCTTCGACGTCGCCGTGATCTTCGCGGCGAACATCAACTACGACACGAACACGAAGTCGGCGTACCTGCACTTCAACGAGAACGTGCAGCGCGTCCTCGACAACGCGGCCACGGAGATACGGCCGCTCCAGCAGCAGGGCATCAAGGTCGTGCTCTCGGTACTCGGCAACCACCAGGGCGCGGGGTTCGCCAACTTCACCTCCCAGCAGGCGGCGTCGGCGTTCGCGAAGGAGATGTCGGACGCCGTGGCCCGGTACGGCCTCGACGGCATCGACTTCGACGACGAGTACGCCGAGTACGGCCGCAACGGCACGGCCCTGCCCAACGACAGTTCGTTCGTGCACCTGGTGACGGCGCTGCGGGCGAACATGCCGGACAAGATCATCAGCCTCTACAACATCGGTCCGGCAGCCTCGCGCCTGTCCTACGACGGCGTCGACATCTCCTCCGCGTTCGACTACGCCTCGAACCCGTACTACGGCACCTGGGGGGTTCCCCGCGTCGCACTGCCCAAGTCGCGGTTGTCGCCGGCAGCCGTCTGGATCGGCCGCACCTCGCCGAGCACATCCGCCTACCTCGCCCGCCGCACCGTCACCGAGGGCTACGGCGTCTATCTCACGTACGACCTCGACGGCACCGATCGCAGCGCCGACGTCTCCGCGTTCACCAGGGAGCTGTACGGCAGTGACGCCGTCTACACGCCGTAGGCCACCCGCGCGTCCCCGCACGCGCCCCGTTCCGCGGCCAGCCCGCCCCGTCCCATAGCCCCGCGCCCGCACAGGCACTTTGACAACGATGTCTGAACGGAGGTCGGACGCCTGCCTGTTGCCTCGCGGCGGGGCGGCAGGCAGGCCCTCGCGGCATCCCCGGGAGGGAAGATCCCGCGGTGCGGCCGTACCTGGACGGGCACACGGCTTCTCCACGAGATAGCCCCTCCGGTTGCGCGGACGGTGACACCCCGCGTTCGGCGGGGACATGTCGCCGGCCGTCACCGGCCCTTCCACAGCGAGGGCGGCGCTGCCGTGAGGGCCTTCGCCCTCACCGGGCGCGATCCCCGGCACGGCGTGTCTGATCCGCCGAGCCAGGGGAAGCTCTGGGACGAGAGTCGGATGCGGCCGGGCCCACCCGGGCCGGAACAGGGGGACCCATGGGCTGGGCCGAGCAGATGCGGGAGGCAGAGCACCGGTTGGAGGAGGGCGACCTCGACGAGGCGATCGACCGCTTCGGGGCCGCCCTGCGGGAGGGCGACCTCCAGAGCGCAGGTGTCGACCGGGAGACCGACATCCGGCGGAGCCTGGCCCGGCTTCACAAGACCAGGGACGACTACCCGAAAGCCCGAGCGGCTCTCGACACCGCGTTGAGCAGACTGCGATCCCATCCCCGGGCCGTGCGGGCCGAGGCGCTCGTACTGGTGGACCTGGCCTCGCTCCAGCGGGAGTGGGGCGACAACATCGAAGCGGAACGTACCCTCTCGCGAGTACCGGCCGGGTCCGGCTCGCTGGACGACGAGGTACTGGCCGCGCTCCACGTGGAGCGCGGCATCGTACGCAAGGACCTGGGCCGGCTGAGCGATGCGCGTGGAGACCTCGAGGAGGGGCTGCGGCTGGCCCGGCGGGCCCGGCTGACCGGTCTGGCCGGGCATGCCAGGACAGGTCTGGGACTGCTCGCCGTACTGCTCAACGACCTCAAGGGAGCCGAACGGCACTACCGTGCCGCCCGCCGCGCCTACCGGTCGATCCCCGACGCCGAGAACGAGTCGATCATCTGGCACAACCTCGGTGTCCTGTACGACAAGCAGGACCGGCCCGCCGACGCGTTGCGGTGCTACCGCAAGGCGCTGGAGATGGACGCGGCACTTGGTTCCGAGGTGGGCGTCGCGGAGAACCTCTCCGCGACGGCCTCGCTGCTGCAGGCCCGCGGGCGGGCAGCCGATGCGCGCGCCCTGCACCTCCGCGCCCTGGAGCTGTACACCGGGGTCGAGCACAAGCAGGGTGCCGTGACCGCTCTCGTGAACCTTGCGATCGTGGCCAGGCAGTCGGGCGAGCCGGTCGAGGAACACCTGCGGGCGGCGCTGCGGCTGGCCGAGGAGGTGGGCAACCCGCGCGATGTCGCCGACGTCCGGTTCGTATGGGGCGACTGCCATCTCGTGGACGGACGGACGGACGACGCCTTCGCGCACTACCTGGAGGCGGCGCGGGCCCAGTCCGGGATGCGCAGCATGCTGAGCGAGCGGGAAGCACTGAGCTACTTCGACGAGTCACGCGGCGACGAGGTGCTGGACAGGCTGGTCCGGCTGTCCGCCGACGCGGGAGACACGCGCCGCGCGCTGATGTGTGCCGAAGCGGCCAAGGGCCGGGAACTGATCCGCCGTCTGGCCGGGGCCCCAGGGCCCGATGGAACGGATCGTCGGCTGCGTTCGCCGGACCCGGAACTGGCGCTCTTCACGGCGGACGAAGGCGCCTGGTTCGAGCAGGTGACCGCACTACTGCAGCACCACGGCAGCGGGGGCCGCCCGTGTCACCTCGTGGAGTTCCACCTCGCCGAGAAGACCGCCGTGGTGTTCGTCCTCACCGCGCACGATACCGAGCCCATCGCGGTTCCGGTCAGCACCGACCGCGCGCTGCTCCGGGACGTGACGCGGCGATGGGCCGGCAACGGCGCGGTCCGGGGAGACCGTCGCGAGGAATGGCTTCAGCTGACGGTCCCGCTGCTGGAACCGCTTGCGGACCGGATTCCCCCCGGCGAACGAATCGTCCTGGTCCCCCACGACGCGCTCCATCGCGTACCGCTCCACGCCGTCCCGCTGCAGGGGACACCGCTGGGCATTCGCAACCCGGTCACCTACGCCCCCAGCATCACGGTGCTGGAACACATCAGGCAGCGCGCGCACCATACCGGCGATGCCCTCGTGATCGACACCTCGGGCCACTCCGGTGACCTCGTCTTCGCCTCCGAGCAGGCCCTGAGCGTCACGGAGACACTGACCGGCGCGGGCCATCGGGTCACCGCACTGCCCGCGGCGAACACCGCCCGAAGGCCGCCGGGCCGCCGGGAGGTGCTCGGCGCACTGCGGAGTGTGGACGGGCCTCGCATCCTGCACATCGCCGGACACGGACGATTCGATCCGCAGGACCCCATGCGGTCCGGTATTCCGCTGGGCGAACGGTCGCTGACCGCACGCGATCTCGCGGAGCTGCGGCTGCGCTGCGAACTGGTGACGGTGGGGACCTGTGAGAGCGGCGTGGTGGACCGGCACCCGGGGGACGAGTTGCTCGGTCTCGCCCGCGCTCTGGTCATCGCCGGCGCGGACGCCTTGCTGCTCAGCCTGTGGGAAGTGGACCAGCTCTCCACCGGCATGCTGCTGCGGCACTTCTACGGTGCGTGGCTCACCGACGGGGAGCCGAAGGCGCAAGCGCTTCGGACGGCGCAACGCGCCCTGCGTGACAGCACCGCTCACGACGCCCGCCGCTACGCGCAGACGGCGCGTGAGCGCTCCACGATCGATCCGCACGCCGAGGCCGCGATCAAGCTGGCCGAAGCCAAGGTGTGCCTGGCAGCCCGTGACCACACCGCAGCCCACGCCCTGGCAGCCGACGCCGACGGCTCGCACACTCTGTCGGATTCGGAACGCCTCGATGCCGAACGGGTGCAGAGGATGGCCAGACTGGGCAGTCTGGACGAGTCGGAGCCGGACTACGATCGCCGACTGTACGACGACATGCGCCACTGGGCCGCCTTCGTGCTCGTCGGACTGGGCGGCTGATCGGAAGGGGGATCGCCGTGGTGGACTGGGGAGCACGCGTACGAGAGGTCATGGAAGGGGAGATCCCCGCGTCGGACGAGGCCGGGGAGACCCCCGTGGTGGCGTGCGCTCCGGACGTCGGCCTGGACGCCGTGCTCGCCGACGTGAACGTACTCGACCTGCTGGAGGCCGGGATGCCGGGGCTCGTGGTGGTCGACGCCGGACGTCCCGTCGGGTACGTGCCCGCGCGCGTGCTGCGGGAGCACCTGCTGGAGTACCTGCCCGACACCGGAACCATGGGCCCGGAGGCACTCGACGGCGACCTCCAGCCGCCGCCGGCATTGACGTTGACCTGCTCGGTCTGCCGCACGTCGAACACCGTGCTCGTCTACGTCCGGGGCCGCACGCTGTGCACACAGGGCCACACACTGACCCTTGACTGGGCCTGACATGCTCACCGGGACACTGGAGAAGCTCGGCGGGCAGCTCGGGCGGCGCTTCCTGATCGCGGTGTGGCTGCCCAACCTCCTCTTCTGGGGTGGTCTCACGGCCCTGGCCGTCACGGGGTGGGGCTGGACGGAGGCCGCGCGATGGTGGCACGAGCGCAGCACCGAGGCCCGGGCCGCGATGGCGTTGGGAGCCTTCACCGCCTCGCTGCTGATCGGCTCCGTGTGGTCGGCGCGTCTTCCGGCACTGGTGCGACTGCTCGCGGGCTACTGGCCCGGACTCCCTGGCCTGGCCCGGCTGCGCCGGCGGCGCGCCGGGCGGTACCGGCGGCGGCACGGGACCGTGGTGACGGATCCGAGGGTCTTCGCGCGCGAGGCCCCGTACTACCCCTCGGCGGCCGAGGACGTGATGCCGACCCGCTTCGGCAACGTGCTCCGATCCGCCGAGACCCACCCGTACGACCGCTACGGGATCGACGCCGTCCTCGTCTGGCCCCGGCTCTACCCGGTGCTCCCGCAGCGCTTCGCCGCCCAGCTCGCGGTTGCCGCGTCCGACGTCGATCTGATGGTGACGCTGTGCGGTCTGGGCGTGCTGTTCGCCGGGGGCGGCGGGGTGCTCGCGGCAGCCGTCGTGTCCTGGTACGCCGCGCTGCTGTGCTGTGGCGGCGGGCTGCTGCTGGCATGGATCGCCTACCGCGGGGCGGTCCAGACCGCGCTCGCCTACGCGGCAATGGTCAAATCGGCGTTCGACGTGCACCGCGGCCGCCTCATCGACGCCATGGGCCTGGAGCGGCCGGTGAGCTGGAAGACGGAACTCGACCAGTGGCGACAGCTCGGACACGTCTGGCTGCAGGGGACACCTGAAGACGGACCGGGAGCCGGGAAGCTGCGCTATCCGGAACGGCCCTGCCCGCCCTGCCCGGTGTGCCACCCCGTCCGATCCGGAAGCCCGTCCCCGACGCCGTGACACGGTGCCTCCCACGAGCCCGAGCGTCGGCCACACCCCCCGGGCGGCGGCCCGGCACTGTCCCAGCCGCCCTCCAGGGGCCGGCCGATCAGAGGACGCGCTCCCAGGGCCTCCGGCGGAGCCGGGAGCGGGCCCGCAGTCCGCCAGAACCGCCAGAACCGCCAGGACCGCCAGAGCCGCCACGACCGGCGTCCCCGGCGTCATCCGCCGGGTCCGCGACCGGGCCACCCCCGACCCGGGTGCCCGCGGGCCGCACCGGGGCGGGGAAGACCGGGGCAGCGCTCGCGCCATCGCCGCCGACCCGGCCTTCCGCCGGGGTCCGGTCTTCCCCGTCCCGCCGCCGGTCGGCGCCGCCCTCGGCACCGGCGCGACACGCCCGGTGCGGGGACCGCCTCGGCCGCCGCGGTGGCCGGGACTGCCCGTTCCGTCCACCGGCGCCTCCTCCTCCGGGCCGGAACAGGTCGCAACGCCGGCGTCCGGCCCGGTCGAAATCCGGACAGCCACGTGGGCCGACGGCGGGCAATCGGCCCACGGTGACATTGCGCCCGCGCCACCGGACGAATGAGAAAGCGAGCGGGAATTCCCGCTTGGACGCCGTTCTTCCTGCGTCCGGAAACAGCCTGATGAGAAGTTGCCGCATTCAACGGAATATTTCGTTCCGACTATGTGTCGCCATCCTGTCGCCATAAGCGGCCGCAGGTTTTCCGCCATCACGCAGAGCGATCCCGCACCGACGGCGAGTGGCGATCGTCACAGACCCGCAGCGTGAGACCTCCCGTATCGGTGCGATAGCGTCGATGTACAGCACACCGGCGTCAGGGATCCTCTGTCGGCGGACCATGTCCCGCCGACGGTGAAACCAGAATTTTGCGACGGCTTCACGGAACCGGAACATGACGCGGACAAGGATTCCCTGACACCTGTTCATGGTTCACCGCGACATCGCGCCGGGTGAACGAGAAACCACCGGGAGAAGTTCGTGTACCACAGTCGCTTAGAGTCCATCGGGGCCTATCTGCCATCGGCATCCATGAGCACTCCGGAACTCCTCGCCCGTATGGAGAAAGCGCCTGAGTTCGACCTGCAGAGAATTACCGGAATGGCCGAGCGCCGGGTCGCGGACGACACCGCCGGCAACCCCGAGGACTGCCTCACCATGGCCCTCTCGGCGGCCCGCACATGCCTCGGCCGCTCGCGCTACGCCGCCGGCGAGATCGACATCGTGGTCTCGTGCTCCATCAGCCGTACGACGGACGGCCGGCGCCACCAGTTCGAGCCCTCGTTCGCCCGGCGCATCGCCGGGGAACTGGGCGCGCACGAGGCGATCCACTTCGATGTGTCCAACGCCTGCGCAGGCATGATGACCGGTGTCTACCTCGTGGACCGGATGATCCGCTCCGGTGAGGTGCGCAGCGGTCTGGTGCTCAGCGGAGAGCACATCACCCCGATCGCCTTCACCGCCGCGCGCGAGATGGCCGACAGCCGGGACCCGCAGTTCGCCTCGCTCTCCGTCGGCGACTCCGCCGTCGCCGTCCTCGTCGACCGCGCCGCCGACGACGCCGACGTCATCCACGACATCGAGCTGATGACCTGCTCGGAGTACGCGCATCTGTGCCTGGGCATGCCCAGCGACGACACCGGCGATCTGGCCATGTACACCAACAACAAGGAGATGCACGCCGAGGACCGTCTCTCGCTGTGGCCGGCCTTCCACCGCGACAGGCTCGCCGGCGACGGCCGCCGGTTCGCCGACGAGGGGTACGACTTCGTGATCCAGCACCAGGTCGGCAGCCGCTTCATCGACTTCATGAACCGGGTGGGCGAGAGCGGTTTCGGGACACCGATGCCCGAGTCGCTGTCGGTGGTCGGGGAGTTCGCCAACACCGCGACCACATCCCACTACCTGGCCCTGCACCAGGCGCTCACGGAGCGCCGCATCCCCAGGGGCTCGAAGATCCTCATGGTGCCCGCCGCCTCCGGCGTGGTGACCGGGTTCCTGTCCGCCACCGTCTCCTCCCTGGAGGTGTGAGCATGGCCACCGTCATCACCTCGACGGCGCTCAGCCCGGCCGACGAGACCGGCAGCGCGATCGGATACGCGGCGTCCGCCGGCAGTGCGTGCCTGCGGCGGGCGGGGCTCACCCCCGCGGACGTCGACGTGCTGATCAACGTCGGCGTCTACCGCGACTCCAACCTCTCCGAGCCTTCGATCGCCGCGCTCATCCAGAAGCGCATCGGCATCAACCCGGACTACCTCCACGCCACCGAACGGCGTGCCGCGTTCTCGTTCGACCTGATGAACGGTGCCTGCGGTGTGCTCAACGCCGTCCAGGCCGGGGGTTCGCTGCTGGCGGCCGGCAGCGCCCGCCGGGTGCTGGTCGTCTCGGCCGACACCCACCCCTCGACGGACCCCGCACGAGCGGGGACGGCCGAATTCCCGTACGCGAGCACCGGCGCGGCCCTGCTGCTGGAACGCGGGCCCGGTGACCGCGGCTTCGGGCGGGTGCACCACCGCTCGGCGCGGGGAGCCCACGGCGTCAACGGATACCTGCCGCTGTACGAGGCCGGCTCCGACGGCCGGAACACCATAGCCGTCGACCGCGAGCGAGGCGTGGTGGAGCGGATGCTCGATCTCGCGGTCGACTCGGTGCGCGGCGCGCTGGCGGCCGAGTACGGTGCGGAAGCGGCCCAGGCTCCGACGGTCCTGGACGGCACGCTGCTGATCACCTCTCAGCCGTCGCACGACTTCGCCTCCCGTCTGTCCAAGCGCCTGGGCCTGGCATCCGACGCCGCGGTGACCGTCGAAGGGCTCACGGGCGACCCGCACACCTCGGCACTCGCCTACGGTTTCACCCAGGCCCGGGACTCGGGACGGCTCCGGGGCCACGACCGGATCCTCTTCCTCGCCGTCGGGGCGGGCCTGAGTTCGGCGACGTCCCTCTACCGGCTGAGCGGCGGCGCCGAGGAAGCGGCCCGCTGATGTCCGCCACCGTCACCGGGACGGCCCGGCACACGTCCCTGCCCGGGCTGCTCGCCCGGCACGCCGCCCGCACCCCCGGCAGGACGGCCGTCGTCCATCCCTCCGGAGGGCGGGGACCGTCCGGATCACCCGCCTACACGTCGGTCGGCTACGGCGACTTCGCCGCCCGGGTCACCGCGTGCTCCGCCGGTCTGCGCGCTCGGGGCATCGGCCCCGGTACCCGTACGGCCCTGCTGGTGACCCCCGGCGCCGACCTGCTCGTCCTGGTCTTCGCCCTGCTGCACACGGGCGCGGTTCCCGTGGTGGTGGACCCCGGCATGGGACTGGGACGCATGCTGGACTGCATCCGCCGGGTGGGGGTCCAGGCCTTCGTCGGCGTACCGTCCGCGCAGCTGCTCCGGCGCCTCCGGCCGCGTGCCTTCGCCGGAGTGAAGAGCGTGGTCACGCTGCCCCGGGGAGGCGGGCTCGGGGAGCTGACCGCACTCGGCGCGGACCGGCCCCAGCCGCCTCCGCACGCGTGCGGGCCGGACGACGTCGCGCTGATCGGCTACACCACCGGCAGTACGGGTCCGGCCAAGCCCGTCGAGATCACCGCCGGCATGCTGCGGGGGATGGCGCACGGCGTCGAGGCCGGCCACTTCACCGCCGAGATGACCAGCACCCTGGTCACCATGCCGCTGATGGGTGTGTTCGACCTCGCGGCGGGCCGCACGGTGGTGGTGCCGAGGATGAACATGGGCCGGGTCGGCGCCGCCGACCCGAGGCTGCTCACCGACGCGATCCGGCGCTTCGGTGTGCACGCCGTGTTCGCCTCGCCCGCCCTGCTGGGACCGCTCTCGGCCCATCTGGCGGACACCGGCACCCGGGTGCCGTCACTGCGTCTGGTCGTCTCCGGTGGAGCCCCGGTGAGTCCTGGGCTGATGCGCGCGCTGCGCGCCGTACTGCCGGGCGACGCCCGGGTGTTCAGCACCTACGGATCGACCGAGGCGCTGCCGGTGGCGCTGGTCGAGAGCCGGGAGGCACTGGCCGGACCCGCCGACGGCCCGGCCGCCGCCCTCGGCGTCTGCGTGGGGCGGCCCGCGCCCGGCGCGACGGTCCGCACCATCGAGGTCGGCGACGGGCCCATACCCTCCTGGACACCGGGACTCCCCGTCGCCGAAGGCGAGATCGGCGAGATCGTGGTCAGCGGCGAGGCGGTCAGCCCGCGCTACTTCCGCTCACCCTGGGCCGACGCCGCGCACAAGATCCAGGACGGCGGGCGCCGCTGGCACCGCACCGGTGACGTCGGATGGATCGACGGCGAGGGCCGCATCTGGTTCTGCGGACGCAAGAGCCACCGCGTCCGCACGGCGCACGGCGACCTGCACACCGTGCGGTGCGAAGGGGTCTTCAACTCCCATCCGCAGGTCCAACGCACGGCGCTGGTGGGCTTCGGCCCGCACGGTGGGCAGCGGCCCGTGCTGTGCGTGGAACTCCGGCCGGACACGGGTCCGGGGCACTGGCCGCGGATCGAGCGGGAGTTGCGCGCTCTGGGCGCCGGCAACCCGGTGACCAAGGGGATCGAGGACTTCCTGCCGCACCCGGGGTTCCCCGTGGACATCCGCCACAACGCCAAGATCCGCCGGGAGCTGCTGGCCGGCTGGGCCGAGGACCGGCTCACCGGCAGCCGCCGCCCGACCGCCGCGGACCGGGCGCTGCGCGCCGTCCCGCTGCTCGGCTGGGCCTATCTGGCCGCCTGGCCGCTGCTGCCCTGGGACCACCCGGCGCTGACCGCGCTGTGGTGGCTCGACGCCTTCCTGAGCGTCGTCGTCCATGCGCTCCAGATACCGTCCGCCCTGCGCAGGGAGCGGGAACTGGCCACCGGGCGGAGGCCCTGGGCGACGGCCGCGCTGACGATGCTGTTCGGTGCGACCCGGTGGCGCCGGCACGGCGGCCGGCCGAAGGGGGCGGCCTCGTGAAGGTACTGGTGACGGGCGCGTCCGGGTTCCTGGGCAGCCACATCGTCGACGCCTGCCTGCGCGCGGGCGACACGGTGCGGGTCCTGGTCCGCGAGGAGAGCGACCTCAGCCGTCTGCGCACCGTCGCGGGTGTCGAGTTCGCGTACGGAGATCTGCGCGACACCGCGTCCCTGCGGAGGGCGGCGGAAGGAGTCGACGTCGTGCACCACAGCGCGGCCCGAGTCTCCGACCGGGGCACCCGGGCCCAGTTCCGGGACGAGAACGTCCGGGGCACCGAGCGGCTGATGGCGGCGGCCCGGCGGGGCGGGGCACGGCGCTTCGTGTTCATCGGCAGCCCCAGCGCGCTGATGGGCGTCCGCGGCGGTGACCGGCTCGGCATCGACGAGAGCGAGCCCTACCCCGCACGGCACCTCAACCTCTACTCGCAGACCAAGGCCGAGGCGGAGCGTCTCGTCCTGGCCGCCGACCGCGGGGAGTTCACCACCGTCGCACTGCGCCCGCGGGCCGTGTGGGGCCCGCGTGACCACTCCGGATTCATGCCCCGGCTGATCGCGAAGATGATGACGGGAAGCCTGCCCGACCTCTCCGGCGGCAGGCCGGTCCACGCCTCGCTGTGCTACTGCGAGAACGCCGCCGACGCCTGCGTACGGGCGGCACGTGCCGACGGGGTCGGCGGCCGGGCGTACTTCGTCGCCGACCGGGAGCCGGTGGAGGTGTGGAGCATGCTCGCCGCCCTCGCCGGAAGGTTCGGGGGCAGGCCCCCCACCCGGCAGGTCCCCCTCGGACCGCTGCGGGCGCTCGCCGCCACGGCGGACACGCTCTGGAAGCTGCCGCCGCTGGCCAAGCACTCCTCCCCGCCGCTGTCCCGGTACACGCTGGCCCTGCTGACGCGTTCGGCGACCTACGACACCGCGGCCGCACGGCGGGACCTGGCCCCGCCGCCGGTCGCCCACGACACGGGGATGGCCCGGCTCGAGGCCTGGATCGACAGCATCGGCGGCGTCGACGCGTACATCAGGAAGGTGCGGTAGTCATGAGCAGGCAGCACGCCACCGCGGGCGGCGGTGCCGGTACCGGGACGGGCGGCCGGGCGGCCTTCCGCCGCCCCGTCTCCCCCACCGAGTGGTCCTACCTCGCCGCGGCCCGGCTGGGCGGCGAACTGCTGGTGCTCCAGCTGGTGGTCGAGGGCACCGGGCCGATCGACGCCCTGGCCCTCGGCCGTGCCGTGGCCGAGGCCTCGGCTTCCTGCCCCGGCTCGCGGCTGGTGCGCCGGGGCAGGATGTGGGTCGACAGCGGGCGTTCCCCACGGGTCGTGGTCGCCGAAGGAGCGTCTTTCGACCGCACGGCGCTCACCGGACCGCCGGAACTGCGCACCCCGCTCGCCCGCGCCGAAAACCGCCCGGGCTGCGAAGTGCTGCTGCTCAGCGGCGAACCCGGCACCGTGGTCTTCAGGGCGTCCCACGCCGTGATGGACCTCAGGGGCGTCTCGCTGTGGGCCGCGGAGGTGTTCCGGGCCCTGCGCGGTGAACCGCCGCGGGGCGCCGCGGACCCGCTGACCGACTACGCGCTCCTGGAGGCGGTGGGCCGGGCCGGCCGGCGGCCCCGTCTCGGGCTCGACCAGCACTCACCGCTCGGCGGCCGGCCCGGCAGCGGTTCGGTGTGGCGGCGGCGTACGGTGGCGGGCCGCCATCCGGCGCTGGCCGCCAAGGTGGCGGCGGCGGTCGCCGAGGCCGTACCCGGCCCGGGGGCCCGGATCATGGTGCCCGTGGACCTGCGGCGCCACGGCCCCGGTGTGTCGTCGACGGCCAACCTGGCCCTGCCGGTGTTCCTGGACGTCCCGTCCGGCCAGAGCGCTAACACCGTGCAGCGGCGGCTGCTGGGCGCGCTGGCCTCCCGGCGGGAACTGGCGGCCGGCGCGGAAGCGGCCCTGGCGCGCCTGCCGCTTCCGGCGGCGGCGGCGCTGGTGGGCTCGTCACGGGCAGCCGCCTCGGCACGGCACCGGTACCCGGCGTCGGCCATCGTGTCGAACGCGGGCCGTCTGGCGCCTGCCGACTTCCAGGCCGGGGAGTTCACCGCGACGACCGTGTACGCCCTGCCGGTGCACGCTCCCCTGGTACCGGTCGGCATCGCGCTGCTGGAACTGCCCGAGCACGTCGAGATCGTGGTCTCCGGCCGTGGGGCCGCTGACGTCGGCGAGCGCTGCGAGGCCCTGCTGGACCGCATCGGCTCGGCGCTGGGCGCGGACACACCGGCCTCGTTCCCGCCGGTCCCGGCAGCGCCGCGGGAGCCCGGCGCCGCCGGGCCGCTGCTCGCGCCCGGACCCGGCGGCCTTCCCCCGCTGGACGGCTCGGTGGTGCAGCTGTTCCGGGCGCAGGTCGCCCGCCGGCCGGACGCACCCGCCGTGCTCGGCGACGGCCTGCGTTGGTCGTACGCGGAACTGGACCGCCGCTCCGACGCCGTCGCGGCCGGACTGCTCGCCCGCGGCGTCCGGCGCGGCGAGGTCGTCGGCGTCCTGGCCGACCGCTCGGCGCCGGGCCTGGCCGGGGTCTGGGGCGTGCTGAAGGCGGGCGCCGCCTTCCTGCCCGTCGACGTACGCAATCCGGCGCGGCGGGTCGAGGAACTGCTGCGCGACGCGGGGGCCCGCATCTGCCTCGCGGAGGCGGCCTGGTGCGACCGGGCTCGGGGCAGCGGCTGCGCGACGCTCCTCCTCGAGCACGTCGCGGGCGACGGAGCGACCGCCGACGAGCGAGGCCGGGCGGCCCTCGCCGCCGCCGCTCCCGGACCCGACGACCTGGCGTACGTCGTCCACACCTCGGGCTCCACCGGCAGGCCCAAGGGCGTCGAGATCGAGCACCGCAGCCTGACCAACGTCGTCGGGTGGATCGCCCCCTTCATGCGCTGCGACGAGGAGACCCGGGCCGCGTACTCCTTCTCCCCCGCGTTCGACCTCTCGGTCATGCAGATCTTCCCGCCCCTGGTGCACGGCGGCGCCGTGGTGCCGGTGCCCGGTGAACTCGACCACGTCAAGCTGCGCGAGTTGTTCTCCGGACGGCTGGCCAACACGCTCGGGCTGACGCCGACCCATCTCGACCTGGCCTGGCGCCTCGGGATCCGCCCCACGGGCATCCGCGCCCTCCAGTCGGGCGGCGAGAACCTCACCGCGGCGAGCCGCGACCGGGCACGCGCGTCCTTCGGGCCCGACTGCCTCTTCGTGAACGTCTACGGCCCCACCGAGGCCACGGTGGCCTGCACCGTCGCCGTCGTGGGCGACGGCACCGGGCGCCCGTCCGCACCGATCGGGGTGCCGGTGCACCGCACGTCGGTGGCCGTACTCGACGAGCGGGGACACGAAGTCCCGGACGGCGAGCCGGGCGAACTCCACGTGACCGGCGTCCAGTTGGCGCGCGGCTACCTCGGCCGCCCCGACCTGACGGCCGAGCGCTTCGTCTACCTCCCGGACGGCCGGCGCGCCTACCGCACGGGCGATCTGGTGCTCCGCCTGCCCGACGGACAGCTGGAGTACACCGGCCGGATCGACTCCCAGGTGAAGATCCGCGGTCACCGTGTCGAGCCGGGCGAGGTCGAGGCCGCGCTCACCGCCCTGCCGGACGTCGCGCAGGCCGCGGTGGTCGCCCGCCGCAGGAACGACACCGGCGCGCAGGCGCTGTGCGCCTTCGTGGTGCCGGTCCGGGGCGCCACCGCCTTCGACGAGGCGGGCCTACGGGCGGAACTCGGGCGCTCGCTGCCGTCCCACCTGGTGCCGACGGTGATGCGCGCGGTCACCCGGCTGCCGGAGACGGCCAGCGGCAAGACCGACCGCGGCGCGCTGCCGAACCCCTTCGACGAGGCGCCCGCTCCCACGGGGGCGGCGGACGGGCCGGAACCCGCGACCGGACCGCGCCCCGCGGGGGCCGCGGACGAGCCCGGGCCCGGTGCGGCAGCGGTGACGGCCGGGATCTGGGCCCGTGTCCTGCGCTGCGAGGCCGCGGACCTCGACGCCTCGTCCGACTTCCACGCGCTGGGCGGCGACTCGCTCGCCGTCCTGGAGATGCTGGCAGCGCTGGGCCGGGAACTGCCGGGGAGGGAGCTGTCGGGGAGGGACGCGGAGCAGCGGTTCCTGGCGCGGCTCGGCCCACTGAGCGGCACGCTGACGCTCGGCCGGGTGGTCGAGGCCGTCGAGGCGCTGCGGAGCGAGTCGTGATCTTCGTCGGAGAGGGCGCCCTGCTGTGGCGCGCCGTTCGGCACACCCTCGACAGCGACCTGCCGGTGGACCTGGTCTGCGGGCCTGCCCCGGCGGTGGAAGCCGCTCGGCCCGATGTTCCCTTCCGGGCCGCCGCGGACGTCAACTCCGTGGCCGGCGAGCTGGTCGCCGCCAGCACGGACGGCGTCGTCTGGTCGCTGAACAACAGGATGATCTTCCGTGCGCCGGTGCTGTCCAGCGGGCTGCGGGTCCTCAACGTCCACCACGGCCCGCTGCCCGCCTACCGGGGGCTGCCCGAAGTGGCCCTGGTCTACGCGATGCTGCGCGGCGAGCGGGAGTTCGCCGCGACCCTCCACCGGGTGGACGCGGGAATCGACACCGGGCCGGAACTGGCCGCCGACCGCTATCCGATCGGGCGCGACGAGCCGTTCCACACGGTCCTGCGCCGGGGGCTGCGGATCTGCCAAGGGCTCTTCGAGCGATGTCTGCCCCTGGTGGCGGCCGACCCCGACTGGAGCGGCGAACCGGACCGCCCGGACCGCCCGGGCGGCGGCGGGCCCGGCGGGTACTTCGGCCGCAGGGAACTGGCCCGTCTGCCGGAGCACCGGGACCACCCGGATTTCGGCCGGGCCACCGACCTGGGCTTCCTGGCGGGCTATCTCCCGGAACTCGCCTCGGTCCTGGAGTGAGGCGGCCGAGGGTCCCGCGGGGCCGCATGCAGCGCGGTCGCCGCCCGTCGCGGTGCCGCCCGTCCGCGCGGCGCCTCCGGCCGCTGCGGCCCGCTGCGGTGGCGGGCGTGCCGCCAGTGGCGGGGGCGGGGCGCCGGCGCGGCCGGTTCCCGGGCCGGCGTCGGGCGACGTTCGCCCCGTCGCGACGCCCGGCACGGCGACCCGCCGCGCCGCCGAACCGACCGGGCAGGCCCACCACGAGGCCGATCCGGCACCTCGCGATCCACCGCACCGGACGCCGCTCCGCTCCGCCGCCGCCGACGACGACGGGCAAACCCCGCCTGACGCGGCACTGGTTCCTGCCGAAGACGGCGGGACACGGCCGTGGAACGCCGCCGGGGTGGCGCCTCCTGCTCCCCACCAGCCTTCCCCAGCACCGCCCTGCGGGGTCCGGCCGCTGGTCACCGCGGTGATGGCGGTTTTCGCCCCGCCATGAGCGGAGGCCGGCAGTCCCCGCCTAGAGTCGCCCGGAGCAGCGGCACTTGTACGCGCCGCTCGCGTGCGGGGCTTCGACATCGACTCGGAGAAGGTGGACGACCATGCTGAAGCACAGGGGTTACCGAGTGGCCGGCTGTCTGCTGGCGGCCGTCGTGGGGGTCGCGGTCGCGGCGCCGACGGCATCCGCGCAGGCGTCCGGTCCCACCGGCGCTCAGGGGATCAACTGCAGCGCCGGCTCCTTCGGTTCCGACGGCAACCAGTGGTACTACAACGTCTCCTGCTCGGCGACCGGTTCGACGCAGTGGTGGGCCAACATCAGCTGTACGGACAACACCACCCGCAGCGCCGGCCCCTACACCACGTTCCGCAACGTCCGGGTCTACTGCCCCCCGAACACCCTGCCCGTACAGGGCTGGGTCAGCTACACCGTCTGACACCAGGACGCCCCGGGGCGGACTCGTCCATGGCCACCCGCCGCGGACCCGCCGGTCCGGAGCCGAACCGCCCACGGTTCCGGCCGGCGGCAACTCCCCTGCCGAGGGCGGCCGTCCGGTGCGCTGCTCCCGGTGATGCCGGTTCGGCCGCGGTGGCAGTGGACATCACACGGGGGGAAGATCACGCTGGGGGAAGACCACACCGTGGGAGATCCCGCCGCCTCGTACCCGCCGGGCCGTGGAACGGGCGACGGTTGCGAGCCCGCACCGCAGGCCCGGGGCCGGTTCCGGTCGCCGCGTCCCTCCGGCGCTGTCCCCGCCGCGCGTCGTGCCGCGGCCCTGGTCGGCCGGGCGCAGGAAGCACGGCCGGTCGAGGTGGACGGCCTCGGTGCGCAGGCAGCCGGCGCGAGGCGGGCACGGGTCCGCCGGCGGCGTCGCCGGGTCGCCGGCCACCGGGCCCGGGCCCGGGCGGGGCGGGCGGGTCCTCAGCGGAGGCCGGGCGGGGCGGGAGCGTGTTCGGCATCGGCGTCTTCTCCCTTCGACACCGTGGTGCCGGACGGTGACGGAAGAGCGGGCTCGGGCAGGGTGCGGAACAGCAGCCAGGCCAGTACGGGCATCAGGACCAGCGGAGTCAGGGCCGTCTGCAGCGACGTGCGGTCGGCCAGGGCCCCGATGACGGGGCCGGCCAGGCCGCCGACGCTCACGGTGAGGCCGAGGGTGATGCCGCTGGCGGTGCCGACCCGCGAGGGCAGGTAGTCCTGGCCGAGGGTGACCTGGAGCGAGAACGGGACGTACAGGCCGACGGAGGTCAGGGCGACGAACGGGTAGAGGGCGGGGCCGGGGACGAACACCACTCCGGCGATGGCCCCGGCCGTCAGCAGGTACGACCAGCGCGACACCCGGACCCGGTCCCAGCGGTCGGCCAGCGCGCCGCCCAGCACGCTGCCCACCGCACCGCCCAGGTACAGCAGGAACAGTGCGGCCGTGCCGGCCGCCCTGCTGCCGTCCATGCGCTCGGCGGCGTAGAGCGAGATGAACGTGCCCAGGCCGATGAACGCCACCGAGCGGCACACCACGGCCAAGGACAGCCGGACGAACGACGCCGTGTCGTCCCGGCGGCCCGTGGCGGAGGACCCGTCCGTGCCGGAGAGCCTCCTCTCCAGTCCGCGCAGCACGGGCAGGCAGAGCGCGGCGCCGACCACGGCCGGCAGCAGGAGCAGCGGTGTCAGCCGCAGGCCGCCGGCGGCGACCACGGCGGCGACGGCGAGCGGAGCCAGCGCGAAGCCGAGGTTTCCGCCGAGGGAGAACCACCCCATCGCGCTGTGGCCAGGGCCGCCGGCGGCCCTGGCCACCCGCGCGGACTCCGGGTGGTACGCCGCCACCCCGATCCCGGAGACCGCGACGACCGCGAGCGTGACGGCGTAGGAGTCGCTCACCCCGCTCAGGGCGATGCCCAGGCCCGCGAGCAGGGTGCTGACCGGGAGCAGCCAGGGCACGGCCCGGCGGTCGGTGAGCGCGCCGAAGAGCGGCTGGGCCACCGAGGACAGCATCGAGGCGGCGAGCACGACGCCCGAGGCGGCCGCGTAGCTGTAGGCGCGCTCGGCGACGAAGAAGGGCACGAGGGCGGCGACGGCGCCCTGGTAGACGTCGACGCAGCCGTGGCCCACGGACAGCAGGGTGATATGGAGGTTTCTTCGCACCTCGCCATCCTGTGCGGCGCCCGGCGCGTCGCACTTCCGATAAACTGCCAGACAATGCCGGAAGTCCGCCACACCCCCGTGGCCCCCACCCGCACCCAGCGCCTGGCCTCCGGTGGGGAGATCGAGGCGCACCGGCACGACGACCACCAGATCGTCTACGCGGGCCGCGGGGTGCTGGCCGTCACCACCGGCGCCGGTTCCTGGGTCGCCCCGGCGACGCGCGCCATCTGGGTCCCGGCCGGCACCGTCCATGCCCACCAGGCGCACGGCGACCTCGAACTGCATCTGGTGGGGCTGCCCGCGCGGGAGAACCCCCTGCGTCTGGACGGCCCCGCCGTGCTCTCGGTGAGCCCGCTGCTGCGCGAGCTGATCATCGAACACACCCGCACCGAGGACGACGACAGTCCGGAGGGGACCCGGCTGCGCGCGGTCCTGCTCGACCAGCTGCGGATCTCGGTGCAGCAGCCCCTGCACCTGCCCACCCCGGCCGACCCGGTGCTGCGCCGGGTCTGCGCCCTCCTGAGCGCAGACCCGGCGGACAGCCGCACGCTCGCCCTCCTGGGGCGTGAGGTCGGAGCGAGCGAGCGCACACTCTCCCGCCTGTTCGCCGGCGACCTCGGGATGACCTTCCCCCAGTGGCGCACCCAGCTGCGCCTGCATCGCGCCCTGGTCCTGCTGGCCGAGCAGACCCCCGTGACCCAGGTGGCGAACCGGTGCGGATGGTCCTCGACCAGCGCCTTCATCGACGTCTTCCGCCGGGCGTTCGGCCACACACCCGGTACCCACCTGCGATGACCGGACGCCCGGCGGCCCCGCCCCG
This sequence comes from Streptomyces spongiicola, assembly GCF_003122365.1. Taxonomy (NCBI): domain Bacteria; kingdom Bacillati; phylum Actinomycetota; class Actinomycetes; order Kitasatosporales; family Streptomycetaceae; genus Streptomyces; species Streptomyces spongiicola. The sequence goes on from NZ_CP029254.1 coordinate 26,083, forward strand.
GCGGCCGGGATCGCCGGGGTCGCGCCGGGGTCGCCTAGGTCGCCGGGCCGGGGTCGCCGGGGAACGGGTCCTCCCCCGCCGGCCCTCCGGCCGGACCCCCCTTCCGCCGGACCCCCTTGCGACCGGTTGCCCCGCCGGGCGCCCCGGCCCCGCCGCCGTCACCCCGCGGCGTGGCGGGCCTCCCGGCGGTCGGCCGCGAACAGCGCCAGCGCGGGGACCAGGGTGAAGCCGTAGATGACGAGCAGCCAGCCGAAGGAGGAGGCGAAGGCGTCCGGGGTCAGTCCGTGGTAGCGGTGCGCAGCCCGGTCCAGCACCACCGTCACCACGGCGAGGGCGGCGGAGCCGCCGATGCGCTGGACGAGGTTGAGCTGTGCGGAGGCGTCGGGGATGGACTCGGCCCGGATCGACTGGTAGGCCCTGGTCATCGCGGGGACGATGGTCAGGCCGGTGCCCAGGCCCCGGACCGCGAGGCTCGCGCAGAGCAGGGGATAGGGAGTGGTCGAGGACAGGCCGGTGAGCGGCACGGTGGCGAGCATGGTGAGTGCGACGCCGATGACGACGGTCGCGCCTCCACCCGTCCGCTTCATCAGGACGCGGCACAGCCACGACGCGGCGACCACTCCGACGCCTCCCGCCGACATCAGGAGACCGGTCGTGACGGCCGGCTCGCCGCGCGCCGACTGGAAGTACAGCGGGATGAGCATCATCGGGGAGTACAGCACGAAGCCGAGGCAGAGGATGTTGACCGCGGCGGTCCGGTAGACGCGGTGGCCGAACAGGCGCACGTCGAGCAGGGGGAAGTCGGCGCGCAGTTCCCGGACCACGAACACCGCGCCGCTCAGCACGGCGAGCAGCAGCGGGACCAGCAGGTCCGCGGAAGCGGTCCAGCCGAGTCGGGAGAAGGCGCGGAGGGCCAGGACCGTGCAGACGGTGAGGGTCGCCGAGGACAGCAGGCCCACCACGTCCAGGGGTCTGGCCTGCCGGCTGTGCGGGGGATCCCGGGGCACACGGCGCAGGGTGACGAGGACGAGGGCGGCGCACAGGGGGACGTTCACCGCGTAGACCGCGCGCCAGCCCCCCGCCTGCACGAGCAGTCCTCCGATCGCGGGTCCCAGGAGGGGGCTGATCAGCATCACGCTGCCGTTCAGCCCCTGGACCCGGCCCAGTTGCCCGCGCGGGACCCCGCGGGTGAGCAGGATCGTCGACGCGGGGACGAGCACTCCGGCGGCCGCTCCCGACAGGGCGCGGGCGGCTGTGAGCTCCGGCAGGCTGCGGCTGAGCGCGCAGGCCGCCGAGCCGAGCAGGAAGAGGGTGGTCGCCCAGGCGAAGACGCGTCTGACCCCGAAGCGGGTGACGAGCCAGCCCGTGGCCGGCATGAGCGCGGCCAGGGCGAGGAGGTACGTCGTCACCGCCCACTGCACCCGGCTGATGCTGCCGAGTCGGGCGGCGGTGTCGTGCAGGGACACGTTCACGATGGTGGTGTCGAGCAGGGCGAGGAAGTTGCCGCTGATCGCCGCGGCGGACGTCCAGGCTCCGGGGGCGGGCGGCCCGGCGGGCTCCGCGGGGGCGCCGGAAGCCTCCGGGGCGCGGTCGCGGGCCGGGGAGTCCGGACCGGCCACCCGCACCTTCCGGGCCTTCCGGGCCTTCCGTATCTCCGGCATCTCCCGTGTCTCACGCATCTCACGCGTCTCACGCGTCTCCGGCGCCTCGCGCACCTTCTGCTCCCCCGCTCCGGCCGCCGGGGGCGCGGGGAGCCGGGCCGCCCCGGGGTGCGGGTCGGGGGACTCCCGGGGCCTCGGGGGGTGTACGGCCGGTTCGGGGGTTCCGGAGGCTTCCGGCGAGCAGGGCGAGCCGTCATCGGTCTGTTCGGTCGTCGACATGCGGGGGCGTCCTTCGGGGTCCGCGGGGCAGGGGCCGGGTCAGTGCGCGTCGCCCAGCGCGTCCTCGACGTCGTCGAGGAGCGCTTCGGCCGCCTCGCGTGCGCCAGGGCGGTTGCGGCATGCGAGGGTCAGCTCGGTCGAGTTCCCCACCTGGCAGGCGCTCACGAACATCTCGACATAGGGCACGAGCATGGGGAGGGTGTAGAAGGCGGTGGGCCGGAACCGGCCGGTGCTCAGTTCGCCGGTGTCGATCGGGCCGTGGTCGGAGACGATGGCCGTACCGGGGAAGTGGGAGCCGTCGCCTGCCCATGCCTCGCCGATGGTGTTGGCGAAGGGGTTGTTCCGCCGGAAGTCCCCGCCGAGCGACGCGACCTCGCGCTTGCGGAGCAGGGCGCGGATGAGTTCGCCGTGCAGCCGCTTCCAGTCGTCGTCGCGGTTGACGTCCAGCACCAGCTGGGAGGTGAGGTTCGCGGTGGAACGCACCGAGGGGTCGTGGCGGCGCAGGTCGACGGGCACGATCAGGCGCCCCGTGTCCGTGGTGATGCTCCGGGAGACGGCGGCGGCCACCCGGGCGGTGACCGCCGTCGGGCGTGCGGGCACCCGGCGGCGGGTCCACAGGGGCGTGCCGTCGGGCGGCCCGGCTCCGAGGATCGCGGGCTGCCCCCGGAGCCGGGCGGGCGGCTTCAGCGGGGGTACCCGTCCGGCGGCGGTGCGGAAGTGGCCGTCGTCGGCGTCCGAGAGGGCGCCGAGGGGCTCCTCCCCTCGCAGCGCGCGGAAGACGTCGGCGATCCAGTGCCGCAGCCCCCGGCCGTCGGTGACGACATGGCTGGCGCGGACGACCAGGCGGGTGGCCGGTCCTTGCCCGACGCCGACCTCGCAGACGGGACCGGTCACCACGTCGAGGTCGCGGTGGAAGAAAGACGCGCCGAGGTCCGCCGCCCCGGGGAGTTCCACGACCGGGGGGAAGGGGCCGTCCGCGCGCCAGAGAGCGGACCGCCGGCGTACGGCGAGTCCCGGGTTGGCGAGCGTGGCGGTGTGCACGGCCTCCCGCAGGGCGTCGGCGCCGATGTGCCCCTCGCCTTCGAGGACCATCTGGATCAGCTGCGGGCAGCCTGCCGCCGAGGCGGTGAGATAGCCGCGTTCGATCGGTGAGATGCGGCGCGTGTAGGGCCGTTCGGCCCTGGGCTCGGAGGTGGCGTTCATCCTTGGTCCAGGGTGGTCGGATCGACGCTGCGGGCGGCGGGTGCGGTGGGGGACGGCCGCCACCACCACCGCACCGCCGCGGGCCGGGAGCCGGCGAGGGCGAGGTGGGTGTCCGTGCCGAGGGTGGTGGAGCACACCAGGTAGGGAGGGGCGTTGGTGGGGCGCCATCCCGGTCTCCAGCCGGGCAGCCGCACCCCCGCGAAGGTGTCCTTGGTGAGGTGCGAGGCCTTGATGAGCGCCTCGCACTCGGCGAAGTCGCGCAGCCGGGCCGGTCCCGGCAGGCCGAGGAGGGAGCCGAGCCACCGCAGGGCGGCGGGCCGGTCCCGTTCGTCCTGGAGGTCCACTCCCACGTGCGGGCCGGCCGACAGGGCCACGGCACCGAGGGTGCCGCAGTGCGTCACCGAGGCGGTCAGGCCGTGGGCGGGCAGGCTCCAGCGCAGGTGCCGGTCGCGCGCGAGATCACTCGCCGTCACGGCGAGGCCGTACAGCTCGCCGGCCGCGGCGATGACCAGCGAGCGCCCGGAGCCGTTGAGGCGGTGGCCCATCCGGTCGCTGGGCAGGTGGGGGTGGCGGGTGATCAGGCAGTCGATCACGCACGGTTCGGGTCGGGTGCGGCCGTGGGAGCCGCGCTCCGCGTCCTGTGCTCCTCTCGTGCCGCAGCGTCCCGCAAGCGCCGGCCGGTGTTCCACGGGTGGTACCTCCACGGTGGGTCGCGTTCCGCCCTGCCCGGTCCCGGCGGCCCTCGGCGGGGGGCCTGCCGGGGGCGCCGGCCAGGACTACGTGTCGAGGACGGCCGCCGCGTAGCTGCCGCCGTAGGCGAAGCCGGACAGCAGGACGCGGCCGGGCGGCGCCGCACCGCACAGCGCGGCCACGAGTCCCAGCGCGGCGGCGCTGCCGTAGGTCTCTCCCAGCAGCGCCTTGGGGGCCGCCACGGGCCGGCCGGCGAGGCCGGCGAGCTTCAGTGCCCGGGTCTGGGCGATGTCGACGAGGCTGTAGCCGGAGGCCGCCGAGACGACGGTGCCGATCCCGTCCGGGGCTGTGCCCGCCTCGGCCATCGCGGTGCGCAGCGCGCGTGCCCAGGCCTCGCCGTCGCGGCCGATCCCGCCGAGGCCCGCCGGTTCGCCGGAGGCGCCGAACCCCCGCACCGCGGCGAGGGTGTCCGCGCCGCGGGAGGCGGCCGCCTCCTCGCTCTCGAGCAGGATCGCGGCGGCGCCCTCGGTGAGCACGGTGCCGGTGCGGCCCCCGGGGACCACGTGCGCGGTGCGTGCGTAGCCGGGGAGGGCGGCCTGTGTGGCGAGGGCCTTGCCGGGGAACTCGTCGGCGGCCACGACCATGATCCGGTCGGCCGCCCCGCGGGCGATGACCCGGGCCGCCAGTTGCAGCGCGAGGAGGGAACTGGTGCCTCCGTTGGCGATGGTGGCGGTGTAGCCGCGGTAGCGGTTCAGCATCGCCACGTGCCCGGCCGCCGCGTTGACGACGGTGTTGGCGAACAGCGCGGGGTTGGCGCCCGCGATGCCGTGCCGCAGCACGCCCTCGTGGAACCGGAGCACCGAAGTGTAGGGCCCGTAGCCGGTGGCGAACACGATGCCGGTCGCCTCGGCCTCGGCGCGCGAGGGTTTTCCGTGCCGGCCGTAGAGGTCGGCGACCGCGGCGGTGGCGAGCAGGCTCAGCGGGTCCATGCGGCGGGCGCGGCTGGGGTTGATGGCGCGGGACACCGCGTCGGCGTCGACGCGGCCGACCGGCACCTCGCCGATGCCCCGGACGTGTTCGGTGCGGGTGTAGCAGGGGCGACGGCCGCTGAGTGCGGCGACGAGGGCGGCGGTGTCGGCGGCGTCGCCCGCGAGGCCGGCCGCGCCGGTCACCACGACCCGGTGCGGCGGCTCGGTGCGCCGGGTGCCCCGCCCGGTCCGCCCCGGGCGGTTGAGGACCACGGAGGCGTTGTTGCCGCCGAACGCGAAGGAGTTCGACAGCACCACGCCGGGCCTGCCCTCGCGTCCGGTGCCCGGAACGATGTCGAGCCCGCTGGGGGGCTCCAGTCCGCGCGTGTTGACGGTCGGCGGCAGGACGCCGCGGTCGATCGCCAGGGCGCTGACGACCGCTTCCACCGCGCCCGCCGCACCGAGCGTGTGGCCGAGTATCGACTTCGTGGAGCTGACCGGCGGAGGAGTGGCGCCGAACAGCTTCCTGACCGCTTTCGGTTCCGAGGAGTCGTTGGCCGGTGTCCCGGTGCCGTGCAGGTTGAGGTAGTCGACGTCGTCCGGGCCGAGTCCGGCCGTCTCCAGGGCCTGGGCCATCGCGGCGCAGGCCCCTTTCCCGCTCGGGTCCGGGGCGGTCTGGTGGTATCCGTCGCAGGACAGGCCGTAGCCCCCGAGTTCGGCGAGGACGCGTGCGCCGCGCCGCTCGGCCCGGTCCGCCGGCTCCAGGACCATGAACGCGGCTCCCTCCCCGAGGGTCAGGCCCGTCGAGGCCGACATGGGCGAACAGGGCTCCGGATCGAGGGCGCCCAGGGAGCTGAACCCGTAGGCGGAGAGCGTGGCCAGGGGGTCCACTCCGCCGCACAGCACGTAGTCGACGTCCTCGCGCCACAGGAGTTCGGCCGCGTAGCCCAGTGCCACGGCGCCGGCCGCGCAGGCGTTGGAGAGCACCACGCGGGGGCCCCGCAGGTCGAACTCGGAGGCGATGTAGTCGCCGACGCAGGGCAGTTGCGCGGTCACCGCCCGCTGTGCGTCCAGTTCGCCCGCGAAGACGAGGCCGGCGTGGACGTCCTCCAGGGTGGGCATCGCACCGAGGCTGGAGCCGACCACGACCGCCACCCGCTCCCGGTCGACCGAGGACAGGTCGAGCCCGCTGTCCCGCAGGGCCTCGCGGACGGCGGTGGCGGCCAGGCCGTAGCAGCGGTCCAGGCCGTCCGCCTGCTCCGCGGTGACCATGCCCGCCCAGTCGGTCAGCAGCTCCGAGGTGTCGAACAGGGTGTTGGGGCGGATGCCGGGGGCGCCTGCCGCGATGGAGGCCCAGCAGGTGTCGACGTCCTCCCCTGCCCCGGTGACCAGCCCGAGGCCGGTGAGGGCGATGGCGGGGGCGGGGGCGGGCATCAGGAGATCCTCGTGGTCAGCGAGCGGGCGACGACCCGCGGGAGGGTCACGGTGGACAGCGGGCGGCGGCGGGCCCGCTCGTCTTCGGCGGCCAGGTCGAGGCCGGGGACCCAGAAGGGCGCGTCCAGGAGGGCGAGTACGAGTTCTTCGTCGCCGTTGGCGGAAGGGGCCTGCCACAGGACCGTGCCGACGCCCCTACCGGCCGCCGTCACCTCGGCACCGGTGGCGAACCGGCTGCCGGGCGGGGCGGTGAGGGCGGTCAGCCGGGGGCCGTCCGCGGCGGGCCGCGTGAGGCCGCCGGACCCGCGGAACTCACCCGGCCGGTCCCAGTCGACCATCCAGGAGAGATCGGCCCGGTCCACCGTGAGGCCGAGGAACCCGGTGGCGCAGAGAGCCGTTCCGGCCTCCGCCCGGACGCGGTCCAGCCCCTCGCGGCCGACCGGATGTCCGCCCTGCTCCCGCACGGCGGCCAGGACCGCCCGGTGCGCCGCCTCGGGGGCGTCGGAGACGAGCAGGTATCCGTACTCGCCGGTGGTGCCGACGCGCGCCAGGTGGGCGACCGCCGCCGGGGCACCCGGCACGGCCGCCTCCGTGACGGCGTGCAGGGGCAGTCCGGAGATGTCGAAGTCGACGAAGGCGGCGGCCACGGCCCAGGCGGCCGGGCCCTCGAACGCCGTGACGCCCCAGCCCTCGGGCTCGATCTCGGCGGTGACGCCCGGCGGCACGTCCGGCCCGTCCAGATGTCCGCGCAGTTCCCCGGCCGTGAGCGGCGTGCGGGGAAGCAGCCAGGACTCCTCGCCCGTCTCGCAGTGCAGCAGGACCGCGAACGGGGTGCCGTCGTCGTGGAGGGCGAGTGCCTCCCGGACGGTGTCCGGCTCCACGAAGTCCGCGGACTTGGTCAGGAGGCCGTCCAGGAAGGACAGCCTGTCGTCTCCGGTGAGCCGCACCAGCGGCGCGTCGATCCGGTAGGCGCCGACGGACGTGCGCACGGTGGCGTAGTCGTCGGCCATGGTGCGCAGGGCGGCGTCGGTGGTCGTGGTCATGGTGGGCGGTTTCCCTTCGCAGCGGTGGTGGGGGCGGGTCAGAGGGTGGGTTCGTCGTGTACGGACAGGTGCCAGGTGGTGCTTCTCCGGCCCGCCGGGGAGACGCAGCCGACGAGGAGGCCGGACGGAGTGGAGCGGAGGGCGATCTCCCGCTCCCCGCCGGATCCGGGTGAGGGCCGGCAGTCCAGCCAGCTGCCGTCGGAGAGGCGGACCGCGGCGGCCGCGGCCCACACCTGCCGGAATCCCGTGGAGGCCAGCGCCCACCGGGTTCCGGCCGACTCGAGCATGACGGTGGTCTTCCGCGGGGTGTCGGGGGTGATCCACAGGACGGCCTCCGCCTCGTCCCCGGCCTCGTCCCCGGCCGGTGGAGTCCGCACGTCCACCCGGACGGGCTCGGTGGTGTCGCCGGGGGCGGTGATCTCCCAGCCGGTGCGCGTGTGCGGGCAGTAGAGGGCGAGCGGGTGCTCCGCCTCCCACCCGGCCGGGGACCGCACGCCCCAGCCCAGTCCGGCGGACCGGTGGTACCGCTGCCTCTCCCTGGTCACCCACATACCCGCGGACCAGCGGGGGTTGCAGCCGAACGCCCGGGAGCGGGGGTGGGGACTGCGCAGGACCCTGGTCGCGCCCTCCGTCCACCGGGTCACCCCGGCGGCCGCGGCGTCGAGTTCCAGCCTGCGCGGCCCCCCGGTCCCGGGCGGTGTGCGGAGGGCGGCAGCGGCGCGCGGCGCCGCGGTGGGTGCGGCGGCCGGCCGGATCACGGTGCGCAGGCGGGCCACCCCGTCCGGGCCGCGCTCGAGGCCGCGCTCGACCAGGGCGCTGTGCACCAGCCGCACCGGTTCGCCCACCGGCATCCGGATCTCGGTGGAGGAGCCGAGCCAGGCCAGTTCGCGGCCTACGGGGACGGGCTCCGATGCGGCCACCACCTCGGAGGCGTCGCGGACGCCGACGTCCAGGCCCAGGGGGTGGCGCCGCCCGTCGGCGTGGACGAAGACGGCCTGGCGCAGACCCACCGTCTGGAAGATCCGGCCCGGCGGGGCGGTGAAGGCGAAGTCCTGCCGGAGGACTCCCCCGTCGAGGGTGATCGTGCCCACGACCTCGCCCTCCCGGCACCGCTCCGTGACGCGGACCCCGCCGCCGACGCGGACGACGTCCAGATCGCGCGGTTCGCCCTCGCGCCAGCCGGAGGGGCCGTTGGCCTGGCAGCCGGGCCAGGTGGAGATGAACACCGGCCCGTGGTGGCCCTCGTGCCATACCCGTACGGTCGCGTCGTCGCCGTCCACCTCGCACACCGCACCGCCGGCCGCGAACCGGTGCGGTGCCGCCCCCCGCGGGGCGCGGACGCGGTACGGCGGCTCGGCCGGCCGCAGGGGGCGGGTCGTGCCGTCGGGACGACCGACCGCGGCCTGGCGGACCGTGCCGCGGTCGACGTCCACGCTCGCGGTGAGCCGGAAGTCGCCCAGGAGGAGGCGGTAGTGCACGGTACGGGCGCCGCCGGCCGGGCGGACGTCGGAGCGCAGGTCGTCGTCCCGGGAGTCGACGAGCGTCGCGAAGCTGGTGACCTCGCGCAGCGCCGACCTCGCGTCGTCGCCGAGGTCCCCGGCGACGCTGCGCAGCACGAGCGGTATGTAGTTGTGCAGTTCGACGTTGCCGTCCTCACCGGGCGTGGTCCGGCCCACGCAGACGCAGCCCACGCGCCGGTAGAGCCGGAACGCCACGGTGTTGGCGGGGTTGACGGTCAGCCGCAGGACGAGGCAGCCGGACCGCATCATCCACTCGACCGCCTCGGTGAACAGCCGGCCGGTGAGCACTCCGTTGCGGTAGGCCGGGGCGACGAAGAACATGTCGGCGATCAGCTCGCCGGCCCGGGCGGATCTCCGTCCGGTGCTGTTGAACAGCCCGAAGGTGCCCACCACTCGCCCCTCGTCCACCGCGACGAGGAACGCCGCCGTGTCCCGTTCGGCGAGTTCGCGCACCACCTCGCCGGGGGTGATCCCGCCCGCCACGGGGTTGGGGTTGTCGTGGTGGCGGTTGAAGAGCTCCGCGATGCCCTGCGCGTCGCCCACCCGGTAGTGGCGGATCGTGACGGACATTCCACTTCTTCCTCTCTTCGGTCGGATGGATGACGGGCCGGGGCGGGGTGCCGCGCGGCTGCCCGGCCCCCCTGCCCGGCGCCGCACCGGGGCGTGTCGCGACGGCAGCTCCGTCCGCCCGCAGGGCGGGGCCTGCGGCGTCTGGTGCGTGCGACCGCAAGGCGGAGGATCATCCCCGTACCGGACGTACGTGCATGCCCCCGGCAACGCAGCGCGGCGGCGCCTCCCGTGCCCGAGGGGCGACGGGGAGTGCGTGCCGGGCGCCGCGGGCCGGGAGGGGCTTTCACCGCACGCCCCGGGCGGCTCTGCGTTCCGACGTGACCACCAGGGAGCCGGAGGCGACCCGCTCCCGGCCGACGCTCGCGCTCACGGACACCCGGCGCAGCGCGCCCAGGCGCTCGCCGAGCGTGGCCTCCAGCGTCAGCTGGTCGCCCGGCACGACGAGCCGGGAGAACCGCATATGGCTGATGGAGCCCAGGTAGCCCACGCTCTGCGCGGCGTCGGCGGTACCGGCGGTACCGGCGTCCGGTCCCGCCGCCTCGATGATCTCGGCGACGTAGACGACCGCCACCAGTTGCGCCATCGACTCGACGATCATGACTCCGGGCATGACCGAGTGGTCGGGGTAGTGCCCGGCGAAGTAGGGCTCGTTCACCGAGACGCTCTTCACCCCCCGGCCGGACACGCCGGGTACCACGTCGTAGGCGCGGTCGATCATCAGCATCGGCCAGCGGTGCGGCAGCATCCGCTTGATGTCGTCGCAGGAGTAGCTGCGCTTCCCGGTGGTCCCCGCGTCCCGGCGGCCGGAACCGGCGGGTGGTGCGGTGGCGGCCGTCATGGCCGGGCCTCGCGGGCCGCGACGAAGTCGACCAGCGCGTTGACGGAGCCGAAGGCCTCGAAGTCGTCGTCGCTGATCAGCACGGCGTACTCGCTGTTGATCATGACGACGATCTCCAGGGTGTCCAGGGAGTCCATCTCCAGGCCCCGGCCGAACAGCGGCTGGTTGTCGGAGACGACGGCCGGTTCCACGTCCAGACCGAGGCGGTCGATGATCATCGACTTGACATGCATGTTCTTCTCCAGGCGGGTCTGGGCCCGGGCGCGGATCTGCTCGAAGGCGGCGACGGACACGGGGTTTCCTCTCGTCGGGGGGTGGGGGGTCGTCGATGTGCCGGACGGCACGGCTGGACGGGGATCGCTCAGACGGGGATCATTCCGCCGTCGACGGTGAGCACCTTGCCGGTGATGTACGAGGCGCCGGGGCCGGCCAGGAAGGCGGCGGCGTGCGCCACTTCGCGCGGCGTCCCCATGCGTCCCATCGGTATGGACTGCTGGGCGTGGGCCCGTCGGGCGGCCGGCAGCTTCCGCACCATGTCGGTGTCGATGAATCCGGGGGCCACCACGTTGACCCGGATGCCGCGTGCGGCGACCTCGTACGCCAGCGTCCTGGCCATGGAGATCACCCCGGCCTTGCTGGCCGCGTAGTTGGCCTGGCCCGCCCGGCCCGCGACGCCGCTGGTGGACGCGATGAGGACGATCGCACCGCCGGTGACGTACATCAGCTTGGTCGCCTCACGCGCGGTGAGGAAGCTGCCGGTGAGGTTGGTGTCGATCACCTGCCGCCACTTGGCGCCGCTCATGGCGGCCAGATGACCGTCGGCGGTCACCCCGGAGTTGAGCACCGCCACGTCGAGCGAGCCCCAGACGGCCCTCAGCTGCCGGTACATCGCGGTGACCTGCGCCTCGTCGGAGACGTCCGCCTGGAGCAGCAGGCTCTGCCTGCCGAGCCCGCGGATCCGCCGGGCGACGTCCTCGGCCTTGGACGCGTTGGAGCGGTAGTTGACGGCGACGTCGCAGCCGTGCTCGGCCAGGGTGACGGCGATCGCCGCGCCGATGCCCCGGGACGCGCCGGTGACCAGGGCCTTCGTGCCCTCGGGGAAGAGGCTCCCGGGGCCGCTCATGCGGACTTCTCCGCCATGGCCGCCGTCACCCGGTGGCTGCCGGGGGCGAAACCCCCGATTTCGGTGCCCAGCCCCGCGCGGATGGCTGACCCGAGCACCTCCCGGGCGACCGCGAGGTCGAGGATGCCCAGGCCGAAGGGGGAGAAGACGGTGGTGCCGGCGGTGTCGGGCCGTACCGAGCCGTCGAGCACGGAGGCGATCTCGGCGTGCACGAAGTCCCGGTTGCCGGTCTCCTGTTCGGCCATGTGGAGGGAGGTGTGCTCGCGGACGGCGTGCTCGGTGTCGTCGACCACGTTGCGGGCGGCGAGCACCGACGCGGTGCTGAGATCGCGCAGCGAGAGGTGCAGGATCACCTGGCCGTCGGGCCGGTGGGGATGGGAGGCGAGGTCGAGCCAGTAGCCCGAGTCGGTGGTCGCCACACTCACCGTGCGGGCGCTGAGCGCGGCGGCGGCGTCGCCGGTGCGGAAGGCGATCCCCGGGTGCAGGACGCGCAGTTCGGCGGCGAGGACCTCGGCGCGGTCCGGCACCGCGTCGTGGAGCAGCACCGCCTCGAGCTCCGGATGTACCCGCGCGAGGAAGGCCAGGACCCGCTGGTTGATCGTGCCGCACCCGATGAGCGCCGCGGTGCGCACCGCGCACGCGCCGTGGAGCGCCGCACTGGCGAGGGCGGCGCTCGCGGCGGTCCGCGAGGCGGAGATCCGGCTGCCCTCGAGAAGCGCGATCGGGTAGCCGGTGCGCAGGTCGTTGAGGACCAGGACGGAGGACGCCCGCTGCAGTCCCCCGTCGACGTTCCCCGGGAAGGAGGAGATCCACTTCATGCCCATCACGGGTTCGGGACCCCCCAGGTAGGCGGGCAGGGAGATGATGCGGGAGCCGGCGGGCTCCGGCGGGCGCAGGAAACCGGAGAACGGCACCCGCGTGCGGCCCTGGCCGTGGAGGAGGTAGGCGGCGCGCACCGCGTCGAGAACGGCGGGTTCACGATCCGTCAGGGCGGCTGCGACGTCGTCTCGGTTGAGGATCCTCATGCCTCGTTCCTGTCCTGTTCGTGGTGGGGCGGGCGGTTCGGGTACGGCCGGAGGTGGGTGTCCACCCAGGAGTCGGAGTAGATGGTGTCCAGATAGCGGTCGCCGCCGTCGGGAAGCACCACGACGCAGGTGGCGCCCGGTTCGATCGAGGACGAGCACCGCTGCAGGGCGCTGACGACGGCGCCGGAGGAGCCGCCGGCGAGGATGGACTCGCGGGCGAGCAGCCGGCGGCAGCCGCGTACGCATTCGTGGTCGGTGACCTTGACGACCCGGTCCGCGAGTTCCGGTCGCAGGAGCGGCGGCACGATCGCCGCTCCGTGTCCGGGGATCCTGCGCGGGTGGCGGAGGCTGCCCGGTTCGGGGGGCCCGAAGATCACGCTGCCCACGGCGTCCACCGCCGTCACCCTGGTGGCCAGCCCGTTCTCGCGGCAGTAGTCCGCGCAGCCGCGGAGCGTTCCGGTGGTGCTGGTCGCGAGGAAGAGGTGGTCCGGTGCGCGGGGAAGGGCCTCGCAGATCTCGCGCATCGTGTGGTGGTGCGCCAGGGCGTTGCACTCGTTCGCGTACTGGTTGGGCCAGTAGGCGTCGGGGACGGCTTCCAGCAGTGCCCGGACCCTCGCGATGCGGGCGGGCAGGTACTGGCCGGAGGCGGGGTCGCGGTCGACGACCTCGACCCGCGCGCCGTAGGCCCGCATGATGGCGACGTTCTGCGCGGTGGTGTGGGGGTCCACGACGCAGACGAGGGCGATTCCGTGGAAGTTGCAGAGCTGGGCGAGCGCGATCCCGAGGTTGCCGGAGGACGACTCGACCACCGTGGAGACCCCGGGGACGACCTTCGACGTCCGGATGGCCTCTTCGAGCATCGACTTCGCCGCGCGGTCCTTGATGCTTCCGCCGGGGTTGAAGCGCTCGCACTTCGCGTACACCTGGAAGCGCTCCGGTGGGAAGAGGCGGTCGAGTGCGACGAGCGGAGTTCCGCCGATCGTCGCGGTGATGTCGGGGTCCCTCGGGCGGCGGGTCGTGGAGAGGGCCGAGCCGTCTCGGGTTACCGGGCTCATTCCGGCACCTTTCTGCTGATCTGCAGGCGTAGTTCGCTGACGTACCGTTCGCCGTGGGAGTCCGTCAGCCAGCAATCGGCGGGGGACGGCAGGGGCTCGCTGAGGCTCACGGTCGCTTCGGAGTCCTGGCGGCACGCGGCGCGGACCAGGTTGGCGAAGCACAGCACCAGCGTCGGGCTGGTGAAGTCGACGAGGTACGGCTTGGTCTCCGCCTGGAACTTGACGAAGAGCAGATCGGGCAGCGCGTTGCGGGCGCACCAGCCCCGTACGGCCAGGTAGTCGCGCTCGGCGTCCGCCTTCTCCGGCAGGCCCACCCCCCCGGCCGGCTGCCGCCAGGTCTCCCGGAACAGGACCAGGCCGCCGACGGTGACACGGGGAGTGTGCGCCCCGTCGAGCCCGATCTTGAAGGCGTCGGCGGCGATCACCGAGATCGGTACCGCGAGGAGTTCGGCGACGTTCCACTCGCTGCCGTCGGGTGTGGTCGCGGTGACGGTGCCGTCCGTCTCGCACAGGGTGACCGCCACCGCCGGATCCACCCGCGCGCGGTCGTCGAAGGGGGCCCGGGTGAAGCCGATGAGCCGGTCGGACGTCCCGACGGGAGCGGGGACCACCCGGCCGCTGTTGCGCGTCCAGTCGACCGGCAGCAGCGGCACCAGGCGCCGCGCGCCCACGGCCGCGTTGACCCTGTCGCGAAGCGAGGGCCCGTCGGTGGTCCAGTCGAGCGCCCCCGGGTCCAGCGTCGCGAGGCAGGCGTGCAGTTCGCCGAGCACGGCCGTGTAGCGGCCGGCGTTCACCGCGTCGACCGAGGGGGCGGCGATCTGAAGGTCGGGGCTGTGCAGGGCGAGATGCGGCGAGCGCACCGGCCCGGTGGCGAACAGCCCCCGGGCCCGCTCCTCGATGTCCTCGACGGGGAACTCGAGGCACTCGGGCAGTTCGGCCGCCGGGTCCACCCCGAGCGCCTGCTGCCACTTGAGGGCCAGTTCGCGGGTGGCGGTCCGCACGGGGGCCGCGGTGTCCCCCCAGAAGAGGTTGAGCACCCTCGGCCACACGTCGGCGAGAGCCACCGTGCCGCCCCGGCCGCGGGCGGCCTCGCGGACGAAGCCCGCGACCTCCGCCTCCACGAGTTCGGCCAGGCGGTTGCCGAACCAGTCCGCGGCGCCGGCCACGAGGGCCAGCGGGCGGGCGATGCCGTCGAGGAAGTCTCGTCCCAGGTCCATGCGGCAGTCCCGGAGGGAGTCCTGGTAGCACAGCGTGCGGCCGGCGTACATCTTTCCCTGCTCGCGTGAGGCGGCCTGCCCGGTGGTGCGGACGAAGAACGCGTCGAGCCGGTCGAGCGCGTCGGCGAGTTCCTCCGCGCTGCGTGCGCGGTCGATCCTGTCCCGCAGCCCGTCGAGTTCCGCGAGTACGCTCCCGAACCGGGCGAGCAGCGCGGGATCGCCGATGCCCGCCACGCGCCTGCGCAGCACCTCCTCGGCGCGTACGTCGACGGGGATGTTGGCGTCCCAGGTCAGCACGCGCTGCCGCAGGAGCCGCTTCAGGGCCTTCTCCACCCGCTCCCGGGCCGACGCCGGATCCCAGCCCGCGGCCCGCGCGATGGCCTCGGCGCTGCGGTCGCCGTCGGCGAGGCGCAGGACGCGGACGTCGTCGTCCCCCGGGCGGATCGTGCGGCCGCCCGGGAGGACCAGCCGGTCCCCGGCGAGGTGGACGTCCGCCCTGAGCATCGGCGGGAACCACCAGCGGGCACCCGGCTGCGCCACCATCCAGTCGGCGAGTGCGGCCACCGCCCAGCGCTCGAAGGACGTCCGGCTCTCCGACGTCAGCGCGGGCCCGTGGTCGAGGTCCACGGCACGCCGCCCCCGGCCGACGCTGATCCACGCGCCGGGGCCGAAGAAGCCGATCATGTCGGCCTTGGCGCAGTAGCGCAGCCAGTACATGGCGACGCCGCGTTCCCGCCGCCGGCGCCTGCTCGCGCTGCCACGGCAGGCCGCCACCGAGTCCAGCACGTGGTACACCGTGCGGTTCTGCCAGGCGACGGCACGTCGGAACTTGTCGTCCGCGGCCAGGCCGGCCAGTGCCTGCGACTCGGCGGCGCTGTCCGCCCGGTAGGCGGCGCGGAAGGCGTCCAGGCCATCGGGCTCGAGGCCCTCGGACTCGAGGCCATCGGACTCGAGGAGCCGGGCGGCCCGGGCCGCCCGGGGACCCCCGAGCAGTTCCAGCCCGGACACGGGGAAGCCGGCGCCGCGCAGCAGTCCGACGTCCCACACCCGCCAGTCGCTGCCGGCGAGCGGATAGGACGGGCCGAACGCCGCAGGGCCGAGGGTGCGGTCCCGGCGCGGCGGTTCGCCCGTACAGCGTCGAAGCGGTGGCGCTGGACGCCCGGTGCGGTCCCGGCGCGGCGGTTCGCTCATGCCGCGCCTCCCCGGAGCGCGGTGGCGAGGCGGGAGACGCCCACGGCGACCCGGTCCCGGGGCACATGGCTGAAGCACAGCCGCAGGGCGTCGGAAGGCCCCCCGTCGATCCGGAAGTGGCTGCCGGGGACGAAGGAGACGCCGTGCCCGGCGGCCACGGCGGCGAGAGGGCCGGTGTCGAGGCCGTCGCGGTGGCGCAGCCACAGGTAGAAGCCCCCCTGCGGCCGCCGCCACGTCCACGGCCCGCCGTCGCCGAGTTCGCGCTCCAGGGCGTCCGCCATGAGCGCGCAGCGTTCGCGGTAGGCGGCCCGGTACCGGTCGATCAGCTCCGTCCATCCGCTGCGCGCGTGGAACGCGGCGATCGCGGCCTGGGCCAGCGGGGACGGGGACAGCGCCATCACCTCCGTGGTGCGGCGCAGCGCCGCGGCCTGCTCACGGGGTGCGGCGATCCAGCCGCAGCGCAGGCCCGGCGCGAAGACCTTGGAGAAGGTGCCGAGGTAGACGACGCGGTCCGGGGCGAGCGCCTTGAGGCTGTCGGTGGTCTGCCCGTCGAAGCCCAGCAGCCCGTAGGGGTTGTCCTCGATCACCGTCAGGTCGAGTTCGCCGGCCACCGCGAGCAGTTCCCTGCGCCGGTCTGCGGGGAGGGTGGCTCCGGTGGGGTTCTGGAAGGTCGGGTTGCAGTAGGCGAGTCGTGCGGTACGTCCCTCCCTACGCAGTTGCAGAATCGTTTCACGCAGGCCTTCCGGTGCCAGGCCCCGGGCGTCCCGGGGTATGGCGCGCAGCCTCAGCCCGGCCGTGCGGAAGGCCGCCGCGGCGCCCGGGTAGACGGGGGTCTGCACGAGCACGGTCTCCCCGGGCTCCGCCAGCGCCAGTCCCGCCGCCATCAGCCCCATCTGGGAGCCGCTCGTCGGGACCAGGTCGGCGGCCGCCGGGCAGGCGCCCTCGCGCCCCATCAGGTCGCCGATCGCCGGAACGAGCGCCTGGGCGACGTGCGGGGTGCTGTACTGGAGGGCGATCCTGCCGCCGAGCCTTACGAGCCCGGACATCTGGCGCGCGATCGCGTCCAGGGGCAGCACGTCGAGGTCGGGCAGCCCGCCGGCGAAGGAGACCGTGTCGCCGCCCCGCTCGAACAGACGCGGCATCTCCACGGCGGGTCGCATGTCCGTCCACATGGCGGTCAGTCCCCCGTCCTGGCGGTCCGCTGCTCCTGGACGGCGCGCCACAGGCCCGCCGGGGAGGCCTGAGCGGGGTCGGCGAGGACGCCGGGGTGGAGTTCCACCTCGAACTCCTCCTCGATCGCCATCAGCAGGGCGATCGTGCGGAGCGAGTCCGCGCCGAGGTCCACGAGAGGGGTCTGCGGGTCGGTCACCGTGACGGAGCAGATCCGTTCCACGAGACGGTCAAACTGCGGCTGGTTCATGGGGGGTCCTGGTCTGTGCGGAGGAGGGTGCGGTGGTGTCGTGGTCCCGAGCCGGCGCGGCGCACAGGCGCCGCACGGCCTCTCGGTCCGGCTTTCCGTTGGCGGTCAGTGGCACGGACGGGATCGGGATGATCCGGTCGGGCAGCCGGGCGCGGTCCAGGAGCCGTGCGAGGCGCCTGCGGACCTCCTCCGGACTGTGGGAGGTCTGCACCGCCAGCCGCAGCGCCCCGTCCTCGTGCTCGGGGCGCAGCGCGACCGCCGCGGTCACCCCGGGGATCCGTTCGGCGGCGTCCTCGATCTCGGTGAGGCCCATGCGGACGCCGCGCCTCTTGATCATGTCGTCGTCGCGGCCGACGAAGTAGAGCAGGCCGGCCGCGTCGAGGTATCCCCGGTCTCCGGTGTGGAGTTCGAGCGAGCCGTCGGGACGGCGGACGTACCGGTTCTGGTCCTCCGGGGGGACCCCCCAGTAGCCGTCCATCACCGTGCTGCCCCACACCACGATCTCCCCGACCTCGCCCGGGCCGAGGGCGCACCCGTCCGCGCCGGTGACGCGCACGTGGTCGCCGGGGATCGGCCGGCCCACGGAATCCGGGTGGGCCGCGTACAGCACGGGATCGAGCACCGAGATGCGCTGGCACTCCGTCATCCCGTACATCGAGGCGAACACCGAACCGGGGAAGAGTTCCAGCAGCTCCGACACGACCGCCCTGCCCGGGCGGGCTCCCGTGTTGGTGAACAGCCGGACGCCGGTGGGCCGGCGCAGCCTGCGCTGCAGCAGGGTGAGCATCTGGGCCAGCGACGGCACGAGGGGCACGATCGTGACCCCGTGCCGCTCGATGGCGCTCAGCAGCGCCCGGTCGCCGCCGCGCTCCACCAGGACCAGGGTGGATCCGGCCTGGGCGCAGAGCAGCGCCTGGTAGAGCCCGTAGTCGAAGGAGAGCGGCAGGCGGCACAGCACGACGTCGTCGGCGCGGTAGCCGAGGCACGCGTCGACCGCCCGTACCGCCGCGAGGACCTGCCGGTGGGGGCACACCACGCCCTTCGGCCGGCCGGTCGTGCCGGAGGTGTAGACGAGCAGGGCGACGTCGTCGTCCGAGACGGCGCCGGCGAAGCAGTCGGGGGGAGAGTCCTGGATCTCCCCCCGGGCGCGGTCGACCTCCACGGTGCGCCGGGCCCGGCGGCCCGCGGTGGGGGTGCAGACAGCCAGGGCGGCCCCGCAGTCGCCGACGATGTGGTCGACCTGGGCGTCGGTCAGTTCCGGGTGGACCGGCACGAAGACGGCGCCGACGCGGAGCGTGGCGTGGAACAGGGCGAGGAAGGCACCGTCGTTGCCTCCGGCGTACACCACGCGGGCTCCGCCGGTGACGCCGTGGGCGCGCAGCCAGCCCACCGCCCGGTCCACCCTCGTGCCCAGTTCGCGGTACGAGAGGCTGCCGTCGGGGGCGACCACGGCCGGATGGCCGGCGCGCTCGGCACGGGCGCGTGCGAAGAGGTCAGAGACCGGCATGGGTCGCCCCCCTCGTCCGGGAAGCCGCGGTGAGGCGCGCCCGGACCCTCGGGAGGTCCCCCGGCGTGCTGACGGACATCACGAACAGCCCGGGAAGCCGGCGCCTGACGAGGTTGGCGAGCGTGCGGGACGGGGGCAGGGCCACGGTCACGTCCGGCGCGATCCGCCCGAGGGCGCGCAGGCACAGGTCCCAGCGCACCGGCTGCACGACCTGGTCGACCAGCCGCCGCCGGATCGTCTCCGGCCTGGTGAGCGGCTCGCCGTCGGCATTGGAGAGCAGCAGCCCGCGGGGCGGCCGGAACGGCGTCACCGCGGCCGCGGCGGCCAGGCGCCGCCGTGCGGGTTCCATGTGGCGGGTGTGGAAGGCCCCCGCGACCTTCAGCGGCTTGACCGTGCTCCCGGCGGGAGGCCTGGCCGCCAGGCGCCGCAGGTCCTCGGCCAGTCCCGCGGCCACGATCTGGCCGGCGCCGTTGAACGTCGCCGCGGTGAGGCCGTGTTCGGCGATCGCGGCGAGCGTGTCCGACTCGTCGCCGCCCACCACGGCGGCCATCGAGGTGGGCACCACGGCACAGGCGTCGGCCATGGCACGGCCGCGGATGGCGGCCAGGCGTACCGCGTCGGTGGGGCTCAGCACCCCGGCACAGGCCGCGGCGGTGATCTCGCCCACCGAGTGGCCCGCGGCCACCGCGGACGCTTCTCCGTGTTCCCCGGGTTGCCCGGGTTCCACGGGTTGCCCGGGTTCCCCGGGTTCCTCGAATTGCTCGTGGGCCAGCAGCCCCTGGGCGACCAGCAGGGGCTGGGTGTTCTCGGTCCGGGCGACCTCGGCGGCCGAGGCTCTGGTGCCGAGGTGCACCAGATCGACGTCGGCGGCCTCGGACCAGGCCCGGACCCGCGCGGCGAGCGCCGGGTCGCGCAGCCAGGCGGCCAGCATCCCGGGGGTCTGGGAGCCCTGTCCCGGTGCGATGAAGGCAATCACCAGCTCTACACCCTTCTTGGTGGGGAGGACATGTCGCGCACGGCCGTCGGCGGACGGTGCCGCACGGGCGGCGGGGTCGTAGGGGCTTGGGGTCGTAGGGGCTTGGGGTCGTAGGGACCAGGGGGCTGGGGGGCCAGGGGTTTGAGCAGGCCGGTGGGCACGGGGGTTGCCGAACGGCGGTGCGCTACAGACGGCTTGTGCTGTGCCTGAAGCGGCGGATCGCCATGAAGGAGAAGGCGGCCAGCCAGGCGGCCACGTTCAGCGCGGCGCCCGCCAGACCGGAGTGCTCACCGCTGAACGAGTAGCCGTCGGTGAGGGCGTAGCGGGCCAGCGCCGAGACGCCGTACAGGGGTGTGTACCGGGCGATCTCGAGCAGGGTGCCGCTGAGCGGGATGAACAGGTTGCCGAGGAAGGCGAGCGCGGTCATCACCAACCCGGGTATGTGGGTGACGGTTTCGGGCTTGAGGGCCAGCCCCAGCGCGATGCCGAGGGCGGCGAAGACGGCGGAACCGAGCCAGGCGGCGAGCAGCGACGTGACCCAGACGCTCGGCTCCGCGCGAGCGCCGGTGGCGAATCCGACCACCCCGACGACGGCGACGGGTACGGCGGCCATCATCACCGAGCAGAGCACCTTCACGAGGAGGTACCCGGGTGGAGCGAGCGGGCTCAGGGCGATCGTGCGCATCCAGCCGGTGGACTTCTCGATCGAGATGGTCGCCGCGGAACTGATGGCCGCCATCGCCGCTCCGTAGACGGCGAGGCCCGTCATCATCCAGGCGGCGAAGTTGCCGTGCGCGAGCGTCCCGCCGTCCGGGCCCGTCCGGAACAGGGCCAGGTAGAGGACCGCGGGCAGCAGGATGGTGAAGACCGCGGTCTGGCGGCTGAATCGCCGCCGGAGTTCGAAGGAGACGAAGGTGGGGTTCACTCCGCCGAAAGGCGAGGTCCGTACGCGGGGGGCGGATGTCTCTGCGGTGCTCATCGCCGGACCTCCCGGACGTCTCGGTCTCGGTCTCGGTCGTGGTCGTGGTCGTGGTCGTGGTCGGTGATGGCCAGGAAGGCATCCTCGAGGCTGCGCGGCGCGACCTCGATCTCGGTGGCGGACGTCCGGTGGAGCAGCAGACGCAGCACGGAGTCGGAGTCCGTGCAGTCGAAGCAGTGGCGGTCGCCGCGCACCGTGCTGGAGCGGACCTCGGGAGAAGCGGCCACCAGGGCGGCCTCCACGGCGGTCATCCGGGCCGAGACGGCGCGTCCGCTGATGGCGGCTCTGATGGTGGACACGGAGCCGTCGGCGACGAGCCTGCCGCGGTCGATCATCACGACCCGGTCGGCGAACTGCTCCGCCTCCTCCACGTAGTGGGTGGCGAACATGACCGTCGTGCCGCGCGCCGCGTCCTGCCGCACGGCGGCCCAGAACTCCCGGCGGGCCGCCACGTCCATGCCGGCCGTCGGTTCGTCCAGGACCAGGAACTCGGGCTCGGGCAGCAGGGCGAGAGCGAAGCGCAGCCGTTGCTGCTCGCCTCCCGAGCACTCGGCGACCTTCCGCCGCCGCAGCGCGGTGATGCCGGCCCGGCGGATGGCGCTCTCGGGATCCGCACCGGGGTGCAGCGAGCCGAGCATCCGCACGGTGGCCCGGACGGTCAGGTCGGGCAGCAGCCCGCCCGTCTGCAGTACGGCACCGACCCGTCCGGAACGCACCGCCTGCTGCGGGGGCCCGCCGAAGAGCCGCACCTCGCCCGAATCCGGTGCGAGCAGTCCCAGCAGTATGTCGATGGTGGTGGTCTTCCCGGCGCCGTTCGGCCCCAGGAACGCCACGACCTCTCCTCGCCGTATGCGTAGATCGAGACCGTTGACGGCGGCGAACTCAGCGCCTTTCGTATCGGCGTAGCGCTTGACGATCTTACTCAGCACGGCGACCTCGGCAGAGATCGTCTCTCTGGATTCCGGTCGTTGCCGGACATGGGCCATCATGAGAATCTCCATAATTTGCTAGAGTTACCTCGCGGCTATTTGCAAGAGATCTGTAGAGTTGTGATCTACTTCACGGCCGTGCCGCGGGTGCCGGAGTTCGCATGAAGCTCGCTGGAAAGCCGGCCCGGTCTCCTCTCGGCGCACCCGGCGCACCCGGCCGGCCGGCGCCGCCTCGACGCAGCGGGGGCCCACCGGCCTCCGCCCCGGCGTTCCGGCGGGCCCCCGCCACCCCGCCTCTCCGCATCGCGGCCGCCCGGGGTGCCGACCCGGGGTGTCACCGCGGATCGGGGAGTCCACGGCCTCCCGGCGGGGCGGCCTCGAACAGCACCGCACCGGACCCGCCGGCCGGCGGCCGCCACCCGGCGGAAGCGGCCCGGAGCCGTCGGGGTGGGGGCCGGATGCGCGGCCCGGCCGGCACCCGTCTTCATGGGTCCTCATTCGTTCTCGCCTCATGGTGGGTCTCTCAACGAGTGCTTCACCGCGGCCTGTTCACCGGCCGCCGAGGACAGAGCGGTGACAAGCCGCCCGCGGCAGCGATGCACGGGGGCGGCCGTCGATGGGGCGCGAGGGCTTCGAGCACCCTCGCGGTTCGCTCTTCCTGCCAGCCGGAAAAAGCCGAGCGGGTGCCGGGACGGCACTCACACTCGCGTTACTGACTGCAAAGATCGACCAGTGCTCATGCACGTGGCCGCCCTTGTGGTGATGAACCTAGCGAGGAAATCGGACCATATCGGTAAGGAGATGGTGCGGAGATGGCAAAGTGCTTTCCTGCTATATGCAATTAATGTTTGCGTGCGCTTGTGAAACCGATGGTGGGCAAAGGCTCCGGCCGGAATCGACGAGGGGTGCGCGGCCGGGAGCCGGCCCGGCCCGGGCCGGCTCCCGGCGGACTCGATGACTCCCGGCGGACTCGGCCCCGGCGCGATGTCCGGGCGCCATGCCCGGGCGCGTCCCGCACGCCTCCGGCGAGCGCGGGCGGGACGGGTGCGCGGGTTCGGCGGGAGCCGGTTCGCCGGTTCGCCGGGACGGCGGCGCGGCGGGGCGGCGGCGCGGCGGGACGGCGGGACGGGAATCCCCGCCGGCGGGACGGCGGGACGGGAGTCGCGCCGGCGGGCAATGCGGCGGTCGGCCGTGCGGCGAGGAGAAGCCGGGTTGCCGCCGGCTGCGCGGGGCGCGGCGGGGGAGGCGGGTGCCGACCGGGTGGGGAGCAGGCCCGGTTCGCTCACGGCGTGTTGCGGGGCCCGGGAGCGCGCCCCGCATCGCGCCGCGCCGCGTTCGTCCGGCACGGGAAGCGACGCGCTGCCCGCCGGAACCGGCGGCTGCGGGCCGCCGCGCCGGCCGGAAACCGGTGGCGCCGTCCACACGCCATCCCAACGCCGCCCGCACGCCGCCCGCACGCCATCCACACACCACCCGCACGCCATCCGGACGCGGCGGGTCCGCTCATACGGCCGGCGGAAGCCGGCTCCGTTCAGGAGGCGGCGGCCTTGCCCCGGATGTGCGCGACGTAGCGGACGGTGAAGAGCATCGGGACGGCGAATCCGGCGAGTTGCACGACGATCGCCGCGGTCGAGTGGGCGCTTCCGGCGTATGCCTCCAGTGCGAGGACGACCGCGGTCAGGGCGAAGGCCGCCGTCCACACGGCGGTGATGACGACATTGGTACGGATGAAGGCCCTGCGGGTCCAGACCTCCCTCGGCGTGGTGCGCCGGGCGATGCCCAGGGTGAACGGCCTGCCTATGGCCAGGGAGGCCCCGGCGATGACCGCGAGGGTGCCGGAGGCGAGCGCGGCGGAGTACTCGTGCAGGCCCGACTGCGGATCGCTGAAGGCCGTGAAGGCCAACGCGGCGAAGAAGAAGGCCGAGCCGAGTTCGATGATCAGGGCGTCGAATCCGCTCCCGGCCCGCCGCTGAAGGCGAATGATCACGATGGCGACCGCCAGCGCGGCCAGTGACGCCCACTGCCAGTGCTGCGAGGGGACTGCCGCGAAGACGATCCACGGCAGGAACGTCCGCAGGTAGGACATGATCCCTCCCAAGGGTATCAGTTATGACATGTCGAAAGTAGAAGGTGCAGGGTCGATATGTCAATTGTGGAATGTAGGGTGTGGGCATGAGCCTCAGACACGCACTGCTCGGTCTCCTGTCGGAGCGCCCCGCCAGCGGATACGACCTGCTGAAGCGCTTCGAGACCTCACTGGCCAACGTCTGGCCCGCGACCCAGAGCCAGATCTACACCGAGCTGACCAGGCTGGCGGGCGCCGGTCTCATCACGGTGGCGGCCGAGGGGCCGCGCGGCCGCAAGGAGTACGTCCTCACCGACACGGGACTGTCCGAACTGCGGCACTGGCTGACCGAGACGAAGCCCCAACTCAGCACCCGCAGCGACGTGCTGCTGCGCGTCTTCTTCCTCGGTGTGCTGGAGCCCGGGCAGGCGCGCGCCTATCTGACCGGGCTCATCGAGATGTCCGAGGAGGGATACCGGGAGCTGCGCGGACTCACGGACGCCATCGACTGGGGCGACGACGATCTCTCGGTGTACGGACGGATCGCCCTGGAGTACGGCCTGCGGTTCAACGCGATGCGCCGCGAGTGGGCCGAGTGGGCCGCCGGAGAGATCAACTGAACCCGGCGGCCTGACGGACCGCCGGCACCGGTCAACCGGAGACTCCGCAGCCGCCGGGACGACCGGCGCCGCTCGCCCCGCGGCCGGTGCGGCCACCACCTCCGCGAAGTGGGGCGCCGGTCGCGAGGCGCACGACCGGTCACCCGCCCGCGGCGCGGCGGCGCCATGGCCGGAACGCCGCCCGGGTCGGCATCGCCACCGCCCGCACCACGCCACCGCCCGCACCACCCCGGCCGCCTCCCGGCCACCGCAACCGCCTCCCGGCCACCGCAACCGTCTGCCGGCGCGCCATCGAGCCGTCGCGCTCCCGGCCGCGCCCACCCCGGGCCCGGCGACCGCGACGAGGACCGCGGCGCGGATCGCGCCGGAGATCCTGGACCGGCCGCCGCCGCCGGCGGTCCGGCAGGATCGGCGCCGACCGGCCCTTCCGCCCCCGAGGCCGCGAGAGGGCTCGGGGCGGACGTGTGGGCCCCGCCGATTCGCACGGCAGGCCGCCGCGGGCCCCGCCGGCAGGCCACCGCCGCGGTCCGCGGCATCGAACTCCGCCTATCGCACCGGTCGGTGTCCGGCGGCCTTCCCGTTCCCGCATCTCTCGCACTCCGCCCGCTGCCGGTGTACGGCCGGTGCGAACGCCGGTCGAACGCCGGTGGGGGGGATCCGGCCGGAAACCGGCGGGGCCCGCGGAACCCCGCTCCCCCGGCCCGGCACACGGGAGCAGGCGGTGCGCTGCCGCCTCCCGCCAGCGGGCAGCGGGCAACGGGCAACCGGCAGCGGCCGTCGTGGCGAGCGGCCGCAGACCGCGGCACCGGGGGCGGTTCACGCCGGCCCGGCTCGCATCCCGGGCTTCCGGCAGGCGTTCCCCGGGTGCGGTCCCGTCGGCAGGAAGGGACACCCGGTGCGGTCGAGAGCGGTTCCTCAAACCTGCGGACTGACGGTCTTGTACATCCTATATTTCACCTTTGCCCGATGTTTAGTGTAATGCGCGCTACAGTTCCCTTGCCTACGAGGCATCGTGCAGCGTTCTCCCCCGCTACCTCCTTTGGGGCCCGCAAGGGGGTCTTCGGCCTTCGGGTCCGGCATCACTCGACCCCTCCCGCTCGCTCACCGTCGTACCGAGCGCCGAGCCGGCAGCTCGGAAAGGACTGATCCTCATGGCCTCTCCCGCTATCGGCCGCCTCGCGTCATCCCGTGCCCGGCTGCGCCTTCGCCGATTCATGTGGAGACCGGGGCGGGGGCTGCCGGACCGCGCCCGCGGTCCGGCGAACCCTGCCCTGTCCTTCGGTGCCCGTCAGGCGGCGCTCTGGTCCCGTATGACGCTGCCCCTGCGGCCACTGGAATCCCCCCGTGCGCGGGCCACCGAGCGGGAGACGTCCTGGCCCCTGCGGCGGGAGCCCGCCTCGGTCCGCCGGGCCAGGCACCTGGCGGTCGCACAGCTCGGTCTCTGGGGGCTGCGGGAGCCGCCTGACCTGGAGGAGACCGTCGTGCTCCTGGTCAGCGAACTGGTCACCAACTCGGTGCGCCATACACGCGGTCCCCTGCGGCTCAATCTGCGGGTCCGCGACGGCCGCCTCTGCTGCGAGGTGGAGGACACCAACAGCGACGGCCCGGCGGGCGACCCGGCAGGCGACCCGGCGGGCCGCGCGGCCGGGCACGGGGGCGACAGCTGGGCCGAAGGAGGCCGGGGCATCGGCATCCTCGACGCCCTCGCCGACGCATGGGGCAGCTTCCGCACCGCCACCGGCAAGACGACATGGTTCGAAGTCGAGGCGAACGCGCCGGCGGTCGCCTGACACCGCTCGGCGGCGCTGTGGCCCGCGGGCGTCAACGGCCGGGCGGCTTGCGCGAAGTCGGCTGCTGATCCGGCCTGGGTCCTTGTGCCGGTCGAGGCTCCATCGCCGCCCGGCCCGCGGCCACGAAGCCGTTCCCATCTGTTCCGCACCGTTCCGCGCCATGAACTACCCCAAGGAGCCGAGTTGGCGGATGCGGCGCCATATGGCCGCAGGGCGGCCCCGGTTCCTGCATGAACGTGGTGAACGTGATGTCCGGCGGATCGGCACCGTCCGGGCGGGGACGCGGCTCGTGGACCGCGTTGTGCTGCCGGCGGGCGGCCGGCCGCGTGGACGCGCGCTCCGGATGCCGGTCGGATGCAGATCGAACCCCGGTCGAACGCCGGTCGAGAAGGGGTGGGCGGCTGTTGACCGGCAGACGCGCAGCGGAACCGCGGGAGCGGCTGAGCAGCCGGGCGGGGAGGTCGGTGGGATACGGGCCGGGCGGGCCCGGCCCGCCCGGCCCCTCCCCCACTGCCGGCTTCAGCGCACCGGCCCGCTGACGCGCTCGACCTGCTGGGTTCCGCTGCGGGTCCGATAGGAGCGGACCCAGCCGGCCGTTGCGTCGGCCCTCCTCCGGTCGGACAGGATGTAGTAGTCCATCTGCGAGCGCTCGGCGGTCACGTCCAGCACGCCGTAGCCGTGGTGGTCCAAGTCGAGCCACTTCACATGGCGGTTGGCGGCCCTGACGGCGGTGGCCGCCACGAGGGACACCGTGCCGGGGGCCACCCGCAGGACGTCGTCGAGGTTCTCTGTGGTCACCGACGCCACCACGAACTCGGTCGCCGCCGACCTCGAAACCGGGTACGTGGCCGCCGTGACCGGCACGTCGTTGGCCCACGCCGTGTGGATGTCGCCGGTGAGGAAGACGGTGTTCTCGATCCCCCGGTCGGTCAGATGCCTCAGCAGTTCCCTCCGGTCGTCGGTGTAGCCGTCCCACTGGTCCACGTTGACCGCGAGCCCCTCCCTCGGCAGCCCGAGCACTTCGGCTATCGGCCCCAGCAGATGGGCGGGCAGCGCGCCGAAGGCGAGCGGTGAGATCATCACCGAGGTGCCGACGAGCTTCCAGGCGGCGTCGGAGGACGCCAGGCCCGCCTTCAGCCAGTCGAGCTGGGCCCGGCCGGTGATCGTGCGCTCCGGGTCGTCGACCCTGCCGCTGCCCACCGACGCCTGCTCGGAGCGGAAGGACCGCAGGTCCAGCAGATGCAGATCGGCCAGCCTGCCGAAGCGCAGCCGGCGGTAGACCGTGCCCTCCGTGGAGGTGCGCACCGGCATCCACTCGAAGTAGGCCTGCTTCGCCGCGGCGGCCCGGGCCGCGTAGTCGCCCTCGGTGCCGGGAGTGTGGTTCTGCGCGCCGCCGGACCAGGCGTCGTTGGCGATCTCGTGGTCGTCCCAGATCGCGACGAGCGGATGGGCGGCGTGCATCGCCTGGAGGTCGGGGTCGGTCTTGTACGTGCCGTGCCGGGTACGGTAGTCGGAGAGTGTCGTGATCTCGTGGGCGGGCTCGTGCCGGCGCACCACGTGGTCGTCGTCCGGAAGATGCCGGTGCCGTACTCGTAGATGTAGTCGCCGAGGTGCAGGACCGCGTCCAGGTCGGCGCGGGCCGCGAGATGGCGGTACGCGGCGAAGTACCCGGACTCCCAGTTGGCGCAGGACACCACGCCGAAGCGCACCCCCGGCGCGGCGGCGTCCGCCGCGGGCGCGGTCCGGGTACGGCCGACGGGGGAGACCGCGGTGCCGGAGAGGAAGCGGAAGTAGTAGGCGGTCGCCGGGCGCAGGCCCCTGACGTCGACCTTGACGGTGTGGTCGGCGGCCGCGGTGGCGGTGGTCCGGCCAGCGGCGACGATGCGGGTGAACTCCCCGTCCTCCGCGGCCTGCCAGTCCACTTCGACATCGGGTCCCTTGCCGGAGCCGGGCGGCGCGTCGGGGACCGGGGTGACGCGGGTCCACAGCAGTACGCCGTCGGGAAGAGGGTCCCCGGACGCGACTCCGTGCACGAAGGCAGGGGCCTGCTCCCGGGCGGACGCGGGCGAGGCCGCGTGGGTGCCGGCCGTCACGGATCCGGCGACAGCGGTGGCGGCGGCGGCCTTGACGACCGTGCGCCGACTGGTGGTTGTGCGGACTCTGTCCTTCACGTCGGGTCAGGCTACCGGCCGGTCGCCCGAACGGGCAGTCGGATTCAGGCACGTTCGGCACGACCGGCCGGCACAGGGGGCTCCGGTGGGAGAGCGCGGCCGATTCCGAGATCACGATCGCGCCATCGCATACCGGCACCGTCCCCCGGGAGCCTGCGGGAGCGATCGCCGCGAGCCGGCCGCGCCGCCGGACGGACGCCGCCGTGCGTGGTCTCGGGTACGCACCGGACGCCCGGCGCCGGCGGGGATGAACGAACGCCGGCATCGGGGCTTGCGGGTTTCCGCGGCTCACGGATGTCGCGGACGTCACGGGCGTCGCGGGCGTCGCGGGCCTCACGGACGTCACGGGCGTCGCGGATGTCGCGGATGTCGCGGGCGTCTCGCGGGCGTCGCGGGCCTCCTTCCTCCGGGTGCGGCGGTGGCCGGATCAGCCGGTGGGCAGGGTGGTCTTCGGCTCCTCGCGCGCCTCGGTGCGGCCGCCGCGCGCGGTGCCGCCGTCGATGTCGACGGCGGGCAGGAGGCGGTCGAGCCACGCCGGGAGCCACCAGCAGGCGTCGCCCAGGAGCTTCATCGTGGCGGGGACGAGCACCATCCGGACGACCGTGGCGTCGACGGCGATGGCGGTCGCCAGGCCGAGTCCCAGCATCTTGGTGGTCGGGTCCTCACCGAGGACGAAGCCGAGGAACACCGACACCATGATGAGCGCGGCCGAGGTGATCACCCGGGCGGTTCCGGCGAGACCGCGCACCACGGAGCCGTCGTTGTCGCCGGTCGCGAGATAGTGCTCGCGCACCCGGGAGAGCAGGAACACCTCGTAGTCCATCGACAGCCCGAACACGATGGCGAACATGAACATCGGGATGAACGACACGATCGGCACGGGGGATTCGAGGCCGATCAGCGAGGCCCCCCACCCCCACTGGAACACCATCACCAGCACCCCGTACGCGGCGCCGATGCTCAGCAGGTTCAGCGCGGCGGCCTTGAGCGGGACGAGGACCGAGCGGAACACCACGGTCAGCAGCAGCAGCGACAGCAGGACCACCGCCGTGACGAACAGCAGCAGGCGGTCCTTCACCCGGTCGCCGAGATCGGCGAAGGCGGCCGTCTGCCCTCCGACGTGGGCGCGGGCCGGGCTGCCGTCGAGCACCGCGGGGAAGACCTCGGAGCGCAGCCGTTCGACCGTCGCCCGCGTCGCGTCGTCCTGGGGGGCGGTGGCCGCCACCGCCAGCAGCACGGCCACGTCCGCTTCCGTGTCGATCCGCGGCGGCGCCACCGAGGCGATCCCCGGGTCCCCGGTGACGGCGTCGTACAGCGGCTCGACCACGGAGGTGTCGCCGGCGAGGTCGACCGCGATGGCGAGAGGACCGTTGGCGCCCGGCCCGAAGCCGTCGGCGACCAGGTCGTACGCCTGACGCTCGGTCCGGGAGCCCGGCAGCGTGCCCTCGTCGGGGAAGCCGAGGCGCAGCGCGAGCACGGGCGCGGCCAGCGCGAGCAGCAGCACCGTGGTGGCGACGGCGTAGGCGGCGGCGTGGCGGGTGACGTGCGCGCCCCAGCGCCGCCAGCGGCGCCGGGTGCGGGGGTCGCGGCCGTCCCGCGGGGCCCGGCGCCGGGGCAGGCCGAACCGGTCGATGGAGCGCCCGGCGAGTCCGAGGAACGCGGGCAGCAGGGTGATCGAGGCCGCCACCATGATGAGCACCACGGCGGCGATGGCGACACCGGCCGCGGCGATGAAGGGAATTCCGGCGACCGCGAGCCCCAGGATCGAGACGACGACCGTGCCGCCCGCGAAGACGACGGCCTGGCCGGCGGTCGCGACCGCGCGTCCGGCCGACTCCTCGACGGCCATCCCGGCGGCCAGCTGCTCGCGGTGGCGGGTGACGAGGAAGAGCGCGTAGTCGATGCCCGCGCCGAGGCCGACCATGGAGGCGATCACCGGCGCCCAACTCGGTATCTCCACCAGATAGGTGATGAGCGGCATGGCGCTCACGCCCAGGGCCAGGCCGAAGAGCGCCATGCCGATCGGCAGGCCCATGGCGATCAGCGACCCGAAGGCGGCCAGCAGGACGACGACGGCGGCCAGCAGCCCGATGAGCTCACCGGTGCCGGTCTCCGGTTCCTCGAAGGACATGAACAGATCACCGCCCGCCTCGACCCGGAGCACGGTGTCGCCGGCACGGGCGGAGACGATCCTCTTCAGGTCCTCCAGATCACCGGCGTCGAGCTTCCCGACCACCGGATAGCGCAGGGTCACCAGCGCCACGCGCCCGTCGGGCGAGACGGTGCCGTTGGCCACGGCAGCTCTGCCCCCGCCGCGCAGACCGCCGGCCGGGTCGGATGCCGTCAGCACGGCCGGCAGTCGGGACAGCTCGGTCTGGAGGCCGGCAAGGGCCCGGCGGGCGGCAGGGCTGCCGAAGAACGTCTCGCCGTCGTCCCGCGGTGTCGCCGCGACGCGGGCGGTCAGGCCGGCATCGCCCGAACCCGCCTCGGACAGCAGCGCGGCCGCGCGCTGGGAGTCGAGCCCGGGGGCGTCGAAGGTGTCCTCGAGGTCGCGGCCGACGGCGGCCGAGGCGGTGATGACGACGACGGCGGCCAGGACCCAGGCGCCGATCGCGCGCCAGGGATGCCGGGCGGCGAACCGGCCGAGCCGGAACAGCAGGGACGACACGTCAGTTCTCCTCGGGGTGTCGGTGTGCCGGAGGCCGGTGTGCGCACCCGGCTCCGCCATGGTGTCGGCGGGCGGGGTGCGCACACCTCGGCCCAGGGGCCGTGAACCGCCGCCGAAAGCACGAAGCCGGCACCGTACTTTCGGCCGATCCGGCGGTGCGCGGGGGCCTCTACGATGAGCCGCGTGCGACACCTCATCCGCGCTCTTCGAGGCGAGACCCGCGCTCTGTGGGACAAGGGCCGTGCCCTGTGGGGGGAGACCGGTGCACCGGTCTCCCCCGGCCCCGGGCGGCGCGACCGGGCGCTGGCCGGGGTGCTGGTGCCCGTCGCCGTGCTGGAGGGGGTTCTCCGGCCGGATGTCCCCTGGCGGGCCCTGTCGTTGGTCGTCGGGGTCGGCCTCATCGCTACGCTGCTGTGGCGGCGTACCAGGCCGCTACTCATGGTCCTGGTCGCGTTCGGCACGCTGCTGCTCAGCCAGGTGTGGGCGCTGGTGCTGGGCGGAGGGCAGCCGGGGCTCAACACCATGATGTACATGCTGCTGCTGCCCTACGCGCTGTTCCGCTGGGGATCGAAGCGCGAGGCGATGATCGGCCTGCCGGTGATCCTGGTGCCTGCCGTGATCTCGGTCCCGCTCACCAGCACCAGTCCGGGCGACGCGATCGCCGGCTTCGCCCTTCTCTTCGCCGCGATGGCGCTGGGCGAGGCGCTGCGGTACCGGGCGTACGCCCGCGCCCGGCAGTTCGAACAGGTCAAGCTGGTCGAGCGCGAGCAGCTGGCCCGCGATCTGCACGACACGGTCGCGCACCACGTGTCGGCCATCGCGATCCGGGCCCAGGCGGGGCTGGCCGTCTCGGCGGCCGACCCCGCGGCCGCCGGGGAGGCGCTGCGGGTGATCGAGACGGAGGCGTCACGCACCCTGGCCGAGATGCGCTCCATGGTCCGCGTCCTGCGCCGCGCCGACGAGCGCGCCGGACTGGCCCCGCTGCCGCTGGCCACCGACCTGGACGACCTCCGGCGCGCCGGCGCGGGCCCCGCGGTCGACGTCGAGATCACCGGTGATGTCGCCGGTCTCGCTCCCGCGCTGTCGACGGCGGTCTACCGGCTCGTCCAGGAGTCGGTCACCAACGCACGCCGGCACGCACGCCACGCCTCACGCATAGCGGTGCGGGTCGCGGCCGACGAGCGCTCGGTGCACCTGCGGGTGAGCGACGACGGCGACGCCGTTCACCCGCGGACGGGCGGGTCGCCCGGCTATGGTCTCCTCGGGATGGCGGAACGGGCGGGCCTGCTGGGCGGTTCGCTCAGCGCCGGCCCGGACCCCGGCCGCGGATGGACCGTGACCGCCGTGCTTCCGAGGAACGGATCGGCATCGTGAGCGTGCGTGTGGTGTCGGCATCGTGAGCGTGCGTGTGGTGGTCGCCGACGATCAGGAGATCGTGCGGACCGGGCTCACCATGATCCTGAACGCGCAGCCCGGCATCACGGTCGTCGGCCAGGCCGCCGACGGCCACCGCGCCGTGGAACTCGCCCGCTCCCTGCGCCCCGACGTCTGCCTCTTCGACATCCGGATGCCCGGGATCGACGGCATCGAGGCGACCCGGCGGCTCACCGGTGCGGGCGCCGCCGACCCGCCCGCGGTCGTGGTGATCACCACCTTCGATCTCGACGAGTACGTGCACGCCGCCCTCAAGGCGGGCGCCCGCGGCTTCCTCCTCAAGGACGCCGGACCCGGCATGCTCGCGCAGGCCGTTCA
Organism: Streptomyces spongiicola; assembly: GCF_003122365.1. Lineage (NCBI taxonomy): Bacteria > Bacillati > Actinomycetota > Actinomycetes > Kitasatosporales > Streptomycetaceae > Streptomyces > Streptomyces spongiicola. The sequence continues at coordinate 58,717 of NZ_CP029254.1, forward strand.
CGCGGCGGCGCGCGGCGATGCGCTGATCGCCCCGAGTGTCACGGCGCGTCTGCTCGCGGCGTTCGCGCACACCGGTGCGGCCCCGGCGGCACCACCGCAGCCGGTCGAGGCGCTGACCCACCGCGAGGAGGCGGTCCTCGCCGCGGTGGCCCGGGGGCGGACCAACGCCGAGATCGCCGCCGAACTGCACATCAGCCTCAGTACGGTCAAGAGCCATGTCGCCCGGCTGATGGACAAGCTCGGCGCACGCAATCGCGTCGAGATCGCGATGTGGGCCTACGAGACCGACCGCGCCGGGAGTTGAGGCGCCACGCGGCGTCCGGACAGTCGGCAGCGGCCGGCAGCGATCGGCAGCGGCCGGCCGTCCGCGGCGGTGGTGCAGGCGCAGGGTGGGTGCCGCGGCAGCGCTCGACGCGGGCGTAGAGCGGTGCGGCGAGTCCGGCGTCCGCCCCCGCCGGGGCGGCCGGCAGCGGCCCGTCCGGCAACACCGGCGCCCGCGGGGCCGCTCCGGTGCCGGGGACGCGCGCCTCGGTGCCGTCGCGGGCAGGGCCGCCCATGACGAGTGACGCTCGGGCGGGACGGGGCGCGGGGGCGTCCGGGAAGGCCGGAGAGGCGGCGAAGGCGGGGGAAGGCGGGACGGCCGGAACGGCGGGAAGGCCGGAACGGCGGGAAGGCCGGACCGCCGGGAAGGCCGGGACGGGAGCCGCCCGAGGCCGGACCGCCGGGAGCGGGCCCGGCCGAAGGGCGACGCCTCCGGTGAGGCCACCGATGAGGCCGCCGGTGAGGCCGCCGCAGCGGGCAGGGAGTCCGCGGGGGAGCCGCGAGGTACGTCGCCTTCCACTCCGCCGGGACGGCGGCCGCAGATGAGCCGGAGCGGCGCCCCCGCACCGCCGATGACAGCCGGTACCGACTTCGATGCGATGTGTCATGCGGCACAAGTCGGGAACGAAAGGCGCAAAACCGGACACGTTACCCTTGAAGGACCGACCCGCTACCAAGGCCCGTGACCGAGCCATGCCCACCGCAGACTCCCTCAGGACCCTGGCCCCCCGTCCACCCGCCGCCCGCACGCCCAGAACCGCCCCGCCCGGCCCCACCGAGCGGCCCCGTGAACTCCGCCGCGTCCTGGGTCTCTTCCGGCCCTACCGAGGGCGTGTCGCCCTCGTCGGCCTCCTGGTCGGAGCCTCCTCGCTGGTGGCCGTCGCCTCCCCCTTCCTGCTGCGGGAGATCCTGGACACCGCGATCCCCCAGGGGCGCACCGGGCTGCTCGGCCTCCTGGCCATGGGCATGATCGTGATCGCCCTGGTGTCGGGCGTCTTCGACGTGCTGCAGACACTGCTGTCCACCACGGTCGGCCAGCGGGTCATGCACGATCTGCGGACTTCCGTCTACGGGCACCTGCAGAAGGTGCCCCTGACCTTCTTCACCCGGACCCGCGGCGGCGAGGTGCAGTCCCGAATCGCCAACGACATCGGGGCGATGCAGGCCACCGTGTCGTCCACAGCCACGTCCCTGGTCTCCAACCTCACCGCGGTGGTGGCCACGGTCGTGGCGATGCTGGCACTCGACTGGCGGCTGACCGCCCTGTCCCTGCTGCTGCTCCCCTTCTTCTCCTGGATCAGCTTCCGGGTGGGCCGGGAACGCAAGAAGATCACCGCCCGCCGCCAGAAGCAGATGGCCTCCATGACGGCTGTCGTCGCGGACTCCCTCTCCATCGGAGGCATCCTGCTGGGCCGGACCATGGGGCGGTCCGCATCGCTGGCCGAAGCCTTCACTGAGGAATCCGGGAAGGTCGCTCGCCTGCAGGTCAGTTCGAGCATGGCGGGACGCTGGCGGATGGCGTCCATCAGCGTCGCCATGGCGGCCATGCCCGCCCTCGTCTACTGGGCCGCGGGACTCGCCCTGCACAGCGGTGTGGCCACCCTGTCGCTCGGCACGCTGGTGGCGTTCGTGACGTTGCAGCAGGGGCTGTTCCGTCCCGTGGTGAAACTGCTGTCGACGGGTGTGAAGATCCAGGCCTCGCTGGCCCTCTTCGCGCGGGTCTTCGAGTATCTGGACCTTCCGGCGACCGTGACCGAGCGGAAGCACCCCGTCCAGCTGGCCCGGCCGCGGGGCGAAGTGCGGTTCGAAGGGGTCGACTTCGCCTACGACCCGGGTGACGGGCCGATTCTCCGGGACATCGACCTCAGCGTCCCGGCCGGGACGTCACTCGCGGTGGTGGGCGCCACGGGCTCGGGCAAGAGCACGCTCGGACACCTGGTGCCCCGCCTCTACGACGTCACCGCGGGCCGGGTGACCCTCGACGGCGTCGACGTACGCGACCTCGGTTTCGAGACCCTGTCCCGGACCGTGGGCGTGGTCTCCCAGGAGACGCACCTCTTCCACGCCTCCGTTGAGGAGAACCTCCGCTTCGCGGCACCGGAGGCGACGCACGAGCAACTCGTCGAGGCCGCGCGAGCCGCCCGGATCCACGACCACATCGCGTCCCTCCCCGACGGCTACGACACGGTCGTCGGAGAACGCGGCCACCGCTTCTCGGGCGGCGAGAAACAGCGGCTGGCCCTGGCACGCACCATGCTGCGCAATCCGCGCGTCCTCATCCTCGACGAGGCCACCAGCGCACTTGACACCCGCACCGAACGCGCGGTGCAGCAGGCCGTCGACGCGCTGTCGGCCGGGCGCACCACCATCACCATCGCGCACAGGCTGTCGACCGTGCGGGACGCCGACCGGATCGTTGTCCTGGACGGCGGACGCATCGTCGAGCAGGGCACCCACGAGGAACTCGTGGAGCGTGGCGACAGGTACGCGGAGCTGGTACGTCGCGACACCGAACCGCTTCCGGCCGCTCGGGACACCGAACGGGTTCCCACCGCTCGCGACACCGAACCGCTTCCGGCCGCTCGGGACACCGGTCGGATTCCCGCCGCTCGCGACACCGAACGGGTTCCCGCCGCGGTGTGAGACGGCGGCGGAACGGCCCGGGCGGGATCCGTGCGGCGACCGCGCCGACCCGCGGCCTTCACCGCGGAGGCGACCCCGCCCCGCGTCCTCGCTCACGGCGACGGCCGGTCCGGGACCGTGAGCGGGTCAGAGCGGCCCGCCGACCTCACAGGCCCGGCACGGCGGCCGGCCGCAGATGCACTGCATGATCGCGTCGAGGACGTCCCGGTCGTGGTAGAGGCACTCGTCCTTGCAGGTGTGGCGCGGAATGAACCCCGCGGGGATCTCGCCGGGCCACGGCTCGTGGCCGTCCCGGCAGCGGGCGAACCGCTCGGGATCGCTGGAGTGCAGTTCGTGCATGCGCGAACGGGCCTGGTCCTCCAGCTCCCGCACCCGCTCCACCAGGGTCCTGAGTTCGGTGGCGAGTCCGGCGTAGTGGTCGGCGCCCGTCCTCACGTGTGCGGCGCGCAGTGCCATCGCCGCATTGCCGAGAAATCTGCCGGCATCCTGGAGATCGGTCACGTGATGCAGCTGAATGCCGTTCACGCCCCGTACCCACACGGCGTCCGTGCTGCTCACTGATCCACCTTCCCGGAGTTCCTTCGCCTTCTTTTCCTGCGAAACGGTATGCGCGGCGCCGGCGCCTGCGCACATAACGGAAAAACACGCTGTTCAAGGACGCTAAATCCCTTTCCCGCACCCGTCCAGTGAATTCGGCGTGAGTCCGCTCACAGCAGGAACAGGGAAATCGCGGCAGGCGTGCGGGGATACCCCGCGGAATCTGCCGCCGATTCTCCGTCCTCGGCTTTTGTTTCCTATCCGGTGACCGTGTAGGAGCGCGCACCGGTCCCGGCCAGACCCCCGCCGTCCACGATCAGGTACTCCGGGCGGATGGGGCGCCCGTCGAACCAGCACTCCAGGATCTCCCGGGTGCCGGCCGCGTAGCGCGCCTGCGCCGAGAGGGTCGAGCCGGACACGTGCGGCGTCATCGCCTCGTGCGGCATGGTGCGCCACGGGTGGTCGGGGGGCGGCGGCTGCGGGTACCACACGTCACCCGCGTAGCCGGCCAGCCGGCCGCTGTCCAGGGCCCGCACCACGGCGTCCCGGTCGACGATCAGCCCGCGTGCCGTGTTGACGATGTACGCGCCGCGCCGCATGGTCCCGAGCAGTTCGTCGTCGAACAGGTTCTGCGTCTTCGGGTGCAGGGGGGTGTGGATCGACAGCACGTCGACCGAGGAGGCCAGCGAGCGGGCGTCGGGGTGGTACGTCAGCCCCAGTTCGTCCTCGACCTCCTCGGGCAGCCGGTGCACATCGCTGTAGTGCAGCCTGACGTCGAACGGCTTGAGGCGGCGCAGCACCGCCTGCCCGATGCGGCCGGAGCCGAGGACGCCGACGTCCATGCCCTCGAGGTCGTAGTTGCGCGACACCGCGTCGGCGATGTTCCAGCCCTTCTTCGCGGTCACCCACTCGTGGGCGGACATGTAGTCGTGCACCAGGGTGAGAATCTGCATCACGGCGTGCTCGGACACACTGATGCTGTTGCTGTAGGTGACCTCCGCCACCGTCATGCCGTGCGAGATGGCGCTCGGCAGGTCGACGTGGTCCGACCCGATCCCCGCCGTGATCGCGAGTCTGAGCCGGGGAGCAGCGGCGATCCGCTCGGGGGTGAGATAGGCCGGCCAGAACGGCTGCGAGACCACCACGTCGGTGTCGGGCAGCTCGCGGTCGAGCGTGGAGTCACCGCCTTCCTTGTCGGAGGTGACGACGAAGGTGTGGCCGCGTTCCTCCAGGAAGCGGCGCAGTCCCAGTTCCCCGGAGACACAGCCGAGGAGCTGCCCCGGGGTGAAGTCGACGGCGTGCGGGGTCGGCGCGGTCTGACCGCCCGGGTAGCCGGTGATGGTGGGGATCCCGTCGCGGGCGTAGTCGGGTGGGTAACCGCCCACGGGATCCGGATAGAGCACCGCAAGGATCTTTGCCATGGCCGTCCTCCATCGGTGTGGCCACTGCCGGTGAACCGGTCGGGGCGCCCGAAACCGGTCTGCACCGATGATCTTGAATTTTAGTCGAGTGGACATCGGCGCTGCAATCCCGTGGATAATGAGGCGCGTGTGGCGGTGGACAGAGATGCGGACGTTTCGTTGACGACTGAACGCGAGCCGTTCCGGTCCCGCGTGCACGGGCGTGTCCTGGCTGCTGTCGCACTGGGCGGACTGCTGGGCGGTACGGCCCGCTACGGCCTCGCGCTGGCGTTTCCCACACCTGCGGGGTCGTTTCCGCTGACGACGTTCGCCGTCAACGTGTCCGGTGCGTTCCTGCTGGCGCTGCTGCTGGTGTACCTGGTGGAGGTCCGGCAGCGGGCCGGGTACGCACGGCCGTTCGCCGCGGTCGGGTTCCTCGGCTCGTACACCACGTACTCGACCTGGATGTTCGACACCGACCGCCTCCTGGGCGGCGGCGACCACACCCTCGCGCTGCTCAACGTGCTGGGCAGTCTGCTCGCCGGCCTGGCCGCCACCGTGCTGGGCCTGGCCGTCGGCCGGAGGGTGACCGCCCGGCCCGGCGGCCCCCACCGGTTCCGGAGCCGGTTCCGGAGGATGCCGTGATCACCCTGCTCGGCGTCGGGGCGGCGGCGGCTCTCGGGGCGGTCGCGCGCTATGTGCTCGACCAGTACGTGCAGTACCTCAGGCCCGGCGCGTTCCCGCGGGGTACCTGGCTGATCAACATCACGGGGTCGTTCGTCCTGGGGCTCGCGGTGGGCCTGGCGGCGCGGCACGGGCTGCCGGAGCAGGTCCTGACGATCGTCGGCGCGGGTTTCTGCGGCGCCTACACGACGTTCTCCACCTTCAGTTACGAGCTGGTCCGCCTGTGTGAGCGGGGCCGGGCGGGAACGTCGCTGCTGTACGGCGCGTCGAGCCTCGCGGCGGGCCTCGCGGCGGTCGTCGCCGGGTTCGCCGTCGGAACACTCTGAGACCGCATCCGGAATCGTCTCCGGATACGCACCCGGACTCGGGTCCGGATGTGCGGCCGGACTCGGGTCGGAATGTGCGCCGGACGGCCCGGAGGACGTCGCCCGTGGGGCGGAGCGGCCGGGACGTCCGGAACTTGACACCGGGTTTCGCGAGTCGTCTCCTTGAAGGTGAGGACACACCGTGGCAGACGCTGATCAGAGCGACAGCCACGCCCCATCTGGTTTGCCAGAGCCCACCGGCACCCGGAGGCCGCTGATGGCAACCTATGAATACCTGTGCGGCCGTTGCGGGCCCTTCGACGTCAGGCTGGCGATCGGGACCGCGCCCGCCGATCACGGCTGCCCCGTCTGCACGGGCCCCGCCCGACGTGTGTACTCCCCGCCCGGCCTCACGCTGACCCCGCACACCGTCGCCTCCCTCCACGAACGGGACGAACGCTCCCGCGAGGCGCCGGCAGTGGTGTCCGAAGTGCCGCCGGGCAAGGGCGTACCGCGGCGCCCGCACCCCGCGCTCCCGCGGTTGCCCCGTTCCTGAGGGCGGTGGTCGACACGGCAGAACCTCTCGGACCGGTCTCGGCAAATCCGTCCCCACGCGGCCTGAGGAGGTGCGTCCCCGGTGGGCAATGTGGGACTGCTCTTCGTCGGTGCGGTGCTCTTCATCAACGGCCTGCTGCTCCTCGGAAAGGTTGACGCCAAGGCAGGAGCGGTGTTCAACCTCTTCATCGGAGCACTGCAGGTACTGACGCCGACCTACCTCATCTTCACCGCCGGCGACGACCCCATGAGGATCCTGGCGGCGTCCGGCATCTACCTGTTCGGCTTCACCTACCTGTACGTAGGCATCGGCCTGCTCACCGGGCTCGACAGCTCCGGTGTCGGCTACTACTCGCTGTTCGTGGCCATCGCGGCCCTGGGATACGCGTTCGTCAACTTCCGGCTCTTCGAGGACCAGGCCTTCGGGGTCATCTGGCTCTACTGGGCCTTCCTGTGGTTCCTGTTCTTCCTGCTGCTCGGTCTCAAGAAGGACGCCCTCAGGGAGTACACGGGCTGGGTCACGGCCATCCAGGGCTGGGTCACCGGAGTGATCCCGGCCGGGCTGCTGCTCTCCGGCTACTGGAAGCACCCCACCGAGATCGCCATCGCCCTGGCGGTGTTCGGCGTCGTGGTGTTCGCGGCGCTGTGGCCGCTCACCCGGAGTTCGCGGCAGCCCGTCCCGGCGCCTCCCGGGCCGGGAACGTGAGCACGGCAACGTGACCTGATCGGAAATAAGGAGTCGTCATGCCCGAAGTGGTATTCAGTGTGGACCAGAGCAAGTCGATGCGCGACCAGGACGTGCCCGGACACAACAGGTGGCACCCGGACGTCCCCACCGTCGCCATGGTGAAGCCGGGAGCGGAGTTCCGCGTGGAGTGCCGCGACTGGACCGACTGCCAGGTCGGCAACAACGACTCCGCCAACGACGTACGCGACATCGACCTGACCATCCCCCATATGCTCAGCGGCCCGATAGGCGTGGAGGGCGCCGAGCCCGGCGACCTGCTCGTCGTCGACATCCTCGACCTCGGCCCCGTGCCGCAGCAGACCGGCGACATGGCGGGCCAGAGCTGGGGCTACACCGGCATCTTCGCCAAGGCCAACGGCGGCGGCTTCCTGACGGACTACTTCCCGGACGCCTACAAGGCGGTATGGGACTTCCACGGGCAGCAGGCCGTGTCCCGTCATCTGCCCGGGGTCCGTTTCACCGGGATCACCCACCCCGGGCTGTTCGGAACGGCGCCCTCGGCCGAGATGCTCGCCCGCTGGAACACCCGTGAGCAGGCGCTGATCGACACGGACCCGAACCGGGTCCCGCCGCTCGCCGTACCGCCGGACAGCACCAACGCCCTCGCCGGCACGGCGAGCGGTGACCTCGCCAAGCGGATCGGGGCGGAGGGCGCGCGCACGGTGCCGGCCCGCGAGAACGGAGGCAACCACGACATCAAGAACTTCACCCGCGGTTCACGGGTCTACTACCCCGTACACGTCAAGGACGCCAAACTCTCCGGCGGCGACCTGCACTTCAGTCAGGGCGACGGAGAGATCACGTTCTGCGGAGCCATCGAGATGGGCGGCTTCATCGACTTCCACGTCGACCTGATCAAGGGCGGCATGGAGACGTACGGCATCTCCACCAACCCCGTGTTCGTCCCGGGCAATGTCGAGCCAAGGTACACGGAGTTCCTCACCTTCATCGGGATCTCCGTCGACCACGACACCGACACGAACTTCTATCTGGACGCGACGCTCGCCTACCGGCGGGCCTGCCTCAACGCCGTCGAGTACCTGAAGAAGTTCGGCTACAGCGGAGAGCAGGCCTATCTGCTCATCGGTTCCGCTCCCATCGAGGGGCGCATCAGCGGCATCGTCGACATCCCCAACGCCTGCTGCTCGCTGTACGTCCCCACCGCCATATTCGACTTCGACGTCCGGCCCACCGCCGAAGGCCCGGCGAAGGCCGACCGCGGCACCTGCGCCATGAGCAGCGCCTGACCGGACCGGACGACCAGACGACCGGACGACCGGACGACCGGACGACCGGACGGCGACACGGTCCCGCAGCCGGAAGGACTGCGGGACCGTTCGGTGCGGGGCCCGGCCTGCCGGGCCCCCGTCACCGGCCGGGCACGGCGGGCCCGGCTCACGTGGCCGCCGCGCCCGCCGCGCCCGCCGCGCCCGCGGAGGAGTTCACGGGGTGGCGCGCACGGGACGGGATCCACGAGGTGGGATTCAAGGGGGGCATTCAGGAGGTGGAATTCACGAGTACGAGGCGGGGTTCACGGACGGGGCTCACGGTGTCCCCGGGCCGACGGGGCGCTGCGAGACGAACCGGGCCTGGTCCGCGAGGAACCCCTCGGTGTACAGCTTCCGGGGCCCGAAGACGGCGGCCAGTGTCAACCGCCACCGCGAGCGCTCCAGATCGCGGTCGACCAGGGAGTGGGTGGCGCCGGGATAGTGCGCGACGGTCAGGGACGCCGCCGGCAGCACCCCGCGGTAGACGGCCTCGGTCTCGGCGACGTCCACGTTGACGTCGTGGCCGGCGGTCACCAGCAGGACGGGGGTGCCGCGCATCGCCCTCAGGTCCGCGGTGGCGTCCGAGCGGTGGTTGCGGACGGCGAACCCCCACCGCGCGCGCGTCATGCGGCCCGGGCCGGCGATCGCTGCCCGGTACTCGGCGAAGGACGCCCCCCGCTCCAGCAGGCGCAGGGTGGCCTCCCGGCGGCGCAGTGCCGCGTCCCTCCGCTCGGCTCCCGCGCCGTCCCGGCGCAGCTCGGCGAGGAGGTTGTAGCGGCCCTGGCGCTTCCAGTTGACGGCCGGGGAGACGGCGATGACGAACTGCAGCCGCCGGTCCTCCGCGGCGGCCGCGGGCAGGACCCAGCCGGCCTGGCTCGCGCCCCACAGCCCGACGCGGCGGCCGTCGATGTCGGGCCGGTCACGGGCCCATCGCACGGCGGCGAGCGCCTCGTCGGCCCGGTCCGCCATGCTCTGGTCCAGCCAGTCGCCCTCCGAGCCGGCGACGCCGGGCTTGCTGAACGACAGCGAGGCGTAACCGGCTCGGGCGAAGGACTCCCACATCGGCCGGTAGAACGTCTCGTGCGTCGCGTCCGTGGGCCCGTCGCCGTGGACGAAGACGACCAGGCCGAACGGCCCCTCCCCTCGTTCGGGCCGGGCCAGCACCCCGTCGAGCAGCCTGCCCCGGTGCCGCAGGGACACCTTCTCCTCGCGCAGCGCGTAGGTGTGCTGCCACGCCACCACTCCCCCGAGCCCCGCGGCCGCCAGCAGCGCGCCCACCAGCGCCCAGACCACCGGGCGCCGTGTGCGCCGCTTCGGCACTCCCCGCGTACGGAACACACCGGCCTCCGAAAAGTTCGCATCCCGAAAAAGTTCACTTCCAAAACGGTCGTACTGATGATGAACGTATTACCATCGAGCGCACAAGAGGGTTCGGTGGACGGACGAGGAGGCGGCATGGAGACGGCGGCGGACGGGGCCCGGGAATCCGAGGGCGGCGGCCCGGTGGTACGCAGAGGCGTCCCCGAGGGCAGCGCAGCCCGGGTGGCGGCGCTGTACTGGGAGGCGTTCGGCCGGAAGCTCGGCCCGGCGCTCAACCCACCGGACACGGGGCGGGCGTTCATCGCGGCCCATCTGCACCACGACCGGGGTGTCGTCGCGCTGTCCGGCGGCCGGGTGGTGGGGGTGGCCGGCTACCGGCTGGGCCGCCGCGCCCTCACCGGCGGCGGTGTGCGGGAGGTCCTGTCCGCCTACGGCATGCTCCGCGGCCTGCCGCGACTGGCGGTCCTGGCCCTGCTCGAACGCACTCCCGACGCGGGGGAACTGGTCATGGACGGCATCGCCGTCGACGCGGCACACCGCGGCAAGGGCACCGGCGGCCTCCTCCTTCGCGAGATCGCCGCCGTCGCCGCCGAGAACCGCTGCCACCGCGTCCGCCTGGACGTCATCGACACCAACCCCCGCGCCAGGGCGCTGTACGAGCGGCACGGATTCACCGCCCACCGCACCGAGCAGACCCCGTACCTGCGCGGGCTGATGGGCTTCGGCGCGGTCACGACCATGCACCGCCCGGTCACCGCAGCGGACGTGACGAGCCGGCGGAAGACACCGTGAGGAGCGGCCCCGCCCGCACCGAGGGCGGCGCGGACAGGCCGGGCATCCCGACCCGGCTGGTCGTGCAGGCACTGGTCCGCGAGGACGGCACCGTGGACGCGGGCGACTTGTACGCCGTCGCCGGCCTGCTCGGCATGAGCGGCCAGCAGATCAGGCTCTGCGTCAGACGCCTGGTCGACGAAGGCCGGTTCACCCAGGAGGGCCGGGGCCGCAAGGCGACCCTGCACGCCGTGGCCGATGCCACCGGATCCCTGGCACCCGACGCCGCCTTCGTGCGCCACGCGTACCGTCAGGACGCCGGACTGGCACCCTGGGACGGCACCTGGCACCTCTTCGCCTTCGCCGTTCCCGAGTCCCGGCGGACCGCCCGCGACACCCTGCGCGAGCACCTCCTCCGGCTCGGGGCCGCATCCGTCCACAGCGGTCTGTACGTCACCGCCAACCCCGTCGCCGAACTCGTCGAAGCCCGGGCGGAGCAGCTCGGCGTCCTCGCCACGCTGACCCGCCTCACCACCACCGACCTGCGGATCGGCGAGCTGACCGACCCCCGTGCACTGGCCGCCGCGCTGTGGCCGCTCGGCGAGATCGCCCGCCGGCACGAAGAGCTCGCCGCCTTCGCCCGCGCCGGCCTGGCCCGCCTCGACGACGGCCCCGAGCCGTCGGACGCCGAGCGCCTCACCGCGGCCGTCGAACTCGCCGCCCGATTCACCGCGGCGATGGAGCCCGACCCGCTCCTGCCGCCGCAGCTCCTGCCCGAGCCCTGGCCCGGGACGGGCGCCCGCCGCCTGGCCGCGGACTGCTGGGCGCGACTGCGCGGAACGCCGCGGGCGGACGGCACCCCCGCCCTCCGCCTGTTCGCGCTCTACGCCGACGCGTTGCGCCCGGCCGGGAGCTGACCGCACCCGCACCCACCCAGGGAAGGCGGCCGCACCCGCCCGCACCCCCGGATCCGGCGGGCCGGCGGGACGGCGGGCCGGCGCAGCCGTCGACCTCCCCGCCCGCGGAGCCCCGCCGGCCGGCGTCCTCGGGCGTCCGGGCCGACGGGGCGGCGGGATCGGCCGCGCCCCTGCCCGAAGGTACGGGCCTCAGAAAAGGCACGGGCCTCAGAAGAAGACCCCGCGGCGCGGCAGCACGTTCGCGTACGGCGGCGCCTCCCCGGTGCCCACGACGAGCCGGGCGGCGCCTCCCGGGAGCCTCTTCAGCCGCTCGCGCGGTACGAGACGGAGCGCGGGGAGGCGACCCCCAGCAGCGCGGCCGCCGCAGGGTCGGCCCGCCGGGTCTCCTTCGCCGCGGTCGCGCCCTCCGCGACCAGTTCGGCCGGCAGCCCGTCGAGCGAATCGGCGAACGACGGCACCCCGGCCCGGAAGGCAGGGTCGACGACGCGGGGCCCGCCCGGGACCGGCATCCCGGCGTCACACACCAGCGCGGGGTCACCCTGCCCCGGCTCCGCCAGTGCCCCGGCGAGACGGCGGTTGAGGATCCCGGCGCTCCTCACAGCGCGGCGACTTCCTCCGGGGTCGGGTACGCCTCCTGCGCCCCCGCCTTCGTCACCGCCGCGGCCCCGACCCTCGACGCGTACGCCGCCGCGTCCGCAAGCGCGTCGCCCTGCCCCAGCCGCCAGGCCAGCGCCGCGGTGAAGGCGTCGCCCGCGCCGGTGGTGTCGACGGCGTCCACCAGCACAGCGGGCACCAGGGCCACGCCCTGCGCCGACGCCACCAGTGCCCCCTGCGCACCGAGCGTCACCACCACCGAACGCGGGCCGCGGGCGAGCAGGATCCGCGCCCAGTCCGCGGGCCCGTCGCCGAGCGGTGCGTCGCCGAGGATCGCCCTCGCCTCGTGCTCGTTCACGATCAGCGGGTCGCAGGCCGCGAGCACCTCCGGCGGCAGGGGACGGGGCGGCGACGGGTTCAGTACGAAGCGGGTGCCCGGCGCCAGGTTCCTCACCGCCTCCACGACCGTCTCGAGCGGAATCTCCAGCTGCGCCGACACCACCCGGGAGGCGTGGAAGAGGCTTCCCGCCGCCCGGACGTCCCCGGGGGTGAGCTTCCCGTTCGCGCCGGGCGACACCACGATGCTGTTGTCGCCGGACGGGTCCACGGTGATCAGCGCGACGCCGGTCGGCGCGCCGCCGACCAGCACGCCCACCGTGTCGACGCCGGCCGCCCGCTGCGCGTCGAGCAGCAGACGTCCGTGCGCGTCGTCGCCGACCCGGGCCAGCAGCGCCGTGCGGGCTCCCAGCCGGGCGGCCGCGACGGCCTGGTTGGCGCCCTTGCCGCCCGGATGGACGGCCAGGTCGGAGCCGAGCACCGTCTCCCCGGGGCCCGGCCGCCGATCGACCCCGATCACCAGGTCGGCGTTGGCCGATCCGATGACCAGGAGGTCGTAGTCGTACATGAATGGTCTCCCCTGATACCCCGTCTACGGCAGGTGGCCGGAGCCGAGGCACCGGCCACCTGATGTCAGGTGACAGTATTCGTCAGATGTCATCTGTCAGATGTCAGTCGTCACCTGTCAGTCGTCACCTGTCGGACGTCGCCTGTCGGACGTCATTCGTCACCTCTCGGACGTCAGCCGCCGAAACCGGCCACGTTCTCCCCGGTGACCACCTTGACCGGTACCTTCACCGTCGCACTCACCTTCTCGCCCGCGGCGGCCCGCAGGGCGTTGCCCACGGCGATCCGGCCGAGTTCCCTCGGCTGCTGGGCCACCGACGCGTACAGTGTCCCGTCCTCGACCGCCTTCAGCCCGTCCGGAGTGCCGTCGAAGCCGACCACCTGGACCGACGTACCGGCCTTCGAGCCCAGTGCCCTGGCCGCGCCGAGCGCCATCTCGTCGTTCTCCGCGAAGACGCCGTCGATGTCGGGGTGCGCCTGGAGGAGGTTCGTCATCACGTCGAGGCCCTTGGTGCGGTCGAAGTCGGCGGGTTGCCGGGCGACCACCCTGATTCCCGGGTAGGCCTTCAGTCCCTCGGCGAAGCCCGCGCCGCGCTCCCGGCTGGCGGAGGTGCCGGCCTGGCCCTGCAGGATGACGATCGTGCCCTCGCCGCCGAGCTTCTCGGCGAGTGCCCGGGCGCCCAGCCTGCCGCCCTCGACGTTGTCGGAGGAGACCAGTGCCGCCGTCTTCGCGTTGCTGACGCCCCGGTCGACGCCGACGACGGGTATGCCTGCCCGGTTGGCGGCCTGGACCGCCGGGCCGGCCGCGTCCGAGTCCACCGGGTTGACGACGATCGACGCCAGTCCCCCGCTGGTGAAGTTCTGGAGCTGGTTGGCCTGCTGCGATGCGTCGTTCTGCGCGTCGGTGACGGTGAGGTCGACTCCGAGCCTCTTCGCCTCGGCCTCCGCGCCCGCCCTGATCTGCACGAAGAAGGGGTTGTTGAGCGTGGACAGCGACAGCCCGATCCGCTGCTGTGCGGCCGTCTGCGGGCCGCCGTGCAGCAGCGAGGTGGCCCCCACGACCGCGGTGGCGACCACGGCGGCGAGGAGGTAGGTGGCCGCCTGCCTGCCCCTGCCCCTGCCCCTGCCGGGGCCGCCGCCGGCACCGGCACCGGCACCGGCGACCACCGGAGTCGCCCCCGCCTTGCGCCGCGCGGTGTCGAGCAGCACGGCCAGCGCGATCACCACACCGATGACCACCTGCTGCCAGAAGGCGGACACGGACAGGAGGTTGAGGCCGTTGCGGAGCACCGCGAGTATCAGCGCACCGATCAGTGTCCCGGACGCCTTGCCGGTACCGCCCGCGAGCGAGGCACCGCCGATGACGACGGCCGCGATGGCGTCGAGTTCGTAGCCCTGGGCGGCCTGCGGTTGCGCGGATGACAGCCGGGAGGCGAGCACGATGCCCGCGGCGGCGGCGAACAGCCCGGACAGGGCGTAGACGGCGATCTTCTGCTTGCCGACCCGCAGCCCCGAGAGCCGGGCCGCCTCCTCGTTGCCGCCGATCGCGTACATGGACCGCCCGAGGTAGGTGCGTCTCAGTACGAACGCCGTGATCAGCCCCAGGGCGACCATCACCAGGACGGGTACCGGCAGCCAGCCGCCGATGGTGTCGCCGAGGCGTGAGACCGGTTCCGGGAAGGCGATGGGCGAGCCCTGGGAGATGACGAGGGAGAGCCCGCGCGCCACGGACAGCATGGCGAGTGTCGCGATGAACGGCGGGAGTCTGCCGTACGAGACGAGGAGGCCGTTGACCAGGCCGCAGGCCGTTCCGGTGGCCACGGCCAGGACCACCGCCAGGGCGACCGGTACGCCCTCGCTGGTGGCGCTCCAGGCGAGGACGGTGGCGGACAGGGCGGCGACCGAGCCGACCGACAGGTCGATGCCCGCCGAGACGATGACGAAGGTGACGCCGAAGGCGAGGATCGCGGTGACGGCCGCCTGGACGCCGATGTTGAGCAGGTTGTCCGCTGTCAGGAAGTCGCCGGACAGTGCCGACAGCGCGACGACGAGGACGATGAGCGCGGTGAGCGCCCCGTTGTCGAGCAGCAGCCGGCGCAGCCCGCCGGGGCCGGCGGAGCCGCCCGTGCCCGCGGGGCTCTTGAGGGTGTCAGTGGCCACGGGAGGCCTCCGTTCCGGTAGTGGGGTTGCTGACGGCGAGCGCCATCACGGCGTCCTGGGTCGCTTCGCCTGCGGGGAGTTCGCCGGCGATCCGCCCGTGCGCCATCACCAGCACCCGGTCGCTCATGCCGAGCACCTCGGGCAGGTCGCTGGAGATCATCAGGACGGCGGCGCCGGCTGCCGTCAGCTCGTTGACGAGCTGGTAGATCTCGACCTTGGCTCCGACGTCGATGCCGCGCGTCGGCTCGTCGAGGATCAGCACCCTGGTGTCGGCGAGCAGCCACTTGCCGATGACGATCTTCTGCTGGTTGCCGCCGGACAGGGTGCGCGCCTGCTGGCCGGGGCCGGCCATCCGTATGCCGAGCCGGTCCGCGATCCGCGCGGCGGCCTCGCGCTGACCGCCGAGGTCGACGAGCCCGGCGCGGGTGGCCCGCCGCAGGGTGACGAGCCCGAGGTTCTCCTCCACGGAGGCGTCGAGGAGGAGCCCCTGGCCTTTTCGGTCCTCGGGTACCAGGCCGATCCCGGCGGCCATGGCGGCGCCGACGTCGTGGCGTCTGACCGCCGTGCCGCCCGCCTTCACGGTGCCTTCGTCGTAGGGGTCGGCGCCGAAGACGGCCCGTACGACCTCCGTACGGCCGGCCCCGACGAGTCCGGCGATGCCCACGACCTCGCCGGCCCGCACCTCGAAGCTCACGTCGTGGAAGGCGCCGTCCCGGGTGAGTCCCTCGACGGTCAGCAGGGCGGCTCCGGCTTCGGCCGGCTGCCGCGGGTACTGCTGCTCGATCGGCCGTCCCACCATGAGGCGGACGAGTTCGTCCTGGCCGGTGGAGGCGGGGACCTGCCCGGCGGTCCTCCCGTCGCGGATGACGGTCACCCGGTCCCCGAGGGCGGCGATCTCCTCCAGGTGGTGCGTGATGAACACGACTCCGACCCCGTCGGCCCGCAGCTGCCGCACGATGGCGAACAGTCTGTCGGTCTCCTCGGTGGTCAGCACGGCGGTCGGCTCGTCCATGACGAGCACGCGCGCGTCGAGGCTGAGTGCCTTGGCGATCTCGACCATCTGCCGCCGGGCGATGCCGAGTTCGCGCACCAGGGCGCTTGGGGACACGTTCACGCCCACGCGGGCGAGCAGTTCCCCGGCGTCGGCCTCCATCCGCTTGCGGTCGACCATCCCGAAGCGCCGGGGCTGGCGTCCGAGGAAGATGTTCTCGGCGACGGACAGATCGGGTACGAGTACGAACTCCTGGTAGATGGTGGCGATTCCGAGGCGTTCGGAGTCCTGGGCTCCCCTGATGCGCACCTCCTCGCCGGCGACCAGGATCCGCCCGGCGTCGGGTGTGGCGGCACCGGAGAGCATTTTGATGAGGGTGCTCTTGCCGGCCCCGTTCTCGCCGAGCAGTACGTGCACCTCGCCGCGGCGGAGATCGAAGTCGACGCCGTCGAGCGCGACCACGCCGGGGTAGGTCTTGCGGATGCCCTCGACACGCAGCAGCTCGTCGGGGTCGCTCACGGCTTGCTCCTTCGTACGGGGGGCGGGGAGGGTGAGGTCGAGGAGGGTTCGCCGCACGAGCGGCGGATGACGAGGCGGGCGGGCAGGGTGAGTGACTCGCCGGGCCGGCCCTCGATCCGGGCGATCAGCGCGCGCACGGCTGCGCGCCCCAGGTCGCCGGTGGGTTGGGCGATGGCGGTGACCGGCGGGTCGGTGTGCACGAACCACGGGACGTCGTCGAAGGCGGCGAGCGCGATGTCGCCGGGGACGCGCATGCCCCGGGCGCGCAGGGCGTCCAGCGCTCCGAGGGCCATCAGGTTGTCGGCCGCGAAGACGACCTCGGGGGGGTCGGGCAGGTCGAGGAAGCGCTCGGTGACCCGGCGGCCGCTCCGCGCCTGGAAGTCGCCCTGGCCGACGTAGGCGTCGGGGAGGTCGAGGCCGTGCGCGCGGAGTGCCTCCCTGAAGACGTCCACGCGCTCCCGGCCGGTGGTGGTCGCGGCGGGTCCTGCGATGATCGCGAGGCGCCGGTGCCCGAGGCGGTGCAGGTGCTCGACCAGGTCCCGTACGGCGGCCCGCCCGTCGGAGCGGACCACGGGCACGTCCACGCCCGGGATCCACCGGTCGACGAACACCATCGGGGTCCCCGCGTGTGCGGCGTCGAGCATCAGCGGCGAGCCGCCGTCGGTGGGGGAGACGAGGAGGCCGTCGATGCGGCGGTCCAGCAGGTTCCTTATGTGGTGGTCCTGGAGGTCGGGCCGTTCGTCGGCGTTCCCGATGATGACGCTGTAGCCGAGCGCTCGGGCCTCCTCCTCGACGGAGCGGGCCAGCTCGGTGAAGTAGGGGTTGAGCACGTCGCTGATGACCAGGCCGAGGGTGTGGGTCTGGTCGGTGCGCAGGGAGCGGGCGACGGCGTTGGGGCGGTAGCCGAGCGTCGCGACGGCGGCCAGTACGCGGGTGCGGGCGTCGGCGCTGACCGACGGATGGTCGTTCAGGACGCGCGAGACCGTGGCGGCGGAGACTCCCGCCTCGGCGGCGACGTCCTTGATGCTCGCCATCGCTGGTCCACCTCCTCGGGGAACACATCGTGGAATCGATTACACAAAGGGGCGCAGGAAGGATTGGAATCGATTACACGCGTGGCCCGCAAGGGGTGGGCTGACTGGTGAGATCCGATCGTGACCTCGGGGCGGGTTCCCGGGTCGGGTCCGGCCCGTGTCCGGCCCGTGTCCGCCACGCCGGGAAGCGCGGCCCGCCGCCGCGGTCCCCCGTACGGTTCCCGCGGGCGGGGTCACCGCGGGAACCGTACGGGGGCGGGTGTCCCTCGCCCGGTGGACGTACGGCCGGGGTCATGCGCCCGCCGGACGTACCCCCGGGGACAAGCGCCCGGTGGACGTACCGCCGGGGTCATGCGCCCGGTGGACGGCCCCGCCTCCCATGTCGATCGGAACCGAACACGGGAGGCGGGCCGTGGAGCGGGAGGGGCGGGCCGCAGCGGGCCGGGGGGCGGGCCCGGGGAGCGGGTCCGGGGACGGGTCCGGGGAGCGGGTCCGGGGAGCGGGTCCGGGGGTCCGTGGGTGGGCCCGGGGAGCGGGTCCGGGGACGGGTCGGACGGGTCCGTGGGTGGGCCCGGGGAGCGGGTCCGGGGACGGGTCGGACGGGTCCGTGGGTGGGCCCGGGGAGCGGGTCCGGGGACGGGTCGGACGGGTCCGTGGGTGGGCCCGGGGAGCGGGTCCGGGGGTCAGGGCCGGATGTCGTCGCAGCCGATGTACAGGTGCCGGGGGCCGCGCAGGACCGCGTTGCGGCGGTAGGGCGGGGGGTCCTCCAGCAGCCGGGGACCGTGCAGCCTGCGCGCCAGATGGCTCAGGGCGAGCTCCGTCTCCTGCCGGGCGAGCGGGGCGCCGAAGCAGATGTGGATTCCGCTGCCGAACCCCAGGTGCTCGATGTCCTCGCGGTCGGGGTCGAACCGCTCGGGGTCGGCGAAGCGCAGCGGGTCCCGGTTGCCGGATCCGGGCACCAGCCAGAGGGCGGCTCCGCTGGGGATGGTGGCGCCGGCGATGTCGATGTCCGCGACGGCGGTCCGGTTGGGGATGAGCTGCACCGGCGGCTCGTAGCGGAGCAGTTCCTCCACGATGCGCGGGGCGGTCCGGGGGTCGTCGCCGAGCCGCTTGAGGACCTCGGGATTGCGCAGCAGGGTGAGCATCCCGTTGGTGATCAGGTTGACGGTGGTCTCGTGGCCGGCGATCAGCAGCAGGGCCGCTGTGGTGATGGCCTCGATCGTCGACAGCTCACCGTTCTCCCCTGTGCCGGCTGCCAGCTCGGAGAGCATGTCGTCACCCGGGTGGGCGCGGCGCTTCTCGATGAGTTCGGCGAGGTATCCGCCGAGTTGCAGCTGGGCGTCGCGGGTGCGCCGGTTGCGCTCGGTCGGGTCCTCCCCGGGCATGGGGTCCAGGCTGGCGGCGAGGGTGTCCGCCCAGGTGTGGAAGCGCGGTTCGTCCTCGCGGGGGACGCCCAGCAGGCGGCAGATCGCGGTCACGGGGAAGGGGTACGAGAACTGCTCGACGAGGTCGATCCGGCCGGAGTCCTCGATGCCGTCGATGAGGCCGGAGACGACCGCTTCGAGTTCGTCGCGCATCCCCAGGACGCGGCGGGGCGAATGGGGCGGCCCGAACGAGCGGTTGGTGACCGTGCGCAGCCTGTCGTGCTCCGGGGGGTCCAGGCGGAGGAAGGGCGGCGGCAGGGCCGAGCCCTCGTCCCCGTCCTGGGTGAGGCCGTAGATGTCCTGCACGGTGCGCTTGCGCCGGTCGGAGCTGACCCGGGGGTCGTGGAGGAGGCTGAGGATCTCCCAGTAGGTGCTGACGACATAGGTGCCGTGACCGTCGTGGAGCACGGGCGTCTCGCGGAGCTCGGCGTACAGGGGGTAGGGGTCCGCGCGGTTGTCGTAGTCGAGGATCTGCCGGATCAGGGGTTGGGTCATGGCGTTTCCTTGGGGGGTCCCTTGTGGCCGGTGCCGGGCGCCGGGCCCTTCCGTCCACCGTACGGAGGGGCCGGTAAGGCGGTCGTAACGGTTCGCGGCCGCGGGGTGTGCGGTGTACCCGCCTGGTGGCTCGCGGCCCGGGGTGCCCCGCGGGCGCCGTGGCTGCTCTGCCGGTTCCGGCTGCTGGCCCGGGGGGCCGCGGTCCGCCCGGCGCGGCGGGGCGGCCGGCCCCCACCCGTGCCGGGCGGTGTTCGACGAGGAGAGCCGGGACGGCCGTCCGCCGGTTCCCTCACCAGCATGGCGCCCCGTGGCCGACTGTGCGAACCGGCACGAGGTGGAACCGGTCGCGGGGGTGGGAGCGGGCCTTCTCCGCCCCCACCCCGCCGGGCCCGCGTGTGGTGCCGGGCGCGGGGTCGCGCGGACTCAGGCGAAGCGCTGCCGTGCCGAGCCGTCGCAGGGAAGCAGGGTCGGCTCGTCCCGGGCGGAGGCGAGCGTCAGGCAGAGGTGCTGTGCCGACACGGGGCTGATGGTCTCGTCCTTGAGGACGAACCGCTGGTTGGCGCCGCCGTGGCAGTTCCACAGGTGCGGGGAAGCTCCGGGCGTGTAGTCGCCGCGGGGCACGTCCAGGCAGCGGTCGTGGGTGAGTGCGCTGTGCAGCGAGCCGCGTTCCTGGTCGTACCACCATTCCTGGTTGCGGCCGCCGTGGCAGTCCCAGCCGCCCACGTCCGAGCCGTTGGCGGTCTTCGAGCCGCCGACGTCGACGCAGGTGCCGGTGGCGCGGTTGCGCAGCGGGCGGAACATGTCGTCCCAGGCGCCCTCGTGGAGCACGGGGCGCGAGGTGCTCGCGGGGTCGGCGCAGCTCGCCTCGCGCCAGTCGACGGCGTGGAGCTGGGTCAGGCAGGACGCGAACGCGGCGTGCCCGCTCTTGTTCGGGTGGAAGGACTGCCGCAGGGAGTTGGAGTCGGGCGGGAAGGGGTTGAACAGGTCGATGTAGAGACCTCGCGCCCACGCGTCGTCCATGCACACCTCGTGCCCGTGGAAGAGGCGGGAGTTGTCGAGGTAGACCGCGCCGGTGTTGCGGGCCGCTTCGCGTATTCCGCGCTCGAAGGCGGGTACGGCGTGGTTGCGGCCCCAGGCGGCGTCCGAGTCGTAGCCGGTGCAGCCGCCCAGCAGTTTGCCCTTGAACCGCGGGTTGTCGTACACGTCGGGGCCGATGGGGCTCGGGTAGCCCATGACGACGAGCTTGTAGTCGGTGTCCGCGTATCCGGCGTCGCGCATCACGGTCCGCAGGTCGCGTGCGGCCTGCTCGACCTTGGGCCGAAGTCCGTCGATCCGTGCCTGCCAGCCGGGGGCGTAGCCGGGCTCGCAGGCGCCCTTGAACAGGAACCAGCGTGTGACGCAGTCGGTCATGACGGACCCGAAGCGGAGGTCGTCGTTGGCTCCGGCGACCAGCAGCACCATTTTCACGTTGGTGTTGCGGGCCTTGATGGCGAGATGGTCGCTCTGTACGAGTTCGTCGGCGTGCTGCTTGGTGCCGCCGATCACGATGTGGCCGGTGCGGGCTCCGGAGCAGGCGAGGTTGTAGGTGGTGTCGGTGCCGATGGCGGTGCGGTGGATCGCCGCGTCGGGTGAGCGGTGGCACCAGTTGTCGGGCCCGTTGGTGCCGGGCTCGTACGTGCCGACGCCCTCTCCGGAGATCTCGCTGTCGCCGAGCGAGACGATGGACGTCTTGCGGTCGGTGAGGGGGCGTTCGGCGGGGCTGCCGTACAGCGCGGTGGCCTGTGCGGCGCGGATCTGCTCCAACTCGGCCGGCAGGGGCGCCGAGACGGTCGCCCTCGGGGCGGCCGCGGCGGCCGGTGCCGTGGCCTGCAGGCCGCCGAGGGCGGCGGCCGAGGCGACGAGGGCCGCGAGGGTGAGTCTGAGCCCGCGTGTGGTGCGGTGCATGGGCGTCCTCCTGTCCGCGGAACTGGTTACCGCCGGTTTCTACTGGCGGGTACAGCGGATGGGAACGCCGTGAACGAGACAAAGGAGGGCCGGTTCCGGTCGCGCGGCGCGGCCGGATCCCACCGGCCCGGTCCGGCCCGGCCGTTCGGCCCCGGACGGTTCACGGGCCCTCGGGTGTCCGGGTGTTCGGGTCCTCGCACGTCCGGGTCCTCGGGCACCTGGTGCGTCCGGAACATCGGATCCTCGCACGTCCGGGTCCTCGGGCAGTGTCCGGGCCCTCGAACGTCCGGGACTTCGGGCTCTCGCGCGTCCGGGTCCTCGGGTACCTGGTGAGCGGACGTAACCGGCGGCGCCTCGGGCGGCCCTGCGGCCGCCGCTTCGCCGGTCGCCCGGGGCGGCTCCGCACCGGGAGGCCGCCGTCCGGCGGGCGCACTCCCCGGTGCACGCCGTACCGTCCGCCCGTACCCGCGGGCCGCCCATGACGAGCCGGAGTCAGAGGTGCGCGACCCGTGGCACGGACGATGGCCCGCGGCGCACCGCGGCCGGCGCGTCCGTGCGCTTGGTCCTCGCGGCACGATGGCGCGGCGGCGCCGGAAACATGTCCCGCTCATCTATGGTGCTGGTGCCGCCGCAGCCGGGGACTCGGTCCGGCATCCGCACCGGTGACAGGCACAGCCGGCGGGTGGGCGCCGGCGGGTGGAGGCAGGGCATGGCAGGTCCGACCGGACTCCCGAGCGGGAGCCACCACGAGCGCCGCTGGCAGGCCCTCACCGGTATCTGCCTCGCCGCCGCCGTGGTGTGGCTGACCTTCGCCGACTTCGCCGTGGTCATTCCGACCGTCGCCGCGGAGTTCCCCGTCACACTTCCGCAGCTCCAGCTGGCCAACAACGCCTTCGGGCTGACGACCGGGGTGCTCGTCCTCGCGGCCGGACGCCTGTGCGACGCGTACGGGCGCCGTCGGCTGCTGGAACTCGGCCTCCTCGGGATGGGGGCCTTCTCCCTGCTCGTGGTGCTGGTACCGGGGTATCCGGGCCTGCTGCTGAGCCGCGCGCTGATGGGTTGCGCCGCGGCCTTCGTGCTCCCCGCCACGCTCGCCCTGATTCCCGCGATGTTCCCTCCGCACGAGCAGGCGCGGGCGTTCGGCGCGTGGATGGGCACCACCTGGATCGGCCAGGCGGCGGGTCCCGCGGTGGGCGGGGTGCTCACCCCCCTCCTCGGCTGGCGCTCCGTCTTCTGGGTGGCGCTGCCCCTGGGGCTCGCGGCGCTGTGGCTGGTCCGCAGGAGTGTGCTCGTCGAATCGCGTGATCCCGACGCCTCCCGGCATGTGGACGTCCCCGGGCTGCTGACCAGCGGAGCGTCCTTCTTCTGCCTGATCTACGGCTGCACGCTGGGGCAGGAGCGCGGGTTCGCCGATCCGGTGACCCTGGGGTTGCTGGGCGCCGCGGTGCTCCTCGGCACGGCCTTCGTGCTCCTTCAGCGGCGCGCGGCCGAACCGCTGCTCGATCTCGTCCTGTTCTCCTATCCGTCCTTCCGCGGGGCCCTCCTGGCCAACACCGTGATGAACGCCGTGTTCGGCGGCGTCGTGTTCCTGCTCGCCGTCTACCTCCAGGACGTGCAGGGGTTCTCCGTCTTCGCCGCCGGAATCCTGCTGCTGCCGGCCAGCCTGACCGTCCTGGCGTTCATTCCGGTCGGCGGGCGGTTCGAGTCCCGCCGGGGTCCGCGGTTGCCCGTGATGACCGGTCTGGCGTTCCTGGGGGTGGGCGCGCTGATCGCCGGTGCGATCGGGCGCGGTGCCGGGTATCCCGTCGTCGTCACGGGCCAGGTGGTGGCCGGGATCGGGCTGGGCCTGATGTCCATCCCGATGTCGCGTGCGCTGGTCGCGGGACCGCCGCTCAGGCTGGCCGGCACCGCGTCGGGGGTGTTCAAGGAGAGCAGCATGCTCGGCGGCGCCTTCGGCGTGGCCGTGTTCTCCGCGGCTCAGCGCTACTTCGAGGACGACATCGCGGTGGACGTCGCCCGGGCGGAAGGCGTGTCGCAGGACGACGCCGGCATGTTGGCCAACGCGGTGACCGACTCCACCCTGACCGACCGGTTGCTGTCGGGTGTGGCGCCCGCGACCAAGGAGGTCATCAAGGCGGTCCTCCGCGACGCGCAGGAAACCGGCACCGGGCAGGCGATCTGGCTGGCGGCTCTGGTGGCGGTGGCGTCCGCCCTGGCCCTGCCGCTGTTCTGGCGCCCGTACCGCGCACGCGCGGCGAGGTGACCGCCGGTCGGCCCGCTCGCCCATCCTCCACCGGTACGGGTGACCACCGGTCCTCCACCGGTACGGGTGACCGCAGGTCGACCGGTGGACTGGTCAACTGGTCGACCCGTGCCGGAATCCCCGGGCTCCGGGCCGGGGAGCACGTCAACCGGCCAGCGGTGACACCGCGATGCAGCCGCCGGCCACCACGGTTCCGGAGTCCTTCGACTCCTTGAGGACCTTGCCCTTGTAGGTGATCGAGCAGCTCACCTCGGCGTCGGCGGCGTCCACCGCGGTGGGCATGACGGCCGGCGGCATGATGCCCTTCAGCGTGACCGTCTTCCTCCACGGGAGAGCGGGCTGCCGCACCGTCTCGATCTCCGGTTCCATCGCCGTGCCGCCGCCGGCGTGGAAGTCGATCGAGTCGACGCCCTTGCCGGTGACCTCGTACGTCACCTCGTAGGTGTCGGTGACGGCCCTGTCGACCTGGTCGACGGCCTTGTCCGCGGCCTCGGTGCAGGCGGTGAGGCCGAGTACGAGGCCGGCGGCGGCGAGTGCGCCGGCGGCGGTACGGACGGTGTGGAGCATGGGGGTCCCCCTGGATCACGGGTGCAACCGGCAGGCAATCCCAGAGGTGAGGCAAAGTCAAATCACGGACCGCGGACGGTGGTTCACGGCAGGGACCGCGCCGACGCCCCGCGTACCCGTGGACCGGGCCGTCCCCGCCCCGCCCCGCCCCCACCTCGACTCGCCTCGCCTCGCCTCGCCTCGCAGGAAGAACGTACGCCGGTGCTCCCGGGCGGGCGGTCGCCGGCGGAGCGGCCCCCGCCCGCGGGAATGACGTGCCGGGCGGCGCCGGGAGAGGAGACCGGCGGGGCGCGGCGGAGCGGCCCGGTGCCGGGCACCGGGCGCCGCCGGGACTACGGCCCTGAAGGGCCCGCCGCGCCGAGCAGGGTGCCGCCGGACGGGTGCCGCCGGACGCCACCGGGGCGGCGGACGGCCGGCGGACGACAGCCGACAGCCGCCCCGCTCGCGTCAGTGGCTGCCGGTCAGCTCGCCGCTGAGCTTCTCGTGGATCCGGGCGCTGGGCAGGTTGAGGCCGACGATCTCGATGCTCTTCCCGCGCTGGGCGTACTTCGTCTCGATGGCGTCGAGCGCGGCGACCGAGGAGGCGTCCCAGATGTGGGCGCCACTCAGGTCGACGACGACCCTGTCCGGATCGGCGGCGTAGTCGAACTGGCCGACGAGGTCGTTGGAGGAGGCGAAGAACAGCTCGCCGGTGACGGAGTACACGACGCTGCTGCCGTCGGGGTCGGTGACCGAGGTGACGTTGGCCAGGTGGGCGACGCGCTTGGCGAAGACGACCATCGCGGTGAGGGTGCCGACGACGACACCGACGGCGAGGTTGTGGGTGGCGACCACGCAGACGACGGTGACCGCCATCACGGTGATCTCCCCGGCGGGCATCCGCCGGAGGGTCCTCGGGGCGACGGAGTGCCAGTCGAAGGTCGCGAAGGACACCATCACCATCACGGCGACGAGCGCGGCCATGGGGATGTCCGAGACCACGGGGCCGAAGGCGATGCACAGCACCATCAGGAAGGCACCGGCGAGGAAGGTCGACAGACGGGTGCGGGCACGGGACACCCGTACGTTGATCATGGTCTGGCCGATCATGGCGCAGCCGCCCATACCGCCGAAGAGGCCGGTGACGATGTTGGCTATGCCCTGGCCGATGGACTCACGGGTCTTGGAGGAGTGGGTGTCGGTGATGTCGTCCACCAGCTTGGCCGTCATGAGGGACTCCATCAGGCCGACCAGCGCCATGGCGAACGCGTACGGCGCGACGGTGGTCAGCGTGTCCAGGGTGAACGGGACCTCGGGCAGGCCGGGCACGGGCAGGGAAGAGGGCAGTTCGCCCTTGTCGCCGACGGTCGGCACGGCGATCCCGGCCGCGACCGTGATGACGGTGAGGACCACGATCGAGACCAGCGGCGCCGGGACCACCCTGGTGACCTTCGGGAAGAACACCATGAGGGCCAGCCCGCCGACGACGAGCGGGTAGACCGCCCAGGGCACCCCTGCCAGCTCGGGCACCTGGGCCATGAAGATCAGGATGGCGAGCGAGTTGACGAAGCCGACCATGACCGAGCGGGGCACGAACCGCATCAGCCTCGCGACGCCGAGCGCGCCGAGGACGATCTGGAAGACACCGGCCAGGATGACCGCGGCGATCAGGTAGCCGAGGCCGTGCTCACGGTTGAGCGGGGCGATGACCAGGGCGATCGCGCCGGTCGCCGCGGAGATCATCGCGCGTCGGCCGCCGACGACGGCGATGGTCACGGCCATCGTGAAGGAGGCGAACAGCCCGATCGCCGGGTCGACCCCCGCGATGATCGAGAAGGAGATCGCCTCGGGGATCAGGGCGAGGGCGACGACCAGGCCGGCCAGGATCTCGGTGCGCCAGACCCGCGGGTCGGACAGCCAGTCGGGCTTCAGGCCGCGCAGCCGCGCGGCAGGGGACAGTGCGGAGGAAGACAACGGAGGCAGGACCTGTCGTGCTCGGGCACGCCCGGCATCCGCCTGGGGCGCGCAGGAGGGGCGCGGGAGGCCGGGCGGCCTTCCGCGGGGTCCGCCGGCGGCGGACTCAAGGGCAGGGGGTGGCGGCGGCCACCGGTCCTGGGGGCCCGGACGCCGCCCAGGGGTGAAGGATCACGGCGGGCAGGCGGCGGCGCTCGGCACCATGGGCATGGGCACGCGCTCTCCCGCGGGCTCGGTATCGACCGGGGGCGTCGTCGGCCCCGGCACGGTGGAGGAGTGCGGGAGGATGTCCCCCGCACCATGGCAGGGGGCCGGCTCGCGGCCGGCCCCGGCACGGCAACTCTACCCTAACGTTACGGTAGGGATGGAAGCCGACCTTCGAGAGGGCGGCCGGGACGAGGAAGGCGGGCGGGTGCGAGGTCACGACCCCATCGGAGAGTGCCGCGGCGAGGACGGTCCTCCCGTCGGCGGCGGGCGCATGCAGATCGGCGAGGTCGCCGCGCGGACCGGGCTGTCGCTGCGCACGATCCGGCACTACGAGGAGACCGGCCTGGTCAGCCCGTCCGCCCGTTCCCAGGGCGGGTTCCGCCTCTACACCGAGACCGATGTCGCCCGCCTGATGGTGATCCGCCGCATGAAGCCGCTGGGCTTCACCCTGGACCAGATGCGCGAACTGCTCGCCGCGACCGACCGCCTCGACTCCCGCGAGGGACTGCCCGCCGCGGAGCGCGCGGAACTGCTCGGGCGGATCCGCTCCTTCGAGCAGGCCGCGCAGCAGGCCGTGGCGGATCTGCGCACCCGGCTCGCCCGGGCCGAGGAGTTCGCCGCCACCCTGCGCGAACGGCTGCCGCAGGACGCGGCCGCCCCCTGACCGTGTGGGTGTGCGGGGGCGCGGGCTCCTGGCGCGGGGCGAAAGATGCGCTCGAGGGGACCGTGTGGGTGTGCGGGGGCGCGGGTGGGCGGCCTTCCCCGGGACCCCGAGCGTCGCCTCCTGCGCGGGGGCACGCGGGCGCGGGCTGGTCAATCAACCGGGACGGCTCGGCGGAACACGCGGGTGCGGGGGCGACCGGACGCGGAGGCGAGTGGTCGGCCAAGTCCTTGAACCGCGGGGAGAAGCACGCGGGCGAGCGGACGCGGAGGCGACCGGACGCGGAGGCGACCGGACGCGGAGGCGAGCGGTCGGCCAAGTCCTTGAACCGCGGGGAGACGCACGCGGGCGAGCGGACGCGGAGGCGAGCTTGATGCGGGCGGTCTGCCGGTCCTGTACGTGTGCGGGGGCGCGGGTGTGCGAGACGGGCGGATCAGCGATCGCCTGCAAGATCGCCTGCAAGATCGAACGCGGGCGGGCCGCCGTTCACCGGACGGGCTGCCGTTCGTCGGGGTGCACCCGGCCCGGCGCCGCGCGGCACCGTCCTCCACGCGGGCGCCCGCGTGGAGGACGGCGGTTCCGCCGCCGGGTGGAGGGTGCCCGCGGCGATCCGCCGCGTGGCCGCGACCGGCCGCGATGCGCTCCACGGGCACCGGCACGGGGTCGGCCCCGCTCGCCCGCCGCGGTGGTGAGCGGGGCCGGCGCACCGCGTGGCGCGGGGCCGCGCATCCATCACGGACAGCGGCCGGACGGTCGCTACTCGTGAGTTCCTCACGGTCCCTTGGTGACGGCTGCGACTGTCGGCGGCCTTCGCGGCCATGACAGCCTCTGGGGCGTCACACCGGCCACAGGGGGGACGAGATGAACAAGGGGTACGCCGTCTTCTGCGACGCCGACCGGCGGTTCTACGACGCTCCCCACCTCCTCGCCGAGGACGGCGACGGGCCGGGGAGGCTGTACGAGGCGGCGCGGCGCGAGGCCCCGGCGGGCTGGCAGCGCCACCGCGCCGGGGACTGGCTCGCCTACCGCCCGCTCGACGGCGGCCTGCCGGCGCAGGGCTGGAAGATCCACGTCGCGGCCCGCCTCGACAACGCCGAGAAGGTGCTCGCCCAGGTGTGGGACTACTGCGTACCGCGCGACATCGCCTTCAAGTTCGTACCGAGCCGCTATCTGCTGCACAACCGCAACGCCAAGTACGCGGACCGGGCGGCGAGCGGCAAGTTCATCACGGTGTATCCCGCCTGCGACGACCAGTGCCGCACCGTGGCCGAGGACCTCGGCGCGCTCCTGGCCGGGGAGGACGGCCCGTACATCCTCAGCGACCTGCGGTGGGGAGCGGGGCCGGTGTTCGTCCGCTACGGCAGCTTCACCGAGCGGCACTGCCGCGACGAGCAGGGGGAGCTGCGGCCCGCGGTCGAGGATCCCTCGGGCCGGCTCGTCCCGGACGTCCGCGGCCCCGCCTTCCACCTGCCGGACTGGGTCGCGCTGCCGGACTTCCTCCGTCCGCACGCGGAGGCCAGGGCGGCCGTCACCACGGACGGCATCCCCTACACCGTCGAGCGCGCCCTGCACTTCTCCAACGGCGGCGGCGTCTACGTCGGCCGGGACGAGCGCACGGGCAGGCGCGTGGTGCTCAAGGAGGGGCGGCCCCATGCCGGGCTGGCCGCCGACGGTGCGGACGCGGTGACCCGGCTGGAGCGGGAGAGAGACGCGCTGCAACGGCTGTCCGGACTCCCGTGCACGCCCGAGGTGCTGGACTGGTTCACGCTGGCGGACCATCGCTTCCTGGTCCTGGAGTACATCGAGGGGCGTCCGCTCAACTCCTTCTTCGCCAGGCGCCATCCGCTGATCGAGGAGGACCCCGGCGAGGAGGCGCTCGCCGCCTACACCCGGTGGGCGCTCCGCGTCCACCGGCTCGTCGAGGAGGCGGTGGCGCAGGTCCATGCGCGGGGAGTGGTCTTCAACGATCTGCACCTGTTCAACATCATGGTGGGCGAGGACGAGTCCTCCGTGGTGCTGCTGGACTTCGAGGCCGCGGCGCCGGCCTCGGAGGGCAGACGGCAGGTCATCGCCAACCCCGGTTTCGTGGCCCCGGCCGACCGGAGGGGCGCCGACGTCGACCGGTACGCCCTCGCCTGCCTGCGTCTGGCCCTGTTCCTCCCGCTGACCAGCCTGTTCGCGGTGGACCGGGCGAAGGCCGCCCATCTGGCGGACATCGTCGCCGAGAACTTCCCCGTGGACCGCGCGTTCCTCGACGAGGCGGTCGCGGAGATCACCCGGGACCTGCCCGCCACGGGGGCCGCCCCCGCGCACCGGCCGCGCTACCTGCCGGTCGAACCGGGCGACTGGCCGCACAGCCGCGACTCGATGGCGGACGCGATCCGGGCCTCGGCCCGGTTCGGCCGGGACGACCGGTGCGTGCCCGGTGACATCGCCCAGTTCGCGACTCCCGTCGGCGGCGCCTGCTTCGCGCACGGGGCCGCCGGTGTCCTGTACGCGCTGGCCGAAACCGGCTGCGGCAGGTGGCCCGAGGCCGAGGAGTGGCTGCTGCGGTCCGTCCGCCGGCCCGCGTCCGGCAGCCCGCTCGGTTTCTACGACGGGCTCGCGGGCACCGCCTGGACGCTGGACCGCCTCGGGCACCGGAAGGCGGCCCTGGACCTGGTGGACGTCGTCCTCGGCGAGGACTGGAGTGGTATGGGCCCGGACCTGTACGGCGGCCTGGCGGGTATCGGCCTCGCCCTGGACTCACTGGCCGAGTCCACCGGGGAGAGCGCCCTGCGGGACGCCGCGGTGCGCTGCGGCCGCCTCGTCGCCGGTGCGGCGGAGCCGGCCGGCGGGCCGGGCCGGCGGGCCGGTCTGCTGCACGGCGCCTCCGGGGCGGCCCTGCTGCATCTGCGCCTGTACGAGAGGACCGGCGACCCGGCCCTGCTCCGCCTCGCCTCCGACGCGCTGCACCGCGATCTGGACCGGTGCGTACGCGGGGCGGGCGGCGCGCTCCAGGTCGACGAGGGCTGGCGCACCATGCCGTACCTCGGTGCGGGAAGCGCCGGTATCGGCATGGTCCTCGACGACTGGCTCGTCCACGGCGACGACGAGCGCTTCGCCCGGGCGAGGCAGGAGATCGTGCGGGCGGCGCAGGCGAAGTTCTACGCGCAGCCCGGCCTCTTCAGGGGTGCGGCGGGCATGGTGCTGCACCTGAGCCGGACGGCGGCGACCGGCCCGGGTACCTCGTCCGCCGATCTCGCCCGGCAGATCGGCGTCCTGTCCTGGCACGCCCTGCCCTACGAGGGCCGGCTCGCCTTCCCCGGCGAGCAGATGATGCGGCTCTCCATGGACCTCGCCACGGGCACGGCGGGCTGTCTGCTGGCGCTCGGCGCCGCACTGCACGGCACCCCGGTGCAGTTGCCGTTCCTGCCGCCCGTCCCTCCCGGCCGTTCTTCCGGCCCCCAGAGCTGACCTCCGGTCACCGGAGGTCATGGCAAGGCACATCCGTCCTCGAGAAAGGAAACGATCATGTCGCTCCTCGACCTGCAGACCATGGAGACCCCGAAGGACGAGCTCACGGACGAGTTCGGCACCGGCGGCAGCCGCGCGAGCCTGCTGCTGTGCGGGGACAGCAGCCTGAGCATCACCACCTGCAACTGACCGGCCCGCCGCGGCGGCACTGCGCGCGGCGGCGGTGACATCGCACCGGCGGTCCCGGGCGTCCCAGGCGCCCGGGACCGCCCGGTCCGTTGCCGCCGGGACGGCCGGCCGCCTGGTACTGCCGGGACCGCCCGGCCTGTCACTTCCAGGACCGCCCGGCCTGTCACTTCCAGGACCGCCCGGCCTGTCACTTCCGGGACCGCCCGGTCCGTCACCTCAAGGAGCGCCCGTTGAGTCCCCATGGTCCGGAGGTCGCGGACGGCGACCGCGGCGCGTCCGCACCGCCGGCGGCCCGCGCCGCCCGGTCGCTGCTGGCCGACGCGGTACGGGCGTCTGCCGGGCGGACCGCCGTCCTCGTCGCGACGGGCCTGCTGTCGGCGGCCGCCGCCTTGGCGCTGCCGGCCCTGCTCGGCCGCTCGCTGGACCTCGTGCTCGCGGGCAGCGCGCACGCCGGACCGTGGTTGGCGCTCTGCGCGGCCCTCGTGGTCGCGGACCTCCTGTGCGACGCGGTCTCCGCCCACCTCACCGGCACACTCACCGCACGATCCGCGGCGCGTACCCGGCGCCGGGCCCTGGGCCGGGTGCTCGCCGCGGGGCCGCGGGCGGCGCAGCGGTTCACCCCCGGCGACCTGGTGACCCGGCTGACGGCCAACGTGACGGAGGCCGCCGCGGCGCCGGCGACCGCCGCCGCGGCCGTACCGGCCATCCTGCTGCCGGTCGGCGGACTTGTCGCGCTCGCCGTGACCGACCTGTGGACGGCCGCGGTCTTCGCGGCCGGAGCGCCGCTGCTGGTGCTGCTCCTCCGCGCGTTCACCCGCGACACCCGATCCGGGGTGGCCGACTACCAGCGCGTCCAGGGGGACATCGCGGCCCGTCTGGTCGAGGCGCTCCAGGGAGCCCGCACCGTCGCCGCGGCCGGCACGGCCGAACGGGAACGCTCCCGGATCCTGGCGCCGCTGCCCGAACTCGCCGCCACCGGGCGGCGCATGTGGCATGTCTACGGCCGCGCCGTCGCCCGGGGGGCGGTGCTGCTGCCGCTGCTGGAGACCGGCGTGCTCGCCGTCGGCGGGCTGCGGGTGGCGGCGGGGCACATGAGCGTCGGTGAACTGCTGGCCGCGGTCCGCTACGCGGCTCTGGCCGCGGGCCTGGGAGCCGTCGTCGCGCAGTTGGCGGGGCTGCTGCGCAGCCGGGCCGCGGCGGGGCGCGCCGCCGAGGCCATGGCCGCGCCGGCCGTGGCGTACGGCAGGCGCAGCCTCCCGGCCGGAGGTCCCGGACGGCTGGAGTTCCGCGGGGTGTCGGTGGTGCGCGACGGCAGGCCCGTGCTCCACGGCATCGACCTGGTCGTGCCCGGCGGCGCCACCCTGGCCCTGGTGGGCCGCTCCGGCTCGGGCAAGACGGTACTGGCGGGGCTGCCCGGGCGGCTGGCCGACGCCGACGCCGGCACCGTCCACCTGGACGGCGTCCCGGTGCCCGAGATCGAACCGGGCGTCCTGCGACGGGAGGTGACGTACGCCTTCGAACGGCCCGCGCTGTTCGGCACGACCGTGGCGG
Source organism: Streptomyces spongiicola (assembly GCF_003122365.1). Lineage (NCBI taxonomy): Bacteria > Bacillati > Actinomycetota > Actinomycetes > Kitasatosporales > Streptomycetaceae > Streptomyces > Streptomyces spongiicola. The sequence continues at coordinate 91,097 of NZ_CP029254.1, forward strand.
ACTCCATCGCCTTCGGGCCGTACGCCCCTCCCCCGGACGAGGTGATCGCCGCCGCCCGGGCCGCGGACGCCGACGGCTTCGTCCGGCGGCTGCCGGAGGGCTACGACACCCGGCTGGACCGCGCGCCGCTGTCCGGCGGGGAGGCGCAGCGGCTGGGCCTGGCACGGGCCTTCGCGCACGCCGGACGGCTGCTCGTGCTGGACGACGCCACATCGAGCCTGGACAGCGTCACCGAACGCCGGGTAGCCCGGGCCCTGCTGAACCAGGTCAGGCCCGGTACCCGTCTCGTCGTCGCCCACCGGATCTCGTCCGCGGCCCGGGCCGACCTCGTGGCGTGGCTCGAGGGGGGACGTGTCCGGGCGGTCGGCCCGCATGCCGCGCTGTGGGCGCTGCCCGGGTACCGTGCCGTGTTCGCCGCGCCGGACGGCGACGAGGGCCGCGAACCGCACGGCTCGCCGGAGAGCCGGCCGGGGGGCGAGGGGTACCGAGGCGATCCGGACGGCGTCGATCCGTGCAGCGTCGATCCGGACCGAGGCGATCCGGACCGAGGCGACGAGCGCACGGCGGGCAGCGCCGCGACAGCGGGCACACACGCAGCCGGCCGCCTCGGCAGCGCGGCGGGGTCCGGCCCCGCGGAGGGAGGCTCCGCGGCCGGGGGCGGTCCGGCGGCGGAGGGCGTACGTTGACGGCCGGGCGGCGTCCGTTGACGGCCGGGGGGCGGATGCCCGCGGCCACGGGTGCGGCCGGGCACGGGGAGAAGGCCCCCGTCCCGCCCGACCGCCGCCCCGCCGCGCCCGATGGGACCGGCCCTGTCCGGGGGTTGCTGCGCCGGACGCTGCCGTACGCGGTCCCGTTCCTCGGCCGGCGGCGGGGCGCGGTCGTGCGCCTCGGCTGCTGGTCGCTGCTGGAGTCCGTGCAGACCTTCCTCGGTGGGTACGGCGTGGCCGCGGCACTGGACCGCGGCTTCCTCGCGGGGCGGCCGTGGGTGGGGCTGGGTTGGCTGGCCGTGGCCGCCGCCGCGGTGGTGGTCGGCGGAGCGGCCACGAACAGGGTGTTCCACCATCTCGCCGGCCTGGTGGAGCCGCTGCGCGACGGCCTGGTCCGCCGGGTCGTGGACTCCGCCCTGTCCGCCGCTGTCGCGGGGCGGGACGCGTCCGGCGGCCGGACGGCGGTCTCCCGGCTGACGCACCAGACGGAGGCGGCGCGGGACGCGTTCGCGGGAGTGGTCATGGTGACCAGATCCTTCGTCTTCACGGTCGCCGGAGTCGTGGCGGGCCTCGCGGCGCTTGCCCCGGAGCTGCTGGTCGTCCTCCTGCCGCCACTGGCCGCCGGGCTCGCGCTCTTCGCCGCCGCGCTGCGGCCCACGGCGGCACGGCAGCGGGACTATCTGCACGCCGACGAGGAACTCGCCGCACGGATCGGCACCGCCGTCTCCGGTCTGCGCGACATCGCCGCCTGCGGCGCGCAGGGCCGCACCGCGGACGCGGCGGGCGAACTGATCGACGCTCAGACGCGGGCGGCACGGGCGCTCGCGCGGTGGGCCGCGGTCCGGACACTCACCCTCCAACTGGCCGGGCAGGCCCCCGTCGTCCTCCTGCTGGCCGCCGCGCCGTGGCTGCTGGAGCGCGGAGTCACCGCGGGAGAACTACTGGGCGCGCTCACCTATCTGACGCAGGCCCTGCTGCCGGCCCTGAACACCCTGATGACCGGCCTGGGCGCGGCCGGAACCCGGCTGCTGGTGATCCTCGACCGCCTCACCAGCCAGGACGACCGGCCGCCTCCCTCCGGCACCGCGCCTCGGGCGGAGGTGGCGGGTGGCGGCGCGGCGGGAGCGGCGCCCCGCCGTACGGCGTCCCCTCCGGCCGCGGCCCGCCCGCGCACGGCACCGCCCGCTGCGCCGCACGGCGGGGTACCGGTCCTGGAGCTGCGGTCCCTGTCCTTCTCCTACGGCCCCGGCGCCGTCCCCGTGATCGACCGCCTGGACCTGCGGGTGGAGCCGGGAGAGCACCTGGCCGTGGTGGGTCCGAGCGGCATCGGCAAGTCCACCCTGTTCGCCCTCGCCGCCGGACTGCTCGCTCCCGCCCACGGCCGGGTGCTGATCGGGGGAGTGCCCGTCCGACCTCCCGACCGGGACCCCTTCGCCGCACGGCGGGCCCTGATCCCCCAGCAGGCCTACGTGTTCGGAGGCACTCTCCGGGACAACCTGCTCTACCTGCGGTCCGGCGGAGCGCCGACCGCCGCCGTCGACGCCGCGGTACGCGCCGTGGGCCTCGAGGAGTTGGCGCACCGGCTGGGCGGACTCGACTCGCCGGTCCGGCCCTCCGCCCTCTCCCAGGGGGAGCGCCAGCTCGTCGCCCTCGCACGGGCCTATCTCGCCCCCGCCCGGCTCACCCTGCTCGACGAAGCGACCTGCCATCTCGATCCGGCAGCGGAGGCCCGCGCCGAGCACGCCTTCGCCGAGCGGCCGGGAACCCTGCTGGTGATCGCCCATCGGCTCTCCTCGGCCCGGCGCGCCGACCGCGTACTGGTGCTGGACGGTACGAGGGCCGTCGCCGGACGGCACGGAGAACTCCTGCGGCGGTCGGAGACCTACCGGGACCTGGTCGGTCACTGGGCGCCCCGGCAGCCGCACGACCGGTGATCGCCCATCGGCCCTCCTCGGCCCGGCACGCCGACCGCGTACCGGTGCTGGACGGCACGAAGGCCGTCGCCCGACGACACGGAGAACTCCTGCGGCGGTCGGAGACCTACCGGAACCTGGTCGGTCACCGGGCACCCCGGCAGCCGCACGACCGGCAGCCGCACGACCGGTGATCGCCCATCGGCCCTCCTCGGCCCGGCACGCCGACCGCGTACCGGTGCTGGACGGCACGAAGGCCGTCGCCCGACGACACGGAGAACTCCTGCGGCGGTCGGAGACCTACCGGAACCTGGTCGGTCACCGGGCACCCCGGCAGCCGCACGACCGGCAGCCGCACGACCGGTGATCGCCCATCGGCCCTCCTCGGCCCGGCACGCCGACCGCGTACCGGTGCTGGACGGCACGAAGGCCGTCGCCCGACGACACGGAGAACTCCTGCGGCGGTCGGAGACCTACCGGAACCTGGTCGGTCACCGGGCACCCCGGCAGCCGCACGACCGGCAGCCGCACGACCGGAGGCGGGGGCGCTCCGGAGGCGGGGGCGACGGCGTCCCGCCGGGCGGTGCAGGCGGCCAAGGCGGCGGAGTCCGCGGGGGCCGGCGGTGAAGCGTCCCGCCGGAGCGGGCCGGACGTCCGGCCCGCTCCGGCGGGACGCCCGGCGGGTCGACGTCTCCACGGAGATCGCCGTGGGCCTCTGTGGGCCTCCGTGGGCCGCCGTTTGCCTCGAACCGGAACGCGGAGCGCTTGATCGCCCGCACCGCTTCGCGGGGCACGACCGCGGGGGCGGCCGGCCGGCGGTCGCCCACCGGCGCGGCAGCCCGCCCGCGGGTGTGCCCGCCGCTCAGACCCACCCCGCATGCTGGGACTTCCGTATCGCGTCGACCCGGTTGCGGGCTCCGGTCTTACGGGTGATCGCGGACATGTAGTTGCGTACGGTCCCGAGCGACAGATGCAGTTGGCGTGCTATCTCGGCGAGCGTCGAGCCTTCCGCGGCCATCCGCAGCACGCTGAGTTCGCGGGGCGTCAGAGGCATCTCCGCGGCCTGGAGGAATCCGAAGGCGAGCGACTCGTCGACGAACCGCTCGCCTTCGGCGACCTGCCTTATGGCCTCCAGTAGTCGCCGGGGTCCCGCGTCCTTGCTGACGTAGCCGAGGGCGCCCGCGTCGAAGGCGCGGCGCAGCGCCCCGGGCCTGGCGGCCGTGGCCAGCGCGAGCAGTGCGGGGGCGGGTCCGGTCACGCCCCGGGCCTGGGCCGTCAGAGCCGCCGGTCTGACCGCGCCCGGGCAGTCGACGTCCACGACGCAGACGTGCGGCCGGACGGAGAGCGCCCGCGTGACGGCCGCCGCCCACGAGGAGCCGCTCACCTGGAGGTCTCTTTCCCTTCCCAGTAACGCCGTCAGCGCCGATCTCATCAGGTAGGCGTCGTGCACCAGTAGCACCCTGATCACGTTTGCTCCCCCTCAACTGCCTCGCAGCCTCATGTGACCGGCCGAATTCGGTGGTGGTACGTACAGCCAGTGCCCGCCGATCGGCCACGTAGTCGACGCCGGGGAGGCACGGGAGCGCTCACCTCCAGGAGAGTGCGCTTCCGGTGCGCCCGGCGCATGGAAGCGCAGCGGGTAGCGCACCGGTGGCGATCCCACGGGTGCCGCGGACGGGGCGGCCTGGCACGGGCGGGTTCGACCCGCCGCCCGCGGCCGCCCCGGGAACCGGGAACCGGGCCGGTGCCCGGGGCGGCAGGTGGTGCGAGGCGGAGGCGGGGGCCGGGTCCCCGCCCGGGCGGGGCTTCAGGCGCAGGACGGGCACAGCCCGCGGTAGACGACCTCCGCCCCGGACACCGTGAATCCGAACCGCTGATCGGCCGGGAGGCGGTCCAGTGGATCGCCGGTCGGGCGGACGTCGCGGATGGCGCCGCAGCCGGAGCACACGAGGTGCTGGTGCGGGTGGTGCGCGTTGGGGTCGTACCGCTTGGCGCGGCCGTCCGTGGAGACCTCCGCGACCTCGCCGAGAGCGACGAGTTCGCCCAGCGTGTTGTAGACGGTCGCCCGGGAGATCTCGGGCAGTCGCCGCGCGGCGCGGGTGTGCACCTCGTCCGCCGTGAGGTGCACGTGGTCGCCGTCGAGGACCTCAGCCACGACGCGCCGCTGGGCGGTCACCCGCCAGCCACGCCCGCGCAGCCGCTCCAGCAGGTCGCTCATGTCGGTTCACCCAATTCGCGCTCGACGGGACGGCCGAAGTCTATCCGTGGATGTCCGGAATCTGATCGGATACGGATCAGGCGAGCTTCTTGACCTGGACTGCGTCCATCGTAGGATCGGTTCCGGTGACAGCCAAGGGCGCAGAGGGCTCCAGCACGGCAGGAGACGAGGACATGACGGGAACACCGCCGCCGATCCGCACCGTGCCGGCCGGCGGATGACGGCCACCGGCGAGATGCCGTCCGGGACCGCGGTGGGCAGGACCCGCCGCCGTGCCGGGGCGGGCGGTTCCCGGGCGCGCGCCCGTCTCGGCGCCCGCCTGTCCGGGCTCCGTGCGGGGCCCTCGGCGCGTGCCCCCGCCGGGCCGTGCCGCCGTCGCACCGGCCGGCGCACCGGCCGCCCGGCCGCGCCGCCGGGAAGGCCGCCCACCGGGGCCCGCGCCGGCAGTTCGACCGCCCGCAGTTCGACCGCCCGCAGTTCCTGAGCACACGCGATCCGCCCAGTCCGGAAGGATTCCCATGTCCGAGAACCATGACGCAATCGTCGCCGACGCCAAGACCGAGGGCTCGGGAGGCTGCCCGGTCGCGCACGGGCGCGCGCCGCACCCGACGCAGGGCGGAGGCAACCGCCAGTGGTGGCCGGAGCGGCTCAATCTGAAGATCCTCGCCAAGAACCCGGCCGTGGCCAACCCGCTCGGCGGCGGGTTCGACTACGCCGCGGCGTTCGGGAGCCTGGACCTGCCGGCCGTGAAGCGGGACATCGCCGAGGTGCTGACGACCTCCCAGGACTGGTGGCCGGCCGACTTCGGCCACTACGGACCGTTCATGATCCGTATGGCGTGGCACAGCGCGGGCACCTACCGCATCAGCGACGGCCGCGGCGGCGCCGGGGCGGGCCAGCAGCGGTTCGCCCCGCTCAACAGCTGGCCGGACAACGGCAACCTCGACAAGGCCCGCCGGCTGCTGTGGCCCGTGAAGAAGAAGTACGGCCAGAGCCTGTCCTGGGCGGACCTCATGATCCTCGCGGGCAACGTCGCCCTCGAGTCGATGGGCTTCGAGACCTTCGGCTTCGCGGGCGGCCGTGAGGACGTCTGGGAGCCCGACGAGGACGTCTACTGGGGTCCGGAGACCACCTGGCTCGGCGACGAGCGCTACACCGGCGACCGCGAGCTGGAGAACCCGCTCGGCGCGGTCCAGATGGGCCTCATCTACGTCAATCCCGAGGGCCCCAACGGCAACCCGGACCCCCTGGCCGCCGCCCGCGACATCCGCGAGACGTTCCGCCGGATGGCGATGAACGACGAGGAGACGGTCGCCCTCATCGCCGGCGGCCACACCTTCGGCAAGACCCACGGCGCCGGCCCGGCGGACGCCGTCGGCCCGGACCCCGAGGCCGCCCCGATCGAGCAGCAGGGCTTCGGCTGGAAGAACAGCCACGGCACGGGCAAGGGCGCCGACGCCATCACCAGCGGTCTCGAGGGCATCTGGACCGACACCCCGATCACCTGGGACAACAGCTTCTTCGAGATCCTGTTCCGCTACGAGTGGGAGCTGTTCGAGAGCCCCGCGGGCGCTCACCAGTGGCGGCCGAAGGACGGTGCCGGCTCGGGTACCGTCCCCGACGCCCACGACGCGTCGAGGACCCACGCCCCGACGATGCTCACCACCGACCTCTCGCTGCGCTTCGACCCGGTGTACGAGCAGATCTCGCGGCGCTTCCTGGAGGACCCCGGCGCCTTCGCGGACGCCTTCGCCCGGGCCTGGTACAAGCTGACGCACCGTGACATGGGCCCGATCCAGCGGTACCTCGGTCCCGAGGTGCCGTCCGAGGTGCTGCTGTGGCAGGACCCGCTGCCCGAGGTGGCGCACCAGCTCGTGGACGCCGGGGACGTCGCCGCGCTGAAGGCGCAGATCCTCGACTCGGGCCTGCCGGTGCCCGAGCTGGTGTCCACGGCATGGGCGTCGGCCTCGTCCTTCCGCGGCAGCGACAAGCGCGGCGGTGCCAACGGTGCCCGTATCCGCCTGCAACCGCAGAGCGGCTGGGAGGTCAACGACCCCGACCGGCTGGCGGGCGTGCTGCGCACCCTCGAGGGGATCCGGCAGTCCTTCAACTCCGCCCAGAGCGGTGGCAAGCGGATCTCGCTCGCCGACCTGATCGTCCTCGCCGGCGGCGCCGCCGTGGAGAAGGCCGCCGCGGACGCCGGCGTCGAGATCGGCGTCCCCTTCGCACCGGGCCGGGTGGACGCGTCGCAGGACCAGACGGACACCGAGTCGTTCGCCGCGCTCGAGCCGGCCGCCGACGGCTTCCGCAACTACCTCGGCAAGGGCAACCGGCTGCCGGCCGAGTACCTGCTGATCGACCGGGCGAACCTGCTGACATTGAGCGCGCCCGAGATGACGGTCCTGGTCGGCGGACTGCGCGTGCTCGGCGCGAACCACGGGCAGTCGCGGCTCGGGGTGCTCACGGCGACCCCGGGCAGGCTGACCAACGACTTCTTCGTCAACCTGCTCGACCTCGGGACGACATGGCAGGCGACGGCCGGGGACGCCAGCACCTTCGAGGGCCGTGACGGCGCCACCGGCGAGGTCAAGTGGACCGGGACCCGGGCCGACCTGGTCTTCGGCTCCAACTCCGAGCTGCGTGCTCTGGCGGAGGTGTACGCGAGCGACGACGCCAACGAGAAGTTCGTCAGGGACTTCGTCGCGGCATGGGACAAGGTCATGAACCTGGACCGGTTCGACCTCGCCTGATTCGTAAATAGAACGCGTCCAAGGTCGAGAAGACCCGTTCGCCTTCGATTTACAGGCCAACAGGGTGGGGCTCGGCCTCCGGACTACTGATCCCGGTGCCCCCACCCGCCGGACCCGCCGGTGTCGGCGGGTCCGGCAGGTCCGGCAGGTCCGGCAGGTCCGGCAGGTCCCGCAGGTCCGGCAGGTCCGGCAGGTCCGGCAGGTCCGGCAGGTCCGGCGGGTCCGGCGGGTCCGGCAGGTCTGGGAGCCCCCGCCGCAGCGGACGGCGCACCCTGCGGGACACGGGGTGCGCCGTCCGTACCGTCCGTGCCGCCGTGCGGTTGCGGAAGCCCGGCCCGCCGCACCCGTGCCGGCCACGGCTCCCGGTGCGGCGGGCCCGTCGCCGTCGTAGTGCCCGGGCGCTGGCGCACGGCCCCGCACGGCTGCCGCGAGGGCCCCGTCCCCGCCCGGCGCGGGCGCGGCCCTCGCGGCCGCCGCGGCCCGCACGGGAACGCCGCTCGCGGTCCCCGACCGCCCGGCCGCATATCCGCCGGGCCGGACAAGCCACCCGTCCACGTGCCACCCGTCCACGTGCCACCCGTCCCCGTGCCGTCCGGTTGCCGGAGACCCGGCCGGTTGCGGGAGACCCTGCCGGGTTCGGCGGACCGGGCGGGTTCGGCGGACCGGGCGGGTTCGGCGGACCGGGCGACGTGACCAACGCAACGCCGCGCGGGTGCGCCGACCACCACGGGACTCTTGACGCTACCGCCGGGTAGGGACTGGGGTGGCTGAGACCATGGGGTATGTCGCCACCAGGCTGAAGGGATCCAGGATGTTCCGCAAGGTGCTGGTCGCCAACCGCGGCGAGATTGCGATTCGCGCATTCCGCGCCGGCTACGAACTGGGGGCGCGCACCGTCGCCGTCTTCCCCTACGAGGACCGCAACTCGCTGCACCGGTTGAAGGCCGACGAAGCCTACGAGATCGGCGAGCAGGGGCACCCGGTGCGGGCCTACCTCTCCGTCGAGGAGGTCGTGGCCGCCGCCCGCCGGGCGGGGGCGGACGCCGTCTACCCGGGTTACGGGTTCCTGTCCGAGAACCCGGAACTGGCCCGCGCCTGCGAGGAGGCGGGCATCACCTTCGTCGGGCCGGACGCGGACACCCTCGAACTCACCGGGAACAAGGCCCGCGCCGTGGCCGCCGCGCGCGCCGCCGGGGTGCCGGTGCTCGGCTCGTCCGAGCCCTCCACCGACGTGGGCGAACTCGTCCGGGCCGCGCAGGACATCGGTTTCCCGGTGTTCGTCAAGGCGGTCGCCGGCGGCGGGGGGCGCGGCATGCGCCGTGTGGAGGACCCGTCCGCGCTGCGGGAGTCGATCGAGGCGGCGTCCCGCGAGGCGGCGTCGGCGTTCGGCGACCCCACGGTCTTCCTGGAGAAGGCGGTCGTCGATCCGCGCCATATCGAGGTGCAGATCCTCGCCGACGGCAGCGGGAACGTCATCCACCTCTTCGAGCGGGACTGCTCGCTCCAGCGCCGGCACCAGAAGGTGATCGAGCTGGCACCCGCGCCGAACCTCGACCCGGCGCTGCGGGACCGGATCTGCGCGGACGCGGTGCGCTTCGCCCGGGAGATCGGCTACCGCAACGCCGGCACGGTGGAGTTCCTGCTCGACCGCGACGGCAACCACGTCTTCATCGAGATGAACCCGCGCATCCAGGTCGAGCACACGGTGACCGAGGAGGTCACCGACGTCGACCTGGTCCAGGCGCAGCTGCGTATCGCCGCCGGTGAGACGCTCGCGGACCTCGGGCTCGCTCAGGAGACCGTCACGCTGCGCGGTGCCGCTCTGCAGTGCCGTATCACCACCGAGGACCCGGCGAACGGGTTCCGCCCGGACACGGGCCGGATCAGCGCCTACCGCTCACCGGGAGGCTCCGGCATCCGCCTCGACGGCGGCACGACCCACGCGGGCACCGAGATCAGCGCCCACTTCGACTCGATGCTGGTCAAGCTCACCTGCCGGGGCCGGGACTTCGGGGCCGCGATCGGCCGGGCCCGGCGTGCGGTGGCCGAGTTCCGCATCCGCGGCGTGGCCACGAACATCCCGTTCCTCCAGGCCGTACTGGACGACCCGGACTTCCAGGCCGGGCGGGTCACCACGTCGTTCATCGAGGAGCGGCCGTATCTGCTCACCGCGCGCCACTCCGCCGACCGCGGCACGAAGCTGCTCACGTACCTGGCGGACGTGACGGTGAACAGACCCCACGGTGAACGGCCGGCCCTGGCCGACCCGGTCGCCAAGCTGCCCCCGCTGCCCGCCGGGGAGCCGCCCGCCGGGTCCCGGCAGCGGCTGGTGGAACTCGGACCGGAGGGCTTCGCCCGGTGGCTGCGGGGATCGCCGACCATCGGCGTCACCGACACCACCTTCCGCGACGCCCACCAGTCGCTGCTCGCCACCCGCGTCCGCACCAGGGACCTGCTCGCCGTCGCCCCGACGGTCGCGCGGACACTGCCGCGGCTGCTGTCGCTGGAGTGCTGGGGCGGTGCCACCTACGACGTGGCCCTGCGCTTCCTCGCCGAGGACCCCTGGGAGCGGCTGGCCGCACTGCGTGAGGCCGTCCCCAACATCTGCCTCCAGATGCTGCTGCGCGGGCGGAACACCGTGGGCTACACGCCGTACCCGACGGAGGTGACCGACTCCTTCGTCCAGGAGGCGGCGGCCACCGGCGTCGACATCTTCCGGATCTTCGACGCGCTCAACGACGTGGGGCAGATGCGGCCCGCGATCGAGGCGGTACGGGAGACCGGTACGGCCGTGGCGGAGGTCGCCCTCTGCTACACCTCCGACCTGTCCGACCCCTCGGAGCGGCTCTACACGCTGGACTACTACCTCCGCCTCGCCGAGGAGATCGTCGCCGCGGGCGCCCATGTCCTGGCCGTGAAGGACATGGCCGGGCTGCTGCGCGCCCCGGCGGCGGCCACACTCGTCTCGGCGCTGCGCCGCGAGTTCGACCTGCCGGTGCACCTGCACACCCACGACACCGCGGGCGGCCAGCTCGCCACCTACCTGGCGGCGATCCAGGCGGGGGCGGACGCGGTGGACGGCGCGGTCGCGTCGATGGCGGGCACGACGTCGCAGCCGTCGCTGTCGGCCATCGTGGCGGCGACCGACCACACCCCGCGCCCCACCGGGCTGGATCTGCAGGCCGTCGGCGACCTGGAGCCCTACTGGGAGGGCGTGCGCCGGATCTACGCGCCGTTCGAGGCCGGACTGGCCTCGCCGACCGGACGCGTCTACCACCACGAGATCCCGGGCGGGCAGCTGTCCAATCTGCGCGCCCAGGCGGTCGCCCTGGGTCTGGGGGACCGCTTCGAGGACATCGAGGCGATGTACGCCGCCGCCGACCGGATCCTCGGCAGGCTGGTGAAGGTCACCCCGTCCTCGAAGGTGGTCGGCGACCTCGCCCTGCATCTGGTCGGAGCCGGGGTGTCGCCTCGGGAGTTCGAGGCCACGCCCGAGAGGTTCGACATCCCGGACTCCGTCGTCGGGTTCCTGCGCGGCGAACTCGGCACCCCGCCGGGAGGCTGGCCGGAGCCCTTCCGCAGCAAGGCGCTGCAGGGCCGGGCCGGCGCCAAGCCGGTGCGGGAGCTGACCGCCGAGGACCGGGCGGGTCTCGAGAAGAGCCGCCGGGCCACGCTCAACCGGCTGCTGTTCCCCGGCCCGACGGGCGAGTTCGACACGCACCGGCAGGCCTACGGCGACACCAGCGTGCTGGACAGCAAGGACTTCTTCTACGGACTGCGGCCGTCGAAGGAGTACGGGGTCGACCTCGAGCCCGGCGTGCGGCTCCTCATCGAGCTGCAGGCCGTCGGTGAGGCCGACGAACGCGGCATGCGGACCGTTATGGCCACGCTGAACGGCCAGCTGCGGCCGATCCAGGTGCGCGACAGGTCGGCGGCCTCGGACGTCCCGGTCACCGAGAAGGCCGACCGTTCGGATCCGGGTCATGTCGCCGCGCCGTTCGCCGGTGTGGTGACGCTCGCCCTGTCCGAGGGGGACGAGGTGGAGGCGGGCGCCACGGTGGCGACCATCGAGGCGATGAAGATGGAAGCCACCATCACCGCCCCGAAGGCGGGCCGGGTCGCGCGGCTGGCCATCAACCGGATCCAGCAGGTGGAAGGCGGCGACCTCCTCATGGAGATCGCGTGACGGGTTGCCGCACTCCGCGGGGGGCCGGCGGTGAGGCGTCCCGCCGGAGCGGGCGGGGCGTCCGGCCCGGTTCGGCGGGACGCTCAGCGGATCGCCGTCTCCACGGAGTGCGGCAGCACCCCGTGACGGGTTGCCGCACCCCGTGACGGGTTGCCGCACCGCGTGACGGACGCTGCGCGCCGCCGGGCGGGCCGTCGGAACCACCACCCCTCGCCGCCCCTCGCCGCCGGCCCGCCACGAGCGGGCGAGGGAGGGGAGGGAGGGGAGGGAGGAGGTGGCCTCCGCGGTCCCGGCGGCCCTGCGGGCGGGGCCGCCGGGACCGGGGTCGCGCGGTGGCGCGCCGGGGTGGGCGCGCGGAGCTGTGGACGCGGGAGGTCGGGAGAGGTCGCGAGAGGTCGCGAGAGGGCAGGGCGCGGGCTGGGCGCGGGCGGGGCCGTGCACCGGCGATCATCCGGACGGTGAAAACGCCCGCCGGTGTCATCCGGAAGGCGGGGTTCCCGCGAAGAGTGAGATGTGGCGGACAGCACGAGGGAGTCCGCCGCACCCCTCCCAGCAAAGGTGAAACTCATGACCACCGATCGCCTCAGGGGCGCCGCTCTCGCCGCAGCCGGTGCGCTCCTCGTACCGCTTCCGCTCCTCGCAGCCGCTCCCACGGCCCAGGCGGGCCCCGCGCTGGAACCCTTCGGACCCGGTTGCTCCGCGCTGCCGACGAGTGGTGCGGGCAGCCCGGCGGCGATGGCCGACCAGCCGGTGGCCACCGCCGCCGCGGAGCAGCCCGACCTGTCCACGCTGGTCAGCGCAGTGAAGAAGGCCGGGCTCGTGGACACGCTGAACAACGCCGACGGGATCACGGTCTTCGCACCCACCAACGACGCCTTCGCGAAGATCCCTGAAGCCCAGCTCAACGAGATCCTGAACGACCAGGAGCAGCTGAAGAAGATCCTGACGTACCACGTCGTCGGGTCGGAGGTCACCGTCGACCAGCTGCCCGACGGCCGGTTCAAGACCCTCGAGGGAGCCGAGCTGACCACGTCCGGGTCGGGTGACTCCTTCAAGGTGAACGACTCGGCGACCATCCTCTGCGGCGACGTGGCCACGAGCAACGCCGTCGTCCACATCATCGACCAGGTACTCCTGCCCCCGTCCTGATCGAGGCGGTGCGCCCATGGGCCGCGCACCCCACGCACTCCACGCGCCCCGGGAGCGCGGCACCGTGGCACCGTGGCGCCGGCATTCCGCCACACGAGTCGGCCCTGCCGTATGTACCGGACATCCGGTATGTACGGCGCGGCCGCCTCCGCCCCGGGCGGCCGCCCTCTCGCGCGGCCGCCTCCTCGCATGCCGCCTCCCCGGCGATCCTCCCCCTCGTTCGCTCCGTCCTGCGGGAACCTGGAGCCGGCCGCCCGGCGTTGACCGGGTACGGCACGCAGTGAAGCGCGGCCGACGACCGGCAGCGGACGGACAGCAGAAGCCGAGGTGGCACCAGTGGCGATGTGGGACCGGCTCAAGGAGCAGGCCAAGAACCTCCAGCAGCCCCGGAACTCCCCGGGAGGCGGCGGGCACGGACAGGGGTACGGCCCCGTGGGGCAGGTACAGCACGGCGGTCGCGGACACGGTTCGTCCGGTGGTTCCAAAGCCCAGTTGATCGGGCTGTTCAAGTCCCAGCTCGCAGCGGTGAAGACCGAACTCAAGAGCGGCGCCTACCGGGACGCCAGCATGGCGATGTGCGCTCTGGTGGCCGCGGCCGACGGGCATGTCGACCCGACGGAGCGTCAGCGCGTCGAGGAACTCATCGTGTCGAACGAGGTCCTGCAGAACTTCCCGGCGGACCAGCTCCGCCAGCGATTCCACCAGCATGTGGACCGGCTCACGGCGAACTTCGAGCAGGGGAGGGCGGAGGCGCTGAAGGAGATCGCCAAGGCCGCCAAGAAGCCGCAGGAGGCCCGCGCGGTCGTCCAGACCGGCATGGTCGTCGCGGGCGCCGACGGCTACGTCGAGCCCTCCGAGCAGCAGGCGGTCCGGGACGCCTGCGCCGCGCTCGGCATCTCACCGGCGGAGTTCGGCGTCTGAGTGGCACCGCGGCCGCCGGCTCCCGCCACACGCGGAACCGGCGGCCGCGGAGGCCGACGCGGCCACGGAGGTACGGGAGCACGCGGCCACGGAGGTACGGGGCCACGGGGGTACGGGGCCACGGGGGTACGGGAGCACGGGAATACCGGCGGGGGCCCATCGCCCTCGGGGCGGTTTCGCGCTCACGCGGTCGACGCCGGCACGCACCACCCGTCGGCTGCGGCTGCGGCGCGCAGTGGCCCTGCGGTAGCCGAAGGGACCGGGAGGTCCACGGAGGTCGCGCGCCGGTCTGTCGACGGGCAACTGCCCTTGACGGCATCGCCCTTGGCGAGCGCGATGGACATGGGCCCGCGGTTGACGTCGAGCCGGACACCGGGGAGGTATCCGGAACCTCTCGCGGAAGGTCTCGGGCACGGTCGCTCCTTTCGCCGCCCGCCCGTCCTCCCCCGGTCGTCGTCCCCCGCCCGTCTTCCCCCCGGTCGCCGTCCCTCCGCGGCGCGGTGTCCGCGGCGCCCGTGCCCTGCCCAACAGCCCTCCCTCCCGCACAGCCCCGATCCCGGCGGCACGGCCCTCACTCCCACACGGCCCTTCCTCCCGCACAGCCCTTCCTCCCGCACAGCCCTGAGCCCGGCGGCACGGAAACCCGCAACGGACCCGTTCACCGGCGGCCCGAGGCGGGCGACTTGGGGCCGGCGGCGGTCGGGCGCCGCGGCCAGGACGGCGGCCTGCGGCAAGCCGGGGCGTGCCCGGGAGCGGGCGGTCCGGGCGGTCGCCCCCGCGCACGGCAGCACGGTCCGGCGGGGCGGTCGCCCGCGCGCACGGCAGCACGGTCCGGCGGGGCGGTCCCGCGACCGCCGTCCCCGATCGGGCAGCCACCGGCACGGCGAGTCCCGGCACCGCTGACGCCGGCACCGTAACCTGAGTTCCGCAGTTCGTAGGCACATACGGGTCTGTCGATCAGTGTCTGCGCAGGTCACGGTGTTTCGGTGCATGCGCGTCGCGTGAATCGCGTGGGCACACGCCTAGTCCATGAGGTATTGATCTTCTTGCTGTGATCGTTGATGCTGTGGGCATGTACTTGCGGACCACCCAGCGGAAGAACAAGAACGGCACGACGGTTCGCTATGTTCAGCTCGCGCACAACCGGCGGGTGGGCGGCACTACGCAGGCCGAGGTGGTGCACAATTTCGGCCGCGAGGACCAGCTCGACACCGACGGCCTGCGCCGTCTGGTCGCCTCGATCAACCGCTACCTGGGCGAGGACGGCGCTGACGCGGCCGCTCCGGCGGCCGGCGGCGGCCTGCAGGTGACCGGCTCGCGCCCGCTCGGGGCGGTCTGGCTTCTGCAGGGCCTGTGGCGGCAGTTGGAGATCGACGCCGCCCTGAAGAAGATCCTCGGCGCGCGCCGGTTCCGCACCGACGTCGAGCGCGTGCTGTTCGCACTGGCCGCCAACCGTGCCATCGCCCCGGCCTCCAAGCTGTCGGCGGCCGAGTGGGCCGGCCGCGACGCGGTGATACCCGGCCTGGAGGCCATGGACGAGAACCAGGCATACCGGGCCATGGACCTGCTGGTGGAGGCCGACGCCCAGGCTGAAGTGCAGGAAGCGGTGTTCTTCGCGGTCGCCAACCTCCTCAACCTCGAAGTCGACCTGCTGTTCTTCGACACCACCAATACCTACTTCGAACGCGACGAACCCGACGAGGGCGAGACCCCGTTCCGCGCCTACGGCAAGAGCAAGGACCACCGCGACGACCTGCCGCAGATCACCATCGGACTGGCTGTCACCAAAGAGGGCGTCCCGGTCCGGTGTTGGTGCTGGCCCGGCGGCACCAGCGACCAGGCGATCCTGCCGCAGGTCAAGGACGACATGCGCGACTGGAAGCTGGGCCGCGTGATCACCGTGGTCGACCGCGGCTTCTCCTCCGCGGACAATCTCGCCTACCTCACCCGCGCCGGCGGCCACTACATCGCCGGGATGCGCATGCGTGACGGAGGCGACCTGGCCGAGGCCGCGCTCGCCCGGCAGGGCCGCTACCAGAGCGTCCGCGACAACCTGCGCGTCAAGGAAGTCAAGCTCGACCAGGCCCCGGGCCGGCGCTTCGTCATCTGCCACAACCCTGCCCAGGAGGAACGCGACCGTCGCCATCGCGAGGAGGCCATCAAGCGGATCGAGGCCGAACTGGAGCGGATCCGGTCCCAGCGTGAACGTGACGCCAAGCGCGCGACCACAGCCAAGGCGCGGGAGCGGGCGGAGGCCGCCCACGTGCGCGCCGAGTGCGCGCTGATCGAACACCCCACCCTGAAGCGGTGGTTGAGAACGTCGAAGAACGGACGGCTGGCCATCGACCGCGCCAAGGTCAAGGCCGAGGAGCGTCTCGACGGCAAGTACCTGCTGACCAGCTCCGATCCGCACCTGAGTGCCGAGGAGATCGCGGTCGGCTACAAGGCTCTCCTGGAAGCCGAGCGCGGATTTCGTGATCTGAAAACGGTGCTGGAACTACGACCGGTCTTTCACCGTCTCGAACACCGCATCCGCGCCCACGTGCTGCTGTGCTGGCTCGCACTGCTGCTGATCCGCGTCGCCGAACGCCGCACCGGACAGACCTGGAACCGGATCAGCACCGAACTCGGCCGCGTGCACGAGGTCACCCTCACCGGCGACGCCGGACAGATCACCCAGACCACCCCGCTCACCAGCCAGCAGGCCGCCCTCTACCGCGCCTGCGGCATCAAACCGCCGCCACGGATCACCGCCGCAGACCCGGCCTGACCAGCCACAACGTGCCCACGTGGGCACACGCCCGCACGGGCGCCATCCCGACGTTTCCGCAGCTCAATCTCTGTTTTCGACTCATCCGCATGCCTACCAACTGCGGAACTCAGGCGTAAGACCGCGTCGCGAACCCCGGCACCGCTGACGCCGGCACCGCGTACGATCGACCGGTCGCCCCCAGCAGGAAGCCGTGCCCGTTGACCGCCCTCGTACCTCCGCCCCGGACCGCCCCGGGTCTGCTGCCCGCCCGGTGCCTCGTCCGCACCGAGGGGGGCGAGCGGCTGCCCGCCCTGCTGTGGGCGGCCGGACCGGGGTGGCGCATGATCAGCAACGCCGTGCTCGGCGGAGGCATCGGCGAACGGGCCTGGGTCCTCAACGCCCAGGTCGCCCACGGCTACCGCCGTCGGGACCCGGACCGCCATCTCGCACGACTGGCCGCCGGCTTCGGCACGGTCGGTCCGGGCGTGGGGCTGATGACCGCCGCCGACGTCTCCCGCAACGGGCAGTCCCGCGACGGCGGCGCGGAGGCCCTCGCGACGGTGGGCCTCACGGTCCGCGGCTGGGCCGCCGCCGCTGACGAGGGCGGCGTCGCGCTCGCGCCACCGGGTACCGTCAACGTCGTCGCGGCACTTCCGGTGGCGCTCACCGACGCCGCGCTGGTGAACGCGGTGGCGACGGCCACCGAGGCAAAGGTCCAGGCCCTGCTCGACGCCGGGTACGACTGCTCGGGCACGCCCACGGACGCCGTGTGCGTTGCCGCGCGCGTCCCGCGTCCCGGCGAGGAGGTGCACCCTTTCGCCGGTCCTCGGTCCCGGTGGGGCGCCCGGCTGGCCCGTGCCGTCCATCGCGCGGTCGCCGCCGCGACACCCGCGCCGTGACCCGGCCACCCGGCCGGTGGGGCATGCGACCCGGTGCACGGGGTCCGGGCGGTGCGGGGCCGTGCCGCCCGGGCGCCGGGGACGTCAGTCGCCGTGCCCGGCCAGGCTGTGGAGGAGTACGAGCAACGCCACTGCCATGACCGTCATGTGCAGCCATGCGGGGGCGGCCGCGGCATCCGCCGCGGCCGTCACGATCGGGGTCATCCTGTCCTCCCGGTGTCGGGGTCGCGGGGAACGGCGCTCCCCGCGTCGGGGCGCCTGACCCGCCGGGCTCGTGGCGGGCGGCGGCGCTGATCGCCGGTGGGCCGCCCCGCCCTGGGGACGGAGCAGTGCGGGGTCGGTCACCCGCGTCTGCCCGGCGTCTGCCCCGTGTCGCCGGATCGACGCACGGCCGCGGCCCGTACCGGCACGGCCTGCTCCCTCCTCGGGTGGGTGTGGTGACCGTCCGCTGCCGGCGGGGCGCGCCCCCGGGTGGCCCGCGCCACGGGCCGGCGGGGAAATCCGGTGGTACCCGCCCCGGTTCCGGTGCTGGGATGGCCCGATGGGCGAGGTGTCGGTGCGCGTGGACCGCGGGCAGTACCCGGACGCGGAGAGTCCGTGGGAGCAGGAGGCGTGGCGGGGCGCTGCCCTGGACTGGGTGGCGCAGGTGCCGGCAGCAGAGGGCCTGCGGGTGGCCGGCCCATGGGCCGTGCGGCTTCGTCCCTGGTCGGTCCTGGTACGGATCCCGGTCGAGGGGCGCGGCTCCGTCTGGTTCAAGGCCAATCCGCCGGCCAGCGCCTTCGAAGGCGCGCTGAGCACGGCGCCGGCCCGGTGGGTGCCGGAGCACGTGCTGGAACCGCCGGCCGTGGACACCGGGCGCGGGTGGTCGCTGCTGCCCGACGGGGTGAACTCTTCAGGAACGCACTCGACCGGGGGGCGGTCCGGCCCGGTGCCTGGGAAGAGGCGCTGCGCCAGTACGCCCGGATGCAGCGGGTGCTTGTCGCGCATGCCGGGGAGATGGAGGAGCTGGGTGTCCCGAGCGCCCGTACCGCCGCGCTGCCGGACGTCTTCGACAGGCTGGTCGCGCAGAACACCGCGCCGCGGTCGCTCGAGCGCCGGTGCCTCAAGGGCCTCCGGCCGATCGTCGCGGACTTGTGTGCCGAACTCGCGGCCGTGGGCGTCTCCGACTCCCTGGACCACTCCGATCTGCAAGACGCCCGGTTGTTCGTCCGGGAGCCGGGCCGGTTCACGTTCTTCGACTGGGGCGACGCGGCCGTCTCCCACCCCTTCTGCAGCCTGCTGGTCCCCGCCCGCAGGGCCGGTGAGCTCCATGGTCACGACGTCCTGCCCCGGCTGCGCGACGCGTACCTGGAGCCGTGGACGGGCGGCGGTCGGACCGCGGCGCAGCTGCGTCGGGCCGTGAGCCTCGCCTGGCGTCTGAACGCTCTCGGCCGTGCCTGTTCGTGGGGTCGGCTGTTTCCGGCCGCGTCCGGTGGGGCGGCCGCCGAAGGAGCCGTTGAGCGCGTGCGGTGGCTGATGGCACTGCGCGACGATCCGCCCCTCTGAGGGCTCTTCCGGACCGTGGTGGCGCGTACTCGAGCTGAAGTGATCGGGTGGCCGCAGAGGATGCACGTGCTCGGAGGTAGCCCGCGCCGATGACGGCCCCCTGCTGCGGCATGTCGGGCATCGGAATGCAGCGGGTGCGGATCGGGCCGCCCGGCACGTTGCGGGCGAGGGTGTGTTCATCAGCGAGCGGGACGGTGGCGACGCCGGGCTGCTCGGCGTCTGCTCCACCCGCGCCAGGGCCGAGGAGCGGTTCCGCCGGGCGCGGCTCCTGCCGGGCTTCGCCGACGAGCCGGAGTGCTTCGTCGGCGACGACTTCGTGCCTCGACGAGGATGCGTGGACGGACGGCTTCGAGTCCGCGTTCCCCTCTGTCCGTGCCGCTCCCCCCGCCGAGTTCAGCTCGCCGGCCGCATGAGGACGCCCGCGATGTGCGGGCCGGCCGCGGCACCGGCCTGTTCGCGCGGCGGCCGGCCGCCGCGGCCCCGCGGGTGCCGCCAGGTCCGGGAGTTCCGCCGACCGGTTCCGGTGGGCGCGAGCCGTGCCACTCGAGGGACACGGGCGCGGCGTTTCGGCCATCCGGCCCCGCGACCTGATCCTCCCCCGGGTGGGAAGGCCGCGGGCGGCGTGCACCGGCACCACCCCGCCCTGCCGGTGGCGGGACGGCGGGGCCGGGCATCCCGCGTCCTCCCCCGCGCCCATGCGCACCCGCGTGGATTCCGTCCGAAACCGGCCGTCCCGGCGGCCGCCGTCCCTCGTTGGTCCCGGCGGGCGGGCCCAGGACCGCGCCAGGTACGTCCGGGGCTCCGGTCGCGCCGGGCGAAGGTCCGGACCAGCCCTTGACGTTCCGTTCGACGACCCGAGTCGGTGTCGCCCCGCCGCCGCCCCGTGGGCCGGCGCCGTGAGAAAGGCCCAACCGTGACCACTCCCCGTGCCACCGCAGGCGTCTGCGGAATCGCCGATCCGGCGGCCGAGGTGCTCCCTTCCGGCCCGTCCCGGTGTACGGCTCCCGTACGCGTGAGCGGCACCGGGCGGATCCCGGCGGCCCGGCGGCCGGGACTCCGCGGTGGCGGGGCGTCGTGAGCACGACGTGGCTGCCACCGGAGCAGTACGCCGAGACGTTGATGAAGGCGACCGCCTTCGCCTGCCTGTTCTTCACCGACGAGGACGACCGGCCGCTGCAGTTGCGGGCGGTGTACTCACGGGAGCACCCGTGGCAGTGGCCGGGCGGGACCATGGATCCGGGCGAGCGTCCGTGGGAGACGGCGGTGCGGGAGTGCCGGGAGGAGACCGGGATGACCGTCGAGGGGCCCACCCGGCTGCTGGCCGCCGTGTACGGCCTGCCGGGCGCGGCGTGGCCGTTCAGCACGATCGGGTTCGTCTTCGACGGCGGCCGGCTCACCGCCGACCGGATCGCCGGTATCACCCTGGATCCGGCAGAGCACGACGAGGCGCGCGTCCTGTCGCCGGAGGAGTGGCGGGCGCACATGCCGGAGCGGGACTTCGCGCGGCTGGGGGCGGTGCTGGAGGCCCGCCGGACGGGTGTGACGGCGTACTTCGACACCTGGGACTGGGATGCCTGAGCCGGGCCGTGCACGAGGTCCGGAGCCGGCCGGGGTGTCGGACGAGGTCTTTCCGACACGCCCCCGAGCCGCCGAATGCCCGGGGGCGGCTGCGCGGGTCCGGTGTGATCGTGCCCGACTCGTTTCGTCGAGACCCCTCTAGGAGAGATCATGCGCATGCGAATCGCGTCCACCGTGGCCGCCCTCGCCGTGACCGGTGTGCTCGCCGGCGCCGGCAGCGCCGTGGCGGACAGTGGGGCGTCGGCCACGGCGTTCGGCAGCCCGGGTGTGCTGTCGGGCAACGTCATCCAGATCCCCGTGCACGTTCCGCTGAACGTGTGCGGCAACTCGATCGGTGTCGTCAGCCTGCTCAACCCGGCCGTCGGCAACGTCTGCATCAACGGCTGAGCGCGCCCCGCCGCCCTCTGCCCGGGTGCGGCCGGGGCCCGGACGGCTCGCCCGTCGGCCGGTCTGCCGGTGCCCGGGGGCCGGATCCTCCTACCGCGGGTCCGGCCCCCGGGCGTCCCCGGACGGGGCCGGGGTGCCGACGGCGCGCCCCCGCCCGAGCCCAGGCCCGCGGCCCGGGCCGCGGGTTCCCGGCGTCAGCGGCGGGCGGTGCCGCCTCCGCCCGGGGACCGCCCGGCGCGGGTATCCTCCGCTCCGGACCGCCGGGCACTCGCCGCGAGTACGTCCGGCCGGCTTCCCGGAGGCCGTCTACACGGCGGTTCTCGCCGCCCGGTGGCGGCTCGTCAGGTCGGTCCGGACGGCTCGGCCGCCGGAGGCAGGAAGGTGTGCGGTGGCATGAAGTCCCCGGGTGTGCAGCTACGGGAGATCACCGACGACAACCGGGACGCCGTTCGCTCCCTTCGGGTCCGGCGGAACCAGAAGCAGTTCGTCGCCTCCGTGTCCAAGTCGCTGAAGGAGGCGGCGAAGACGCCCGGGGCGCACCCGTGGTACCGGGCCGTCTACCGCGGTGACGAGCCGGTCGGGTTCGTGATGCTGGCGTGGAAACCGCCCACCGGTCCCTTCCGGGGACGGCACTTCCTCTGGCGCCTCCTCGTCGACAAGAGGTACCAGCGGCTGGGCATCGGCCGCGAGGTCCTCGCCCAGGTGGCCGCGCTGGTCCGTGCCGACGGCGCCACCGAACTGCTGACCAGCTATGAGCCCGGCGACGGTGAACCGTGGCCGTTCTACCGGAAGTTGGGGTTCCGACCCACCGGCGAGATCGACGACGGGGAGATCGTGCTGCGGCTCACCTTCCCTGCCGGATGAGCCCCCGCGGGTCAGCGCACCGGACCCGCGCTACCGGACCCGCGCCGACGAATGAGCCCCACGGTGTGAGCCCCACCGAGCGAAACCCCGCGGGTCAGCGCACCGGACCAGCGCCACCGTGTGGGCACCACCGTGTGAGCACCACCGAGCGGGACCCTCAGCGTGTGGGCACAAGCGACGGACTCGACGCCGTATCGGGTGGGCCGTACGCCGCCGGTCGCCCACGGGTCGCCGTGCCGACCGCTGGTCGCCGGGCCGGGCCGGGCCGCGGCGGGCCGGTCGGCGGGACCGCGTCCGCCGCCGGTGTGCGGGTGGCAGCGGGCAGCGTCACGCGGTGCCGGAGCACGCCGGGCGGGGCGGCAGCCACGCTCGGCCCCTCGCGTCCGTCCCCGGGTTCTCCGCCGGTCGGACCGCCCCCGCACCCCCGAGCCCCCGAACCGGCGGCATCGGCGCGATTCGGCCGGACGCATTCATTCCGCAATGGGCTCTCCGGGGCGCCCGGGCGTTCGCTCCGGGGAGCATCGCCAGGTGAACGCGCAGAAGGCGCCCGCCCGTTCGGAAGGGCACGGACGGCGGGCGTCGCCAATCAGCCAACGCCGGCCATCGAACGGGCGGAGAATCCCGGCGATCACGTTGACACCGCATGACCGAGACGCCAGGATGACGGGCCGCGCCGCCGGAATCCCCCACCTCTTCCCCCGCGCCTCCCGCTCCTCCCCCTCGCGAAATTCCGTGGCGCCCCCGGGCTGCCGGGCCTCCGGCCCGCTGCCCCATTTCGTCATGCCCGCGCTTTTCCACCCTCTCTTCGCGACTGTCCCGGCAGGCCAGGGACCACCATTGACCGATGGTTGACCCTTGAGTAACTTGCCGCTATCTTTCGAACCGCCGCGCGAATGAACTGAATTGATTTCCGCGAGTATTGCGAGATCCCGCACGCCCCGCACCGCCGATCAGCCGACATTTAACCTCCGGGCAACACCAAAGCCTTTTCGGGGAATGATGAATTCGGTAGAGCGCAATGTGGACCTGGTCATCGGAATCACCCCCTTCGGTGAACCTGACGCCCGCCTCGCCACCGCGGTGAGCCGCGCCGGTGGGCTCGGAGTGCTCGACCTGGGGCAGGGCGACCGGAGGGCGAGAGATGCCCTGGCGGCGGTGCGCCGATGGGCACCCGGGCGCTACGGCGTGCGGATCGGCCCCCGCTGCCGGCCCGGCCCCGGGGAACTCCTCCCGGAACTCGGCTCCCCGGGCGGTCCGGACACGGTGGTGCTCGCGCCGGACTCCTCCTGGGGTCCGTCCGCGGTCCCGCCGGACATCCGGCTCCGCGTACTGGTGGAGGTGACCGGGCCGGAGTCGGCCCGCCGTGCCGTGGACTCCGGGGCCGACGGCCTGATCGCACGCGGCAGCGAGTGCGGGGGCCCCGTCGGCGAGCTGAGCACCTTCGTACTGCTCCAGCAGCTCCTCTCGGCGGACGGGCCGGGGGTTCCGGTGTGGGCCTGCGGCGGGATCGCACCGCGCACCGCGGCGGCCGCCGTGGTGGGCGGGGCCGCCGGGGTGGTGCTGGACACCCAGCTTGCCCTGCTGGCCGAGTCGCAGCTGCCCGGGGAGGCCGCGGCGCTCCTGCGGACGGCCGACGGCTCGCAGACCGTGGTGTCCGGCGGCCGCCGTACGCTGCGCCGGCGCGGCCCCGCCGGGCGGTCCGCGGGCACCGGCGACGCGTCCGACCAGCCCCCCGGCCTGCCCGCGGGGCAGGACGCCGGCCTCGCGGCCCTGTTCGCCGAGCGCTGGGGGGACGCCGGCCGCGCGGTCCGCGCGGTGGCCGGTGCCGTGCGGGACGCCGTGACCGACGGCGCGGGCGACGGCGCCGCGGTCCGGGCCCTGGGGCCGGACTCGCCGATGAGCCGGGCCCTCGGGACCCGGCTGCCGGTCGCCCAGGGCCCGATGACCCGGGTGAGCGACGGCGCCGATTTCGCCGCCGCCGTCGCCGGCGACGGGGCTCTGCCCTTCATCGCCCTCGCGCTCGCGGGTGCGGAGCGCTCGACGGCGATGCTGGAGCAGGCACGGCAGGTCCTGCACGGCAGGCCCTGGGGGGTCGGCATCCTGGGTTTCGCGCCCGAGGAGACGAGGGCCGCCCAGCTGGCCGCGGTCCGGGCGGCCGGTCCCACCCACGCGATCGTGGCGGGCGGCCGGCCGTCCCAGGCCCGGATGCTGGAGGAGGCCGGGATCAAGGCGTTCCTCCACGTGCCCTCGCCGGGCCTGCTGCGGCAGTTCCTCGACGCCGGTGCCCGCCGGTTCGTCTTCGAGGGCGCCGAGTGCGGCGGCCATGTCGGCCCCCGCAACAGCTTCCCCCTCTGGGAGGCCCAGCTGGCGGTGCTGGAGGACTTCCTCGACGGGCTCGCCCGGCAGGGGGACGAGCAGGCGCGGGCCACCGCCGGGCGGATCGAGGTCTTCCTCGCGGGCGGCATCCACGACGAGCGCTCCGCCGCGATGGCGGCCGCGCTCGCCGCCCCGCTGACCGCGCGCGGCTGCGCGGTGGGCACCCTGATGGGCACGGCGTACCTGTTCACCGAGGAGGCGGTCGCCCACGGCGCCGTCCGGCCGCTCTTCCAGCGCCGGGTGCTGGAGGCTGAACGCACCTCGCTCCTGGAGACGGCGCCCGGCCATGCCACCCGCTGTGTGCCGAGCCCGTTCAGCGAGTCGTTCGGCGCCCTGTCGGTCCGCATGCGCGAGGAGGGACTCGCCGAACGGGAGGTCTGGGAGCGGCTGGAGCGGCTGAACGTCGGCAGGCTGCGGATCGCGGCCAAGGGCGTGGAGCGCACCGCCGAAGGCGGCCTCGGGACGGTCGGCGAGGAACGCCAGCTCGCGGAGGGAATGTTCATGGCCGGCGAGGTGGCGGTGCTGAGGTCGGCCACCACCACCCTCGCGGGGCTGCACTCCGCCGTCACCGAGGGCGCGGCGCGCTTCCTCACCGACCGGGCATCCGCACTGGCGTCCGGCACCGGGCTCGGCGGGCGGGCGGAAGCCCGGACCCGACCGGAGCCGCCGCGCCCGTTGGACGTCGCGGTGGTCGGCATGGCCTGCATGTTCCCGGGTGCACCCGACCTGGCGTCGTTCTGGGCCAACGTCCTCGACGGGGTCGACTCGGTCGGGGAAGTGCCCCGCGACCGCTGGGATCCCGATGTGCACGGCGTCGAGGCGGGCGGTGCGGTCATCTCCCGCTGGGGCGGGTTCCTGCCTCCGATCCCCTTCGACGCACTGCGCTACGGCATCCCTCCCGCCTCTCTGGGCAGCATCGAGCCCGTGCAGCTGCTGGCCCTCGAGGCCGCGCGGCGGGCGCTGGACGACGCGGGGCTGGGTGACGGCGGCAGGACCTTCGACCGCACGCGGACGGGTGTGGTGTTCGGCGCCGAGCCGGGCAGCGACCTGTCCCACGCGACCACGCTGCGCGCGGTGCTCCCCTCGTACCTCGGCGAGGTGCCGAAGGGCCTGGAGGAGCAGTTGCCGCCGCTGACCGAGGACTCGTTCCCCGGGATGCTCGCCAATGTGATCTCCGGGCGGATAGCGAACCGGCTCGACCTGGGCGGGCCGAACTTCACCGTCGACGCGGCCTGCGCCTCCTCCCTCGCGGCGGTGGACGTCGCCTGCAAGGAACTGGTCGCGGGCACCAGCGACATCATGCTGTGCGGAGGCGCCGACCTGCACAACGGCATCAACGACTATCTGCTGTTCTCCTCGGTGCACGCCCTCTCCCCCACGGGCCGCTGCCGGGCCTTCGACGGCTCGGCCGACGGGATCACCCTCGGGGAGGGCGTGGCGTGCGTGGTGCTGAAGCGGCTGGCCGACGCGGAGCGGGACGGCGACCGCGTGTACGGGGTGGTCAAGGGCATCGGCAGCTCCAGTGACGGCCGGTCCCTGGGGCTGACGGCGCCGCGCCCCGAGGGGCAGCGCAGGGCCCTGGAGCGGGCGCACCGCAACGCGGGGACATCGCCCGCCGAGGTGGGGCTGGTGGAGGCCCACGGGACGGGCACCGTCGTCGGCGACAGAACCGAACTGGGCGTCCTCACCGAGGTGTTCGAGGAGGCGGGCGCCGCCCCGGGCGGCTGTGTCCTGGGGTCGGTCAAGTCCCAGATCGGGCACACCAAGTGCGCTGCGGGCCTGGCCGGGCTGATCAAGACGGTGATGGCCCTGCACACCGGCGTACGGCCGCCCACCCTGCACCTGGAGCGGCCCAACGCCGCCTGGGAGGAGGACCGCGGCCCGTTCGTCTTCCACCGCGAGGCGCTGCCGTGGGCCGCGCCACCCGAGCGGCGGATGGCGGGCCTGAGCGCGTTCGGCTTCGGAGGCACCAACTTCCATGTGGTGCTCGGCGCTCACGGCGGCGGGGCGCCGCCCCCGCACGGGCGTGCCGCGTGGCCCGCGGAGCTGTTCCTGTTCCGCGGGGCGGACGCGGCGGCCGCCCGCCGGGCCGCGGAGTGGCTGCTGCAGACGGCTTCGCCGGCCGGGGACGGGACCGGCGGGTGGCGGCTGCGGGATCTGGCGCTCGCCGCGTCGCGGCGCGCCGAGACGGACCGGGGCCCGGTGCGGATCGCCGTCGTGGCGGAGGATCCCGAGGGGCTGCGCCTGCGGTTGCGGCGCGCCCTGGACGGTGAACACGATCCGGCTGCCGGTGTCCACCTCGCCGATGACGAGGCGCCGGCCGCGGGCGCCCCCGGCACGGCGGACGCAGTGGGCGCAGTGGGCGCAGTGGGCGCAGTGGGCGCAGTGGGCGCAGTGGGCGCAGTGGGCGCAGTGGGCGCAGTGCGTACGGTTGGCGCGGCGAAAACGGCCGGCACAGCGGAAACGGCGGGAACGGCCGGCGCGGCGGACGATGGGCCCCGGAGCGGGCGCGGCGTGGGCAGGGTCGCCTTCCTCTTCCCCGGGCAGGGCAGCCAGCGTACGGGCATGTTCGCCGGCCTCTTCGGTGCCTTCCCCGAGTTGCAGCACCTGCTGGCGCTCGACGGCGGCACGTCGTCCGCGCTGTATCCCCCGGCCGCCTTCACGGAGGCGGCGAGCGGGCGCCGCACCGCCGCCCTCACCGACACCCGGGCAGCGCAGCCGGCGCTCGGCATGGCGGGCCTCGCCGCTTACACGCTGCTGAACCGGGCCGGGGTCGTCCCCGACATGGCGGCGGGCCACAGCTACGGGGAACTGGTCGCCCTGAGCGCCGCCGGGGTGGTGGATCCCGAGACCCTGCTGACGCTCAGCTCGGAACGGGCCGCCGCGATCCTCGCGGCGGCCGGGGACGACCCGGGGGCCATGGCGGCGGTGGCCGCCTCCCCGGCTGACGTCGAGCGGATCCTGGGCACCACCGGCAGCCGCGGCGAGGGCCGCGGCGGACACGGCGGCGACGGCGCGCCCGGCGGACTCCCGGACGGCGGACTCCCGGACGGCGGACTCCCGGACGGCGGACTCCCGGACGGCGGACTCCCGGACGGCGGGCTCCTGGGCGGCGGGCTCGTCGTGGCCAACCGCAACACACCGCGGCAGACGGTGGTCTCCGGTCCCACCGCCGCGGTCGACACCGCGCTGCGGCTGCTGCGCGACGCCGGACTCGGGGCGAAGCGCCTGCCGGTGGCGTGCGCTTTCCACAGCCCGCTGGTCGCGGCGGCGGGTGAGCGGTTCGCCCGGACGCTGAGTGAACACCCGCTGCGGGCACCGGAGTTCCCGGTGTGGTCGAACCGTACCGCGGCGCCCTACCCGGCCTCCCCCGGCGGGATCCGCGCGGAACTGGCCGCGCAGATCGGTGCGCCCGTGCGGTTCGCCGAGCAGGTCGAGGCGATGTACGCGGCAGGAGCCCGGGTCTTCGTCGAGTGCGGCCCGGGAAGAGCGCTGACCGGGCTGGTGGCCGACATCCTCGGGGACCGGCCGCATCTGACCGTCGCCTGCGCTCCCCGGCCGGGGAGCGGACTGCCGGACCTCCTCGACGCGCTGGCCCGGCTCGCGGTGGCCGGGCTGCCGGTCGCCACCGGATGGATGTTCCGCGGACGCGACGCGGTGGACCCGAGCCGGGCCGGGCGCGAGCGGCCCGCCGGATGGACGGTCGACGGACACCTCGTCCGTGCCGCGTCCGGTGAACTCCTGCCCGGTGCGCTGGCACCGGCCCGACGTGTCGCGGAGGCGACTGTGACGAGTCAACACGGGGGCTGGGCGGGCGAGGACGCCGCGACCGGCCGGGACGCGCTGGTCTCGGAGTTCCTGCGGACGAGCAGGGAGATGGTGGCGGCGCAACGCGACGTCCTGCTGACGTACTTCGGCGGCCGGGCGTCCGGCGACCCGCTTCCCGCCCCGGCGGCCGACCCCTCCGCGTCCGCCACGCCCGCGCGCAGCCCGTATACACGGGACAGCGGCACCACCACCGGGAGGATTCCGGGGCCGCAGCCGGGGACGCCGGGTACTGCGGAGACGGCGGGAACGG
Organism: Streptomyces spongiicola; assembly: GCF_003122365.1. Taxonomy (NCBI): domain Bacteria; kingdom Bacillati; phylum Actinomycetota; class Actinomycetes; order Kitasatosporales; family Streptomycetaceae; genus Streptomyces; species Streptomyces spongiicola. The sequence continues at coordinate 119,420 of NZ_CP029254.1, forward strand.
CGGAGACGGCGGGAACGGCCGCCTCCGGCGGCGACGCGGAGGCGGCCGTGCCGCGGTCCGGCGCCGACGTGCTGCACATGATCGTGGACATCATCAGTGAGCGCACGGGCTATCCGGCCGACATGGTCGAGCCCGGTCTCGACCTGGAAGCGGATCTGAGCATCGACTCGATCAAGCGGACCGAGATCGTCGGAGAGCTGGCCGGACGGCTGGCCGCGGCCGGGGCGATGCCGGCGGACAGCGGTCCGCTGGACGACACCGCGATGGAGGAGCTGTCCCGGGCGAGGACCGCCGAGACCCTCGCTGCGAGGATCCGCGCCCTGCTGCCGGATGCCGGGGAGGAGGCGTGCGACGGGCCCGCGGCCCCCGTGGCCCTGCGGTCACCGCTGCCTGCCGCAGTGCCTGCCGCCACCGGGGACGTGGACGCCGACGGGCCGGTTCCGGCGGCCGTCCCGTTCCCGTTCCCGGCCCCGGCGGGGCCGGGAGAGCGACCGCATCCCTCGGACCTCTCCCGTGCCGCGGACGCCGCGGACGCCATAAACCCCGCAGACGCCATAAACCCCGCAGACGCCATCAGCCCCGGGAACCCCGGGGACGCCTGGAACGCCGAACAGACCGGGGTGTTCAAGGACGCCCGGAGCACCGGGAACGCAGGAAGCATCGGGAACGCCGGGAACGCCGGGGACACCCCGGACGCAGGGGACTTCAGGGGCCTCTCGGACCCCGCGGGCACCGCCGGCCCCTCGAAGACCGCAGGCACCCCGGGCACCGCCGACCCGTCGGAGACCGCAAGCCCCGCGGGCACCGCCGACCCGTCGGAGACCGCAAGCCCCGCAGGCACCGCCGACCCGTCGGAGACCGCGGGCAGCGGGAACACCGCGGACTCCGTCGGCACCGGGGCGACCGGAGCGGCGCAGGCCCCCCCGGCCGCGGCGGTCCCCCCGGTCGCGGCGCCGAGACGCCTCCGGGCGCGGAAGGTGCCCCTGGCCGGCGGTCCGGGGGCGACGGCGCCCGCGGCCCTGCGGGGAAGGCGGTTCGCACTGCTCGGCGACGGGGACGGCGCGCTCGCCGGGACCGCGGGTGCGCTCGCGGCGGAGCTGGAGCGGCACGGGGCCCTGCCCGTCGTCCTCGGCACCGGGCGGGAGCCGCTGCCGCCGGAGGGCCTCGACCCGTTCGACGGCATCGTCCTCCTCGACCCGCTGGCGGTGTCCGGACCGCCGGTCCTGCCGGCCGCCTTCCAGTCCGTGAAGGCCGCGCTGGCCTGCCGTCCCGCACGGCTGGTGGCCGTACGGCTGGCCGAGGAGGGCCGGGCGGCCGGGCGTTCGGCGGGGCTGCGCGGGCTCTTCCGCACCATCGCCCGGGAGTACCCGGACACCGAGGCGACGGTGCTCGACCTCGACCCGGGCGGCGGGGCCGGTCGGCTGCGCACGCCGGACGGCGCCGCCGCCGCGGTCGTCGAGGAGCTGGGTGCCGCCGGCGGCACGCCGGTCGTCGTGCGTGACGCCGACGGCCGTCACGGGTGGGAGCTGGCCGAGGCACCCTTGGGGCTGACGGCGCTGACCGGCGCGGGACCGGCCGGGGAGGGGGCGGCCGAAGCGGCGGCGCTGGGCCTCGACGAGGACTCCGTCGTCCTGTTCACCGGCGGGGCCCGGGGCATCACGGCGGCCTGCGCCGTCGCGCTGGCACGCGCCTCCCGTTGCCGCGTCGAACTGCTCGGCAGGACTCCCGCTCCCACCGGACCGGAGGACCCGCTGACGGCGGCGGCCCGCGACCGGTCGGCCCTGCGCAGCGTGCTCGCCGCACAGGGCGGCTACGGCTCCCCCGCCGACGTCGACCGGGCGGCCGGACTGCTCCTCGCACAGCGGGAGATATCCGCGACCCTGACCGCGCTCGAGGCCGCCGGGAGCCGGGTCCGCTACCGCGGTGCCGACTGCCGCGACTCCGCGGCCGTACTCCAGGCGGTGAAGGAGATCCACGCCGACCACGGGCGCCTCGACGGGGTCGTCCACGCGGCGGGGGTCATCGAGGACCGGCTCATCGCCGACAAGTCCGCCGAGTCCTTCGAGCGGGTCTACCGCACCAAGGCCGACGGGGCCGCCGCGCTGCTCTCGGCCCTCGACGAACTCCCCGACGGCGGGCCCTCGTTCGTGGTGCTGTTCGGCAGCATCTCCGCGGTGCTCGGCAACCGGGGCCAGGCGGACTACGCGGCGGCCAACGACGCCCTGGAGACCCTCGGCGACCAGTGGGGAGCCCGTACCGGACGGCGGGCGCTGACGGTCCACTGGGGCCCATGGGCCCCCGGCGGCCTCCACACCGGGATGGTCCAGCCGGAACTCGCCCGGGCCTACGCCGAGCGCGGGATCACCCTCATCGACCCCGAGGAGGGGCCACTCGCACTGCTACGGGAACTCGCCTGGGGCGGCCCGGAGACCGGGGCGGTCGTCCACACCGCCTCGGAGTGGTGACATGGCCGAGGGAGGGGCGCGTGCCGGTGCGGACCGGGCCGCGGGCGGCGGGCGCGCCGAGCCGGCCCGCGGCGGCGGCCGCGGTGTCCCCGTCGCCATCACGGGAATGGCCGTTCTGCTGCCGGGAGCCGGCGATCTGACGGCGTACTGGCGCAACCTGGCCGCCGGGGCCGACGCCATCGGCGAGGTGCCCGAGGGCCGCTGGGACGCCGCGTACTACCGTCCCGGAGAGGCGGCCGGGCCTGCCGCGGCGGACCGGGTGTACTGCCGGCGCGGCGGCTTCGTGGACGGGCTGGCGGACGTGGACGTGGCCCGCTTCGGCATCATGCCCAGCTCGGTGTCCGGTACCGAACCCGACCAGCTGATAGCGCTCCAGGTGGCCGCCTCCGCCATCGCCGACGCGGGTGGCGGGGACCGGTTGCCGGCCCGTGAGCGGGTCGGCGTCGTACTGGGCCGGGGCGGCTATCTGACGCCGGGGCTGGTCCGCCTCGACCAGCGGGTGCGCACCGCGGCCCAACTGGTGCGCACGCTCGGGGAACTGCTCCCGGACCTCGCACCCGAGCAGCTCGCCCGGGTGCGGGAGGCGTTCACCGAGCGCCTGGGTCCCGACCGGCCGGAGAACGCCATCGGCCTGGTCCCCAATCTGGCGGCCTCCCGGCTGGCCAACCGGCTCGACCTGCGCGGGCCCGCCTACACGGTGGACGCCGCCTGCGCCTCCTCGCTCGTCGCCGTGGACCAGGCGGTGGGCGAGCTGGCGTCCGGACGGTGCGACGTGGTCCTCGCGGGCGGTGTGCACCACTGCCACGACATCACGCTGTGGAGCGTCTTCTCGCAACTGCGCGCGCTGTCGCCGAGTCAGCGCATCCGCCCCTTCCACCGGGACGCGGACGGCATCCTCATCGGCGAGGGCACGGGCGTGGTCGTGCTGAAGCGGCTGGCGGACGCCGAGCGGGACGGGGACCGGATCTACGCGGTCGTCACGGGCACCGCGGTCGGCAGCGACGGGCGTACGGCCGGTCTGGCCAGCCCCGATCCGCGCGGCCAGGTCCGCGCCGTGCGGCAGGCGTGGGAGGCGGCCGGGCTGGACCCCGCCGCGCCGGGGTCGGTCGGCCTGCTGGAGGCGCACGGCACGGCCACCCCCGCCGGCGACACGGCCGAACTGCACACGCTGAGGGAGGTGTTCGGGCCGCCGGACGGGCGGGACGGCCGCAGCGGCGAGGGCGGCGAAGGCGGCCGGACGGCCGTGATCGGCTCGGTGAAGTCGATGATCGGCCACGCGATGCCGGCCGCGGGGGTCGCCGGCCTGGTCAAGGCGGCTCTCGCCGTGCACCACGCGACACTGCTGCCGACCCTGCACTGCGACGATCCGCATCCCGCGCTCGCCGGCACCCGGTTCCGTCCGCTCGCCGAGGCTGCGCCCTGGGAGCCGGGCCCCGGGGGCACTCCGCGCCGGGCGGCGGTGAACGCCTTCGGGTTCGGCGGGATCAACGCCCATGTCGTCCTCGAACAGGCACCGGAGGTACGGCCGTTCACGGCCGCGCCGGGAGGGCGGGCCGCGTTCCCGGCGGCCGCCGGCGGGGTGCCGGGCGGTCCGGGCCGGGCACCGGCGGTCACCGCCGTGGCGGAGCCGGAGCGCGTGCTGCTGCTGGACGCCGGTACACCGGAAGGCCTCGCCGCGCGGCTGGACGCAGACGACTCCACCGTGCTGGCGTCGGTGCCCGGCCCCGCGGAACGACCCGCAGAACGACCCGCAGAACGGCCAGCAGAACGACCCGCCGGGCGGCCCGTCGGGCGGACGCGACTGGGGATCGTCGACCCGACGCCGAAGCGGCTGGCACTCGCCCGCCGGGTGGCCGCCAAGGGCCGGGCGTGGCACGGCCGCGGTGATGTGTGGTTCTCCCCGTACCCGCTGCTCGGCGGCGAGCGGCCGGGCCGGATCGCCTTCGTCTTCCCCGGACTGGAGGCCGAGTTCGAGCCCCGCGTCGACGATGTCGCCGAGCGCTTCGGGCCCACCGGATCGGGTCCGCGGAGCGGCGCGGCGGCAGCCCGGGTCGGCGACGTCGGCCGGCACGGGCTGGGCGTGGTCGCGGTGGGCAGGCTGCTGGACACGGCGCTGCGCCGGATGGGCGTGGTGCCGGAGGCGGTGGCCGGGCACAGCATCGGCGAGTGGACGGCGATGGCGGCCGCGGGCCTGTACGCCGAGGGCGCCGTCGACGACTTCATGGCCTCGCTCGACCCGGACTCGGTGAAGGTGCCGGACCTCGCCTTCGCCGCGGTGGGCGCCTCGGCCGACCGGGTCCTGGCGGGTCTGGCGGCCCTCGGGCTGCCGGTGACCCTGTCCCACGACAACGCGCCGAGCCAGTCGATGGTCTGCGGACCGCCGGACGCGGTCGGGGAGTTCGTGCGCGCCTTCCGCGCGCAGGGCGTGCTGTGCCGCGTGCTGCCGTTCCGCTCGGGATTCCACACGCCCATGCTGAGGCCCTCGCTGGGGCCGTTCCGCGCCGCGGCCGGGCGCTTCGCACTGCACCCGCCGACCGTGCCGGTCTGGTCGGGTACGACGGCGTCCCCCTTCCCCGGTGACGAGGCCGCGATCCGCGAGCTGTTCGTCCGCCATCTGCTGGAGCCGGTGCGCTTCCGCCAGTTGACGGAGGCGCTGTACGCGGCGGGGTTCCGCGTCTTCGTCCAGGTCGGTACGGGGGCTCTGGCGTCGCTCGTCGGGGACACGCTGGCGGGCCGGGACCATCTCGCCGTCGCCGCCAACTCGCCGCACCGCCCGGGCCTGGCCCAGCTGAGACGTGTCGCGGTGGCCCTTTGGACGGCGGGCGCGCCGGTCGACCCCGGCGTGGTCGACCGGCGCGGCACCGGATCGGCCGGGGCGCCGGAGCGCCGGGCCCGCGGCACCCTCCCCGATGCCGGGTTCACGCCCGCCGGGCCCGCCTCCGCGCCGGCCGGTGGCGCTGGCGCGGCGGGTGCCGCCGCGCCGCGGCTTACGGTACGTCTGGACCTGGGCGGCGGGCTGGTCTCGCTGGATCCGGTGGTGCTCGCCGGGCTGCGGTTGTCGATGCGGGCCGGGCGCGGGGAGGCGGCCGGGGCCGGACCGGCCGTGACCGGTCCCGCCGCTCCGGCGCCGGCCGGCACGGCCGCGCTGGGACCGGTCACGGCCGGCGCAGACACGGCGGGACACTCCGGCGCCGCGGCCGCAGCGCTGTCCGCTGTCGGCGGCGGACAGCGGGCGGAGGGCACCGGAGGCGGGGACGGCACCGGAGGCGGGGCCAGGGCCGGGACCGTGACCGGAAGCGAGGCCGTGACCGGAAGCGAGGCCGTGACCGGGACCAGAGCCGGCAGCAGAACCGGGACCGTGACCGGGAACGGAACCGGACCCGAAACCGAACCCGGAACCGGGAACGGAACCGGGGCCTGGCGCCCGGCGGACCGCTTCCCCGCGCTGGCGGAACTGGACGCGCTGATGCGGGAGACGGCGGCCACCGCCGCCGAGCTCATCGAGGCGGCCGGCCGCCGTCCCGCGCCGGTTCCCCGGCCCGGCGGCCCGGCGCACGCCCGCGCCGCCGTTCCCTCCCCCCGGTCTCCCGGGGCCCGCCCGGTCCGCCCGTCCCCGGGCCCCGGTCCGGCCGCGCCCGCGGACGCGCTCCCGGGCGGGGCGGCCCCAGAGGTGCCCGGAAACCCGTCGGAGTACCCGGTCCGGGTGGGCACCGCGGCGATGCCGTACCTGCTCGACCACTGCTTCTTCCGGCAGCGGGCGGACTGGCCGGAGGTGGCCGACCGATGGCCCGTCGTCCCGGCCACGACGATCGTCCACCATCTGATGGAGGCGGCGGAGCGCGGTGCGCCGGGCAGGCGCGCGGTCGCCGTGCACGAGGCCCGGTTCGACCGGTGGCTGTCCGCCGCCGAGCCCGCGGACGTGGCGGTCCGCACCGCCCCCGCGGGCCCGGGGCGGTTGGCCGTGTCCTTCGGGCCGCACGCCCGCGGTGTCGTGGAGGTCGCCGCGCGGTACCCCGCGCCCCCGCGTCCCTGGGACCCGGCGGGACTCGGCGGCGAACGCGCGCCGGACCACTCGGCCGCCCAGCTGTACGCCGAACGCTGGATGTTCCACGGCCCCGCCTACCAGGGGGTCACCACGCTGCGGGGCATCGGCCGGCGGCACGTCCGTGCGCTGCTGACGACGCCATCGGCGCCGGGCGCGCTGCTGGACAACGTCGGGCAGGTACTCGGCTACTGGATCATGGCGACCGGCACCGAGCGGACGGTGGTGTTCCCGGTGCGGATGAGGCAGATGCGGTTCTTCGGTCCCGCGCCGCGGCCCGGCAGCGCGGTGGAGTGCCTGGTCCGCGTCACCTCGCTCACGGCGGACCTCCTGGAGGCGGATGCGCAGCTGACCTCGGGCGGCCGTGTCTGGGCGGAGCTGACCGGCTGGCAGGACCGCCGGTTCGACAACGACCCGCACACGCGTCCGGTCGAGCGCTTCCCGGAGCGCCACACGCTGTCGGAGGCCCGTCCCGGCGGCTGGGTACTGGTGCACGAGCGCTGGCCGGACCTGGCGTCCCGCGACCTGATCATGCGCAACATGCTCGGGAGCGCCGAACGCGCCGCGTACGAACGGCATTCGCCGCGCGGCCGCCGGCAGTGGCTGCTCGGCCGGATCGCCGCCAAGGACGCCGTACGGCAGTGGCTGTGGCAGCGGGGCGAGGGCCCGGTCTTCCCCGCCGAGCTGAGCGTGGACAACGACGGGCGGGGACGCCCCCGGGTGACCGGGACGCACGGGCGGACCCTGCCGCCGCTGGCCGTCTCCCTCGCGCACCGGGCCGAGGCGGCCGCGGCGATCGTGCGCCCGTACCGGCAGCTCCCGGGCGGGGGCGCGGTCACCGGTCCGGGCATCGACATCGAGGAGGTCGCCGAGCCGTCCGGCGCCACGCTGGCCGCGGCCCTGACGCCCGGTGAGCGCGAGCTGCTGACGGTCTGCCGCACCCGGACCGGCCACGGTGGCGACGAGCGGTTGGGCGCTTCGGCCGCGCTGTGGTTCACCCGCTTCTGGGCGGCGAAGGAGGCGGCGGCGAAGGCGGAGGGGACCGGATTCGACGGCCGTCCCAGGGACTTCGCCGTCGTGGCGGCGTCCGGGGACCGGCTGGCGGTCGAGGTGCGGGGCGCACAGGGCGCACCGGTCCGGGCGTACCGGGTCAGGTGCGAAGAGGTGGCCAACCCTCCGGGGCTTCCCCCGCGCTCGTACGTCGTGGCGTGGACCGAGGGACCGGAACGGCAGCGGAACGGACACGAGGAGGAGGACAGGTGACCACGACTCATCCGGCGGGTCCGCAGGGGGCGGACGAGGACGCGATACTCGCCGACATCACGGTGATGATCGCGGAGGTTCTCGAGGACGACGGCCTCGACGGCACCGAGGTCGGGAAGCACACCCGGTTCGGCAGGGACCTGGAGTTCGAGAGCATCGACCTGGTCACCCTCGCCGGTCATCTGGAGGCCCGGTACGGGCGGGACGTCAACTTCGCCGAGTTCGTGTCCTCGATGGAACTCGACGACATCATCGAGCTGACCGTCGGCCGGCTGGTCGAATACGTGTCGAGCTGCCTGAAGAGCGCGGGAGCGGCCTGACCGATGGCGATCATCGAGACCGCCGGTGTCCGCCTGCACGTCCAGCGGCTCGGCCAGGCCGACGGCCGCGGGGGCGGCCGCGGGGGCGGGGGCGGGGGCGGGGAGACCGTCGTCCTGCTGCACGGGCTGCTCACCGACAGCCTGGCCAGCTACTACTTCACCGTGGCTCCCGCGTTCGCCGCGGCCGGGCTGGACGTCGTCATGTACGACCAGAGGGGACACGGCCGCAGCGGAAGGCCGGCCAGCGGCTACGGCCTCGGCAGGTTCACCGACGATCTCGGCGCACTGCTGGACCTGCTGGAGGTCCCCGGCCGGGTGCATCTCGTCGGCAACTCGTTCGGCGGCACGGTGTCCTTCGGCTACGCCCTGCGCCACCCGGACCGGGTCGCCAGTGTCTCGGTCGTCGAGTCCGAGCCCGCGACGGCCTCCTGGGCCCGCAAGATCGCCGGGCTGCTGGACCGGGTGCGGCACGAGATGACCGTCAACGAGAGCGAGGCGCTCGACTGGATCACCGCGCACCGGGGCCGCCGCACGGCCCGGCTCGCGAGGTCCGCGGGCAGGCTGGTACGGGACACCGCGATCGCCGAGGAACTCACCGTCTGCGACCCGGTCACCGAGGACGCGCTGCGCCTGCTGGACCGCCCGGTGCTCGCCGTGTACGGAGCCGACTCCGATCTGTGCGAACAGGCCCCGTGGCTGGGGTCCCTGCTGCCGCGCAGCAGGACGGTGCTGGTGCCGGGCCATGAGCACTCGGTGCTGGTGGAGGCCCCGGGCCGGGTACGCGACGAGGTCCTCGCGTGGATCGCGGAACACCCCGCGACCGGCGGCCCCGGCAGGCGGCGGCCCGGGGAGGGGCGCCTCGCGGTGGCCGTGCCGGCGGAGGTGAACGCCCCGTGAGCCGCTACCTGTTCGTCGTGCCTCCGCTCGTGGGGCACGTCAATCCCCTGGTGGGGGTCGCCGCGGAGCTGGCAGCCCGCGGCCATCCGGTGGCCTGGGCGGGGGTGCCCGAGCTGGTGCGCCGCCTCGCCGGGCCGGACGCGCGCGTCTTCCCCTCGCCGGCGTCCTGGGCGGAGGCGGACCGCCCCGTCAGGCCGGCGGACATCCGGGGCCCGGAGGCCCTGCGGTTCCTGTGGGAACGGTTCCTGGTGCCGCTCGCGGACGCGATGGCCGACGGCGTAAGGGAGGCGGTGCTGGCGTTCCGGCCCGATGTGGTCGTGGCGGACCAGCAGGCTCCGGCGGGGGCGCTGGTGGCGGAGCGGCTCGGAGTGCCGTGGGCGACGTCGGCGACGACGCCCGCCGAGTTCACGGACGCGCTGGCGGGCATGCCCAAGGCCGCCGCGTGGATCGACGGGCTGCTGAGGGAGCTGCGGTCGCGCATCGGGGACCCGGAGGGCGCGGCGGATCCGCGGTTCTCCCCGCGCCTGGTGCTGGCGTTCACCGTGCAGGAGCTGGCCGGGCCGCCCGCCCGGGGCGGTGACGCGATCCGCTGGGTGGGCCCTTCGCTGGGCGCCCGTCCCCCGCTCGCGGACTTCCCCTGGGAATGGCTGGACGCCGGGCGCGCGACGGTCCTGGTCACCCTCGGCACCGCGAACACCGGTGCCGGAGGGCGCTTCCTGACGGCGTGCGCCGAGGCCCTGCGGGCCCGTGCGGACCGGTTGCAGGCCGTCGTCGTCGACCCGGAGGGAGCCCTCCGGGGCCGTCCCGGCACCGCCGGGGCCTGCGGCAGCTCCCCGGAGGCGGCGGGGGCTCGTGGTGTCCGGCCGGACGGGGATCTGCTCGCCCTCCCCGCCGTGCCGCAGCTCGCGTTGCTGGAGCACGTCGACGCCGTGGTCTGCCATGCCGGTCACAACACGGTGGTCGAGGCCCTGGGGCACGGAGTCCCCCTTGTCGTGGCGCCGATCCGCGACGACCAGCCGGTCGTCGCCGCGCAGGTGTGCGCCGCGGGTGCCGGGGTCCGCGTCCGGTTCGGGCGGGCCACCGCGGCCCGTATCGGGTCCGCCGTGGACGCCGTGCTGTACGACCCCGGCCACCGGGCCGCCGCCCGCGCCGTGGGATCGGCCCTGCACGCGGCGGGCGGAGCCGCGGCCGCGGCCGACCATCTCGAACGAATGCCCGAGAAGCCCCGCACCCCGGAGAAGCACCGCACCCCTGAGGCCCCTGAGCGCCGTGAGCACCGCGAGCCCCCTGAGAACGGTGAGCACCGCGAGGACCGTGAGCACCGCGAGGACCCCAAGGGCCGGGAGGCCGGATGACGTCCCCAGAGCAGCACTCCCGAGGACACCGGGCCAGGCGGGAGACCGTGGCGGCACTGCGTGCGGAGTACGGGGCCGCGCTTTCCGGCGGGCATCGGGCGTTCTTCGAGCCGCTGCGCCACGGCTGCCCGTGGTGCGGCTCGGTCCGGATCGGCGGACACCTGCTGACCCGGGACCTGATCCAGCACAAGCCCGGAAGCTTCCGGGTCGACCGCTGCCGCTCCTGCGGCCATCTCTTCCAGAACCCGCGGCTCAACGCCCGGGGGCTCGACTTCTACTACCGCGACTTCTACGACCGGCTCGGCGAACAGCAGCTGGACGCGATGTTCGGCGGGCGCACCAGGTCCTACCGGCGGCGCGCGGAGGCCGTGCGGCCCCATCTCGACGGGGTGAAGCGGTGGCTCGACGTGGGGACCGGGCACGGGCACTTCTGCGAGACGGCCCGGACGCTCCTGCCCGAGGTGGCGTTCGACGGGCTCGACCGGTCCGAGGGGGTCGAGGTCGCCGAGCGCAGGGGCCGGGTGGTGCGGGGCCTGCGGGGCGGCCTGACGGAGCTGGCACCGGAGTTCGCCGGGGAGTACGACGCGGTGAGCCTGTTCCACTACCTGGAGCACTGCACGGAGCCCCTGCGGGAGCTGGAGGCGGCCCGCACGTCACTGCGCCCGGGCGGGCTTCTGGTCGTGGAGGTGCCGGACCCGGAGAGCCGGTACGCGCACCTGCTCGGCCGCTGGTGGCTGCCCTGGCTCCAGCCCCAGCACCTGCATCTCATGCCGGTGGGCAATCTGCGCGGCGCGCTGTCGGAACTGGGGTTCACGGTGCTGGCGGAACAGCACCGGACGGCGCACGAGCCGGTGGACCTGGTGGCCGCCGTGTGGCTGGCGCTGGAAGGGGCCGTGCCGCGGGACGACCTGCCGTGGCTTGTGCCCACCGGTCCGGCACGGCGTGCGCTGCGGGGCGCCGCGCTGCTGGCGGGCGTTCCGGCGCTGGCGGCCGCGGCCCTGCTGGATCACGCGGTCGCGCCCCTCGCCGGCCGCCTCGGACTGTACAACGCGTACCGCCTGGTGGCGCGGAGGGGCTGACACCGCGGCCGCCGGCGGCCCGGGGACCGGTACCGCGGGCAGCGCGGGCAGCGCGGGCAGCGCGGGCAGCGCGGGCAGCGCGGGCACCGACACCCCGAGCCGGTACGGCGCCCGCCGGTCCGGGCCCGGCGCCTCCAGGCCGAGCGGGTGCCCGGGGCGGGCCGGGCCGCGCGCCACCGAGTTGGCCGCGGGCCCGGAAGGGCCACCGGAGCCGACCACGGCGGGTCACCTCGGCGCGGGCCCGGGCGGGTCGACCGCAGCGGGCACGAGCGGTCGGTGCCCTGGCGCCCACCGGCCGGGGCGTTCCGCTCCGGCCCCGCGGAGCCGCCCCGGCCACGGACGGAATCCGCGCCGCGTCCCGGCCGTTCATCCGCCGCACCCGCCACCCGCCACAGCAACTCGCACTCGCACTCGCACTCGCACCGATCGAGGCGCATCCCGCGGCCCGTGGACCTCACTCCGCGCACCCCGCACCCCGCACCCCGTAAGCCCGCACCCCGTACCGGCCGGAGACGGCCCCCGTAAGCCCGCACCGGCCGGAGGCGGCCCCCGCCCGGTGCCCGGGTGCGGTCGGGATTCGTCGGCCGTCAGCTCAGCCGACAGGGCCCACCCCAACACCCCTTTGCCCGGATATGATGCATTTTGTGATCATGTTCGGTCGGCAGCGGCGCCCTCGTCGCCTCTACGGAGCCAGGTGGCAGGCTGCCCTGCTGTCGCCGGCGATCCTGACCGTCGTCATCACCTCGCTGGCGTTCTCCACACCGAGGGAGATCGCCTTCAGCAGGCTGCTGCCCGCCGCACCCGCGCTCGCCGCGGCCATGTGGCCCGTGCTCCCCACGCTCCTGCTGGGGGCGTTCTGCCTGGTGGTCATGGTCAGCCTGAGCTTCTTCTACACCGACCTGGGCATGCCCTACACCGGTGCGGCGATCATCCTGGTGACCCTGGCCGCGGGGTACGCGAGCCATGTCAGGATCCAGCGGGAGGAGGCTCTCTTCCACGTGCGGCTCGTCGCCGACGCCGCGCAGAAGGTCCTGCTGCGCCCGCTGCCGAGCCGTATCCACGACGTGGAGATCGAGTCGCTGTACCTGGCGGCCCAGGAGCAGGCCCGGATCGGAGGCGACTTCTACGAGGTGGCCGACACCCCCTACGGCGTACGGCTGCTCATCGGCGATGTCCGGGGCAAGGGCCTGTCGGCGGTCGGGGCCGCCTCGGCGGTGATCAACTGCTTCCGGGAGAACGCGTACGACCAGCCCGACCTCAGGGGGATCACCCGGCGGCTGGAGACCAGCATCACCCGCTACACCGCCGCGTTCCCCGCCCAGGACCTCCCCGAGCGCTTCGCCACCGCCCTGCTCGTCGAGATCCCGCGCTACGGCGGAGCCATCCGGATCCTCAACTGCGGCCACCCCCCGCCGATGCTCGTACACCGCGGTGAGATCCGCGTCCTGGAGCCGTCCACCCCGTCTCCGCCGCTGAATCTGGCGGCCCTCATCGGGGACTACTACCACGTCGACACCGTTCCCTTCCATCCGGGCGATCATCTGCTGCTGTACACGGACGGCGTGACGGAGACCCGGGACCGCGCCGGCGCGTTCTTCCCGCTGCCGGAGTGGATGCTGCGCAACGGCCCGGCGGCGCCGCGGGACCTGCTCGACCGGCTCCACCACGACCTGCTCCGCTACAGCGGCGGGCGGCTCGACGACGACATCGCCGCCCTCGCCGTGACCCGCCCCAACAGCCGGGGGCCGGGGAAGACGGCGTAGCCGCCGCGAAACTCCGTTGCGGTGCGGGCCCGGAGCGGCGGACAGTTGGCTCCATGACCACGCTCCCCTCCCCGCCGGCCGGTATCACCGTGCGTCCGGCGACGCTCGACGACGCGGCCGCGGTGTGCGCCCTCCTCAATGAGATCGACCTGCTGGAGATCGGCCGCGCCGACACCTCGCTGACGGAGGTCGAGGCCGATCTGAGGCATCCCGAGGTGGATCTGGGGCGCGACTCGTGGCTGCTCCTCGACGGCGGCCGGCTGGTCGGGTACGGGCTGCTCTGGGACGACTCGGGCCACGAGCGGATCGACATGGACCAGTACACACTCCCCGGCCGGGAGCAGGCCGCCGGCCACCTGTTCGACCTGATGGAGGCCCGGGCCGTGCAGCGGGCTGCGCTGAACGGCGCGCCGCGGGCGGTGGTGCACATGCACCTCAACACCACGCCCACCACGGACGTGGACGCCCTGCGCGGGCGGGGCTGGCACCCGGTCCGCCGCTACAACGTGCTGACCCGCCCGCTGTCACCCGCCGCCGACCCGGTGCCCGCGCCACCGCCCGGCGTGACGCTGCGGCCGTGCTCGGCGGAGGAGGACCGCAGGCGGGCCCACGCGGTGCTGCAGGCGTCGTTCGCCGACCACTTCGACTTCCAGCCGCGTACCTACGAGCAGTGGCTGGACGACGTCGACGCCGACCGGGCCGACTGGTCGCTCGTCTGGATCGCGCACGTCGACGGCATCGGGGACGCGGCCGCGGTGCGCACGCACGACAACCGCGCCTCCTCGGGCTGGATCGGCAACCTCGGCGTCGTCCGGGAGGCGCGGGGCCGGGGACTCGGGGGCCATCTGCTGCGCCACGCCTTCGGGCACTACGCGGCACTGGGGCGGGACCGCATGGGCCTCGGCGTCGACACCGACAACAGCAGCGGAGCCCTCGCCCTGTACGAGAGCCACGGCATGACGCTCGACTTCGCCGTCGACACCTGGGAGTTGACCCGGACCGCCGGCTCCTGAGGTCCGGCTGTACAACGGCCGCCCGGCACACCGGTGGTTCGTCCGTCCGGGGTACGCACACGATGTGCCCGGGCCCGGCGGTACGCCCGTGCCTCCCGGCAGCCGCGACCGGGACACACTCGTCCGGCTTCGGGCGCGGGCCGTCCGCCACGGGGGCGGCCCCGTGGCGGACGGCCCTCCGTACGTCTCCGGGCGCACCGCCTCCGGTGTTGCGGGCCCTCGGCTGCCAAGCCGGGGGTGCTACCGCCGGTGCGGGTAGTCGGGGTCCTCCTCGGCGCTCGGCAGATCCCGGTGCCCGTCGTTCCAGGGGTTCGTCCACCCGCACACCCCGCACGCGTACCGGCCGTTGATGCCGGACAGGCGGGTGCCGCAACGTTCGCAGTCGGTAGCGGTGATCTGGAGCGCTCCGTCGTGGGCGAGATAGGCGGCGGGCGGCAGTTCCTCGACCCTCGGGGGCCATGCACGACGACGGGGGCGGCTGCTCATGCGAGGGAGCGTACCTGCGAGGGGACGGTCGCCGCGGGCGGGGCCCCTGGCCCTGCCCCGGATGCGCCCGCGCCCGCGCCCGCGTCCCGACGAAGCGGGCACTCGGGGGCCGCCGACGGAACCGCCGCGGTCCGTACGTCGGCGACGACGGCGACGGAGGAGGAGGAGGCGACGGAGGCGAGGGGCACGAGAGCGGCGCGAGAAGCGGGCGAGGCGAGAGGGGACGGCGACGGCGAGGGGCACGGCGGCGGGGGCTCAGCCCGCCAGGCTGTGTCCACCGCCTGCCGCGATACGGGTGACCTTCCCGATGGCGGTCGTCACGCCCACGGGGATGCTGCTGTCGGCGGTGGTCGCGTCGCCGAGCTGCCCTTGGCCGTTCTCGCCCCAGGCCTTGACGACGGTGGTCCGGGGACCGGCCGGCCCGCCGCCGGGTAGGGACCGCCCGTTCACGGGGAGCCCGTAGGGCCGGTCGTCGCAGCCGCAGGACGCCGGGCCTTGGCCGCGGCAGTCACAGGAGGACGTCACAGCGAGGTTGTGCCCCTCGTCGCTGGCGACGGCGGTCACCCCGCTGAGGCCGAGCACCCGTACCGGGACGGTGCTGTCGGTCGTGGTGCCGTCGCCGAGCTGCCCCGAGGCGTTCTCGCCCCAGGCCCACACCGTGCCGTCGCCCGCCAGTGCGAGGCTGTGGCCGAGTCCCGCCGCGACGGCCTCGACCCCGGTGAGTGCCTGTACCTCCACCGGAGTCGTGCTGTTGATGTTGGTGCCGTTGCCCAGCTGGCCCGAGAAGTTGTCACCCCAGGCCAGCACCGTGCCGCCCCGCGCGACGGCGAGGCTGTGGTTGCCGCCGGCGGCCACCGCCCGGGCCCGGGTGATGCCCGGCGTCCGGACGGGGATGGCGCTGTCGGCGAGCCTGCCGTTGCCGAGCTGGCCGTGGTCGTTGTCACCCCACGCCCACACGGTGCCGTCCCGCAGCAGAGCGACGGCGTGGTTGTCGCCTCCGGCGACGGACTTCACCCCGGAGAGCCCGTGTACCTGCACGGGCAGCGAACTGTCGGCGCGCGTGCCGTCCCCCAGCTGGCCGTGGTCGTTGTCACCCCACGCCCGCACCGTGCCGTCCCGCAGCAGCGCCAGGCTGAAGTCGTCGCCCGCCGCGACGGCCTTCACACCGGTGAGGCCGAGGACCCGCACGGGGGTGCCGCTGTCGGCGAACCTGCCGTTGCCGAGCTGGCCGTGGTCGTTGCCGCCCCACGCCCACACGGTGCCGTCCCGCAGCAGCGCCAGACTGTGTCCGAGGCCTGCGGCGAGGTCCCTGATCCCGGTCAGGCCCGGCACGACTACGGGCACGGTGCTGCCGGTGCCGTCGCCGGTGCCGAGCTGGCCGTCGTCGTTGCCGCCCCACGCCTGCGCGAACGGCACTGCACCACCGCCGTCGCCGGACGGGCCGGCCGCGTGGGCGCCCGGCACCCAGACCAGCACCGCCGCCAGCACCGCCGCCAACGCGGCGGCCGGCACCCTGCCGGTACGGTCCGCGGCGCGGCGCGGCGACGGTTTCGGCTCACCCATGACACGTTCCCCTCTCGTCCGGTCCCGCCCCGCCGTTTCCCGGCGGTACGGGATCCGCTGAAATCGGTCACAGGCATACCAGTCGGCCCCTTCCAGCCCGGCGCGACACGTGCGGGCTCCTCTCACCGTGCCCGGGCGGGCCCACCGCCGGCGTGGTCGCGGACCCGCCGCGCCGACCGAATCCGGTCGGGGCGCCGGAATCCGGTCGGGGGCGCCGGCGCGGGGCGTTGGGCCCGGGCACCCGGTGCGCAAGCGGAGGCGGCGGGCCCGCACCGGGCACGGATGTGCCAACAGCGTCCGGGCACGGTGGGGGCCGGGCGGACGCGGAGCGGATGGCGGGAGGGTTCCCACCGCCCGCAGTGGGGCCGGGAGGGTGGCGCGTGCAGGCCCGTCGGCCCCGGTGGGGCCGGGAGGGTGGCGCGTGTAGGCCCGTCGGCCCCGGTGGGGCCGGGAGGGTGGCGCGTGTAGGCCCGTCGGCCGTGCGCTCGTCCGTGTCGGCGGGGTCCGCGAGCCGTCACTCGCTACCTTCCGGTCACCAACCCCCGGAGCGCGAAGGGCACAGCCATGGCCAGGTGCGAAGTCTGCGGCAACGACTACGAGATGTCGTTCGAGGTGCACGCCGCCGGGGCGGTTCACACGTTCGACAGTATCGAGTGCGCGGCCCAGCGAATGGCACCGATGTGCGAGAACTGCGGGTGCCGGATCCTGGGGCACGGGCTGCAGGCCGACGGGCAGTTCTTCTGCTGTGCGCACTGCGCCCGCCGGAAGGGCGTCCGGGAACTCGCCGACCACGCCTGACGGTGAGGGTGTGACGCGGTGACGCTCCTGGCGGAGCGCCCCCTCGCCGGACCGGCGTCCTGTCAGAGGCGGCCCCCGGGTCGTTCCGCCCGCGGCGCAGAGATCCGTTCCGCCGCGCCGGCCCGCGCGTCCCCGGTGCTCCGTCTCGGCCCGGGCCGCGCGGCGGGCCGGACCCCCGCACCCGGTTTCGGGGTGTTGGCGGAGGGCACGCGATGAACTTTCGCCCTCCGCGCCGTCTCACCTCACGTAGTCCACCGGAACAGAGCAGAGGAGCACTCCCATGCGCATCGTCATCATCGAGTTCATCAGCCTGGACGGGGTCGTACAGGCCCCCGGTGGTCCCGATGAGGACACCGAGGGCGGCTTCGCACACGGCGGCTGGTCACACCAGTTCTTCGACCCGGAGACGGTGGGCGGTGCGTTCGACGAGGCACTGAAGAAGGCGGAGGGGCTGCTGTTCGGGCGCCGCACCTGGCAGACGATGGCGGCCGCGTGGCCGGAGCGGGCGGGGGACCCCTTCGCCGACAGGATGAACGCGCTCCCGAAGTACGTCGTCTCGCAGACGCTGGGCGAGGACAGGCTGACCTGGCACAACACCAGGCGCATCCCCGGCGACGAGGCCGTCGCCCGGATCCGGGAGCTGCGCGGGACCGAGGGGGGCGACCTGGTCGTCATGGGCAGCCCGACCCTGGCGCGCACCCTCATCGGCGAGGGGCTGGCCGACGAACTCCGGCTGCTGGTCATGCCGGTGCTCCTCGGCGGCGGGAAGAGCGTCTTCCCCGACGACGGCGGCAAGCGCACCCTGGAGCTGGTCTCCGCGGTCACCAGCGGCACCGGTGTGCACGTGTGCGTCTACCGACC
The DNA here is from genome assembly GCF_003122365.1 of Streptomyces spongiicola. Taxonomy (NCBI): domain Bacteria; kingdom Bacillati; phylum Actinomycetota; class Actinomycetes; order Kitasatosporales; family Streptomycetaceae; genus Streptomyces; species Streptomyces spongiicola. Next base: position 137,325 of record NZ_CP029254.1, read on the forward strand.
CGCCGCGGAGTAGCGGCCGTACGGGTCGGCCACGCCGCCGTCCGTCCCGGGCGGAGCAGGTGCCCCCGTGTCGGAAAGCCGACCGGTCTCGGGCGCACCGGGGCCGGTGCCGTGCGCCGCCCGCGGGAACCCGGGCACGGCGAAGCACGGCGTTCGGGGCCTCCCGGGTGACGAGCCCCACCCGTTCGGACGGGTGCCGTGGGCCGACTGCCCCGCCGGTGTGGTGGCGGCGCCGCGACGGGCGCAGCGTGACAGCACGGGACGGAGACACCAGGAGAGCCGTCCACGTTCTGCGACGGGGACGGGCATGGATCATTCGGGCTTGCTACCCGGCCACCGGGGCGGTGTGCCGGGCGGAGGCGGACCCGCGAGCGGCTGGGCGTCCCACCGGACCGGCCTGCTTCTGGCGCGCGCCCGCCGCTGGCCCTGGCCCCCGCTGGCCGTCTCCGCGGTCTTCGCGCTCACCCAGCTGATCGTCTCGGTACCGGGTGTGGGGCTCGGCTGGGACGAGACGGTGTACGTCAGCCAGGTGAGTCCCGAGGCGCCGGCGGCCTTCTTCAGCGCGCCACGCGCCCGGGGCATCTCGTACCTCGTCGCCCCCTTCACCGCCGTCACACCCTCCGTGGCGGCCCTGCGCGTGTGTCTGGCGCTGCTCTCCGGCTGCGCGCTGTTCGTGGCGCTGCGGGCGTGGCGCGGGCTGCTGCCCACCGTCGTGGTCGCCACCGGCGGAGCCCTGTTCGCCGGACTCTGGGTCACGGTGTTCTACGGGCCCCAGGTGATGCCGAACCTGTGGGTGGCATTCGGTGCGCTCGCCGCCGCGGGCTGCTTCCTGCGTGCTGCCCGGGACCCCGGTGACGGCCGGGCGCTCACCGGCCTCGGCGCCGCGGCGGCCTTCGTGGCGCTGATGCGGCCGGCCGACGCGGTGTGGCTGGTCCTGCCGCTCGCCGCCGCCGCACTGGTGCTGCGGCTACGCCACCGGATCGCCCTGATCGCGGTGCCGGCGGCCGGTGCCGCCCTGGGCGGCGCCGGGTGGATCGTCGAGGCGTACCTGCGGTACGGGGGACTCGGTGCACGGCTGCGGCGCGCGAGTGAGATCCAGGGCCACCTGGGCCTGCACTTCGCCGTCGACGACCATGTGCGCGCCCTGGGCGGCAGGACGCTGTGCCGCCCCTGCCACGTGGCCTGGGAGCACCCGACCGCGTCCCTGTGGTTCCTCGCGCTGCCCGTGGTCGTGGCGGCCGGCCTCCTCGCCGCCCGGCGGACGGCCTACCGCACGGAGATCGCGGTCGCGGCGGCGGTGGGGGTGTCCATGGCCCTGCCGTACCTCTTCACCGTCGACTACGCGGCCCCGCGGTTCCTGCTACCCGCCTACGCGCTGCTGGCCCTTCCGGCGGCCGTGGCGCTGACGGCGGCGTTCCGCGCGAGGGCGCACGGTCGGAACGTCCTCGTCGGTGTGCTGGCCGCGGCCCTCGCGGGCCACCTCTGGGTCCAGTACCGGCTGCTCGACGGGGTCGCGGACCGGGTGCGCACGGACACGGTGGCCTTCGGCCGCGTCGCCGCGGAGCTGCGGGCCCAGGGGATGCGGCCACCGTGCGTCGTCTCCGGCGAGGAGGCCGTGCGCGTCGCGTTCCGCACCGGATGCGCCTCCCGCCAGCCCTCCGGCCACGACGCGAGCATCACGCCCGCCGCTCTCGGCCGGGCGGCGATGGAGCGGCCGGTCGCGGTGCTCGTCTCCGGGGGGAAACCGCCTCCGGCGTTCGCCCGCGGCTGGCGCGAGCACCGCCTCCCCGACCTGCGTTCGCGGACCGGCCACCGGGCCTATCTCTCCCCCGCCGTGGTCCCGGGACGGCCCGCGCCGTGATCTGCGCGGGAACCGGCGCGGGAAGCATCATGGGAACCAGCGCGGGCGGGACGGCGGCGCGGGCGGGACGGCGGCGCGGGCGGGACGGCGGCGCCGCGGCCCGGAACGGCGAAGACGGAGGGCGCCGCCGGGTACCGCCGGAACCGGGACGGAGGGCGCCGTCGGGGAACCGCCGGAACCGGAGCCGGTGCCGCGGCGTCGGGATCGGCCGGCGCCCTCCCGGAAGCGGCATACGGCACGGGGAAACCGGTCAACCCCGCGTACAGCCTGCGGACATGACGGGATGACATAAACTCGGCCGGGGAGACCGAGGACGGGCGGCACTGAGCCCGAGAAGGCGGGGAAGGGCACGGTGGCCATGTCGACATCCTGGCCGCAATGGCGCCAGGACTCACCGGAGCTGTCCTCCGAGGGGCACCCCTTCCTGCTGGTCACGCTGCGCATGACCGTCCCCAGTGGCAGGAAGTGGCAGCAGTACCGCTTCGTCGAGAACCACGACCTGCGCTCCCGGCTCGTCCCCCTGCTCGGCACCCTGCCCCTGAGCCACTCGCTGCTGCAGGAGCCGCACGGCGGCCAGCCCTGCCGGTTCAGCGATCCGGCCGTGCGGCTCTGGCGGGACGACGACTCCGACCGCTGGCCCAACACCCTGTACCGGTCCTTCGCCGAAGCGGACGGGCCACGCCGCGGGCTCGGCGAGGTGACGGTGACGCTGCGGCTGCACAGCCGGAACGGCTTCGTACGCGAGGTCTCCCGCACCGTCAGCGAGTGCAACGTCCGGGCGGACGGGCAGTTGCTGCGCACCCAGGTGCCGAACGTCGTGCAGCCCGACGGCTGACGCGGCGGCGCTGCGGCGCGGGCCGGGCCGGACGGGCCGGGCCGGACGGGACCGGAACGGAACGCCGGACAGGGGTCCGGCCCCGGCGCACGGTCCACGGTGCGCGGCACCCGGCAGACGCCCGCCCACGGGTCCGGGCGAGGGCCGTCACACTCCTCACCCGGACACCTTCGAGCGTACGGCGCACTGCATACGGGACACGGGACACGGCGTAGGGGGCGGCCGGGGGCGGGCGCTACCCCGTGGTCCTTCGCCCCCTCGCCCCTTCTGCCCTACTGCCCTACTGCCCTTCTTTCCCTCCGTGCGGTGGGCAGCGGACCCCTGCGGGAACGCCTCTGCGGACTGCGGGGGCGGTGCGATGCGGTGCGGTGCGATGCGGGCAGGCGAGGGTCTCGTCGATGAGCCGCTCCACCCAGAGCCGCGCGCCGTCGGCCTCGACGTGCCCGCCCGTGACCGGCACCGCCTCCCCCGTGGTCGGGGCAGCGGGTGCCCGGTGCCAGGGCGTCGGCTGCTCCCGGCCACCGGGGCGATACCCGTCCGGGCGTGTCCGGATGCGTTCCGACCGGTCCGGACGGACCCTGGGATCATGGGCACGAATCCGCCTGTGATCGTTCATCCGATCGAGCCGAACGGGGGCAGACCGGTGACGATCCGAGGAGAGCCGGTCGGCACCGCGCACGACCTGTTCGACGTGCTGGAGTTCCTCCGCCGCGCGAATCTGCCGGAGACCGACACCGCGGTCGACGACCCGGCGCTGATCGAGTGGCGGGGCGGCGGCCCGCAGTCGTGGGCCGAGTCCCCTCCGTGACGGTGTGGATGGCCGTCCGGCGCCGCTTGCCCCGCCTCCGAGATCGGCCCCGTCCGGGATCAGCCCTGCCTCGGGGATCAGCCCCGCCTCCGGGATCAGCCCCGCCTCCGGGATCAGCGACGCCTCCGGGCCTGTTCGGCGATGGGAGTGCCGGTGACTCCTGATCGGGCTCCTTACTGCGCACCGGGCACCGCAGCCTTCGCAGGTCACATCGCGCACGATCCATGAGTCGCAGCATGAACGGACTGGGCGGCCTCCGGCCGGGCACGGGCGGCACGTCTACCGTGACCGATCTCCGCGACTCAGTCCGAAGGCCTGCCGGCCGTCACTCCAGCGGCCACGACCGACGCCGTGGTGGTCGGCCTGGGCTGCGGAGGTGTTTCGCCGTTTGTCGGCCGACGGCCGATCGGACGGGAAACCCGCAGGCGGGACGTGGTTCCGGCGAACTCGGCCGCTGTCGACCTGTTCGCCCGGGAGCGTGGGGGCGAGGCGGGTCTTCGTCGTCAGGCCGCCACGGGACCGTCCGGGGGCATGGTCGTCCGGCAGCCGGCAAGGAGCCGGGCGACCATGGCCCGCGCGTGCTCACGGTCGTATCCCGGGCCCAGGATGCACAGGTTGCCGACCGCTCGCATCAGTGTGTACGCGGTGACGTCCGGGTCGAACTCGCCCCGGGCCGTCCCGGCGTCGAGGAGCGAGGCGCAGGCCGGGACCAGTGTGTCGAGCATCAAGGAGTGCAGACTCTGCAGGCCGGGGTCCTCGGACTGGAGTGCCGCCCCCAGTCCGTGCTTCGTGACGAGGAACTCCACGAACGCGTCCATCCATCGCGACAGGGCCTCGCCCGGCCTCGGCGACCCGGCGAGATCGGCGGCGAGTCGCGCGCACTCGTCCACCTGGTGCCGGTAGACGGCTACGACCAGCTCCGCCCGGGTGGGGAAGTGGCGGTACACGGTGCCCAGGCCCACGCCGGCCCGGCCGGCGATGTCGCGGATGGGCGCCTGGACCCCCTGCTCGACGAACACCTGCGCCGCGGCCGCGAGCAGGGACTGGCGAGTGCGCTCGGCGCCCGCTGCTCTGGAGCCGGCTGATCGGGACAAGATCTCACCTCTGGTTCGCGGAACATTGTTCCGCTGCTGTGGGCGGAACGTCGTTCCGCCAAGTATGCGGCACGCGCCTTTCTCACAGGAAGTCCGCACATGTTCACTCCTGCGCAATCCCGGACGAAGACCGTCGCGATCAAGCCCATCACCGTTCCCACCGGTGACCGGGCGGTGCCCCCGCAGGTCAAGGTGACCGCACCGGCCGAGGGCCGCGGCCTTCCGGTCATCGTGTTCTCCCATGGCAACGCGTGGTCGATGGACGGCTACGGGCCGCTGGTCGACCGTTGGGCCGCCGCCGGCTTCGTCGTCGTGCAGCCGACCCACCTGGACTCGCGCCGCAACGCCATAGGGTTCGACGATCCGCGCTTCGGCACCATCTGGCGCGTGCGCATCGATGACCTCCGCGCGGTGCTGGACCACCTCGACGCCATCCTGGCCGAGGCAGGCGACCTGATCGACCGCGCCGACCGGACGAGCGTCGCCGTCGTCGGACACTCCTGGGGAGCCCAGACCGTCGGCACCCTGCTGGGCGCCCGCGTGTTCGACGCCCAGGGCACCGCGGGCGAGGACTTCTCCCACGGCGGAGCGAAGGCGGGCGTGCTCATCGCGGCGACCGGCTCGGGCGACTCGCTCACGCCGTTCGCCGTCGAGCACCTGCCCTTCATGAGGCCGGACTACTCCACCATGACCACGCCGGCGCTCGTCATCGCGGGCGACAAGGACCAATCGAAGATGTCCACGCGGGGACCGGACTGGTTCCTCGACGCCTTCGAACTCAGCCCCGCCCCCAAGCACCTCCTCGTCGTCCCCGGCGGAGAGCACACCCTGGGCGGCATCGCCGGTGAGGCCGTGAGCGAGACCACCGACACGGACGCCGACCGGGTCGCCCTCGTCGCCGACGCCGTCACCGCGTATCTCCTCGACGCCCTCGACCGCGACCCCGATGCGTGGTCCCGCTTCCGCGCCGACACCGAAGCCGTCGAGAAGGCGTCCTTCCAGCACAAGGACTGACCCGGCCCGGTACCGCCCCTTGACGGCCCGGTACCGCCCCTCCCGCCCCCTCCCGGCCCGTCGCGCGCCGCACGGCAGCGGCGGGCCGGGAGGCCTCTCGCACCCACCGCGCCGGTGACGCACCGAAGCCCGGCGGCCAAAGCCTGGCCAGAGCCAGAAGTCCGCGACGAGCCAAACCCTGATCAGCCGCTGGTCCCGTGCTCCGGAGCATCGCCCCTCAGGTTTCGCAGCCCCTGGAGATTCCATGACCGACCACATCGCCATCCCCGCCCGCGCGGGCGACGACCTGTCCGGACCGCTGGTTTCGGTCGCTCCGGTCGCCTTCCCCTCCCGCGACCGCCCGGCGGAACTGCAGGTACGACTGACCGCGCCGATGACGGACCGGGCGCCGCCCATCGTCGTCCTGTCGCACGGGCACGGTCCGTCCCAGTACGTCTCGTCGCTCTACGGCTACGCCCCGCTCGCCAACCATCTCGCGGCCAGCGGGTTCGCGGTCCTCCAGCCGACCCACCTGGACTCGGCCACCCTCGGCCTGCGGCACGCCGACAGCCCCGAAGCCCCCTTGTACCGGCGCTCCCGCGCAGGCGACGTGTCGTCGGTGCTGGACCACCTGGGTGTTCTCCAAGAGGTCGTCCCGGACGTAGCGGCCCGCATGGACACCGGCAGGATCGCCGTCGTCGGCCATTCGATGGGCGGCCACACGGCGAGCATGGTACTGGGCGCCCTGCCGCGCGACCCCGCCACGGGGCACAGGGTGAACGCGAGGGACGGGCGAGTGGGCGCCGGAGTGGTGATGGCCGCGCCGGGACGCGGAGGTGATGCCCTCAATCCCCGTGCCGCCCGTCACCACCCCGTCCTCAACGACACCGACTTCACCACCATGGCACCCCCGACCCTGGTCGTAGCGAGGGACCAGGACCACGCCCACCACCTGAACGTCGTCGGGGCCGCGTGGCAGACCGACGCCTTTCACCTGTCGCCCGGGCCCAAGTTCCTTCTCGACGTCCACGGCGGTGAGCACAGCCTCGGAGGAATATCCGGCTACGACTCCGCGGAGACGACGGACGGGAGCCTCACCCGCGCACTCCTGGTCCTGGAGACCACCGCGGCGTTCCTGCGCACCCGACTGGGCGTCGACGACCGGGCGTGGAGCGTGGCGACGGCACGGCTGGCCCGCGAACACGCCGCCTCCGCAACGGTGCACGAGAAGCGGAAGGACGTTCCCCGATGGACGGACGCACAGCTGCGCCGCGTCCAGCAGGGCGACGACTCCCACATCGCGCCGGATCGGGACGCCGACCGGACGCCCGGCCGATTCGTCTGGGTGTGGGCGGTGGCCCTCGGCGGCGACGTCTACACCAAGTCGGCGACGCGGAACTCGCGGTGGTTCCACTCCGCCGTGACATATGGGCGCGGTGCGGTCGCCGTCGCGGACGGGGAACCGCGGGTGGAGTTCTCCCGGGTCGACGACGAGGCGGCGAAGGACCGGGCCGACGAGGCGTTCCGCGCCAAGTACTCCAAGGATCCGTACTTCTCCGAGGACCTGCTCAAGAACTCGCGACACCAGATCGCCCGCATCCGCCCTCTCGGCCCCTGACGGGCCCGCACGGTCGTGTGACGTCCTGCGTACGACGGTACTCAGGACACCTGGATGCCACCGTCGCGGGAGAGGACGACTCCGGTGATGCGGGAGGCGCGGTCGCCGAGCAGCCGGACGACGGGGCGGGTACGGGGCGGGCACACTCCGGCGGATACGGGGCGGGTACGGGGGCACACTCGGGCGGGTCCGGTGGCGGTCCGGGGTCCCCGGTCGGTCAGCCAGAGCACGGAGGGGCCTGGGCCGTCGGGACGGCCGGACGAGGAGGCCGGCGGCCCGCTCGAGGCGGACCGCCGGCCGTTGTGCCCGGGGTGGCGAGGAGGTCAGAAGACGCTCACGCCGTAGGCGCTCAGCGCCTCGGTGACCGGCTGGAAGAACGTGGTGCCGCCGGACGAGCAGTTGCCGCTGCCGCCCGACGTCAGGCCGAGGGCCGTCGAGCCCGCGAACAGGGGGCCGCCGCTGTCGCCGGGCTCGGCGCAGACGTTGGTCTGGATCATGCCGTAGACGACGTCGCCGCCACCGTAGTTGACGGTGGCGTTGAGTCCGGTGACCGTGCCGCCGCGCAGGCCGGTGGTGCTGCCGCTGCGCTGGACGGACTGGCCGACGTACGCGTTTCCGGCGGATGTGATGTCGCGGTAGGAGCCGTTGTACAGGTACACACGGCCGTCCGCGGCCGAGGGGTTGGAGTGGCGGATGATGCCGTAGTCGTTGACCGGGAAGCTCGATCCGGTGCGGGTGCCGAGCAGGGTGGTCTGGGAGGAGTTGGTGTACCAGGTGCCGGCGATGTCGGTGCAGTGTCCGGCCGTCAGGGCGGAGTAGGTGCTGCCGCTGCGGACGTTGAAGCCGAGCGAGCAGCGGCCGCCGCCGCCGGCGTAGATGGCCTGCCCGCCCGCGATGAGCTTGCTGAAGGTGCCCGGGGTCCGCTGGATCTCGAGGGCCGAGGCACGGCTGCCGGCGGCCTCCCTGATCTCCGCCAGTTCGGCGGCGGAGACTGTGGAGTCCGCGGTCAGGACGAGCTTTCCGGACCTGGCGTCGGTGTACCAGGCCGTACCCGGGATGTCGGACTTCAGTACGGCGTCGCTGACCTGGGCGAGGGTGGCGGCGGTCGCCCGCGGCGCGGGGGCGGTGTCGGCTGCCGCGCTGGGAGCCGCAAGCGCGACTGCCGCCAGCAGGGCGGAGGCGACGGCGGTCAGCCGCGCGCCTCTCGCGAAGCGGCCGTGGGGGGTGAAGCGCCTGATGTTCACTGCATCCTCCAGTGGGGGTTGCCGAGGACCCGTTGGGTGGACGGGCCCCGGCACCGAGCAGGTGGGACGGAACGGGATCTCCGCCATGCCCCTGTCAATGCCGTCGGCTACGGATCCTGGCTTCCGTTTGCACCCTGGACAAGATCGCCTTTCGGTCGCTCTACGCGCGTCCAACGGGCCGGGCGAAGAGCAGACCGTTTGCCGGACTTGACCTCGCTGGGGTTCCGCTCGCGGAAACGGCCGGTTTCCGCGCGCCACACCGAACCGAGCGGAACCACCGCTTCATTTGCTCGCCGGGAAGAGCCGGGAACGGGGCTCCCCGCAGCGCCGGTGTCCGCACCGGCCCGCCTCCGCCCCGGCCCCGGGGAGCGGCTCCGGCCGGACCGCCATAGAGGCAGTTCAGAGTTCAACCGTGCCGGTTCCGGAGGGAACCGGCCCCCGCGGGCGGGCTGGCGAAGGCCGCACCCGGCCGCTCCGCCAAGGGCGGGCGGCCGCCATGACTTCCGCAACTCCGGGCACCGGCCCCGGCGGGGGCGCCGACCGGCCGCGAGCGGATCATGGCCGAATGCATGCCACACGGGATGGGGCCGCGACGGGGCGGCCCGTTCATGAGCCCCGCCCCCTTATGTGCGTCTCGGCCCCTTTCGGCGGACGCCCTCGTATGGCCGGATCTCATCCCGTCGAGGACTCAAGGAGGTGGTGCGCGCAGACGGACCTCGCCGCGCCCGTCCACGGCGCTCCGCACCGGAAGCCCGGGGCGACGTCATGGACCGCGAACCACGCGTCCCTCGCAACGGACAGGACAACGCAGACGGCGACCGGGTTTGCCCTCCCACTCCCCCCGGCTCGCCGTCGCCTCCGTCTCCCCCGGCTCCCCGCCTCCTCCGGGTCCCCCGGCTCCCCCGTCTGGTTCAGTGCGGGCGCGCGATGTGGACGATGGCCACCGGGCAGGCCGCGGTGTGCAGGACTTCGGAACTCACCGAGCCCAGCAGCAGTCTGCGCAGCCCGGAGCGGCCGCGGGAGCCGACGACCAGCAGAGCCGCCCCCCGTGAGGACTCCGCCAGGAGGGTCGCCGCGCGGAGCCGTTCCGCGTGCAGCCTCACGGGCACGCCGGGATGGCGGTCACGGCGCTTGTCCGCCTCCTCCCGGAGCGCCGACCGGACCGCCTCGTCGAGGACGTCGAAGTCCGGTGCGGCCATCCCCGGACCGGTCGGCGTCTCACCGAGATGGAAGCTCCCGTGGACGAGTTCGAGGCTCGCTCCGCGAAGCGCGGCCTCCGCGAAGGCCGTGTCGAGGGCGTGCGACGAGATGGGAGAGGTGTCGGCGACGTCGACGCCTGCCACGACGCGCTGCTCCGGGTCCGCAGGAGTGTCGCCGGGCCGGACCACGATGACGGGGTTCGCGGCGTGGGCCGCCACCTGCCAGCTCACCGAGCCCAGCGGAAGGCGGGAGAAGCCCCCGCTGCCCCGGTGGCCGACGACGGTCCAGGACGCCTGCCCGGACCGCTCCACCAGCACGGCGGGGGCCCGGCCTGCGACCGTCTCCGCCGTCACGGCCACGCCGGGGAACTCGGCGCGCACCAGCCGCTCGAGCGGTGCCACCGGCCCGTCCCCGGCAACCGGGGTCCCGTCGTGTCCGACGACATGCAGGAGGTGCAGCGGCACCCGGTGCAGAGCGGCCTGCCCGGCGGCGCAGCGCACCACGTACTCCTGACCGCCGCGGTCGACGCCGGCCAGCACCGGCCCCCTCGGCATCGCGTCGTCGTCCACCGTGGGTCTCCCTGCTCCGGGCTGCGCGGTCCTCGCTCCAGGGTGCGGCCGCACGATCGGTGGCGCAGCGCGGGCCCCTGCACGGCGCGGGGCGGTACGCGCACGGGTCGGTACCCGCACGGGCCCGTACGCGGCACGGGCCGGTACACGCACGAGCCCGTACACGGCACGGGCCGGTACACGCACGGCCGATGGCGGCCGCGGATCCCGCCGGCCGGTCCCGGGGACACACACCGCGCGGGAACTCCACCGCCCGGCCGCCCGCCGCACCGGCCCTGCCGCGCGCCACCCACGCTCCGCCGCCGACCGTGCGGCCGCACCCCGCGGCACCTGACCCCGCCGCATCCCGCGGTGCCGCGCCGCTTCCCGCCGCGCCGCTTCCCGCCGCGCCGCGCCCCGCCGGTCGGTACACGGCACGGCGGTCGGTCCGCGCCACGGCGGGTCCGCCCCGCCCCGGTCGCGTGGGGGCGTGGAGCGACCGCGCGGGGTCCCTCCGCCGACCAACCGAGGGCGCCGGCATGCGGCAGCGGCAGCCGCGCGTGCGGGGGCGGCCCCACCGGCCGGGCGGCGCCCGCTCCGCCCGACGGGTGACGGCCGTTCGGCCGCAGGCGGGTTGCGGCCCGGCCGGGGCCGAAGTGGTATCGGTGCGAAGGCTCATGACGGCAGACCACGCCCGGTGTCCCGGCGGCAAAGGACGAGCATGCACATACCCCGATCCCCCGCCGGCCGCGGGCGCCTCGCCGCGGCCGCCGTCGCCACCGTGATCTGCGTCTGCGTGATCGGCGGCCCCGCCCCCGCGCCGGTCCGCGCCCCGGCCCCCGCCCGTACCCCCGCCGCCGGACCGGCCGACGGACCGGCTCCGCCGGACGCCGCTCCTGCCCTCGACTGGAGCCCCTGCAAGGCGGCCCCCGGCTTCGACTGCGCGACCGCGAGCGCACCGCTGGACCACCGCCGACCCACCGGGCCCACGGTGGACCTCGCGGTCATCAGGCGCCCCGCGACGGGTCCGGGGCCGAGGCTCGGCACCCTGTTCTTCAACCCCGGAGGCCCCGGAGGACCGGGAACCGAGGCACTGCCGCAGTGGTACGAACTCTTCCCCGAGGAACTCCGGCAGCGTTTCGACATCGCCAGCTGGGACCCGCGGGGGGCCGGCGAGAGCACCTCGGTCCGCTGCTTCGCCACCACCGAAGCGGCGTACGGGTGGCTGGAGCGAATACCCTTCGGCTTCCCCGTCGGCGAGAGCGAGACCAAGGCCTGGGTCGACGCCTACGCCGACCTCGGCCGGCTCTGCGAGCAGCGCGACCCTCGGTTGCTGCGGCACGTCTCCACCGCCGACACGGCGCGCGACCTGGACCTGCTCCGGCAGGCCGTGGGCGACGAGCGGCTCAGCTTCCTCGGGGTGTCGTACGGATCGTTCCTGGGCGCCACGTACGCCAATCTCTTCCCCGAGAGGGTCCGGGCGATGGTGCTGGACGGCAACATCGACCCGAAGGCCTGGGTGGACGGGGGCCCCGATGCGCAGCCGCGGCTGTCGACGTTTCTGCGGGAGGGCGTCGACCTGGGATCGGCGGCGACCCTGCGCCAGTTCCTCGACCACTGCGGGCGCGCGGCCGCCGACCGCTGCGCGTTCTCCGCGGGAAGCCCCGAGGCGACCCGCGCGAAGTTCGACGGACTCATGCTGCGCCTGCAGGAACGCGCCCAGGGGTCGTGGACGTACGCCAGGACCGTCACCACGGTGCTCAGCGGCCTGTACTCGGTCGATCCCGGCTGGTACGCCCTGGCCTGGGCGCTGGAGGACCTGTGGGACCGGCGGCCCCCGCAGGAGCCCGCCGCGCCGGAAGGCCCGCTGCCCTACCCGGCGTTCGAGCAGATCGACGCGATCCGCTGCTCGGAGAGCCCCAACCCGCGCGATCCGCGGCGGTTCGCCGAACTGGCGGAGTTCGGCTTCGGCCGGGCCGGTGACCTCGGGCGGGCCGTCGCCTGGGCGAGCGAGCCGTGTGCCACCTGGCCGGCGACGGCCGCCTCCGCCTACCCGGGTCCCTGGAACCGCCCCACGGCGAACCCCGTGCTCGTGGTGAACACCCGGTACGACCCGGCGACCCCGTACCAGGGCGCGGTAGCGATGACCCGGCAGCTCGCCCGCGCCCGGCTGCTGACCGTCGAGGGGTACGGGCACTCGTCCATCGTCAACCCGAGTCTCTGCGTGGACGACTACGAACGCCGCTACCTCGTCGACGGCGTCCTCCCGCCGGAGGGAACCGTCTGCCGCCAGGACGTGCGTCCGTTCAGCGAGTCACGGCCCCGGGGCGGCGTCCGCACCGGCGGTGGGGGAACGGCGGACGGGGCGGGAGGAGCCGAGGAGGGAGTCACGGCAGGGGGCGGAAAACCCGCCGAGGGGCGGGGGAGATAGCCGCGCCCCGGGCCGCCCGCCGCGCCCCGCCGCCACCGCGTCCGCCGCTCCCTGCCGGTGCTCACCGGTACTCACCCCCGTCCGCCGGTGTTCACCCGCGGTCGCCGGCAGTCGCCGGCAGTCGCCGGCAGCGGCGAGACGGTGCCGGTGCCGGTGCCGCCGGGTGACACGACGGCACCGTCCGAGGCGCGGGATCGCAGCGGCACCGTCCGAGGCGCGGGATCGCAGCGGGACCGGGCCACTGCGGGACCGGGCGGCACCCTGCGGATTCCGGCTGCGGCGGTCCGGCTCGCTGGTCGGGCAGGGCGGGCGGTGGCACGCTTGTGAGGGGGCCGGGCCCACGGAGATCCGGAGGAGGCACGGGAAACCCGGGAGACCCGAGGCACCCCGGGAGCCACGGGAGGGCCGAGGAGACCCAGGAAACCCGGGAGGCCCGAGGAGATACGGGAGGCCCGATGGGACGAGACGTCCCGGCGCTGGTGTTCACCCGTGACGACCGCCGTCGGTACCGCGACAAGATGCAGGACTGCCTCGACGCCTTCGCGCTGATGCTGCGCGCGTCGCGTTTCGAGTCGGAGAGGCCCCAGGTCGGAATGGAGATCGAGCTGAACCTCGTCGACGGCGCCGCCGAACCGGCGATGCGCAGCACCGACGTGCTCGAGGCGATCGCCGATCCGGCCTGGTCCAGCGAGCTGGGCCGGTTCAACCTGGAGATCGACATCCCGCCCCGTCAGCTCACGGCCGGGGGGCCGGACGCCTGGGAGCAGGAGATCAGGGACGCGCTCAACCACGCCGAGGAGCGGGCCGCGCAGGTGGGCGCGCATCTCGCGATGGTGGGCATCCTGCCGACGCTGCGGCAGAAGGACGTGGGCGAGGCGGCCCTGTCGGAGAACCCGCGCTACCGGCTGCTGAACGAGCAGGTGTTCGCCGCCCGGGGCGAGGACCTGAGGATCGCCGTGGACGGCGTGGACCGGCTGCGGACCTACGCGGACACGATCACCCCGGAGGCCGCCTGCACCAGCACCCAGTTCCATCTTCAGGTCTCCCCCGAGGAGTTCGCGGGGTACTGGAACGCGGCACAGGCCGTCGCGGGGGTGCAGATCGCGCTGGCCGCGAACTCGCCCTTCCTGTTCGGCAGGGAACTGTGGCGCGAGACCCGCATCCCGCTCTTCGAGCAGGCGACCGACACCCGTCCCGAGGAGATCAGGGTGCAGGGAGTACGGCCCCGCGTGTGGTTCGGCGAACGCTGGATCAACAGCGTCTTCGACCTCTTCGAGGAGAACCTGCGCTACTTCCCCGCCCTGCTGCCGCTCTGCGACGAGCAGGACCCCGGGGAGACCCTGGAGGGCGGCGGCATCCCGGAACTCGCCGAACTCACCCTGCACAACGGGACGATCTACCGCTGGAACCGCCCGGTGTACGCGGTGGCCCGCGGCCGGCCCCATCTGCGGGTCGAGAACCGGGTGCTGCCGGCCGGGCCGACGGTCGCGGACGTGCTGGCCAACGGCGCGTTCTACTACGGGCTCACCCGCGCGCTGGTCGAGGAGGAGCGCCCGGTGTGGTCGCGCATGTCCTTCTCGGCCGCCGAGGACAATCTGCACACCGCCGCCCGGTACGGCATCGACGCCCTGCTGTACTGGCCCGGGATGGGCGAGGTGCCGGCCGCCGAGCTGGTGCTGCGGCGGCTGCTGCCGCTCGCCCATCGGGGGCTGGAGCGGTCGGGCATGGACGCGCGGTGGCGGGAGCCGCTGCTGGGGATCATCGAGCAGCGCTGTGTCACGGGCCGCAACGGGGCGGTGTGGCAGTCGGAGATGTTCCACCGCATCGACGCCACCGCCCGCGTGACCCGCCACGAGGCACTGCGGCGGATGACCCGGCAGTACATCGACTACATGCACCTCAACGCGCCCGCGCACACCTGGCCCGTCGACTGAGCGGGCACCGCGCCACCGGGGGCGGGCATGGGCGGGCACCGCGCCACCGGGGGCGGGCATGGGCGGGCACCGCGCCACCGGGGGCGGGCATGGGCGGGCACCGCGCCACCGGGGGCGGGGCGCGGGACATGGACGCGGCACGGGAGATGGACGCGGCGCCGCCCGGCCGCCAAGCAGCACGGCCGCCAAGCGGCACGGTCGCGGCGCCTGTTGCACCGACCTAGAGTGGGACGTACCAGACGAAACCGGCCGGTACTGCCCGGTACTGCCCGGTACTGCCTGCCCGGGCCTCTGGGAGGGCCGATGAACCGCATCTCGGTGACCGTGGACGGCGTCGCCTACCGGAACGATGTGGAGCCGCGGCTGCTGCTGGTCCACTATCTGCGGGACCGCCTCGGGCTGACCGGCACCCCGGTCGGCTGCGACACCGGAAGCTGCGGCGCGTGCACCGTCGAACTCGACGGCCGCAGCGTCAAGAGCTGCTCGGTGCTCGCGGTGCAGGCCGACGGCGGCGAGGTCACCACCGTGCAGGGGCTCTGCTCCCCGGGCGGCGGGCTCGACCCCCTCCAAAAGGCCTTCCACCAAAGGCACGCACTCCAGTGCGGCTACTGCACCCCCGGGATGATCATGGCGGCCCGGGACCTGCTCAGGGAGAACCCGGACCCCACTCCCGACGAGGTCCGCCACGGCCTGGAGGGCAACCTCTGCCGGTGCACCGGCTACCAGAACATCGTCCACGCCGTGCTCACGGCCGCGCGCGAGGGGCAGGAGGCCCGGACGTGACCGCCCGGCCCGCGGAACGGACGCGCGAGCGGGAGGTCGGACGCGCCCGGGCCCGCAAGGAGGACGCGCACCTGGTCACCGGCCAGACCCGGTGGACCGACAACATCAGCGTGCCCGGCATGCTGCACATGGCCGTGCTGCGCAGCCCCATGGCGCACGCCCGGATCGACCGGGTGGACGCGGCCCCGGCGCTGGAGCGGCCGGGCGTCGTCGCCGCGTTCACCGGACGCGACCTCGCCGGCGGTCTGGCCCCGCTGCCGTGCGTGTGGCCGGTGACCGACGACATCGTGATGCCCGACCATCCGCCGGTCGCCGTCGGCGAGGTGCGCTACGCGGGGGACCCGGTCGCCGTCGTGGTCGCCCGGGACCGCTACGCGGCGGCCGACGCCCTCGAGGCGGTGGACGTCGACTACACCCCGCTGGAGCCGGTGCTCGACCTGGAGGCGGCCCTCGCGGAGGGCGCACCGCTGGTGCACGCCGACAAGGGCACGAACCGGTGCTACGTCTGGCCGCTGACGACCGGTGAGGACTGGGAGCCGGTACGGGACCGGGCCGATGTGGTGGTCTCGCGGCGGTTCCGCCAGCAGCGGCTCGTCCCCAACGCGATGGAGCCGCGCGCCGTGGTCGTGACGCCGATCGCCGCGTCCGGGGAGTACACGCTGCACTCCGCCACCCAGATCCCCCACATCCTGCGGCTATTGCTGGCGAAGGTCACCGGCATCCCGGAGCAGAAGCTGCGGGTGATCGCCCCGGACGTGGGAGGCGGCTTCGGTTCGAAGCTCCAGGTGTACGGGGAGGAGGCCGTCGCGCTCGCCGTGGCGCGCGCCCTGGGCCGGCCGGTGAAGTGGACCGAGTCGCGCTCCGAGGGGTACCTCGCCACCCACCACGGTCGCGGGCAGATCCAGGACGTCCGGATCGCGGCGACCCGCGAGGGGAGGCTGCTGGGGCTGAAGGTCGACCTGCTCGCCGACATGGGCGCGTATCTGATGCTGATCACACCGGGCACCCCGCTGCTCGGGGCGTTCATGTACCCGGCGATCTACAAGATGGACGCCTATGCCTTCACCTGCACCGGCGTCTTCACCACGCGGACGCCCACCGACGCCTACCGGGGCGCGGGCCGCCCGGAGGCGACGTTCGCGATCGAGCGCGTCATGGACGAACTCGCCGCCGAACTGGGCATGGACCCGCTGGACCTGCGCCGCCGCAACTGGATCGGCCACGACGAGTTCCCGTACACCTCGATCGCCGGGCTCACCTACGACAGCGGCGACTACGAGGCGGCGACGGACAAGGCGCTGGCGCTGTTCGGCTACGAGGGGATGCGGGCCGAGCAGCAGGAGCGGGTGCGGCGCGGCGACCCGGTGCGCCTGGGCATCGGGATCTCGACGTACACGGAGATGTGCGGGGTCGCGCCGAGCCGGGTGCTGGGGGATCTGCGGTACGCGGCCGGCGGCTGGGAGGCGGCCGGCGTCCGCCTGCTGCCGACGGGCAAGGCCGAGGTGGTCACGGGCACCAGTCCGCACGGGCAGGGCCATGTGACGTGCTGGAGCCAGATCGCTGCCGACGTGCTGGGCGTGCCGTTCGAGGACGTCGAGGTGGTGCACGGCGACACCCGGGCCGCGCCCCAGGGGATGGACACCTACGGTTCGCGCTCCCTGGTGGTCGGCGGTACGGCGGTCCACGAGGCGGCGCGGAAGGTGGTGGAGAAGGCCCGGAGGATCGCGGCGCATCTGCTGGAGGCCGGCGAGGACGACCTCGACTTCGCGGAGGGCGTGTTCTCGGTGAAGGGCTCCCCGGAGGCGCGGCGGACCATCCAGGAGATCGCGTTCGACGCGTTCTCCTCGCACGACCTGCCCGAGGGCATGGAGCCGACGCTCCACGCCGGCCATGTCGTGGACCCGGACGAATTCTCCTACCCGCACGGCACGCATCTGTGCGCCGTGGACGTCGACACGGAGACGGGCCGCACCCGGATCCGCTCCTATGTGTGCGTCGACGACGTCGGACGGGTGGTCAACCCGGTGATCGTGGAGGGCCAGGTGCACGGCGGCCTCGCCCAGGGCATCGGGCAGGCACTCTACGAGGAGGCCGTCTACGACGCCGACGGCAATCTGACGTCCGGGACGATGGCGGACTACCTGGTGCCCTCCGCGGTGGACCTGCCGGAGTTCACGACCGAGCGCACCGAGACGCCCGCGACCACCAACCCGCTGGGGGTGAAGGGCGTCGGGGAGGCGGGGACGATCGCCTCGACACCGGCCGTCGTGAACGCCGTCGTGGACGCGCTGCGGCCGCTCGGGGTGACGGACGTGCCGATGCCGTGCACCCCGGAGCGGGTGTGGCGGGCCATCCGGCAGGCCCGGGGCGGGGAGGGCGGCCCGGCACAGACCGGGAACGGAGAAGACCGCCCGCCACAGACCGGGAACGGAGAAGGCGGCCCGCCACCGGCCGGGCGGCCGGAGGGTGCGGAGCCGACGGACGGCCGGGCGGCCGGCCCGGGCGGGGAGGGGCCGGCATGATCCCCGCGGCGTTCGACTACCGGCGTCCGGACTCGGTGGACGAGGCCGTGGCCGCGCTCGCCGAGTCCGGTGAGGAGGCGAAGGTCCTCGCCGGCGGCCAGAGCCTGCTCGCCATGTTGCGGCTGCGGCTCGTCTTCCCCGAACTCCTGGTCGACGTGGGCGCGATCGACGCTCTGCGCGGGATCCGCGAGGAGGGCGACACCCTCGTCGTCGGCGCCATGACCACGCATCGCGATGTGATGGCCGACCCCCTGGTGCGGAGGCACGCGGGGCTGCTCGCGGCGGCGACGGCGACGGTCGCCGACCCCGCCGTACGCAACCGGGGGACACTGGGCGGCTCGCTCGCCCACGCGGACCCGGCGGCGGACCTGCCCGCGGTCGTCCTCGCGCTCGACGGCGAGCTGGTCGCCGCCGGCCCCGCGGGCCTGCGGACCATCCCGGCCCGGGACTTCTTCACCGACTACCTCGAGTCCGCCCTGAGTTCCGACGAGTTGCTGGTCGAGGTGCGCATCCCGAAGGCCGGGGACTGGGGGTTCCGCTACGAGAAGTTCCACCGGGCGGCACAGGCGTGGGCGACGGTCGGTGTCGCGGCCCTCGTCCGCACCGACGGCGGGCGGATCGCCGAGGCCAGGATCGGGCTCACCAACATGGGGCCGACCCCGCTGCGGGCCGCCGCCACCGAGGCGGCGCTCGCGGGCGCGGCAGACGCCGGGGAGGTGGAGCGCGCCGCGCAGGCCGCGGCCGAGGGCACCAGGCCGGCATCGGACCTGTGGGGCTCGTCCGAGTACCGCGAGCACCTGGCACGGGTGCTCACCCGGCGGGCCGTGCTCGCCGCGGCCGGTCCCGCGTGACGGGGGCCGTGCCGATGGGCGGGACGGCGGCCGGGCGGGCCGGGGAAGCGGGCGGCGGTGGCGGGGCGCAGCGGACCGGAAAACCCGGCGACGGCGGCGAGGCACAACAGACCGGAAAACCCGGCGACGGCGGCGAGGCACAACAGACCGGAAAACCCGGCGACGGCGGCGAGGCACAACAGACCGGAAAACCCGGCGACGGCGGCGAGGCACAACAGACCGGAAAACCCGGCGACGGCGGCGAGGCACAACAGACCGGAAAACCCGGCGACGGCGGCGAGGCACAACAGACCGGAAAACCCGGCGACGGCGGCGAGGCACAACGGGCGGCCGGGCCGGCCGCCGGGCCTCCGCAGGGCCCGCAGGAGGTGCGGAGGCGGCTGGAGGACGTCGGCTATCTGGTGGACGAGGGCTTGGCGACCGCGTGCTTCCTGGCGTTGCGGCTGCACCGCCCGGTGTTCTGCGAGGGCGACGCCGGGGTGGGGAAGACCTCGCTCGCGGGCGCGCTGGCCGGGATGCTGGGCGCGCCGCTGATCCGGTTGCAGTGCTACGAGGGGATCGACGCCTCGCAGGCCCTGTACGACTGGGACTTCCCGCGGCAGCTGCTGCACCTGCGCGCGGCGGAGGCGGCCGGGGTGACCGACGTGGAGCGGCTGGAGGCGGAGCTGTACGACCGGCGCTTCCTCGTCGAGCGGCCGTTGCTGCGGGCGCTGCGGACACAGCCGTCGGTGCTGCTCGTCGACGAGGTGGACCGGGCTGACGACGAGTTCGAGGCGTTCCTGCTGGAGCTGCTGTCGGAGTACTCGGTCACCGTTCCCGAACTCGGCACCCTGCGGGCCGGCACCCCTCCCGTGGTGGTGCTGACGTCGAACCGTACGCGGGAGGTGCACGACGCCCTCAAACGGCGCTGCCTGTACCACTGGTTCGACCATCCCTCCTTCGCCCGGGAGCTGGCGATCGTCCGCGGCAGGCTGCCGGCCGTTTCGGCCAGGCTGGCCGAGCAGGTGACCGCTCTCGTCCAGGCCCTGCGCTCCGAGGAACTGGTGAAGCCGCCGGGAGTGGCCGAGACGATCGACTGGGCCGAGGCGCTGGACGCGCTCGGCGCCACGGAGCTGGACGCGGAGTTGGCCGTGGCGACGCTCGGATCGGCGCTGAAGTACCGGGAGGACACGGAGCGGGCCCGCTCCATGGACCTGTCCGCGGTCCTCGCCCGGCGGGCGGCGGGGGCGTGAGGCCGGTGGCGGCGGTCGGCGGCGGCACCGCGGTGCTGGTGGGTTTCGGGCGCGCGCTGCGCGCGGCGGGGCTGGAGGCGGGGCCGGACCGGGTGCAGACGTTCCTGCGGGCGCTCGACGTGCTCGGGCCGCATCGGCGGGCCGACGTGTACTGGGCCGGGAGGCTCACCCTGTGCGGCGGCCGGGACGACCTCGACCGCTACGACCGGGTGTTCGCCGGCTACTTCGGCCCGCGCGGCCGCGCTCCGGGACCGCTGGCCCGCCCGCTGCGGGCCGCTCCCCCGGCGCGGCCGGCCGTACGGGAGACGGACCGCGTGCCGGGATCCGGCGAGGACGACCGGCGGCCGGGCGCCGCCGCGGCCCTCGCCAGTCCGGCGGAGGTACTGCGCCATCGGGACGTCGCCGCGCTGACGGCCGCCGAACGCGAGCAGGTGCGGCGGCTGCTGGCCGCGTTCGCGCTGCGGGGCGAGCCGCGGCGCTCCGCGCGGCTGCGTCCGGCCCGGCGCGGTGCCGTCGATCCGCGGCGGACGGTGCGGGAGTGGCTGCGCCGAGGCGGGGAGCCGGCGCTGCTGCGCCGACGGGCGCGTGCCGAACGTCCCCGCCGGGTGGTGCTGCTGGTCGACGTGAGCGGATCGATGACGCCGTACGCGGACGCGCTGCTGCGGTTCGCGCACGCGGCGGCGCACCGCGGGCCCGCCGGGTCGCGGGCGGCGACGGAGGTGTTCACGATCGGCACCCGGCTGACCCGGGTGACCGCCGCGCTGGGGCACCGCGACCCGGAGGCCGCGCTGGCGGCGGTGGCCGCCGCCGTCCCGGACTGGCGCGGGGGCACCCGGCTCGGCGAGATGCTGCGGGCCTTCCTGGACCGGTGGGGGCAGCGCGGGATGGCGCGTGGTGCCGTCGTCGTGGTGCTGTCCGACGGCTGGGAGCGCGGTGATCCGTCACTCCTCGCGGCCCAGATGCGGCGGCTGCACCGGCTGGCCCACCGGGTCGTGTGGGCCAATCCGCGCAAGGGCCGGCCCGGCTACGCACCGCTGGCGGCCGGCATGGCGGCGGCCCTGCCCAGTGTCGACGCGTTCGTCGAGGGACACAGCGTGGCGGCGCTGGAGCACCTCGCCGCGGTGGTGAGAGGAGCCGGGGATGCGTGAGATTCTGCCTGCCCTGTGTCGCTGGTACGCCGGGGGCGAGCCGTTCGGGCTGGCCACGGTCGTGTCGGTGAGCCGCAGCGCGCCGCGCGGGCCGGGCGCGGCGATGGCCGTGGGGCCGGGCGAGGAGGTCGTAGGCAGCGTGTCGGGCGGTTGTGTGGAGGGCGCGGTCTTCGAGATGGCCCGGGAGGTCCTGGCCGACGGTGCGGCACGGCTGCACACCTTCGGGTACAGCGACGACGACGCGTTCGCGGTCGGGCTGACCTGCGGCGGTGAGATCACCGTGCTGGTCCGGGCCGTCTCCCCGGACACCGACGCGGTGTTCGGGGCGGTGGCCGACTCGGTCGCCGCACACCGCCCGGTGACGGTCGCGGCCGTCACCGACGGCCCGGCCCCGCGGGGCGCCACGCTGGCGGTCTGGGCGGACGAGGCGGCCGGATCGCTCGGCTCCGAGGGACTGGACGCGGCGGTCGCGGCGGACGCCCGCGGCGGCCTCGCCCAGGGATCGACCGGTATGCGGCACTACGGGCCGCGGGGCCAGCGCCGCGAGGACGATGTGTCGGTCTTCCTCCACGCGTTCGCGCCGCCGCCGAGGATGCTGGTGTTCGGGGCCATCGACTACGCGGCGGCCGTCGCCCGGATCGGCGACTTCCTCGGCTACCGGGTCACCGTGTGCGACGCGCGTCCGGCGTTCGCCACGCCCAGGCGGTTCCCGGAGGGTGCCGAGGTCGTCGTGGACTGGCCGCATCGCTATCTGGACCGTACGGAGACCGACGCGCGCACGGTCGTCTGCGTACTGACGCACGATCCGAAGTTCGACGTGCCGCTGCTGGAGCAGGCGCTGCGGCGGCCGGCGGCGTACATCGGCGCGATGGGCAGCCGCCGCACCCACGAGGACCGGGCCGACCGGCTGCGCGAGGCCGGGCTGGGCGAGGAGCAGCTGGCCCGGCTGCGTTCGCCGGTGGGCCTGGACCTCGGGGCCCGCACCCCCGAGGAGGTCGCCGTGTCGGTGGCTGCGGAGATCGTGGCACTCCGCTGGGGCGGAAGCGGGGCGCCGCTGACGGAGACAACCGGGGCGATCCATTCGGGAGGTTCGCATCCCGGCGGTTCGCATTCCGGCAGTTCGGATTCCGGCAGTTCGCATCCCGGCGGTTCGCATCCCGGCGGGCAGGCCCGCGGCGGCACCGGGACCCCGGCGGGGTCCGCCGGCGCATGAGGAGAAACGGAGCGGAGCATGGAACTGCGGCACGAGTTCACCGTCCCGGTGCCGGTCGAGGAGGCCTGGAGGGCGCTCCTCGACATCGAGCGGGTGGCGCCCTGCCTGCCCGGTACGACCGTTCAGGAGTTCGACGGCGAGAAGATCACCGGGACGGTGAAGGTCAAGGTGGGGCCGGTCACACTGACGTACCGGGGAACCGCCGTCTTCGAGGAGCGGGACACGGCGGCGCACCGGATGATCCTGAAGGCGAGCGGCAAGGAGGTGCGGGGGCAGGGCACGGCGCGGGCGACCGTCACGGCCGGGCTCAGCGCCTCCGGCGCGGGGACGACCGTGTCCGTGCTCACCGACTTCGCGGTGACCGGGCGGCCGGCCCAGATCGGGCGGGGTGTGCTGGCCGAGGTCGGCGGGAAGCTGGTGGACCGGTTCGCGGACTGCCTGTCCGGGCAGCTCGCCGGGGCGCCGGACGGCGGGGGCGCGGCAGCGGGGACGGGAGGACGGGGGGAACCGGGAGAGCCGAGCGGGGCCGCCGGAGGAGAGCCGAGCGGGGCCGCCGGAAAGGACGGGACGGGCACGGGCACGGGCACGGAGGCGGAGACGAAGACGGAGACGGAGACGGAGACGGAGACGTCCGCTGTAACGGGAACCGCGGGGTCGGCGGGAAGCACGTCGGGTCTGGCGGAGCCCCGGGCCCCGGCCGCACCCGCCGTATCCGCCGCGCGTGCGGAGCCCGGTCCGGCCGGGGCCGCGGAGCCCATCGACCTGCTGCGGACCGCGGGTCTGCCGGTCACCAGGCGGATCGTCCCGTGGGTGCTCGCCGCGGCAGCCGTCGGTGCCGTGGCGGCCGCGGCGGCCGCGGCGGCCGCGGCAGTTCGGCGCCTGCGGCGCTGACCGTCGGTGCGTCCCGGTCACAGGCGGGGATGGGAGCGGCGAGATCCCAGGTGGTGAGCCGCCTGCGGCCGGCACCGGCCCCAGGGGCTGCCGGGTCGCATCTGCACCCACCATGTCCGGGGTTTCCTGTCCCGACCCGGGCGCTGACGGCCCGTCCGGGCGATTCCCTGATTCCCTCCGGCAGCCCGGGTTTGACAAAACCGTTTGCCATGACGGCACATGGATCCATGACGGAAGACGATTTCGGCGAGGTGCTGACGGCCGTGGGGCCTCGGTTGCGGGCCCTGCGGCAGGCGCGCGGCAGCACGCTCGCCCAGATCGCCGAGACGACCGGGATCTCGCTGAGCACGCTGTCGCGGCTGGAGTCCGGCGGACGCAAGCCCACGCTCGAACTGCTGCTGCCACTGGCCCGGGCGTACGGCGTGCCGCTGGACGAACTGGTCGGCGCCCCGGCCGTCGGGGACGCCCGCATCCGGCAGCGCCCCTTCACCCGGAACGGGCAGACGTACGTACCGCTGACGCGGTACCTCGGGGGCATGCACGCCTACAAGCACATCGTGCCGCCGCGTACGAAGAACAAGGGCGTGCGTCCGGAGCAGAAGGTGCACGAGGGCTACGAATGGCTGTACGTCCTCACCGGGCGGCTGTGGGTGGCGCTCGGCGAACACGACCTGGTCCTGGGCGCGGGTGAGGCCGCGGAGTTCGACACCCGCACCCCGCACGGCTTCGCCAACGCCGGTGACCGGCCGGTGGAGTTCCTGTCCCTGTTCGGGCCCCAGGGCGAGCGGATGCACGTACGGGCACGCCCGTCCTCGGACTGACCGGCCCGCCCGGGAAGCCGCCCGCCCGGGGCGTCGCGGAGGCATCGCGTCCGCCTCGTCGGCAAACTGGCCAGGTACCCCCTGGGCACTGCCCAGCCTACCGGTCGGCACCCCTGTTGAGCAGGCAAAGTACTGCTACGGCCGCCCTCGATCGTTCGGCCCGCAGATGACCCTGGCGGACGTTCTACCGGGCGCGCTGCTGCGCTGCCAGTACCGGAATCGCCGCGATCTCCTCGGCCGTCAGGTCATCCCAGACCAAGCCGGGCGGACGCCTGCGGTTGGTACAGCGGATCACCTCGTCGGGCGTGACGATGTAGTCCACCGAGAAGTCGTGCTCCGTCTCCGGGATTTCATCCTCGAGCACCTGGAGCGCATGGACGGGCGCGACGATAACGGTCGACGCAGTGACAAGGCCGGCCTCGACAAGGAGCGCCACTTCAAGGTCGGAGTACCCAGCGCCCTTGCCGATGCGGGCTCCGGAACGGTTCACCGCGACGCTGCCGCAGACGACTGTGTCGATCGGGCGCATCGCCTCCACGCCGATCCGCCGGGCCACCTGAGCCGCCCCCTTCTTCTCGGCGGCTTCACCGGCAGGAACGGTCAGCGTCTCGGGGTCGAGCAGGAAGAACGGTTCGAGACCGGCCATCCTCGGCACCGCCGTGTAGAGGAGCCTTCCGTCTTCCAGGGCGCGCGTCCGGGTGGGGAGCTGCGCCCGGTCGGGGTCGGCCTTGATCCTGGTCGCCTGCTGCCACTCGTCCAGTCCAGCCAGACGCTCCGCAGTGGCCGGCGTTCCGTAGAAACCGGGGATCTTCCCGTACGAATCCGCAGGGGCACCACCGCCGTCGATGAGGCGACGCCACGCCCTCTCGCGCACAGCCTGCTTAGCCTGGTCGATGTCAGTCAAGCGCCACCCGTTCCAGATCGCCGCCATCAGGGCGAACAGCCGGTCGTCGATCTCCTGTGCCCACGGTTCCCGGTCGGCGGAGTTCGCCACCGCCCTCGACTACTACCGCGACGCCGGGAAGCAGTACGTCAAGCACGAGTGGCGATTGACGGTTGAAGCCCTCCGCCAGACCCTCGCGGCGCTCGTCGGCAGGAAGGCCGACGACGAAGACGAGGCAGCGGACGCAACAGCAGCGGCCGAGGCACTCCGCGAGGAGTCGATGAACACGGCTGTCGGCTACCCGGCGCGTGCCGAACAAGTACGGCTCGCCCTCAAGTTCATGTGCGATCTGGGCGCACCAGAGGTTGCCGGTACGGAGAAGTCCAACGCGTACTCAGCCCTCTTGATGGTCGGCGGCCTGTTGCACAGCCGGCAAGCGGTGAGGTCGCGGATACCGCCGCAGGCTTCCGCCGAGAAGACCGAGGCGACCCAGGCTGCGCCGGCCACGACGGCATGAACCCGCAGACCTACGACGCCCCGCAGCCGATGGTGACTGCGGGGGCGTTTCCGTGGACGGGCTGTGGCGGCATGAAGACGGTTCAGGCTGCGTAGACCTCGATGCATACCGCGCGATCACCGTGGTTGACGACGTACAGGATTGAGCTGAGATGGTGTCTCACGTGGTGAGTTTCGCGAGCTTCTTGTAGCAGGCGAGGGCGGCTGCGAGGCCGAGGAAAGCGAGGAAGTGGGAGCCCTTTCGCTCATACCGAACGGTGAGCCGGCGGTAGCCGAACAGCCAGGCGATCGACCGCTCGATCTTCCAGCGGCGCCGGCCAAGCCGCTCGCCGGACTCGATGCCCGGCCCTGCGATACGCGGGACGAGTCCTCACTCACGCAGCCAGGACAGGACTCGTCCGCCGACGGCGCCGCCCCGATCGCCGGCAGGGAGGTGACGGCCGCCGGAAGAGGTGGCGGCCGCTGGAGGAGGGGTGACGGCCGCCCATCCCGGCAGCGCCGCCGGCTTCCACCGCATCGGCCCGCGTGCCGGTCCGGCGGCCGACGGTCGCGGCACCCGGCACCCGGCACCCGGCACCCGGCGACCGCCCTCCGGCCGTCGGCCCGGCATCGGCTCCGGGGGCGGGGGCAGTGGCGGGGGCGGTGTTCGAGCCATACTCAAAGATGGTTTATCGTTCACCTAGGCGTGGCCGCAGACCGCACCACCGGTGACGGTGCGCCCGCCCGCGTACGGCCCCGGCCGGCTTCCCCCGGCCGGCCGGGGTCCACTCCCCTCCGCTCGCCGCCTACCCGGCCGCTCCCCGCGCCGCACGGCGGTCGTCTCCGCGGCCCACGCCCGGCCGTTCGCCGCGCGTCCGGCCGCTCCCGGCGGTTCCCCCCTCTCCCCCCTCTCCCCCCTCTTCCCGCGCTCCGCGCCTCACTCCCCCGACGGAGCCGCGACGGGCGTGGCGGCGAGGACGGTCTCGACCGTGTCGGCCTGCGCCGCCGGTTTGTCGGGACGGTGGCGCAGAACGCGGGCGAACCGCAGTGCGACACCGGCCGGGTAGCGCGAAGAGCGCTGCAGACCGTCGTAGGCGATCTCGACGACGAGTTCCGGCCGCACCCGCACCCGGAAGCCGTCGTCCTCCACGGCGAGCTCCCGCAGCCGCTCCGTCTGCCAGCGGAGCATCTCGTCGGTGAGGCCCTTGAAGGTCTTGCCGAGCATGGCGAACCCCCCGTCGGCGGCCCGCGCGCCCAGGTGGAGGTTGGACAGCGTTCCCGTACGGCGGCCGTGGCCCCACTCGGCGGCGAGTACGACCAGGTCGAGCGTGTGCACGGGCTTCACCTTGAGCCAGGAGCGGCCGCGGCGCCCCGCCGAGTACGGCGCGTCCAGGGCCTTGACCATCACCCCCTCGTGGCCGCGGCCGAGGGTGGCGGCCAGGAAGTCCTCGGCACCCGCGAGCCCGGCGGGGGACGCGGGGTCCTCGACGACGAACCTCCGCACCCGCATGGGCCGCGGAACCAGCGCGGCGAGTTCGGCGTGCCGCTCGCGCCCCGGCAGATCGAGCACGTCCCTCCCCTCGAGCGCGAGGATGTCGAAGAAGACCGGCGACAGCGGAACCGCCGCCGTGGCCGCGGCCACATCCGCCCGGGAGCCGACGCGTGCGGCGGTGTCCTGGAACGGCAGGGGCCGGCCCGCCGGATCGAGGGCGATCACCTCGCCGTCGAGGATGAAGCGGTCCGCCGGCAGTTCGCGCACCGCCTCGACCACGTCCGGCAGCCTGGCCGTGATGTCGTCGAGGGACCGCGTGTGGACACGGACGTCCTCGGCCGAGCGATGGACCTGAATGCGGACCCCGTCCAGCTTCTCCTCGACGGAGCAGGCGCCCAGGGCCCGTACCGCGTCGGCCACCGAGGCCGAGGTGCGGGCCAGCATGGGCTGCACGGGGCGGCCCACCCGCAGCCGGAAGGACGAGAGCGCCGCGGGGCCTTCCGCGAGGACCGCTTCCGCCACCCGGGGGAGTGAACCGTCGAGCATCACCGCCCTCCGGACCTCGGCGGACGGCGCACCCGCGGCCCTGGCTACGCCCTCGAGCGCCACGGCGTCCAGCGCGCCCTGGCGCACTTCGCCGGTCAGCAGACGCACCAGGAAATCCTGTTCGGGGCCGGTCGCGGCGGCCATCAGCCCGCCCACGAGCCTCCTGCGTTCGGCCTGGGCACCCGTCCCGCCGACCCGGGCGAGCGCCGTGAACGCAGCATCGGTCTCGGCGACGGTCAGGACGGGCGCCCCGGCCGGCTCGGGCCGGTGCCCGAGGACGTTCCGGCCGACGCCGAGCCGCCCCTGAGGGATCCGTCCGGCCAGATAGGAGATGACGAGCGCGGCCTCCTGCGGCCGGGCGTCTCGGAACAGGGACGCCAGCGCTTCGGTCTTCCGGGTGCGGGAAGGCTCGGCAGCGATCTGCCGGGACACATCGGCGAGGCGGGCCAGCAGCATGCGGCCATCGTGCCCGGCGGGGCCCCGTTCCGCACTCCGGTGCACCCGGCACCGGAGAGGGCGGCGGGACCGGCAGGGGGGGGCGGCCGGGGCGGCGCGACCAGCAGGGGACGGCCGGGCTTCTTCGGCGGCGGGTGCGGGGCTGACTATCCGTGTCCCGGCCGGCCACTACCCCGACGCCGCCCAGGCCCGCCCAGGCCCAGGCCCCCGACGCCGGCCCAGGCCCCCGACGCGGCGATCGGCCGTCGGCGGCAGGTGCGGGCACTGCCCGCTACTCGGCCTGGTACGACCGGGCTCGCCGGCTCCGTCCATCCGGTCGGCGGCACCGGCCATCCGGTCGCCGGCACCGGCCATCCGGTCGCCGGCACCGGCCATCCGGTCGGCGGCTCCGGCCGGACGCGCGGCAGCCGGCCCCGTACCGCAGCTCCCCTCGTCTGCCACCGCCCCGCCACAGCACCACCCGTACCGGAGGCATCAGCGGAACCACCCGCACCCGCAGCACCGCCGGAAGTGCTCCAAGGCCCCGGAAGCTCTTCGCGCGATTGCCCCAGAGTCTCCCCTTCTTCACTCAACTCCCTTACTCTGCCGTGGGTTTGCACCGCTCCCGACACAGGCAGGGGACCATGGGGAAGCTCTCGCGCACGGCTGCGGCATCAGTCTCCGCCGCCGCACTGGGTGTGGCGCTCGTACCGGCACAGGCGCCCGCGGTCGCCGCGCCCGGCAACGAGGCGGCGGCACCGGCGTACTCGTCGACGACCTCCGTCGGCGTCCACAACGCCTATGAGAAGGCCAAGTACCGCTACTTCGCGGACGCCCTGGACTCGGGTGCGGGAATGCTCGAGATCGACGTGTGGACCAATGTGTTCGGCAGATCCTTCCGGGTCGCCCACGACAACCCGGTGGGCAACGACAACAACTGCGTGAACGCCTCGACGGCCGCCGAGCTGCGCAACAAGCCCCGCGACCGGGATCTCGGCGGCTGCCTCTCCGACATCCGCGCCTGGCACGACGCGAACCCCGGGCACCGGCCCGTCCTCCTCAAGGTGGAGATGAAGGACGGGTTCCAGAGCAAGCACGCCCGGGGCCCCGCCGCGCTCGACGCACTGCTCACCGCCCGGCTCGGCGACGCGCTGTTCCGGCCCGCCGACCTGGCCGCCGGCCATCCGGACCTCGACACCGCGGTACGGGCCCGCGGGTGGCCTTCCCGCACAGACCTGGCGGGGAAGTTCATCGTCGAACTCATCCCGGGCACGGTCGAGCAGGGGAACCCGTTCGACACGCTGTGGACCGACCGGGAGTACGCGACCCACCTGCGCAACCTCGCCGCTGCCGGCCGGCTGCCGGAGGCGTCGGCGTTCCCCGCCGTACTGGGCGCGCAGTCCGGCGACCCGCGCGGCCGCTACCAGGACGCCTCCCTCCGCCCGTGGTTCGTCGTCTTCGACGGATCCGCCTCCCAGTACGCGGGCGGCTCGATCGACACCGCCTGGTACGACCGCAACCACTACCTCGTCCTGATGACGGGCGCCCACAGCGTGCCGCCCGCGATCGACGGCACCAGTCCTACGGAGGCACAGGCACGCGACCGCGTCGCGCTGCTGGCAGGCCGGCACGCGAGCGTGGTCTCGTCGGACTGGTACACGCTGCCCTCGGTCCTGTCGAGCGTGGTGCCCCGGGGAACCGCCGACGGCACAACCGCCCCGTCCCAGCGGTAGAACGGGACGGAGCTGTCTCCCGGCGCACCGGGCGGAGCACGACGCCGACCGGTGCGCTCCCCTGATGCCCCGTGTGCGCCGTCCGCCCGCGCAGGGCCCCGCCGGGTGTGGTGAGTTGTCAGCGTCCGCCCGGGACGCGCCGTCCGCCCGCGCAGGGCCCCGCCCGACCTGACGGCGCCCTGCGCGGGCGGGCCGTCACGAGTGCCCCGTCTCATGCCCGGCGAGCGGTTGGCCCGGGTCGCGGGGCGGGGCGGGGCGGAAGGTGCCGTTCGGCCCGGCCCCGGGCCCGGGGCGGGGCCGCCGCCCAGCCGGAAGCCGACGGCCGATGGCCGATGGCGAACGGCGAACGCCGAACGGCGAACGCCGAACAGTGAGACCGGGTGAGACCGGGAAGGCGTTGGAGACACGGCCCGACAGGGCGGTGGACGTCTCAGAAGTCGGAGACCGTGACCCGGCCCGGCTGCCGCGCGGCCACCGTCAGATGCTCCCCCATCCGGTTCACCAGCAGCGTCATCTCGTAGGCCACCTGGCCGACATCGGCCTCCGCGGCGCTGAGCACGCACAGGCAACTGCCGTCCCCCGCCGCCGTGACGAAGAGCATCGCCTCGTCGAACTCCACCATGATCTGCCTCGCCCTGCCCGCCCGGAAGCGCCTGCCCGAACCCCGGGCGAGACTGTGCAGTCCGGAGGAGACGGCGGCGAGGTGCTCCGCGTCCTCACGGGCGAGTCCGCTGCTCGCACCGGTCACCAGGCCGTCGTTGGACAGCACGAGGGCGTGCCGTATGTACGAGATCCTCTTGGTCAGGTCGTCCAGGAGCCATTCGAGCCCCTTGTCCGCTGCCATGACGTTCCTCCCCGTGCGCGTGTCTGTTCGCGTTCCCCCGTGTCGCGGGTAAGCCTTGCGCACCGTCCCCCTCCCGGCAAGGAGTCATGGCGGGCGCACGGCAGCGAGGAGTCGGCTCTCCCCCACCGCGGGTCGCGCCCCAGGTCGCACCCCCTGGCGGGAAGGCTGTCGCAGGGCGGGGCTCAGGACGGATCTCAGGACGGGTCTCAGGACGGATCTGGGACGAGTGGCGGGCCCTCCCGTCCGACGGCACCCGCACCGCGAACGCGTCGACGGTCCGGGCGCACGGCGCACGGCGGACGGCGGACGGCGGAGGCAGAGGCAGACATCAGACGTCGGAGGCAGACGGCGGACCGGTCGCCGCGCCTCGCCGGGTACCCGCTCGCCGCTCCGGGCGGCCCTCACCCCGTCCTCGTGCCGCCCTCATCCCACCGAGTCGAGGAGTCGGGCGGTGTGCATCCGCCCGGCGTACTCCACCAGCCGGACCAGCACCTCCTTCCCCGAGTCGCGGTCGCGAGCGTCGCACAGCACGACCGGGGTACCCCGGTCGAGGTCCAGCGCGCGGGAGACCTCGTGCGCGCCGTAGGTCCGCGCCCCGGGGAAGCAGTTGACGGCGACGACGAACGGAATGCGCCGGTGCTCGAAGTAGTCGACGGCGGGGAAACTGTCCTCCAGGCGCCGGGTGTCCGCGAGGACCACCGCGCCGAGCGCCCCCTGCGACAGTTCGTCCCACAGGAACCAGAAGCGGTCCTGCCCCGGCGTCCCGAAGAGGTAGAGGGAGAGCCCCGAGCGGATCGTGATGCGGCCGAAGTCCATGGCGACGGTGGTCGTCGCCTTCTGGTCGACTCCACCCGTGTCGTCGACGCCCTCGCCCGCCTCGCTGAGCCGTTCCTCCGTCCGCAGTGGCCGGATTTCGCTGACCGCTCCGACAAGGGTCGTCTTGCCCACGCCGAATCCGCCGGCGACCAGTATCTTCAGTGCGAGAGCGGCGGCGTCTCCGCCGGTACCGCCAGAGAGCTCGGTGGCCATCGATCACTTCTCTCCGTGGGTGTGCGCCGACTCCTGGCAGGAAGCGAACCAGGTCAGGGACGCCCCGGCCGTCCGGGGCAGACCGGTCACGAGGTCGGACGCCAGCACATCTGTTCTGTGAACGTGAGCAGTATGGCAATCGGAGCCACAGGCGGGGCGCCTGGATCGCTTTTTGCGCAATGTGACTGCTCCGGACTGAATAGGTGTCCGGATCTATTCGCTTTCCTGTGCTTTCCATTGGCCGCGACACTTCGACGGGGGGAGGCTGGATACACGGACGCGTGAGCGAAGACGATTCCCGGTGAGCGCCGGCACGGCGTTTGACCCCGCGCCGGCGGGGCACCCGGAGCGCCCAGTCCCTCGCATGCCCCGATTCCCCATGGGAGGCGATTCGCCGTGCAGGCCGACGACATCCGGACCCCGCATCCGCAGGCCCCGCTCACCACCCCCCGGGAGCCGCGGTCACGGCCGCGTCGGTACGCCGTGACCAGGATCGTCGTCGTGGGAGCCGGGTTCGCCGGCCACCGCACGGCACGGGCGCTCTCCCGGTCACTGGCCAGGGAGCGGGTCGAGATCGTGCTGCTGAACCCCACCGACTACTTTCTGTACCTCCCGCTGCTGCCCCAGGTGGCCGCCGGGCTCCTGGAACCGCGACGGGTGACCGTCTCCCTCGCACACACCCTGCCCAGGGTGCGGCTCGTGCTGGGCGAGGCGACGCGGGTCGACCTCGCCGGGCACCGTGTGCACTACACGGACCCGGAGGGCGCAAGCCGGGAGCTGGCGTACGACCGGCTCGTACTCGCCGTCGGCAGTGTCAACAAGCTGCTCCCCGTCCCCGGGGTGAACGAGCACGCGCACGGCTTCCGCGGGCTTCCCGAAGCGCTGTACCTGCGCGACCACGTCGTCCGGCAGGTGGAGATGGCGGGTGCGGCACCGCACGCCGACGAGTGCGGGTCACGCTCCACCTTCGTCGTGGTCGGCGCCGGCTACACCGGCACCGAGGTCGCCGCCCAGGGCAAGATCTTCACCGACGGGCTCCACGCCCAGATGTCCCGCCCGAAGGGCCCGTTCGGCCCGGCCTGGCACTCACCGGACACCCGGCCGCGCTGGCTGCTCCTCGACATCGCACCCCGTGTGCTGCCCGAACTCGACCGGCGGCTGTCCGAGACCGCCGACCGGGTGCTGCGCGCCCGGGGCGTGGAGGTGCGCACCGGTACCTCCATCAGGGAGGCGACGCCCGACGGGGTGCTGCTGGACGACGGCGAGTTCGTTCCGACCAGGACCCTGGTGTGGTGCGTGGGGGTGCGGCCGGATCCGCTCGTGGCCGACGTCGGGCTGCCCCTGGACCGCGGACGGCTGCGGGTGACCGCGGAACTCGATGTGCCGGGGCATCCCGACGTGTTCGCCTGCGGGGACGCCGCCGCCGTACCCGACCTGACGCGCCCGCTGCCGGGGGACGGCGACGGCGCAGGGGCCGGGAACGGGGCAGGTGCACGGGCCGGGAACGGTGCGGGGCACGGCGCCCGCTATGAACTGACCCCGATGACCGCGCAGCACGCCACCCGGCAGGGCGATGTCGCGGCGAACAACGTCGCGGCGTCGCTCGGGTACGGCACCGCGCGCGTCTACCGCCACCACGACCTCGGCTTCGCCGTGGACCTGGGCGGTGTCCAGGCGGCGGCGAACCCGCTGGGCGTGCCGCTGTCCGGACTGCTCGCGGGTGCGGTCACCCGCGGCTACCACCTGGCGGCGATGCCCGGCAACCGGGTGCGGGTGGCGGCCGACTGGCTGCTGGACGCGGCGCTGCCGCGCCAGGCCGTGCAACTCGGCCTCGTCAGCCCGTGGTCGGTGCCGCTCGACACCTCGTCGCCCGAGGTGGCCCGGCTGCCGGGCCGACCCCGGCCGTGACGGGACCCCGCCACGGTCCCGGCAGGGACCCGGCAGACCCGGCAGACCCGGCAGACCCGGCAGGGTCCCGGCAGACCCCGCAGACCCGGCAGACCCGGCAGACCCGGCAGGGTCCCGTAACGGACCCGCCAGAGACCCGCCAAACCCGCCAGGAACCCGCCGGGGGCTTTCACCGGCCACGGGAACGACGGACGACCGGACACCGGACGACCAGGAACGGAGCGACATGCGCTACGAAGAACTGACCGAACTGGCCCGGCAGTTGCGGGTGGACTCGGTACGGGCGGCCGACGCGGCGGGTTCGGGCCATCCGACGTCGTCGATGTCCGCGGCCGACCTCACCGCCGTACTCCTCGCCCACCACCTGCGCTACGACTTCTCCGACCCGGGGAACCCGGCCAACGACCGGCTGGTCTTCTCCAAGGGCCATGCCTCGCCGCTGCTGTACTCGCTCTACAAGGCGGCGGGTGCCATCGACGACGAGGAGCTGCTGACGTTCCGCAAGCGCGACAGCCGTCTGGAGGGCCACCCGACGCCGCTGCTGCCCTGGGTGGACGTCGCCACGGGCTCGCTCGGCCAGGGCCTGCCCGTCGGGGTGGGGATGGCCCTGGCCGGCAGGTACCTCGACCGTGTCCCCTACCGGATCTGGGTCCTCTCCGGGGACAGCGAGATGGCGGAGGGGTCCGTCTGGGAGGCCGTCGAGCACGCCGCGTTCGAGCAGTTGGGCAATCTGAAGCTGATCATCGACGTCAACCGGCTCGGGCAGCGCGGGCCGACCCGCCACCAGCACGACCTCGGTGCCTACGCCCGGCGGCTCCGGGCGTTCGGCTGGCACACCGTGGAGGTCGACGGCCATGACGTCGAGGCCGTCGACAAGGCCCTCGGCGAGGCGGTGCGGGTGGAAGGGCGGCCGACCGCCGTCATCGCGGCCACCCGCAAGGGGCGCGGCGTCGCCGCCGTGGAGGACCGGGAGGGCAGGCACGGCAAGCCGCTGCCCGACGCGGAGGCGGCCATCGAGGAACTGGGCGGACCGCGGTTCGTGCGGGTCGAGGTCGAGGCGCCCCCGGCGGCGCGCGTCCGGCGCGTCCGGGACCTGGCGCCGCTGGCGCTCCCCCGGTTCGAGCCCGGCACCCGGGAGGCGACCAGGACGGCGTACGGGCACGCCCTGGCCGCGCTGGGCTCGGCACGGGGCGACGTGGTCGCGCTCGACGCCGAGGTCGGCGACTCCACGCGCACGGAGTACTTCAAGGAGGAGCACCCGGACCGTTACCTGGAGTTCTACATCGCCGAGCAGCAACTGGTGGCCGCGGCGGTCGGCCTGCAGGCGCGCGGCTGGGTGCCGTACGCGTCGACCTTCGCCGCGTTCCTCACCCGGGCCCACGACTTCATCCGCATGGCCGCGGTGAGCCGGGCGGACATCAACCTCGTCGGATCGCACGCCGGCGTGGCGATCGGGGAGGACGGCCCCTCGCAGATGGGCCTCGAGGACCTGGCGATGCTGCGGTCCGTCCACGGGTCGACGGTGCTCTACCCGTGCGACGCCAACCAGACGGCGCGGCTGGTGGCGGCGATGGCGGAGCTGGACGGCGTCCGCTATCTGCGGACCAGCCGCGGCGAGACACCCGTCGTCTACGGTCCGGACGAGGATTTCCCGGTCGGCGGCAGCAAGGTGCTGCGCGGCGGCGACGGCGACAGGGCGGCGATCGTCGCCGCGGGGGTGACGGTCCACGAGGCCCTGCGCGCCGCGGACGCCCTCGCCGCGGACGGGATCCCGGTCCGGGTCGTCGACCTGTACTCGGTCAAGCCCGTGGACGTGGAGACCCTCGACGACGCCGCCCGGGAGACGGGGTGCATCCTCACGGTGGAGGACCACCGCCCGGAGGGCGGCATCGGCGACGCCGTGGCGGAGGCGTTCTCGGACGGGCGCCCCGCACCCAGGCTCGCGCGGCTCGCCGTAGGCGGTATGCCGGCCTCCGCCACACCGGACGAGCAGCTGCACGCCGCCGGGATCGACGCGGAGTCGATCGCCGCGGCCGTGAAGCTGCTCGTGGGGAGGGGCGTCGCCCCCTGAGCCGACCGGCCGCCGCAGCGGCCGCGCGCGGGCCGCGTCCGGCCGCACCTGTGCCCGCCCACCGCCGGTACGGGGTTACGGAGGCACGGGGTTACGGAGGCACGGGGTTACGGAGGCACGGGGTTACGGAGGCACGGGGTTACGGAGGTACGAGGGCGGCAGGCGGCAGGCGGCAGGCGGCAGGCGGCAGGCGGCAGGCGGCAGGCGACCGTGGCACCGGGACCGCGCGTGCCGGTCGCCGAACCCTGGAGGGCCACCGGCCGGAGTGGATCCCGTTCCCCTCCGACGGTGCGCGGCGCACGCACGGCCCCGAAGCCGGTGGCCGGATTGCGGCGCACCCGACGGCATGCCGGTGGCGGACCGCGGTGCACCCGACGGCGGCGGTGCCGGCCGGGTGCACCGGCCGACCTCCTCGGCCGGCCGGTGCGGAACCCGGCCCGGAACCGGTTGTCGTACCCCCGCGCTACGGTGCCGGACATGGTGGAGTTCGTACTGACGGCGGCCGCTCGGCTCGGTGCACGGGGCGAGGCGGCCGTACGGGCGCGCTCGACCGGAGCCGTCCGCACATCCGTGGGGGCTGACGGCGGGAGCCGGACGCTACTCCGCCCCGGCGGCCCCGCGGACGACGCCCGGCGGGTGACGGCGAGCGGCCCCGGGTCATCCCGGACCGCCCGTGGTGCGCGGAGCGCTCTCCGTGCGCGGGCCGCCCTGGGTGCGAGCGGCGCCCTCCGTGCTCGAACCGGGCTCCGTAGCCGAGGCGTCCTCCGGGCGCGGGGCGTTTCGACCCGCGCCCTCCGGGCCCGCCACCCGCCGTCCGAGCGTGTCGACGGCGGCGACGACCCGGTCCCAGAACCTCTCCTGGTCGAGGCCCACCGCCACGCGCGCGTTGACCGGCCGGTCGAGGTGCCGATGGAGGTCCACGACGGTCGCCCCGCGGGTGAACGCCCCTCGGAGTTCGACGGCGACGCTCGCCTCGGCACAGTCCACGATCGCCGGATCGACGACCCGGGCCACCGCCACCGGATCGTGCAGGGGTGGCGCGGAGAATCCCCGCGAGCGCCGGTAGGTGCCGGCGAAGAACGTCATCAGCTCCGCGCATACGCGCCCGAGGTCCGTGTCGAGCCCCTCCAGCCGGGCGAGCACCTCGGGGGTGACCAGCGCCTGATGGGTGACGTTGAGCCCGCACATGGTCACGGGCAGCCCGCTGCGGAAGACGATGTCGGCGGCCTCCGGGTCGACGAAGATGTTGAACTCGGCGGCGGGAGTGCGGTTGCCGCGCTCCGTCGAACCACCCATGAGCACGATCTCGCGGATGTGCGCCGCCACGTCGGGGTAGCGGGTGAGCAGCAGGGCGATGTTGGTCAGCGGCGCGGTCGGCACCAGGGTCACGGGTTCCGGGTGCCGGGTGAGGATCCGGTACATCAGGTCGACGGCGTGCTCGGGCACGGTATCGACGGTCGGTGCGCCGAAGCTCGGCCCGTCCAGGCCCGACTCGCCGTGGACGTCGTCCGCGATCTGGAGTCGACCGAGGAGCGGACGGGCGCAGCCTGCGGCGACGGGCACGTCGGTGATACCCGCGACGGTGCAGACGCGACGGGCGTTGAGCGTTGTCTTCTCCAGTACCTGGTTGCCGGCGACGGTGGTGATCGCGAGCAGGTCGACGGCGGGATCCCCGGCGGCGAGCAGGATGGCGAGGGCGTCGTCGTGCCCGGGGTCGCAGTCGAGGATGATCGGTACGGACACGGTGCTCCTCGGCGTCGGTGTCGGCTCTTGGGGACGCGCGCCGTCGGTGGGGCGGCGTGGCCGCCAGGGCGGCCGGTACGGCGCGGATTCGGGGCGACGCGGACTTCGGACGGCGCGGACTCGGAGCGGCGCGGACTCGGAGCGGCGCGGACTCGGAGCGGCGCGGACTCGGAGCGGCGGCGTCGCCGTGGACAGGGAGCAGCGGGCGTTTCAGCGGGCAAGGGCCGGCGGGCCCCGGGCGGGGAAGCGACGCCACCAGTGTGCCCCGGATCCCGCCGCGCGGTCCCCTGGCGCGCGGACCGCGGTTCGCGCGCCAGGGGACCGCGCGCCAGATGTTCCTTCGTCGTGCGGGGCGTCCCGCCCGCGCGCACCAGGCGCTCCGTCCGCCGTCCGGGGTGTTCCGCACGTGCGTACCGGATGGTCCGCACGGCCGTACACGATGGCACGTACGGGCGCACGGCCCCGTACGAGCGCGGGCGCACAGACGCACGGGCGCACAGACGCACGGGGTGTTCCCTACGGGGTGTTCCGGGCCGTGCCGGACTCCCCCGGCGCGGACCGGGTCCCGGCTCAGCGCGGAGCCGGGCGCGCTCCGGGCTTCCCCGCCCCGGCTCGCCGGGCCCGGCGCCGCGGGTGAGCGGGGCCGCGCCGGACACGGCGGCCCGGTGGCCCGGCGGCCCGGGCTCACAGGGCTCTGAGGCCGTCGATCACCTCCCGCAGGATCCTCTCGTCCGGTAGCTGCGCGGGCGGCACCGGCATGGAGACCGTGACATGCCCGCCTTCCAGCAGATCGCCGACGAGCACCCGGACGACTCCCACCGGCAGATCGGCGTCCGCGGCGAGTTCGGCGACGGACTGGGCCTCGGTGCGGCAGAGTCGCAGCAGTGCCCGGTGCTCGGGACCGAGCAGGGACTCCGCCGCCCGGTCCGCCGCGTCGCCGACGGCGTCTACGAGCGCGATGAGGTCGAGGCGCGCGGA
Organism: Streptomyces spongiicola; assembly: GCF_003122365.1. NCBI lineage: Bacteria > Bacillati > Actinomycetota > Actinomycetes > Kitasatosporales > Streptomycetaceae > Streptomyces > Streptomyces spongiicola. The sequence continues at coordinate 175,509 of NZ_CP029254.1, forward strand.
GTTCGGTCCGGGCCGGGTGCGGCCTCCGGTCATGGCGTACGGGCGGACCAGCGGACCCGCCTCGGCGTCGTACCAGCGGCTGCCCGGGAGGTCCGGGCGGCCGTCGGCGGCATCGTTCATGTCGCTGGAGCCCTTCTCCGGTCAAGAGGCGTCAAAAGGCGGCGGACGGGGGCGTGGACGTGCGTGGCGGGCTGCCGAGGTGCTCGCCGACGCGCTTGACCAGCCGTGCCATCTCGTAGGCGATGAGCCCCACATCGGCGGTGACGGAGCAGAGGACGGCAAGGCAGGAGCCCTCGCCCGCGGCGGCGACGAAGAGGAAGCCGTCGTCCATCTCGACCATCGTCTGCCGGACCCCGCCGGTGCGGAAGTGGCGGCCGGCGCCCTTGGCGAGGCTGTGGAACCCGGAGGAGACGGCCGCGAGATGCTCCGCGTCCTCCCGGGTCAGTCCGCCGGACGCGCCGACGGCGAGGCCGTCGCCGGAGAGCACGACCGCGTGGCGGACCTCGCCCACCCTCAGTACCAGGTCGTCGAGCAGCCAGTCGAGTTCACCGGAGCGGTGATGGGAGGTCCTCTCGTGGTCGATCATGCGGGGTCTCCTTCGCTGCGGTGGGCGCCGGTGTGGGTGGGACTGCCCGGGGCGGCGCCTTCACCGCGGGCCCAGCCGGCGCGGTAGGCGGTCATCCGGTCCCGGACCTGTTCGGGGGTGCGTTCCGCTGCGTCCTGCCGGGCGGGGTCCGCCGGTTCCGGCTGCGAGGCCGTGCGCAGCTGGGGGACGAGGCTGGCCTGCCTGACGCGGCGCGGCAGACCGGCCGCTTCCGCGGAGGAGGGGGCCTTGCGGGTGGTGCCGCCGCGGGCCTGGGTGCGGACGGGGGTGCTCTCGGGGCGGGGGCCTCCGTCGGGTGGTGTCCCGTTGCGGTCGGGCAGCCGCAGGGCGACGACGCCCGGCGGTGGGGCCGCCCGCCGGGCCCCGGCCTCGGTGTCCTGCGGGTCGGGCGGGCCCGGCGGAGGTTGCTCGCCGTGCCGTTCCGGCCGCGGCTCCGTGTCCGGCACGGCGCAGGGGGCGGAGGGTGTCGCGGGCCCCGGTCCCGGGGCGTGTGCGGCCGCACGGCCCGCGGCCGCCGCAGTCGCGTCGCCTGCGGGCGGGGCGCTCCGCAGCAGCGCGGTGGGGACCAGGACGACGGCGGTGGTCCCCGCGTACGGCGAGGTCCGCAGTTCCACCCTGATGTCGTGGCGGGCGGACAGCCGGCTGACGACGAAGAGGCCCAGCCGGTCGCTGTCGAAGAGGTCGAGCGCCTCCGACTGCTCGATGCGGCGGTTGGCGTCCGCGAGGGCCTCCTTGCCCATTCCGAGTCCCCGGTCCTCGATCTCCAGTGCGTAGCCGTTGCCGACCGGCTCGCCGCTGACCCTGACCTTGGTGTGCGGCGGTGAGAACTGTGCCGCGTTCTCGATGAGTTCGGCCAGCAGGTGGGTGAGGTCGGCGACCGCGGCCCCGGCCACCGCGGCCTCCGGAAGCTGCCGCACCTCGACCCTCGCGTAGTCCTCGACCTCGGACACCGCGGCGCGGACGACGTTGGTGAGCGGCACGGGCATCCGCCAGGCCCGGCCCGGTGCCGCGCCGGACAGGATGATGAGGCTCTCCGCGTGCCGGCGCATACGGGTCGTCAGATGGTCGAGGCGGAACAGGTCGCCGAGTTCACCGGGGTCCTCCGCACGGCGCTCCATGCCGTCGAGCAGGGTGAGCTGCCGGTGGACCAGCACCTGGCTGCGGCGGGCGAGGTTGACGAACACCCCGGAGATGCCGCGGCTGAGTTCGGCGCGTGCGACGGCGGCGCTCAGCGCGGCGCGGTGCACGGTGGACAGCGCCTCGCCGACCTCGGCGATCTCGTCCTGCGCGGGCGGCCCGGGCGGCGCCTCGGCCCGGATGTCGATGTCCTCGCCGGAGCGGAGCCGGCCCATGGCCTGCGGCAGTTTGTGCCGGGCGATCTCCAGGGCCGTGTTGCGGAGACCGACGAGTTCGACGACGAGGGCACGTCCGATGCGTACGGAGATGGCGAGGGAGGCCGCCACCGCGACCAGTCCGAGCAGGACCGCGGCACCCGCGGCGGTGAACAGGCCCTGACCGACCGGATCGGCCCGGTCCGCCGCGCCGCTCCGGGCGCTCGCCTCGATGTCCCGCATGCCGGCGCGGACGGCGTTGTGGGCGGTGTCCCAGGTGGCGGCGGGTACGGCCGCGGCCGCCCGGCGCCCGGCCGGGGCGGCGGCGGTGGCGTCCTCGGCGGACCTCAGGGCCCGGTAGGCGACCTGGCCCGTGAGCACCCGCCAGGAGGCTCGCTCGCGCGGGCGCAGATCGGCCGCGGCGGACTCGGTGAGCGCACGCCGGGTCTCCACCGCCCCGGTGAACCGCCGCAGCCGGTCGGCGCCGAAGGACCCGGCGGCACGGGCACCGGTGAGCAGCACGTCCTCACGCGCGAGCATTTCCCCGGCCCGGGCGAACTCGAGCAGCACCCGCGCGTCCGCACTGGTGCCGGAGTCCTGGACGCCGGCGAGTGCGCCGGCGACGCCGAAGCCCGAGCCGATGGCGGCCGTGTACTTCTCGTATGCGCCGTCCCAGTCGGTCCGGCCGTCGAGCACGGAGGCCCGAAGGGCGGTGAGACCGCGGCCCCGAGTGACGAACCCGGCCAGCCGGCGGCCGACGTCGCGGGGCAGTTCGGCGCCCTCGGCGACGGTGTGGGACGGGCCGAGGGAGAGTGCGGCGAGTGCGGCGTCGGTGGCCTTCGCCCGCTGCCGCAGCTCGGTGGCGCGCTGTGAGCCGGGCGCGGCGATCTGGCGGAGTGCGGCCCGGCGTTCGTCCTGGAGTGCGTGCACGGCGTGGGCGACGGGTCCGCGCACGCGGTTCTCGACTTCCTGGAGCTGGCGGAGCCGGGCGACGTCCTGCGCGGTGGTGACGGTGGCGAACCCCCAGAGGGCGAGCAGGGAGACGACGGGGACCATCAGCAACGAGATGATCTTGGCGCGTACGGTCCCTGGGCGCAGCGGCCGGGGCTCCCCCGGCCCCGGTGCCTCCCGGCGGGGCGGGCCGGCCGGCCCGTGGGCGGTAGCGGACTCGGCCCGTTCGTCCGCGGGCGGCCCCGCGTGGGCGCGGCGACCGCGGCCGATGCCCTTGTGCGGCGGGGCGTCCGGCTCGGGCCCCGCGTGGGCGCGGCGACCGCGGAACGCCGGGGCACCGGCCGCCGCGGGTGGTCGCGGGTGCGGGGGCGGCGTCTGGGCGCCGGACGTGCTGCGCGGTCTGCGCATGGCCTCCTCGTTCCGGGTGCGGGTCGTTGGGTGCGGCGGGGACGGCGGGGCGGCCGCGCGGGTTTCCGGGCCGGGGCGGGGCGGGGCGGTTTCCGGGGCGTTCGGGCCGGGGCGGGGTTCGGGCCCGGGTGGGGATGGAGAGGCCGGGCGGGGATGGAGAGGCCGGGACGCCCCCACGAGGGCGCGGACGGCGTGGGGCCGGGACGGCGTTCGGCGGGCCCGGGACGGCACTTCGCGGGGCCCGGGGCGACCGCGGCGGGCGGGACCGCCTCGGGGGACCGCCTCGGGGGACGGCGGCGGCCTACGACGTGGCCGGCTCCGGTGCGGGCGAGGCGGGCTCGATCGCGGCCTCGGCGCTCCGCCCGGCCGACGCGTAGTCGGCCCGTTCGCGGACCGTCGGGGTGAGCGCGACGAAAGCCGAGGTGAGGAAGAGGTACGACCCCAGGCCGACGGCGAGCGGGAAGATGAACTGCATCGTCGTGGCCCCGGGCAGCACCGCGTCCGAGGGCGCGACGGTCACCCGTACGGCGAGCATGCCCGTGTAGTGCATGCTGCTGACAGCCGCGCCCATGACGAGGGAGGCCACGGCCACCGCGCGGGGCGATCTGATGTTCAGCGCGGCCCACAGGGCGGCGGTCGCGGCGACCACGGCGATGGCGATGGAAAGGGCGACGAGCAGCGGATCGTAGGTGACGTCCCCGTGCAGCCGGAGGGCCGCCATGCCGAGGTAGTGCATGCTGGCGACGCCCAGCCCGGTGGTCAGCCCGCCGAGCAGCAGGGCGCGGGGGCGTCCGCCGCTGTGGCCGACGGCGAAGACCCCGGCGCCGACCACGGTGACGGCGACGATCAGGCTGAGGATGGTGAGCGGGACGTTGTACCGGATGTCGGTTCCGGTGACACCGAAGCCGAGCATCGCCACGAAGTGCATCGTCCAGATGCCGGTGCCGATGGCGGAGGCCGCCGTGAGGAGCCAGTTGCGCCGGGAGCGGCCGGTCGCGTCGAGCGCGCGGACGGTGCAGCGCAACCCGAGGGCGGCGCCGATGCAGGCCATCGCGTACGACAGCACGGGGGTCAGCCAGCCGAATGTGGCGTGGTCCAGGTGTCCCATGGCTCAGGGACGGTAGTCCTGGTCGGGGCGGGGGACGGGGGCGCATTCCGAAAGCGGCTGGAATATGACAGCCGATGTTTCAGAACGATCGTGCCGAGGTCGTACGAGTGCGCCGCACGCCTGTTCCTGCAATCGTTCGGTGGTGCGGGCGGTTCTTCCGGCGGTTCTTCCCGCGGTTCTTCCCGCGGTGGTAACGGTGGTCGTGACGGTGGTGGTAGCGGTGGTGGTAGCGGTGCCGGCGGTTCTTCCCGCGGTGGTGCAAGTGGGGATCAGGGGGTGGGCCCGGGGCTGAGGGATCATGGGGCGCATGACCGACGACCACAGACATGTACAGGAGTTCTTCGGCGCCCGCGCGGCGGGCTGGGACACCCGGTTCCCGGACGACGGCCCCGCCTTCGCCGCGGCCGTCGCGGCGCTGGCTCCGCGGCCCGGCGGTGTGGTGCTGGACGCCGGCTGCGGCACCGGACGCGTACTCCCCCTCCTGCGCGAGGCCGTCGGCCCGCACGGCACGGTCCTCGGCGCCGACCTGACTCCCGAGATGCTGCTGGCGGCGGTGCGCGCCGGACGCGGCCGCGACGCGGCGCTGCTGCTCGCCGACGTGGCACGGCTGCCGCTGCGCACGGGGGCCGTGGACGCGGTGTTCGCCTCGGGGCTGATCGCACATCTGCCGAATCCGGCCGAGGGTCTGCGTGAACTGGCCCGGGTGGTGCGTGCGGGAGGCCGTCTCGCCCTGGTGCACCCCATCGGCCGGGCGGCCCTGGCGGACCGGCAGGGCCGCCGGCTCACGCCAGGCGACCTGCGCGCCGAGCCCAACCTCGGCCCCCTGCTGGCCGCTTCGGGATGGCGGCTGGTCTCGTACGTCGACGAGGAGGCGCTCTTCCTCGCACTGGCGCTGCGGGAGGACTGACAGCACGGGGCGGCCCGGTGGGGCCGCCGCCCGTCGGCGGCACCGCCGGGGCGGGACCACGCCGACGGGCGCGGCCGCAGGGACGGGAACGCGGACGGGGACAGGGGGACACGGGGACGGCGGGACGGCGGGACGGCGGGACGGGAAGACGGGAAGACGGGAAGACGGGGGACGGGAGCAAGGACGGAAACGAGGACGGAAACGAGGACGGGCGTCGGCCCGCGCCCTGCCCTCTCGGTGCGGCGGTGCCGCGAGGGCAGGGCGCGGCGGAAGCCGGCGCGGTTTCCTGCCGCGGACCCTCGACGGCGGGGTTACCCACTGGTTAGGGTGCGCCGACGAACGATCGGACGGGGGAGGATGCGGTGGCCGGGACGGACGGAGCGGCAGACGACGACGCGCTCTTCGTGCTGACCGCGCAACTGCTCACACCGGCGCGGTTCCCCGGGGTGCTCGGCGACGACTATCCCGCGGCGTGCGCGGCGCTCGGGCTTGCGCCCCACGGCGGCGGCTACGGACTCGTCCTCGGACAGGACGGCGCCGGAGCCCGCTGGACGGTGGTGATCGACGACGTGTCCCTGGTGGCCGTGGCCATCGCGTCGTGGGACTGCGGGATGGAGTACGACCTGTCGCCGGGCGACCGTTCGGTGGTCGCCGCACTGCCGGGCTGGCCGCTGGCCGTGGCGACGGTCGCGCCGGGTGTGCCCGCGCCCCATGACCCGGACGGGGAGGAGGTGGACGGGCCGCCGTTGGCCCCGCCCGACACCAGCGAGTGGGGTCCCGCGCAGCGTCGGCTCGGCGCGGACGAGGTCGCGTTGCAGTGGGGCGTGTGGCGCGCGCAGGTGGACGAGCAGATCACGTTCGCGCGGCCGGACGCCCTGCCGGAGGAGCGCGCGGCGCCGCACGAGGGGGTGCGCCGGGTGCTCAGGGAGCTACACGGCTATGTCGACGACGCGCCGCCGCTCGGGCGGGTCCGGTCGAGCTTCGCGTCCGACGGTGCGCGGATGCTGAGGGCGGACGGGCCGGGGTGGTCGCTGGTGGCCAGGACCGACGACATCGCCCTTGTGCTGCTTGACGAGGAGCCGGGGGAGGTCCTGCCGGTGGGACGCGGACCGGAACTGCCGGGACTGCTGGAGGCGCTGGACAGGCTGGCGGTGCGGCCTTCCTGAGGCGGGGTACGCCGACGCCCGTCGGCGCGCAACCGCACCCGTCAGCAGCCCGTCGTCGCGCCGTAAGCAGCCCGTCGTCGCCCCGCCAGCACCCCGTCGTCGCGCCGTCCGCGTACGCCGGCGCACGTGGACGAGTGCGAGCGAACCGCCGGAGAGGCTCCGCGCGAGTGTCCGCCATGCCCCACCTCCCACACATGGCCGAAGTGTTCGAGGTGTGTTCCGCGCCTATGGCCGGGCGGTATCGGCCGCAGCACGCTGAGGCTGCGCACCCACCCGTTCGTCGTTCGCCCGGAGGCCGCGGCCATGCGTCTGTTCCGTACCACACCCCGGAGAGCACCGGTGCTCACCGCCCTGCTCCTGGCACTCACCTCCGCGTCCTTCGCGGGCGCCGTCCCGGCGCAGGCAGGGGCGCCGCCGGGCCACTGCGCCCGACCGGATCGGCTCGACGTGCCCGGCGCCGCACACCAGCGGTCGGCCTGCCTCGGAGACCTGACGACGGCCGGGCTGGCCGGAACTGCGTACACCGACATGGCGGACCAGGCGGGACTCGCGGCGGCCGGCACACTCAACCCCTCGGGGGTGCCGGGCGTGCAGATCGACGGCTACTTCCCCGACGGCTCCCGCCTCAACCGGACCCACGGCTGGAACCACGACGCCCAGTTCGTCATCAGGCTGCCCGACCGGTGGAACGGGGGGCTGGTGGTCACGGGCGCTCCGGGGACCCGCCGCCAGTACGCCACCGACGCTCTGATCTCCGATCACGTACTGGCCCAGGGGTACGCGTACGCCGCCACCGACAAGGGCAACACCGGGCCCGACTTCTTCACCGACGGCCGCTCCCCCGGTGACGCCGTCGCCGAGTGGAACCGCCGGGTGACCGAGCTGACGCTGGCGGCGAAGAGCGCCGCGCGGCAGCGCTACGGCCAGGCGCCGGACCGCACGTACATGACCGGAATCTCCAACGGCGGCTACCTCACGCGCTGGCAGCTGGAGAACCGCCCGGGCCTCTACGACGGGGGCGTGGACTGGGAGGGCGCCCTGTGGACCGCACGCGGTCCGAACCTTCTCACTGACCTGCCGGTCACGGTGGCCCGCAGCCTCGGTCAGGCCGGTGACGAGGACCTGCTGGCGGCCGGCTTCGCACCGGGCTCGGAGTTCCTCTGGCCGTATCACGAGAAGGTGTACTGGGGGCTGACGCAGAAGATCTTCCGCGCCGAGTTCGACCCCGGGTACGACCGGAACTGCCCGGGCGCCTCGGCCGGCTCCACCCTTGAGGAGATCTTCTCTGCCTGCCCCTCCGACGCCGTCTACGACCTCGCGTCCCGTCCCGCCTCGGTACGGAAGGCGCTGGCGAAGGTGGCGCTCACGGGCAGGATCGGCAAGCCGATGATCACACTGCACGGCGATCTCGACACCCTGCTGCCGATCCGGCGCGACTCCGACGTGTACGCGGGGATGATCGGCGACCGGGGGCGCTCGCAGCTGCACCGCTACTACACGGTCGAGGCGGGCACCCACACGGACGCCCTGTACGACACCCATCCGGACCGGCTGCGCCCGATCCTGCCGTGCTACCGGTCGGCGTTCGCCGCACTGACCGCCTGGGTGGAAGAGGGCGCGGCGCCGCCCGCGAACCGGAGGATCCCGCGGCCCGCGGGCGGCGATGTGGTGAACTCCTGCGCGCTGAGCTGACCGTTCGGGCTCCTGCCCCGGCCCTCGCACGCCGGACGGGCCCGCCGCACGCCCGGCGGCCCTCTCCGGCATACGAGACGCCCGGGCCGACGGCACGGGGCGCGAGCCGAGGGCACGGAGCGCCGGCCGACGAGGGGGGCGGCGGACCGACGAGGGGGGCAGCGGGCCGACGAGGGGGCGGCGGCCGGAAGGCCCGACGGTTCAGCGCCCGATCTGCTTGCGGTTGTTGATCCGGCGAAGCCGGCGGCGCTGCGACGGGTCGAGCGCGAAGTAGGCCACGGCGGGTACTCCGACGATCACCAGCAGCGACATCCAGAATCCGATCAGCGGGATCAGGAGAAGGCCGACGGCCACTCCCCCGATGGCGATCTTCGCACCTGTCGACATTTCGCAGCCTCCTTCGCGGCCCCGGGGCGCCGCCTACTGCTGTGACAACGCGTCCGCGTGCCCGTCGGTTCCCTCCTCCGCCCGGAGCGCCTTCGACGGGCGCACGGCCCTCCTCCACCGTACGGCCGCCGCACTCCACCGCACGGCCGGCCGGCGAGCCGTGCCCTTCGCGTGCGGTACGTCAGGGCGGGCGGCGGGGCGCGTGGGCGCGTGTCACCGCCGGGCAGCTGCGCGACGCGAAGGTGACGGGCGGCCCGGCGCGCGGGTGCGCGAGGCTGGAGCGGGTCTGATGTGTCCACGGCCGGGTCGGGCGGCCGGGCGCGCGGGTGCGTGGGCCTCCCCGCCATCGCCATAGCGGAAGGCGACCCCGGGTGCGCGGATGCACGGGTGCACGGGTGCGCGGATGCACGGATGCACGGGTGCGCGGATGCACGGGTGCGCGCGACTGTGCGCGCCCCTTGTCGGGGGCGCCGGGCCGCACGACCATGGGCACGGACGCGGACCGGGGACCGGGAGGCCGAGTTGACGGACCCATGGGTGGCGCTGGAGCCCGACGGCGACGCCGGACGGCGGGCCGGTGCGCTGCGCCGGGCGTACGAGCAGTTCACGGCGGCGGGCCGGGTGGAGGCGGGAGTACGGCCCGTGGTGGCCGAGTCGTGGCGGCGCTCCGCGCGGGCCAGGGTCGCCCCGGAGGGCCGGGCCAGTGTGGAACTCCATGACGACGAACTGGCGGTGTACCGGGACGGGCATCCGCTGTCCCGGGTGATGCCCCTGGTCCGGGAGCTGATGGGCGTGTACGCCGTCGACGGCGAGCACCTGGTCGCGGTGTGCGACGCCCAGGCGCGGCTGCTGTGGGTGGAGGGCCACCCGGCGGCGCGGCGGCGAGCGGGGCGGATGAACTTCGTGGAGGGGGCGCGCTGGGCCGAGGCGGTGGCGGGGACGAACGCACCGGGCACGGCGCTCACGGTCGACCGCCCGGTGCAGGTGTTCGCGGCGGAGCACTTCCAGCGCCCGGTACAGGACTGGACGTGTGCCGCGGCCCCGGTCCACGACCCGCACAGCGGCCGGCTGCTGGGCGCGGTCGACATCACCGGGGGGAACGGACTGGCGCATCCCCACAGTCTGGCGTTCGTCGGTGCGGTGGCGCGGGCCGCCGAGTCGCAGCTGGCGCTGCTGGCACCCCGGCCCCGGGGCGGCGAGGCGCAGCTGACGGCACTGGGCCGAAACGAGGCGCTGCTGGTCCTTGAGGGCCGCAGGGTGCGGCTGAGCCGGCGGCACAGCGAGATCCTCGTGATGCTCGCCCACCGCCCCGAGGGGCTGAGCGGTGACGAGCTGCTGCTGGAGCTGTACGAGGACGAGCGCATCACCCCGGTCACGCTGCGCGCCGAGCTGTCCCGGTTGCGCGCACTGCTCGGCCCCCGGCTGCTGAGGTCCCGTCCGTACCGGCTGGGTGTCGCCGTCGACACCGACTTCGGCACCGTGGGCCGCCGCCTCGCCTCGGGTGGGCTCGCCACCGCGCTCGGCGGGTACACCGGGCCGCTGCTGCCCGCTTCCCGGGCGCCCGGCGTGGTACGGCTCCGCGAGCGGCTGCGGGACCAGCTGCGCACCGCCGTGATCGCCCGCGGCGACCCGGGGCTGCTGGCGGACTGGGCGTACAGCCGGTGGGGCGAGGACGATCTCGCCGTGTGGCGGGCCCTGGCCGCCGCCCTCCCCGAGCACCGCCGCCCCGCGGCGCAGGCCAGGGCCCGGGCCCTGGACCGGGAGTTCGCGGAGGGAACCCCCTCCCTCGGCCCGGAGTAGGGAACGGGGGCCAAGGCCCGGAGCGGGCATCAAACAGAGCGGGCATCAAACAGAGCGGGCATCGCCGGGGCGGGCATCAAACAGAGCGGGCATCGCCGGGGCGGGCAGCGACCGGGGCGGGCATCGACCGGGCTGATACGCCTCGGGCGTCACCGCCTCGTCGCACCCATGGGCCCATGGCCTGACCTGCGATTTCCGGCCCCTGCCGGAAGAGCGGACCACCGGGCGCCCGGCTCGTGAAAACAGTCACATTTGGGTTGCTTTCGTCCTGTTCTGGTGGATGGTGGAGGCTCCGAGAACGTTCACCGGGCTGTACCGGCGGCCCGCCAGGGCGTCGTCGCGGCCCGGCCGACGCCGAGGGAGTCTCATGGCAAGCGGAACCCGCGCATCCGGCAGCCGGCGGTTGGCTCTGACCGTCGCGGGCGGGGCGGCCGTCCTCGCCGCAGGCGGTCTGTACGCGGCCGGACTGGCGGCCGCGGACGTCCCCGACGGCACCCGGGTGCGTGGGGTCGACATCGGCGGGATGAGCCTGCCGGAGGCCCGGCGGACCCTGGACCGGGAACTCGCGGGGACGTTCACCGCTCCGCTCACGCTGAGGATCGGGGACCGGGTCGAGAGGGCTGAGCCGGCCGCGCTCGGTCTCTCCGTCGACACGGCGGCGACCGCGGACAACGCCGCCAGCGACTCGCTCGACCCCGTCAGCGTCGCAGGGAGGCTCTTCGGCACGGAGAACCGCGACATCGAGCCGGTGATACGCGTCGACGAGGAGAAGAACCGGACCGCGATCGCACGCATGGCCGCGACCGCCGAGCGGAAGGTGCGCGACGGCGGCGTATCGTTCGAGGACGGCCGGGCAACGGCGGTCGCGCCGGTCACCGGCACGTCCCTGGTGGAGGAGCGCGCCCCGGACGCCCTCTTGGACGGCTACCGGCGCGGGGACCGCTCGCCGGTCGTGATGCCGGTGAAGCTGACGGCTCCGCGCACCGACCTGGCCGAGACCGAGCGGGCCATGAACGACTTCGCCCTGCCTGCGATGTCCGGACCCGTCACCCTCACCCTCGGCGGCAGGGCGGTGACCATCGGACCGTCGGTCCTCGGTCGCCATCTGGCCATGACGCCGGGAGAGGACGGCCGGCTCACCCCGTCGCTCGACGCCGAGGGGCTGCTCGACGACCCCGGGATATCCGCCCGGATACGCGAGGCCGCGCAGGGCCCGCGCGATGCCGTACTCGGGCTCGACGGCGACCGGGTCGTCGTGACCCGGCAGGCCCGCACCGGCTACCAGGTCGAGGAACGGGACTTCGGCAAGGCCGTACTCCCCCTGCTGACCCGCGAGGGCGCGGCCCGCACCGGCGAGATCCCGGCGAAGGCCGTCCAGCCGCGGTTCACCGGCGATACCGCCCGGCGCCTCGGGATAAGGGAGAAGGTCTCCTCGTTCACCGTCGACTTCCCCGCGGCCCCCTACCGGGTGACCAACATCGCCCGCGCCGTGGAGCGGATCGACGGCTCCGTCGTCCTGCCGGGCGAGGAGTGGAGCTTCGACCGGACGGTCGGTGAGCGCACCGAGGAGAACGGCTTCGTCGACGGCATCATGATCAACAACGGCCGGTATGTGAAGTCTCCCGGCGGAGGTGTCTCGGCCGTCGCGACCACGATGTTCAACGCCGTGTTCTTCGCGGGGGTCAAGCCGGTGGAGTACCGGGCCCACTCGTTCTACATCGAGCGCTACCCGGAGGGCCGCGAGGCGACGGTGGCATGGGGCACCCTCGACCTGCGCTGGCTCAACGACTCCGGCAGCGCCGTCTATGTCAAGGCCGAGTCCACGGACACCTCGGTCACCATCTCCTTCCTCGGCACGAAGAAGTACGACGAGGTACGCGCGACCAGGGGACCGCGCACCAACGTCGAGGAACCGGGCACCCGCGAGGACGGCGGCCCGCAGTGCGAGCCCCAGACGCCACTCGAGGGCTTCGACGTCACGGTGGGGCGCCACTTCGTCAAGGACGGCCGCGAGGTCGGCCGGGAGGACTTCACCACCCACTACACACCGCGCGACGAGGTCGTCTGCACCCCGGAGGAGCCGGCCCCGGGCGAGGGCGGCGCTGAGCCCGAGCACGCTGCCGAGGACGCCGGCGCCGTCGAGCCGCACTGAGGCGCCGGCGGTCGCGGTGGGCCCGGGGCTGATCGGGCCGGGCCCGGGGACGCCGGGCCTCCCGCAGGCCCGCGGGACACGGCGGTGCCGCCGGAGCACGGTCGGCACGCCGATGACCGCCGACGGGGCACGGAGCCGCGGCGGCGGGCTCGGCGGCGCCGGGCGCCGCGGCGCTGGCCGCCGGGCGTGCGCGCTCGCGGGTTGCCGACCGTGTCGCACCGCACCCCTGCACGCAGGTAGCGCGTGGCGGTGGGCGGTGGGCGGTGGCGTACCCCACCGGAAGCCTCGCACCCTCAGCACCCGGGAGCCCTGCATCCGTACCGCGCCCTACATCCATACCGCCCTGCATCCGTACCCCTCTGCGCCCGTACCGCCCTGCATCCGTACCCCTCCGCTCCCGGGGAACGTCGCGCGTCCCACCGTGCGCCCCGGTGCGCCGGGTGCAACGGAGTTGCAACATCCGCTTCCCTAGATTCGCCGTCGAAGCGCCGTCCGGCGGAGGGCGGCGGCGAGCCCGGGAGGCCTCCGAGATGACCCGCTACGCCGCGCCCGGCACCGAGGGTGCGATCGTCACGTACGAGCCCCGCTACGACCACTGGATCGGCGGCGAGTTCGTACCGCCCGCCCGCGGCATGTACTTCGAGAACCCGAGCCCCGTGAACGGGAAGGCGTTCACCGAGATCGCCCGCGGCACGGCCGAGGACGTCGAGCGGGCCCTGGACGCCGCGCACGCGGCGGCCCCCGGCTGGGGCCGCACGGCCCCCGACGCCAGGGCCAACGTCCTGCTGAGGATCGCCGACCGGATGGAGGCGCGTCTGGAGGAACTCGCGGTCGCGGAGACCTGGGAGAACGGCAAGCCGGTCCGGGAGACGCTGGCGGCAGACATCCCGCTGGCCATCGACCACTTCCGGTACTTCGCGGGTGTGCTGCGCGCCCAGGAGGGTTCGCTCAGCGAGATCGACGACGACACCGTCGCCTACCACTTCCACGAGCCGCTCGGCGTGGTCGCCCAGATCATCCCGTGGAACTTCCCCATTCTGATGGCCGTCTGGAAGCTCGCCCCGGCCCTGGCGGCCGGCAACGCGGTGGTGCTCAAGCCCGCCGAGCAGACGCCCGCCTCGGTCCACTACTGGATGGGTCTCGTCGCCGACCTGCTGCCGCCGGGAGTGGTGAACATCGTCAACGGCTTCGGCGCGGAGGCGGGCAAGCCCCTCGCGTCGAGCCCCCGGGTGGCGAAGGTCGCGTTCACCGGCGAGACCACGACGGGGCGGCTGATCATGCAGTACGCCGCGGAGAACATCAAGCCCGTCACCCTGGAGCTGGGCGGCAAGTCGCCGAACATCTTCTTCGACGACGTCTGGTCGGCCGACGACGAGCTGAGGGACAAGGCGTTGGAGGGGTTCACCATGTTCGCCCTCAACCAGGGCGAGGTGTGCACGTGTCCGTCGCGGGCGCTGATCCAGCGGGGCCACTACGGCGAGTTCCTCGACGCGGGCATCGCGCGTACCGAGGCGATCGTCCCGGGCCACCCCCTCGACACGGACACGATGATCGGGGCGCAGGCCTCCAACGACCAGTTGCAGAAGATCCTTTCGTATCTGGACATCGGCCGGCAGGAGGGCGCGAAGATCCTCACGGGTGGTCAGCGCATCGAGTACGACGGCGAGCTGGCGGGCGGCTACTACGTCGAGCCGACGATCTTCGAGGGCGACAACCGGATGCGGGTCTTCCAGGAGGAGATCTTCGGGCCGGTCGTCGCGGTGACCTCCTTCGCCGACTTCGACGACGCGATCAAGACGGCGAACGACACCCTCTACGGCCTCGGCGCCGGGGTCTGGACGCGCGACGTCAACCAGGCGTACCGCGCCGGCCGAGCGATCCAGGCCGGCCGGGTCTGGACGAACTGCTACCACGCCTACCCCGCGCACGCCGCCTTCGGCGGCTACAAGCAGTCAGGTATCGGCCGTGAGACGCACAAGATGATGCTGGACCACTACCAGCAGACGAAGAACCTGCTGGTGAGCTACTCGCCGAAGAAGCTCGGCTTCTTCTAGCGGCACGAAAGACGGCACTGTGAGATCCGCAGGTGGATGACCTCCGCCGGACGCATGGCCGCGTAGTACATGCAGCCGAAGAACGCCTCAAGGTGCGGGCCACGTCCCCGTTGTTTGCCAACAGCGGCCAGCAGGCGAGCAACCGGGGTCGGGTTCGGCACACAGGCCGGGTCCACTTCCTCACTCACCCCAGGGGCCTGCCACCTGACCCTTGCGAGCGGGTTCTCCCCGAAGTATCCCTTGTCGACGGCAGTTCCGAGGACCTCGCTGAAGGCCGATTTCTTTCCGCAGGGCGGTCTTCGCCGCAGCGGACTCGCCGTCGATCCTCCGCCCAAGCGCGCCCAACGCCCGGCCCACGACATCTGGTTCCGTCAGCCTGGATCCACCGCGTGAATTCTGATCTTCAGTATCGGGTGGGCTCGGGGTGATCTTTCGGGGTGCGGGCAGCGCGATGGGCCGGGTGGCCGTCCGGTGCGGGGTCTCCGAGGTCCTTCCGGATCGTGGGCGGCAGGGTGGTCGCCCGGTTCAGGTGAGCATGCGCTGGCCGGTGGCTGTCCACAGGCCGGTGAAGTCGTCGGCCCACCGCCAGTGCCTGGGCAGGTGGAGGGTGAAGCGGCGGGCTCCGGCGGCGATCCGGGCGGGGATGTCGATCAGGTGGCGGCGGATGGTGCCGGTCCTCGCCCTGGCGTGGAAGGCGGAGGCGAGGTGGCCGCTCGCGCGGGTGAGGTTGTAAGGGGTGGCCGCCAGGGGGCCAGGCGGCGTTCGCGGTGAACTTCCCCGACGGCAGGTGGGCGAGCGCGGAGTCTTCCAGGTCGGCGAAGACCTGCTCGATCACGGCGTGTTCGCGGTGCATCGGCTCGGCCTGGGCCAGGACGAAGGGGCATGGTCACGAAGGCCGGACTCCGCACCGTGTCCGCCACCCGCCGCGCCAGCGGTGGGGGCGGACACTACGGCTCGAAACCGTCACGACTCGATGTCAGGCGACTGCCGCGCTTTGCGGGGTGAGCCAGAAATCGAGCAGGGCGGAGGCCACTTCGGATGGTTTGTGCACATTTCCTCATGACCACGAGACGCCCGTTCTCAGAACCTCGGGATCCAGGGTCTCGCGTGTCCAGGATCGAGAGTCGAGACCCATCAACGTCCCTGCGGTTGAGTGGCGGCCGTCCGGTCGGCGGTGGCGCCCAGGTAGGTGATGCGGAGGGTGCCGGTGGCGGGTTCGCGGTCGACGAGTACCCGGACGCCGTAGACCGACTCGATCAGGTCGGGGGTCAGCACGGCCTCCGGGGAGCCCCCGGCGGCCACCTGCCCCCGGTCGAGGACGACGACGTGGTCGCAGTACCGGGCGGCGAGGTTGAGGTCGTGCAGGGCGACGACGCAGGTGACGTCCAGGTGCGTCAGCAGGTCGAGCAGTTCGAGCTGGTGGCGGATGTCGAGGTGGTTGGTGGGTTCGTCGAGGAGGATCTCCCGGGGCTCCTGGGCGAGGGCGCGGGCGAGTTGGGTGCGCTGCTTCTCCCCTCCGGAGAGGGTGTGCCAGCTCCGGTGCTGCTTGTCGCTGATCTCGGTCCGTTCCAGCGCCGCGTCGACGATCCGCCGGTCGCGCTCGGTCAGCGCGTCGAAGCGGCCGCGGAACGGTGTGCGGCCGAGTTCCACGACCTGGCGGACGTTGACGTGGTGGTGGGCGGACACGTCCTGTTCGACGACGGCGAGCCGCCGGGCCCGCACCCTGCGGCCGAGGTCGTCCAGGCTGGTGTCGTCGTAGCGGATGGTTCCGGTGTCGGGGCGGCGCAGACCGGCGAGCAGGCGCAGCAGTGTCGACTTGCCCGAGCCGTTGGGGCCGAGGAGGCCGACGGTCTTCCCGTCCGGGGCCGCCATGTCGATGCCGTCGAGCAGCCGGTGGCCCTTGACCGACCAGGAGAGTCGGGTGGTGGTGATGCGGCCCATCAGGACTCCAGACGCTTCAGGACCAGTGCGAAGGCGGGCGCGCCGAGCAGCGCGGTGATGACGCCGGCGGGCAGTTCGTGGGGCGCGAACGCCGTGCGTGCGAACACGTCCACCCAGATGAGGAAGACGGCGCCGACGATCGCGGACAGGGGAAGCAGGGCGCGGTGCGTCGGACCGGCCAGGATGCGGACGGCATGCGGGACGAGCAGCCCGATGAAGCCGATCGCGCCGGAGGCGGCCACGGCGGCCGCCGTCATGACCGAGGTCAGCACCATCAGCCGGACGCGGGCCGCGGTGACGTTGACGCCCAGGGTTTCGGCGGAGTCCCACCCGAAGGTGAAGGCGTCGAGGGCGGGCGCGAGGAACTGCACGGCGACCACCCCGATCAGGATGATCACGACGGTGACGGCCGCCCCTTCCCACCGGGCGCCCGCGAGGGTGCCGAGCAGCCAGTAGGTGAAGCCCCGGGTGGAGTCGGCGTCCCCGCCGACCATGAGGATCACCGAGGTGACCGCGGCGAAGAACTGGGACACCAGCACGCCGGTCAGCACCACGCGGGAGGGGCTGGCGACGCGCCCCCCGCCGAGCAGGAGCAGCAGTACGCCGAAGGAGACCAGGCCGCCGGCGAAGGCTCCGGTCGACAGGGAGATGCTTCCGCCGACGCCCAGCAGGAGCACGGCGACCGCGCCGGTGGAGGCGCCGGAGGAGACTCCCAGCAGGTAGGGGTCGGCCAGGGGGTTCCTGGTGACCGCCTGGAGGATCGCTCCGGAGACCGCGAGGGCCATGCCGACGGCGGCGGCCAGCAGCACGCGCGGGAAGCGGGACTCCCAGATCAGGGCGTCATGGAGTCCCGGGAGCGGCGCGGTGGGGGCGATGGAGTCCAGGCCGATATGCCGCAGGATCGTCGAGACGACGTCCAGGGGCTGGATGTCCGCGCTCCCGAACAGTGTCGCGGTGACGACCGACACCAGCAGTCCGGCCGCGGCCAGGAGGAGGAGCGCCGCCGTGCGGGCGCGCCGCGCGCCCACCGGAACCGTCGCGCGGCTGGGGGCCGGGTTCCTGGTGGGCGCGGCGGACTTGTGTGAACCGGTGGTCATGGGGTTCGCGACTACCCGAGCTTGTTCAGGCCGTCGACGAGCGCGGGAACGGCGGACGCGCTGCCGTATCCCGGGTCCATGTGGGTGCCGGGGATGGTGATGAACCGGTCGCCCTTCACCGCGGGGAGCTTGCTGGTGAGGGGGTCCTTCTTCAGCAGTTCGATCTTCTCCTCGGCCGTGTCGTTGGGTTCGCCCCGGGTGAGGTCGGCCAGGATGATGACGTCCGGGTTGCGGGCGGCGGCCTCGTCCCAACTCACCTCGGCCCATTTGGACTTGGCGTCGGCGAAGATGTTCTCGACTCCGACGAGTTCCGAGATGTGCTGCGGCAGGCCACCGGGGCCGGCGGCCCACGGAGTGCCCTCGAAGGTGGAGTAGAACCACATCACCTTCAACGGCTCGTCCCGCTTCTCGACCTCGCCGACGGCCTTGTCCACCAGGGCCTTCTGCGCGGCCGCGAGCTTCTCCCCCGCCTCGGGGACGTTCATGATCTTCCCCAGTCGGCGGTACTCCTCGAAGAGCATGTCGAAGTCCGCGTCGGCAACGGCCTCGTGGTAGGAGCAGTCGAACTCGGTCAGATAGGTGGGCACGCCCAGGTCGTGCAGTTCCTTGCGGTCGCCGGCCTCCTCCTTGGTGAGGAAGCTCGCGAACGAGCTGTAGACGAAGTCGGGCTGCGCCTCCAGCAGTTTCTCGTGCTTGACCGTGTCGCCCTTCGCAGACAGCTGCGGGATCTTCCCGTACTGCTCGGCGATCGCGTCCGGGGTCTTCTCGATCTCGTATCCCGACCCGATGATCCGGTCGCCCACCCCGAGGTGGATGAGGATCTCCGCGGCGGTCTGGTTGAGGGTGACGACCTTCTCAGGCGCGGCCTTGTAGGTCACGTCGACGCCGCAGTTCTCGAGGGTGAGCGGATAGGCCGCCGCGCCCTTCGCGGACTTCGCGTCCTGCCCGCCGTCGTCGGGGGACCGGTCTGCGGCGCACCCCGCGACCGCCAGTATCGCCAGGGCCGTACACGTTCTGATTATCATTTTCGTTTTCATCAGCGGCAGAGTACCAGGTCGCGGCGGGGAGTGAAGCGGGCCCCGGCTCGGCCGGGTAAACCGCCGGACCGCCCGGCGGGCCGGGCCGGCGCACCGGTGGATGCCACCGGTGCGCCGGGTGTCCCGCCCGTTCCGGCGGTGCGGGCGCTATCGCAGCATCGCGGCCAGCCGACGGACGACCTGCTCGTCGAACAGGCCGTTGGCCGCCATCCAGTCGTCGTTGAACACGGTGTCCAGGTACTTGTCGCCGCCGTCGCAGACCAGCACGACGATGACGGTCCCGGCCCCCGCGCCCTGCGCCCGCTCCAGGGCCTTGTAGACCACGCCGCCCGCCGAACCGCCGATCAGGATGCCGAAGTTCCTGGCCAGGTAGCGGCAGGTCTCGAAGGCCTCCGAGTCACTGGCCTTGAGCCCCTGGTCGATCAGTTCGTAGTCGACGACACCGCCGATCTCCGAGCCCTCGGGGGTACCGGTACCGGACTGGTGGTAGGGCGCGCCCCGGCCGCCGAAGACGACGGACCCCACCGGCTCGACACCGATGACCTTCAGGTCCGGGATGCGTTCCCGCAGGACGCGGCCGGTGCCGCAGAGCGAACCACCGGTGCCGACGGCCCCGTACAGGTAGTGGATGCCGTCACCGAGATCGTCGTGCAGCTCGCGGGCGAGCGGCCGGTAGCCGTTGGGGTTGCCCTGGTTGCGGTGCTGCGCGGTCCAGTACGCGCCGTGCTCGGCCGCGAGCCGCTCGGCCACGGTGTCGCGTTCGGCGGTGGCGAGGCCTTCCTCGTCCCCGGCGACGTTGAGGATGTCGGCCCCGTAGGCGAGCATGCCGCGCAGTTTGTCGGTGCTGGAGTGGTTGTCCACCACGGCGGTGAACTTGTATCCGCGTTCGGCGGCGATGAGCGCCAGACCGAGCCCGGTGTTGCCCGAGGTGGACTCGACCAGCCATCCGCCGGGGGTGAGCAGCCCGGCCTCCTCCGCCTCCTCGACCATGCTCCTGGCCATCCGGATCTTGGCGGTGCCGGTGGGGTTGTACTGCTCCAACTTCAGCACGACCGTCGCCGAACCGTCCGCAACCGGCAGTTCGAGCAGGGGCGTTCGCCCGATCAGATCGGATATCCTGGTTCTTATCACGACTTGCCCTTCGCGCAGATCTCCGTCAGGCACCGCACGAAGACGTCGTTGTCCTCGGGGGTCGACAGGGAGGCTCGGATGTGGTTCTCGTATCCCGGCTCTCGCCACGCCTTGACGATGATTCCGGCGCGGTGCAGTTCCCGGGCGACCCGGTCGGAGCGGCGGCCGGTGTCGATGAACAGGAAGTTGGTCGACGACGGGACCACGCCCAGTCCCGCGGCACGCAGCCGGCCGGTGACCCTGGCGATCTCCAGACGGGTCCGGCGGACCGTCTCCGCCAGGTGGCGATGATCGCCCAGCGCGGCGACGGCGGCGTCCTGGGCCGGCCGGTTGACGTTGTACGGGGTGCGGACCCGGTCCAGTGCCTGGATCAGGACCGCGTCGGAGGCGATGCCGTACCCCACCCGGACGCCCGCCAGACCGTAGGCCTTGGAGAAGGTGCGCAGCACGATCCACGGCCGGTCCAGGCCGCGCAGGGCCTCCAGCCCGTCGGGGTACTCCGGGTCGCACCGGGCGAACTCGCCGTACGCCTCGTCGAGTACCAGCAGGGCCGACCGCGGGGTCGCGGCCACGACGTGCTCCAGCTGGCCGGCCCTGAGCATCGCCCCGGTGGGGTTGCACGGGTTGGCGAGGAAGACGAGCTTCGGGCCGGCGGCCAGTGCGGCACGCCAGGCGTCCGCGTCGAACCCGAAGTCCGCGGTGACCGGGACCTTCTCGACCCGGGCGCCCATGACCCGGGGGAAGGTCTCGTGCAGGCTGAACCCGGGCGCCTGGGTGACGACCAGGTCACCGGGGTCGAGTACGGCCTGGCACAGCAGTTCCAGGATGTTCTCCGATCCGTTGCCGAGCACAACCCGCCCGGCCGGCACGTCCAGACTCCTCCCGACGGCGTCGGCCAGCCGTCTGCCGGTGGGGTCGGGGTAGCGGCTGACGCCGTCGGCCAGGCCCAGCCGTACGGCTTCGGCGACCGCCGGAGAGACACCGAACGGGCTCTCGTTGTTGGACAGTTTGATCACGCGGCGGGTGCCGCTGAGGGCGGCCACCTCGTCCGGGTCGGCGCCGGGGTCGTAGCGGGGCAGGCCCGCCACTTCGCTGCGTATCAGGGAGGCCGTGGCGGCCGGGGCCGGGGCCGCGGAGGCAGAGGCAGAGGCAGAGGCAGAGGCGGCAGAGGCGGAGGCGGCGAGGGCGTGGTTCATGAGGACTCCGGTTCCGGGACGGATGCGCCGGCGGCTGCTCGGTGGAGCCGGTCGGCTCGGCGCAGGAACGCGACCAGCAGGATGGCGGCGGTGGCGGCGAGGCCGATGGTCTGGCCGATCCAGACGCCCTCGACGCCCCAGCCGGCACCCACCCCGAGCAGACAGCCCGCGGGCAGCCCGATCAGCCAGTAGCCGACGAGGGAGATCCGGAACGGCCCGGCGGTGTCCCCGATGCCGCGCAGGATGCCGTTGCCGATGTTCTGCGCCGCGTCGAAGACCTGCATCAGTGCGGCGATCAGCAGTCCGGTCGCGGTCAGCGCGAGGATGTCCGCGTTGCCTGCGTGCTCGGCCGAGATGAAGAGGGACACGATCGGCTCCGGGAACGCCAGGTAGGCGACGGCGACGACCAGCATGGCGATGACGCCCCAGCCCGTACCGAGGAGCCCCGTTCTGCGTGCTGTCACATAGTCGTCGGCACCGGCGGCCTCGCTGATGTGGATCGACGCCGCGTGCGACAGTCCGGCGGAGATCATGAAGACGATGTAGACGATCTGGTTCAGCACGGTCTGTGCGGCCAGGGCGTCGACACCGAGGGTTCCGATGACCAGCGTGAGCACACTGAAGAACCCCGCCTCCGAGGCGTATGTGCCCGAGATCGGCAGGCCCAGGCGCCAGACCGACCGGACCGCGTCCCCGGACCAGCGCCGCGCGCCGGGCGAGACGAGGTACGGGCGGAGGACTCCGTCGCGCAGGACCACCGCGACGAACGCCAGGAAGGACAGCAGGAACACCGTGACGGTGGCGATCGCCACACCGACGAAGCCGAACGCGGGCAGGCCGAACTTGCCGTAGATCAGCGCGTAGTTCAGACCGATGGTCACGACGACCGAGGCCAGTGTGATGGCCAGCAGCGGACCGGGCCGCTTGAGGCCGGTGGTGAAGTGCCGCAGGTTCTGGAACCACAGGCAGGGCAGCATGCCCGGCGCCAGGACCGTCAGGAACTCGCCGGCCTTGCCGACCACCTCCGGGTCCTGCCCCAGGAGGACGAGCAGCGGGCCGATCAGCAGGAGCACCGCGCAGAACACCACACCGCACACGGTCGCCCAGAAGAACCCCGCGAACAGCAGCGCGCCGATCCGCTCCCGGTCGTCCCGCACCCGTGCCTCGGCCACCAGGTTGCCGACTCCGGTGACCAGCCCGGTGCCGGTGGTGCGCAACTGGTTGAACAGCGCGATGGCCAGGCCGGCGGCGGCGATCTCGACCGCGCCGAGCCTGCCCAGCATCACGATGTCCACGGTGGTCAGCGCTACATAGGCGAAGTTGGTCAGGATCAGCGGGAGCGCGAGCCTGAGCAGCGCCCGTGAGTTCCGGACCCACCAGCCGACGCCGTTGCCTGCCGTCCCGGTCGTGCCGTTCGCACTGGCCGCCTCCGCGGTGCCGGCCGACTCCGCCGCACCGGCCGTGCCGTTCGTGCCGGCCGACTCCGCCGCACCGGCCGTGCCGGACGACGCTGCCGTACCGCTCGTACCGGTCGTACTGGTCGTACCGGCCGTACCGTTCGCACTGGCCGCACTGGCCGCACTGGCCGCCTCTGCGGTGCCGGCCGACTCCGCCGCACCGGCCGTGCCGTTCGTGCCGGTCGACTCCGCCGTACCGCTCGTGCCGTTCGTTCGGGTGCCGCTCACCAGAAGTTGACCTTTTCCCCGCGCCCGGCCGCCCGTGCGAGGTCGGCTATGTACCGGCCAAGCGCGGCGTCGGTGACCGCCATACCGCTGTTGTAGGCGAAGACCACATCGTCCGGATGGCGCCGGGCGGGGGCCCGGCCGAGCAGGACGTCCGGCAACTGGGCGTCGACCGACGGCGGAGTGCCGTCCGCACCCCGCAGGTCGTCGCAGGTGGCGTGCATCTGGGCGGTGTCCGTGGCGATCCGGTAGTCCGCGCCGTGGCACACGTCGGCGTGTACGCCGTAGCCGAGCAGTACCGCGACCGAGCCCGGCTTCATCCAGTCGCGCCGGACCTCCTCCGTGGCGGAGAGGCCCGCGGCGCCGATCACGATGTCGGCCGCACCGGCGGCGGTCCGGAGGTCCCCGACGATCTCGACCTCGCGGCCGTCGACGCTGTCCCGGACGGCGCGCAGACCGTCCGGGTAGGTGCCGAACACCTGCAACCGCTCCAGCTCGGGCAGCGCCGCCAGCAGCATCGGCAGGGCCGCCTGCCCCTGGACTCCGGTGCCGACGACCAGGGCGCTCCGCGCGTCGGGGCAGGCCTCGCGGGCGAACAGCGCGGTGGTGGCCGAGGACCGCAGCGGGCCGAGCTTCACCACGTCCATCAGGGCGATCGGCTCCCCGGTGGTGTCGTCGACGAGGAAGACGAACGAGTGGAACCGGTAGCCGTCACGGGTGCGGCGCGGGTCGAACTCGTAGACGGCCTTGAAGCACACGGTGCCGCTGCCGCCGTCCCGGGCCACCATCGAATAGCTGAGGGAGTGGTGGCCGGGATCGTCGATGATCGTCTTGACGGGGTTGTTCGAACCGCCTTCGCGCAGCGCGCGGTAGGCCCGCTCGACGACCGCGATCACCTGCCGGTGGTCGAGGTCCAGCCCTTCCTGCTGCGACTGCGGCAGCAGCCACAACTGCCCGGGCGGGGCGTAGCTCGGTGACATACGAGGGTTCTCCTCTGGTGGTCGGATTGCGTCGGTTCGGGGTCTCATCGGGCTCCGTCCAGTCGCCAGCGCGGCGGGGCCCCGCCGTCGCCGAGCCGGAGAACGGCCTTCAACGGGAGTGCGGCGTCGTGGAACGGCGACTCGTTGGAGTCCATCTGGTAGCCGGCCGTGTTGAGGTAGACCAGGTGGTCGCCGCGCCGTACCGGCCGCGGGAAGCCGATCTTCCGCCAGGTCACCAGATCGCTCTCCAGGCAGGTCGAGCCCGCCACGCAGGCCGGGAACGGCTCGTCGGCGGCGGGCTGCGCGGACAGCAGCAGCGGGTCGGGGAGGTAGTCGCTGTTGAACCACTGCTCGGAGAGGCTGAAGCTGCTGCCCGCGACGGTGACGATCGCGTACCCGTCGGCGTCCCGCCGGTCGTCGACCTGCTGTACCCGGTACAGGGTGAATCCGGCCTGGTCCAGCAGCGCCCGGCCGGGCTCGGCGAG
The DNA here is from genome assembly GCF_003122365.1 of Streptomyces spongiicola. NCBI lineage: Bacteria > Bacillati > Actinomycetota > Actinomycetes > Kitasatosporales > Streptomycetaceae > Streptomyces > Streptomyces spongiicola. The sequence goes on from NZ_CP029254.1 coordinate 199,618, forward strand.
GAAGCGGATACCGTGGCGCCCGGCCTTCGCCGACAGGCTCTCGCCGCCGTCGACGGGGTGCGCCATGATCTCGCGTACCGCCTGGGCGGCGGGCTGCCCCCCGTACGGATAGAAGTCCTTGAAGTCCTTGCCCGCGTGGTAGTGGGCCGGCCCGTTCTGCTCGAGGAACGCGTCCCAGAGCCGCGGCTCGACATAGCGGACCGGCAACCCGCCGCCGATGTCGACCACTTCCGCGGAGAGCGAGCCCCGCCGTCTCGCGTCGAGGCAGTGCTCGATCATCTCGTCCGCCGCCGTGGCGCGTTCCGCCGTGGAGTAGCCGTTCAGATGGAAGGAGAACCCCAGCAGGCCGATGTGGTCGCGGAGTTCCCCGCAGAGGCCGACGGCGGTGGCGCGTTCGGCGGCGGACAGCCCGAAGCGGCTTCGCGGTTGACCCGCCGTGCGGGTCCTCAGCAGCACCGCGGCCCGGCGCCGTGCGCCCCGCGCGGTCGCGGCGAGCCGGCGGAGTTCACTGACCGAGTCGACGGCGACCAGGCAGCCATGCTGAACGGCGAGAGCATGCAGAGTGTCGTCCTTCTCCGGGCCGGACACCCCGATCCGGTGTCCCGGCACTCCGCCGGCCAGCGCCTTGACGAGTTCGGGGGTGCTGGCGACGTCGATCCCCACTCCCAGGGCGGCGGCCGACGTGGCATAGCAGTCGGCCTTGTTGGCCTTCTTGGCGAACAGGAGGTCGGCGGTGGCGCCCGCCTCGGCGAACGCCCGCCGGAGTGCGGCGACGTTCTCCTCGAAGATCTCGGGCAGCACGATGTGCAGTGGTGACCCCAGGCCGTCCAGGAGGTCGGCCAGCAGGACACGGTGATCCGCCAGGAGCCTGGAGACCGTGGGATGCCGGAGTGCGGTGAGCGCCAAGGGCCGGACTCCGGCCGTGGGGCGCTCCAGCAACTGTCGTGAGATGAGCACCTGGTACTTCTATACGATTATGACAGTCATTTTCAATTGAACAGGGACAGGGGCTCGACTTACAGGGGGGGGAGGAAAGCGGACGAATCGCCGCCCATCGGGCCGCTCGCTCCGACGAGTCGAGCGCCGGAACGAGTCCCGCGCGGACGCCGCGTCGGCGGGAAGCCCCTCATGGGGGACGACCGGGCGGGGCCCCGTTCGGGCCGGGCCTCGTGACGACCCGGGTGACCGCCTGCTCCCCCGCGGCGCCGGGGGCGCTTGCGCCTGCTTGACCGCGGGACCCGCTCGTCGCGTACGGCCCCCCGGCCGGGGGGAGTCACACCGGCTGGGAGCGGCCCGCGCCGGTGCTCCCGCCGACGACTCCCGCCGGGCCGCCGGGCCGCCGGGGCACGGCGGCAGAGCAGCACAACGGCACAGCGACACGGGCGGCGCGGCGGCACGGCGGCGCGGCGGCACGGCTCAACACGCCCGTACCGGCCGGGAACCGGATGCCCGGCATGCCCGGCCGGCCGCACACAGGCGGTGATGTGCTTATCGCTCCGCGGTGTTGCCGTGAGGGAGCCGTTCCGGTGGGCGGAGCAGCACCGCCTGTGCGCCTTCCAGGCGTACGGCCGACGGCTCGGCAGTATGGCGCGGGTGAGCGTCTGGTTGCCTGTACTCGTCCTGCTCGGGCTGACCGTGGCGGCGGTCGCCGGCCTCTACGGGCTGAGCGCGCTGCTGTCCGGAGGAGCCGCCGCCTGCGCTCCGGTGCCGTTCGCCGGCGGCCTGATGCCGCGTGAACACGCCTTCTCCCGCTTCCATGTCAGGTGGTACCCGGTCACCATGATCTTTCTGGCCTTCGACATGGAGATGCTGTTCATGTATCCGTGGGTCAGGGTGGTTCGGGAGATGGGCCCGCCCGCGGTCATCGAGATGTTCCTGTTCCTGGGCATCCTCTTCGCGGCGGTGACGTACGCCTGGCGCGAGGGCGCACTCCGGTGGACCTGATCGGCGCGCTGCCCCGACTGGCCGCCCGGCGGCCTCCCGTGCTGCTGGTGACCATGCCCGGCGCCACCCGGGAGCGGCTTGCGGTGGAGGCGGAACTCACCGGGCGGGGCTGGCCGTCGGCCCCCGGCCCGGCCGCCGCCGCGGGGCTTGTCGTGGCCGGCCGGGCGGGCGGCGCGCAATGGCTCGGCGATCTGTGGAACGGCATGCCCCGGCCGAGAGCGTATGTCGCCGTCGCCCATGCCGGCGACGCGCCTCACGCGCTTGATCTGCTGGGCAGGTTGCTGTCCTCGGGGCGTGAAGGCGACGCGCCCCGGGCGGTCTCCGCCGGCGCCCCCCGCGGGGCGCCGGGCCAGGGCGGCGGCGACGGCCCGGACCACCACCCGGGGGCGCCGGGCAGTGGGGCCCGTGAGACCCCCGGCGACGAGGACGGCCGGAGCGGCCGCGGCGGCCAGGAAGGCCGCGACGGCCGCGGGCAGGCGCGGGGGCAAGGACGGGGGCAAGGACAGGGACGGAAGCAGGGACGGGCACTGGGACTGGGACTGGGGCAGGGACGGGGACAGGGACAGGGGCAGGGGCAGGGCCACGGCGGGCATCGCGGTGGTGTCGCCGGGCTGCCGATGGCCGGGCGGGCCGACGACCGTGACGGCCTGCGGCTGGACCGGCTGCATCTTCCGCTGGGACCGGCGCTCGCGGACTGGCCGGCCGGCCTGGTCCTGGATGTCGCGCTCCAGGGAGACGTGCTCCAGTCGGCCGAGGCGCATCCGTGGGAGGCCGCTCCGGCCGGGCGGTATCCGTTCTGGGGCGAACCGTGGCTGCGTGCGGCAGGGGGCGAGGCGGTGACCAGGGGGGCGGCGGAACGCCGGCGCTGTGCGTCCCATCTGGACAGCGTGGGCCGGTTCCTGGCCGTTTCGGGATGGCCTCGGCCCGCCGCCCGGGCGCGCCGTCTGCGCGACCGGCTGCTGCAGGGCGCCGCGGCAGGCGAACTCGCTCCTGAAGTCCTGCGGCTGACCCGCGGGGTCGCCCGTTCGCGGACGCTGCGGTGGCTGACGCGCGGGCTCGGGGAACTTCCCGCCGGGCGGGCCCGGGAACTCGGGGTCACGGGCCCGGCGCTCGCCGCCGACGGTGACGTCCATGCCCGTCTGCGCGTCTGGCTGGGGGAGATCGAGCGCTCCGTGCACGGCATGGACGATCCCCGCGCCCTCACCGGCGTCGACGGTCCCCGAGGGCGGCTTGACGGGCCCCGGCCTCCTTCCCGGCTGCTGCTTGCCGCCCTGCTGCCCCTGCTGCCAGGCGCGGAGTTCGCCTGCGCACGGCTGATCCTGGCGAGTTTCGATCCGGATCCCGACGAGTTCGCCGGGGCCGGGCATGGCTGAGGCGGCGCCGCTGTGGGCGGTCCCGGTCCTGCCGGTTGCCCTGTGCCTCGGGGCGGTCGCCGCCGCCGCCTTCGACGCGGTGGTGGGCGGGGGCTCCGGGCGGCCCGGCGCCGGTGTGCTCGCTGCGGCGTCGGCGCCGCTGCGGGAGGGGCTGCGGCTGCTCGCGCAGCAGCGGCGGACCACGCCTTCGGCCGACACCGCGCTCGGGCGCGTCGGTCTCGGCCTGGTGCCGGTGGCCGCGGTCCTCGCCGCGGCGGTCGTCCCGTGGGGCTTCGTGCAGGTGGCCGATCCCGCGGTCGGGATCGTGTGGTTCAACGCGATGGAGGTACTGGCCTGGGCGGCGGTCTGGCTCGCGGGCTGGGGGCCGAACTCGGTGCTGTCGCTGATCGGCGGCTACCGCTTCCTCGCGCAGGGGCTCGCCTACGAGTTGCCGCACATGTTCGCGCTGACCACCGCGGGCCTGGGCGCGGAGTCCCTTCGGGTGTCGGAGGTGGTCGGGGCCCAGCAGGGGCTGTGGTTCGCGGTGTGGATGCCGGCCGCGTTCGCCGTCTATCTGCTGAGCGCGGTGGCCATGTCCTTCTGGGGCCCCTTCGGTTATCCGCTGGGCGGGGACGTGGCGGGCGGCGCCGTCGCGGAGTACAGCGGGGTGGACCGTCTCCTCCTGCTCGGCGGCCGGTGGCTGCTGCTCACGGCCACCGCGGCGTTCAGCGTGCCCCTGTTCCTCGGCGGCGGGCGGGGACCCCTGCTGCCGGGCTGGGGATGGACGCTGCTGAAGACCGCCGCCGTCCTCGCGGTGCTGATCCTGGCGCGGCGGATGCTGCCGGTGCTGCGGGCGGAGCGCTACATGGAGTTCGCCTGGATGGTGCTGGTGCCGCTGACGCTGGTGCAGGCGCTGTTCGTCGCCGTCGTGGTACTGAACCGCTAGGGAGCGGCATGCTGGACAACACGGTCTTCTCGGTCCTCTCGGCCGTCGCGGTGGGCAGCGGGGTCATGGTGTTCCGCTTCGACTCCATGGCGCGGGCGACGTATGCGCTGCTGCTGTCGCTGCTCTGCGTCGGCGGGCTGCTCGTCCTGCTCGGGCTCGACTACCTCGGCGTGGTCATCGTGCTGATGATGACCGTCGAGATGGCCGTCATGGGCGTATTCATGGTGATGTACATGATGAACCCGGCAGGGCTCATGCCGATGTCCATACTGCACAACCGGAAGGGCGCGGCGGTCGTCTGCGCGGTGGTATTTCTGCTGATGGCCCTGGGCATCGTCCTCGCGCCGTGGCCGCGGCGGGCGGGGACGGCGGACGAGGACCCGACCAAGGCGCTGGGTGAGTCCCTGATGGGCCCGCAGATGCTGACGATGATGACCCTGGGTTTCGCCCTGTTCTCCACCATCGTGGCCACGGTGCTGCTGGCCACCCACCGGGGCCGCTACGACCGGCTGGGGGACGACCTGCGGGCACGCCGCGCCGACGACCCGGTGCCGGGAGGGGTCGGCCGGTGAACCTGCAACCGTTCCTGCTGGTCGCCGCGGCGCTGTTCGGCGTGGGGCTGTTCGGTGCGCTGAGCCAGCAGTCCGTGGTGATGCTGATGATGGGGCTGGAGCTGATGCTCGGCGGCGTCATCCTGGCCGCCGCGGCCGTCTGGCACCATATCGCCCCCGCCTCCGCCGACGGGCAGGTGCTGGTCGTCGTCGCCGTCACCGTGATGGCGGTGGAGATGGCGATCGGATTCGCGGTGGTCACCGCCCTGTTCCGGGCCCGGGAGGTCGATATGACCGACGAGGCGGGAGACCTGAGGGCATGAGCGCACTGCTGTGGGCACTGGTCGCCCTGCCGCCGGCGAGCGGCGTGCTGCTGTGCCTCGCGGGACGGCGGGCCGACCGCGTGGCCCCCGCCGCCGCGGTCGCCGTCGCCGCCGCCGCGGTCGTCCTCGCCGTGGCGGCGGCCTTCGCCCAGCCGCGGGCCGGCGCCCCGCTGCTGCGGGGAGCGGCGTTCGGTCTCGCGGTGGACGGCCTGTCGGGCCTGATGGTGGTGACCGTCACCGCCGTCGCCGCTCTCGTCGTCCTCTTCGGCGCCGCGGACATCGGACCGGAGCAGGCGCGAGCGAGGTTCTTCGGCCTGATGCTGCTTTTCGTCGGGGCGATGCTGGTCACCGTCACCGCGACGACCCTGCCCGCCCTGCTGATGGGCTGGGAGGTCATGGGAGCCACCTCGTGGGCGCTGATCGGCTACTGGTGGCGCGACCCGGTGCGGGGCGAGGCGGCCGGAGTCGCGTTCCTCACCACCCGGACCGCGGACCTCGGGCTCTACCTGGCCGCCGGCGCCGCGCTGGCCGGGGGCGGCAGCCTGGCCCTGGCGGACCTGGACCAGGTCGCGCGGCCCTGGCTGCACCTGGTGGCGGCGGGGGTGATCGCGGCCGCGCTGGGGAAGTCGGCCCAGCTGCCGTTCAGTTTCTGGCTGTCGAGGGCGATGCAGGGCCCCAGCCCGGTGTCGGCTCTTCTGCACTCGGCGGCGATGGTCGTCGCCGGGGCGTACCTCCTGATCCGAACCGGCCCGCTGCTGGCCGCGTCGGGCTGGGGCAGCGACGCCACCTCCTGGATCGGTGCCGCCACCGCGTTCGCGCTCGGACTCGTCGCCGTGGCGCAGCGCGACCTCAAGCAGCTGCTCGCCGCCTCCAGCTGCGCCCAGATCGGGTTCATGGTGCTCGCGGCCGGTGCCGGTTCGGCCGTCGGCGGCACCCTGCAACTCGTCGCCCACGCGGCGGCGAAGAGCCTGGCCTTCCTCGTCGCCGGCTTCTGGCTCACCCGGCTCGGCACCAGGGAGCTGCCGCGGCTGCGCGGAGCCGCCCGCGCCGCGCCGGTGGCCGGGGTGGCGTTCAGCGTCGCCGCGCTGAGCCTGGCCGGTGTTCCGCCGCTGTCGCTGTGGGCGGCCAAGGACGTGCTGCTGGCCGGAGCCCTCGCCCAGTCCCCCGCGCTGTACGCGGCCGGTCTCGCGGCCGCGGTGGTGTCCGCGGTGTACAGCACCAGGGCGCTCTGGTACGTCTGGCGGCCCGCTGCCCCGCCGGGCCCCGCCCCCGGCACGCCCGCCCCGAAGCGCGTGTCGGCGGCCGAGGGCGTGCCGTTCGCCGTGCTGTCCGTCGCCGCGGTGGCGCTGACCGCCCTGGCACTGCCTCCGGTGCGGGCGGCCGTCGCGCGGACACTCGGCGCGATCGGCGAACCGCAGCCCCTTCCGTGGGAGTTCGCCGTCAGCGGCCTGCTGGCGCTGTCCGTCGCCGCCGTGGTCTGGGCACGGGGCGAGCGGCCCGGCCCGGTGCCGCGGCCGGTCGCCCGGTGGGCCGCCGGCTGGCTCGGGCTGGAGGCCGCGTCCCGGGCCGTCCTGGTACGCCCCGTCCAGCGCCTGGCCGAGGCACTCGCGGGCTTCGACGACCGGGGCCTCGACCGCGGCGTCGACGGGCTGGCTCGCGGCACACTCCGGCTCGCCGAACTGGCCGGCCGGCGCGCGGAGCCGGCGGTGGACGGGCCGGCGCGGGGTACGGCCGCGGCGGGCCGGGCCCTCGGGCGGCTCGCGCGCCGCCCGCAGACCGGGCAGCTGCACCAGTACCTCGCCCAGGCCGTCGCCGCCTTCACCGTTCTCGCCGTCGTACTCGTCCTCGTGAGGTGACCGACGTGCTCACGGCCATCATCCTGCTGCCGGCGGCCGCCGCCGCCCTGCTGCTGTGCCTGCCGCGCCGCACACCCCGCGCCGTGCACCTCGGCGTGTGGGCGGCGGTCTCCGCGATCGTTCTCGCGCTGACGCTGGTCGTGTGGGCGGGCTACCGCCCCGGGGAGGGCATCCAGTACGAGACGTACGCGCGGTGGATCCCCAGCGCGGGCGTCGGCTACCACGTCGGTGTCGACGGGCTGTCGCTACCGCTGCTGGCGATGACCGGGGTGCTGTTCCTCGCCTGCGCCTGCTACGCGTCGCGCGAGACGCGCCGCGTGCGTGACTTCGCGGCGCTGTTCCTCCTCCTGGAGACGACGTGCCTGGGTCTCTTCGCGGCCCTGGACCTGATCCTCTTCTTCGTCTTCTTCGACCTGTCGATCGTGGCGATGTACTTCATCATCGCCGGCTGGGGCCACCGGGGCGCCGCACGGGCGGCGCTGAGGTTCTTCCTCTACACCTTCGTCGGGTCGCTCGCCCTGCTGCTCGGTTTCATCGGGCTGTACCTCGCCGCCGACCCGCACACCTTCGACATGGTGGCGCTCACCCGCGAGAACCCGCTCGCCGGACGTTCCGCGTACGGTGCCCTGGTGCTGCTGGCACTGGGCGTGGGACTGGCCGTGAAGACGCCCACCGTGCCCTTCCACACCTGGCTCCCGCCCGCGCACACCGAAGCGCCCGCCGCGGGGTCGGCGATCCTCGCCGGTGTGCTGCTGAAGATGGGCACCTACGGGTTCCTGCGGATCGCCATGCCGATGCTGCCCCAGGCCTGGCGCGAGTACGCCCTCGTCTTCGTCCTCGTCGGCGTGGTCTCCGTGCTCTACGGGGCGCTGGTCGCGCTGGCGCAGACCGAGTTCAAGCGGATGATCGCCTACACCAGCGTCAACCACATGGGTTACATCATCCTCGCCGTCGGCGCCGCCGCGGCAGCCGGAACGGACGCGGCGGACGCCCGCCGTCTCGCGGTGACCGGGGCGACCTTCCAGATGGTCAGCCACGGGCTGCTGACCGGGGCGCTGTTCCTGCTCGCCGGTGTGCTCTACGAGCGCGGCCGCACCTACGAGATGGCCGCCTACTCCGGCATCGCGGCCCGGGCACCGCTGTTCGCGGCACTCACCGGAGTGGCCGTCTTCGGCTCACTCGGGCTCCCCGGCTTCTCCGGCTTCATCGCCGAGTTCCAGATCCTGGCGGGCAGTCTGGGGCCGCGCCCGGTGGCGACCGCGCTGGCCGTCGCCGGCATCCTGCTCACCGCCGCCCTGCTGGTGCGGGCGCTGCAGCGGATGTTCCTCGGACCACTGCGGCTCCCGGACACCGCGGGTGCCTCCGGGGCCTTCGCCGACGTCCGTGCCCACGAGGGCGCGGCCATCGTGCCGCTGCTCGCCCTCGCCGTCGTCCTCGGCCTCGTGCCGCGCTTCGTGCTGGACGTCATCGAGCCGGCCTCGCGCGGTGTGCTGGAGCTGCTCGCCCGATGACCGAGATGAACGAGAACCCGCTGTTCCTCCTGCCCGAGGTGTTCCTCGGCGGCTCCGCCGTGCTCGGGCTGCTTCTCGGAGCCTGGCTCCCGCGCCACCGCCAGTGGCTGGTCGCCGCCCTGGGCGCCGCCGCCTGCACGGCCGGCATCGCGGCGGCCGGGGTGGCCGCCGCGGGCGCTCCCGTCACGGCCTTCGACGGGGCCTTCGCCGTCGATCCGGTCACCTCGACCGTGCGGATCGTCGTCCTCGGCGGAACGCTCGTGGTGCTGGCCCTGAGCACCGCCCCCTTGCGGGGGCAGGCCCGCGAGAGCGAGTTCCACGTCCTCGTGCAGCTCTCGGGCCTGGGGGCGCTGATGCTCGCCGGCTCCCAGGACCTCCTCCTCGTCGCCGCCGCCTATCTGCTGGCGAGCGTCCCCTCCTACGCGCTGGCCGGCTTCCTCAAGGACGGGCCCGGCACCGAGGCGGCGCTGAAGTACTTCGTGATCGGAGCGCTGCTCGGCGTCCTGTTCCTCACCGGCATCACCGTGGTGTTCGCGGCGGGCCGGGGGACGGCCTACGCCCAGCTCGGGGGCACCCTGCCCGAGGCGCCGGCCGCCCTCGTCGGCACCGGACTGGCCGGCGTGCTCGCCGGGCTCCTCTTCAAGGCCGGAGCGGTGCCCAGCCACTTCTGGGTGCCCGACGCCGTCCAGGGCAGCTCGCCACCCGCCGCCGCGCTGCTCACCACCCTGCCCAAGATCGGAGCACTGGCCGCCCTCTACCGGCTGCTCGTCGCGCCGCTCGCCGGCTCCGAGGTGCCCTGGCCGGAGGTCGTGGCCGTACTCGCCGCCCTGTCCATGACGCTGGGGAACTTCGGCGCCTTCTTCCAGACCGACGTCAAACGGCTGCTGGCGTACTCCACCATCAGCCAGGTCGGCTATCTGCTCATGCCGGTCGCCGCAGCGGCCGCCAGTGCGCGGGCCCAGCCCGCGCTGCTCTACTACCTGGCCGCCTACGCCCTGACCAACCTGGGTGCCTTCGCCGTGGTGTGCTCGCTCCCCCACGCGCGGACCCTGGAGGACTACCGCGGCCTGCTGCGGCGGCACCCCGCGCTGACGCTCAGTCTGATCGTCTGCCTGCTCGGTCTCCTCGGCACTCCGCCCACGGCCGTGTTCCTCGGAAAGCTCGAGGTGTTCACGGCGGCCGTCGACGGCGGACTCGCCTGGCTGGCCGTGGTCGCCGCCGCCAACACGGTGGCCTCCCTCTTCTACTACCTGCGCTGGATCCGGCCCGCCGTGTCGGGCGGCGGGGATTCCCCGTCCCACCGGGCGCTGCGGCCGCCGGCCGTGCTGGCCTGCGTGACCGCCGCGGCCTCGGTGGTGCTGGGGATCGCCGGGGGCCCGGTGCTCGGCGTCATGACCGGAGCCCTCGCCGGCTGACCCCTCCCGTATCCGGGGCGGGGCGACAAGGCACCGCGCTCGCCGGCCGCAGCGGCGGCGGGTGCCGCCCCCGCCGTCCTCGGCGTGGTCCCCCTGTTCCGGTCCGGGACCCCGGAGGCGGCGGGGGACGCGGCGCGGGCGGCACCCGGCCGTGTTCGCGGCCTGTGGCGCACCCCGTCGGGCGGCCCGGGGCGCCGGCGGCGCGGCGGTCCGGCGCGCCGCCTCAGCCGCCGTCCTCAGCCCCCTTCAGGGCCGGTCCCGGAGCCGATGAAGCGGTTCACCGCCGCCGCCAGTTCAGGGCCCCGGTCCTCCTGGAGGAAGTGCCCGCCGCCGGTGACGGTGACGTGTTCCTGCCCGTGTGTGCCGGGGACGCGTTCGAGGAAGACCCGGTCGAGGCCCCGGGTGATCGGGTCCTCGTCGCTGAACGCGCAGAGGAACGGCTTGTCGAAACGCTCCAGCACCCGCCAGGCATCGCGGTTCGGGCCGGCCGCCGGGTCGTCGGGGGAGACGGGAACGAGCAGCGGGAACTGGCGGGCACCCGCCTTGAACGAGTCGTCGGGGAACGGCGCGTCGTATGCCGCCTTCACCTCCCGGGGCAGATCGCTGCGGCAACCGAGGTCGACGATGTCCGCGACGCGCAGGTCGGGGGTGCTCTGGCTGAACTCCCGCCACTCCAGGAACGCCTTCGCGGGCTCCCCGTCCCCCGTCGGCAGGAAGGTGTTGGCCACGACGACGCGGGCGAAGCGATCGGGGTGTTCCGCCACGAGACGCAGGCCGACGAGGCCTCCCCAGTCCTGGCACACGAGGGTGACCCGGCGCAGGTCGAGCCGGTCGAACAGGGCCTCCCGCATCCAGTCGACATGGCGCTGGTAGGTGTAGTCCGAGCGGGCCGCCGGCTTGTCGGAGCGGCCGAAGCCGATGAGGTCGGGGGCGACGCAGCGGTGGCCCGCCCCGCTGAGCACCGGGATCATACGGCGGTAGAGATAGGACCACGACGGCTCGCCGTGCATCAGCAGCACGGTCTCCCCGGAACTGCCGTCGCCCTCGTCCACGTAGTGCGCCCGCAGCGTGCCGCCGCTCCCGTCACCCGCGGCCACATCCACGTAGGACGGCTCGAAAGGGTAGTCGGGGAGATCTCGGAAACGCTCGTCGGGTGTGCGCAGGATCTGCATGGGGCTGTCCGTCTCCTCCGAAGCGAGTAACCGCGGCCGGGTGCCGCGCGGTTGCCAGTCGACTCCTGCGCGGAGAACGGCCCCTCGCCGCCCCGTCCCCGCGGGGCACGTGGTCCGAACCCGCCCTCCCGCTCATCGGGTTGCCGCGGTCCGACGCGGGACGCGGACCGCCGCGGCGGCCGCTCCGGCAGGTGTCGCGGTCCCCCACCCTTCCACAGATATGGAACCCGTTCTACCTCCTCGCCCGGGTGCCCGCGAGGTCACCCCGGCCCGCCGGCCGACGCCGTGGACCCGGGCAGGGGGCAACGCCCGGTGCCGGCCCGAGGCTCGCCTCAGGCCTGCCGGTACCTTCGGCGCAGTTCCCGGGGGCTGGTGCCGAAGCGCCGGCGGAAGGCCGTGCTCAGGGCGCTCGCCGAGGAGAATCCGAGCGCGCAGGCCAGTTCGCTGATCGTCATGTGCGTGTACTCGGGGCGCTGGAGGCGGTCGCGGACCACACGCAGCCGTTCCTCCCGGATCAGCTCGCGCGGTGTGGTCCCGGCCCGTTGGAGGGCGAGCTGGACCTGGCGGAGCGACCAGCCGAGCGCGTGGGCCATGGACGCACCGGTGAGGTCCGGCTCGGCGGCATGGTCGCGCGCGTAGCGGCGGATGGCCGCCTCGACCTGTGCCAGGTGGTCCGGGGCGTCCGGGCGGTCGTCACCGGCGGCGAGCATGCACAGCAGCTCGACCGCACGGTCGGTGACCGCGTTGAACTGCGCGGCGTCCAGGCGCGTGCGCTCGGCCCGCAGGCTGAGCAGCATGCCGTGCAGAACCCGCCCCAGCCCGGTGGTCAGGTCCAGTGGGGCGTCAAGGGGGGACTTCCGGTTGAGTGGTCCGTCGATCCCGCGGGCGGGGATCGACAGGATGACGCCGCTCAGCATCGAGCCGTGGAGCAGCTCGAACGGGGCGTCCAGCGTGATCAGCCTTCCGAACCCCGGGGCCAGCCGCGCCTCCTGACCATCCTGACGCAACGTCAGCTCACCCTGGAGCGGGAACAGGAAGCGGTAGTCCGGTGCCGGATCCCGGCGTACCAGCCCGGGCGTCCGGACGTACTCGATCCGGTCGCTGCACCAGCCGATGAGTTCGTAGTCGTCACTGCGCTGACTGGTCAGTTCACCGCGGAAGCCGTCCCGGCGGGCGTATCTGAAGTCCAGCCGGGTATGCCGCGAGTCGACCTGCTCGCTCCAGAAATCGGCCCGCTCCCGCGGCTCGACATGCGCCGTCGAGTGTGTGACCACGCTGTACGTACCCCCACGCAAGAGCGCCCCTCCGCCGCCACGCGTCCCTTCCCCGGCGAAGGCCGCTCCGTCGCTTTGCCGCGGCCGTCCGCGCGGGCATCGTAGTGCAGATCAGCGGGGTCGCCTACCCGTCGTGACCGCGCGCACACGTGCCGGGCCCGAGATGGTTCGCCTTCGGGCCGATCGACTGCGCCGCGACCGCGCAGGCGTGCCGGGCGCATCGGCCGGCTCCTCCCCCCGACCGCGCATCGGCCGGCCCCTCCCCGGAACCTCTGCGCCCGACGGCAAGACCTGTGCGCGTGAGAGGTAGTGGGCACGGCGGGCCGGGGCTATCGTCGGCGGCTCCCGCAGGCTCGACCCGTCTTGAGGACGTCATGACTGAACAGATACCGGAGGCGGTGGTGTGGTGCCTGGGCGTCGGCCTCCTGGCCGTCACCGTGCTCCTGGTGCGCCAGCGCGGGATCAGCGCGCGGCAGGGGAGGCGCAGCGAGTTGCTCGCCGAGGGCCTGCGCAGCCGCGAGGAGGAACTGCGCCACCTGGTCACCGTACGGCTGCCGGCCCTGGAGGAATCGGCGCACCGGCCCGTGCCCGGCGTCGGACTGCTCGACGCGCGGCTCGCGGAAACGGACTTCGCGAAGTGCCTGGACGGTGTGCTCGAGCGGTTCGCGGAGGCCGTGGAGAACTCGCAGGCCCGGGCCGACCGGTCGGCGAAGGCGGCGCTGAAGTCCTCGATGCGCTCCATCCAGGCACTCGCCAGCGAGCAGCAGGTGGCGATCTCGGATATGCAGGACCGCCACGACCACCCTGACGTCCTGCGGGATCTGCTGGAAATCGACCATGCGAACGCCCAGTTCGGCCGCCGGGCCCAGGCCATCGCCGTACTGTGCGGGTCCTGGCCGGGGCGGCAGCGGGCGGCTTCCGGGCTGACCGACGTGGTGCGCGGATCCACCTCCCGGATCCGCGACTACCGGCGGATCCGGATCCACGGCGAGGTCGACATCGCTGTCGGGAGCCGGGCGGTGGAGCCCGTGGTCCTGGCCGTCGCGGAGCTGCTGGACAACGCCGCGCGCCACTCCCAGCCCAGCACCCGGGTCGAGGTGGGCATCCGGTCGGTGCACAACGGTGCCTGCATCGTGATCGACGACGCGGGCGTCGGCATGGACGGGCAGGCGCTGGAGAAGGCCGCGCTGCTGCTGTCCGGCCGGCACGCGGTGGACGTCACCCGGCTCGACGACCCGCCCCAGTTCGGGTTCGCCGTGGTCGGGGTGCTCGCCCACCGCTACGGGTTCAACGTCTCCGTGGACGCCCAGTCGCCCTACGGGGGCGTCCGGGCCGTCGTGTTCCTCCCGGGGGCACTGCTCACCCACCAGGACACCCCGGAGGGCGCCGGCGAGGCGGCCCTCGCGGGGAGCTCCCCCGCATCCGCCTCCGGACCGGCCCCCGCACCCGCCTCCGCACCGGCCTCCGCACCGGCCTCCGGGCCTCCGGGAGCCGCGGCGCCGACGACCGCGGGAGGACTGCCGAAGCGCCGCCGCCGTGCCGCGCGGGGTCCGGCGGCCGCGCCCTCGGCGCCGGCGCCCGTCGAGGCCGACACCCGGTCGGCCGAGGAGACCGCGCGGAGGATCGGCGCGTTCGCGCGCGGCACCCTGAGCGGGCGCGCCGCCCAGGACTCCGCCCACGACCCCGCCCAGGACCCCGCCCAGGACCCCGTCCCGGACACCGTCCCGGACACCGCCCCGGGCGCCACCGGTGAAGGCGCCCAAGACACCGCCCACGATGACGAAGGGAACAACCGAGGATGATCGAGCCCACGAACAACGAGTTGGGCTGGATGCTCGATGAGGTCCTGAAGGTGCCCGGGGCGCTGCACGCGATCCTGCTCTCCGCTGACGGCATGCTCCGGGCCCACTCGGAGCACATCGGCAGGGACGACGCGGAACGGCTGGCGGCCGGGCTCTCGGGCGTCCAGTCCATCAGCCGCAGCACGGCCGAGTTCTGCGACCGCGCCGACACCCCGTGGCGGCAGACGCTGATCGAGTTCGCCCACGGCTACGTGTTCCTCGTCGCCGCCGGAGAGGGCGCCTACCTCGCGGTGTCCACCACGGAGAACGTGGACATGGAGGCGGTCACGTACCGCATGCACAAGCTGGTCGACCGGCTCGGCAGGGAGCTGACCAGTCCGGCACGGCAGGGAACCGGCAGCCTGGCATGAGTCCCCCCCGACCACGGCCCTCGGGACGGCTGGTGCGGCCCTACGTGGTCACGGAGGGCCGCGCCCACCCGAGCCGCAGCACCCTCGACCTGGTCACGCTGCTCATCGCGGCGGACGGGCCGTCACCGAGCGGCCTGGGGCCCGAGAAGAGACGCCTCACGGAACTCTGCCGTCCCGGCGCGCTGTCCGTGGCGGAGGTGGCCGGGTATCTGTCGCTGCCGGTCAGCGTCACCAAGGTGCTGGTGGCCGACCTCATGGACAGCGGGCACATCGTCGCCCTCGCCCCGATCCCGGCGGCCCTGCCGTCCGATGCCCGAATCCTCAAGGAGGTGCTCGATGGGCTCCGCGCCCGCCTCTGACGACGTCTACCTCCGGCCGGGTGTGCGCACCGCGGTCAAGATCCTGGTCGTCGGCCATTTCGCGGTCGGCAAGACCACCTTCGTCGGCACGCTGTCCGAGATCCGCCCCCTGCACACCGAGGAGGTGATGACCGAGGCGGGCGCCCTGGTGGACGACCTGGGCGGCGCCCTCGGCAAGACGACCACCACGGTCGCCCTCGACTTCGGACGGCTCACCCTGAGCGACGACACGGTGCTGTACCTCTTCGGCACCCCGGGGCAGCAGCGGTTCACCGAGCTGTGGCGGGACATGACCCGGGGCGCGCTCGGCGCACTCGTCCTGGCCGACACCCGCCGCCTCGGGCAGTCGTTCGACGTCATGGGCGTCCTGGAGGAGCTGGGCCTTCCCTACGCCGTTGCCCTGAACGAGTTCGACGGCGCCCCGGAGCACACGCTGGAAGAGGTGCGGGAGGCCCTCGACCTGCTCCCGGACACCCCCCTCGTCCGCTGTGACGCCCGCGACCAGCACTCCTCCACCCGGGCACTGATCTCCCTCGTCGAGTACCTCCTGACCCGCACCAGCGAACTGGAGCACGCGTGACCTCCGATTCCATTCCCGTGCCCGAGACCGGCCGCCGCTGCCCCGAGCCGCTGTACGGGCCGGAGTTCGCGGCGGATCCCGCCGCCGCCTACCGGCGCATGCGGCGGACCGGGCCGACGGCGCCGGTCGAGTTGTCGCCCGGGGTGCGGGCCACACTCGTCACCGGCTACGACGCCGCGCTCCATGTGCTGCGCAGCTCCGAGACGTTCTCGAAGGACTCGCGCCGCTGGCGTGACATGGCCGACGGCACCGTGCCGGCCGACTGCCCGGTCGCCCCGATGATGGCCTACCGGCCGAACGCCCTGCTGACCGACGGACCGGAGCACCGCCGTCTGCGCCAGGCGATCACGGACAGCCTGGGTGGCGTGGAGCCGCACGCGCTGCGCGGCTATGTGGAGCAGAGCGCCGACGCGCTCATCGACCGGTTCGCCGCCGCAGGTGAGGCCGACCTGCTCGCCGGGTACGCCCAGCCCCTGCCCCTGCTGGTGCTCAACCAGATGTTCGGCTGCCCGCCCGAGTACGGTGAGCGGCTGGTCGAGGGCATGGCCGGCATCTTCGAACTCGTCGACGCCGAGAAGGCGAACGAACTCCTCACCCGGACCGTGGGCGCCCTGATCGCGCTGAAGCGCGAGAAGCCGGGGCGGGACGTCACCTCCCGGCTCATCGCCCATCCCGCGCGGCTGACGGACGAGGAGCTCGTCCACACCCTGGTCCTCCTGATAGGCGCCGGTACGGAGCCCGAACAGAACCTGATCGCCAACAGCCTGCGCCTGCTGCTGTCCGACGACCGGTTCGCGGGCAGTCTGTCGGGAGGCAGCCTGCCCGTGGAGGACGCCCTCGACGAGGTGCTGTGGACCGACCCTCCCATGGCCAACTACGCCGTGCACTTCCCCGTGCACGACGTCCTGTACGAGGGGACCCTGCTCAGGGAGGGGCACCCGCTCGTCATCAGCTTCGCCGCGGCGAACACCGACCCCGCCCTGGCACCGGAGCAGCACCCGGGCAACCGCGCCCATCTCGCGTGGAGCGCCGGCCCGCACTCCTGTCCGGCGCAGGGCGCGGCCCGGCTGATCGCGGCGGTGGCCGTGGAGAAGCTCCTGGACCGCCTGCCCGACATGGAACTCGCCGTCCCGGTGCAGGACCTCGAGTGGCGGCCGGGGCCGTTCCACCGCGCGCTCGCCGCCCTGCCCGTCTCCTTCCAGCCCGCCACCTTCCAGTCCGCCCCGTTCCCGTCCACCGGTGTCACCCGCGCCGCCGCGGACGGGCTGGGCACGGCGGACGGGCGGCCCGCGGGCGACGAGGCGTCGGCGTCCGCGGACCGGCGCGACCAGGCGCCGCCCGGGGGGCGGCGCGGCGCACCGGCGGCCGCGGCGCCGGCGAGCGGCTGGGCCCGGCTGCTCGCCTGGTGGCGGGGGGAGTGATCAGAACAGGCGGACCGGCAGGGACCGGTGCCCGTGGGAGATGAACGACTCCACGGGCAGCAGTTCCTCCGGCGGCCCGGCGAGTGCGAGCCCGGGGAAGCGGTCGAAGAGCGCGGGGATCGCGACCCGGGCCTCCAGCCGCCCGAGGGGGGCACCGAGGCAGTGGTGCGCACCGTAGCCGAAGGCCAGGTGCTCCTTGTCGGTCCGGGTGACGTCGAAGCGGTCGGCGTCCTCGCCGTGGCGCCCGGCATCACGCCCGGCGGCGGCGTAGGCGGCGAGGATGGCCTCCCCCGCGTGGATCACCATGCCCCGCGGTCCGCCGAGTTCACCGAGTTCGATGTCCTCCACGGCGTACCGCAGCGGCAGATTGGCCACGGGTGCGTCCGCCCGCAGGCTCTCCTCGATGGCGTCGTCCCAGGTGGCACGGCCCTCGCGGACAAGGGCGAGCTGATCGGGGTGGGTGAGCAGGGCGTGCGCCGCGTTGTCGATGAGGTTGACGGTGGTCTCGTGACCGGCGCCGATCATGAGTACCAGGGTGTCGAGCAGCTCCTGCTCGCTCAGCCGGGCGGCGCCCTCCTCTTCTCGCGCCGCGATGAGGCCGGTGGTCAGGTCGTCTCCGGGTGACTCCCGCTTGGCCGCGACGAGTTCCCCCAGCACCTGGTAGAGACGGGCGTAGGTGGCGGTGACCTCGTCGGGCTCCGCGGAGGTGTGGAACAGGCCGTCCACGACCTCGCGCAGGTCGACCGCCTTGTCGCTCGGCAGGCCGAACAGTTCGCTGATCACCTGGATGGGCAGCGGGTAGCAGAACTCCTCACGCAGGTCCACCACCTCGCCCCGGCTCCCCACCTCGGCGACCCGGTCCAGCAGCTGCTCCGTGATCTGCTCGATGCGGGGGCGCAGCGCGGCCGTGCGTCGCGCGGTGAAGGCCCGCGACACCAGGCCGCGCAGCCGCCGGTGCTCCCCGCCGTAGGCGGTGAACATGTTCTGCACGGCGACCCAGGTGAACAGCGGCCAGTCCGGGGGGATCTCCCCGTTGATCCAGGCCGGCCAGTGCTGTCGCGGGTCCTTGGACACCCGTGCGTCGGTGAGCAGCCGTTTGAGGAGAGCGGGACTGCTGACCGCCAACGCCTGCACGGCACCGGGGAGTTCGACACGCGCCACCGGGCCTCTCTCACGCATCCGGGCGCCTTCGCCATGGATGTCCCGGCCTGCCGGGTCTAACACGAACGGGCACTGGTCTCGCATCGGGCGCCTCCCCTACTCGGCCTCTCGTACGTTCGGTGACGCTACTCCCCCGTAGGGCAGTCGGCCGAGAGTGCTGACCACCGCCTGCGCACCGGGACAAGGCCCTTGCGCGCAGCGGCAATTCGCCGGGGCGGCGGACCCCGCGGCCGGCGCGGCAGCGGGCCGCGCCGGCCGCGAGGGCCGGGAGGCGGGGCCGGGTGCCCCGGTGGGCCGGGGCGCCCGCCGGGGCGCGGCGCGGCCGGGCCGGCGGAATCGGACCGCCGGAGCCGGGTCACCGGACCGGGCCCGGTATCAGGCCACCGGCACCGGGTAGGTCGGGTACTCGACCCCGGAGACGTGCTGGACGACGCGGATCACCTGGCACGAGTAGCCGAACTCGTTGTCGTACCAGAGGTAGAGGATCGCGCTGTCGCCGTCGACCTTGGTGGCCCCGGCGTCGACGATCGACGCGTGGCGCGAGCCGATGAAGTCGTTGGAGACCGCGTCGGGGGCGGTGACGAAGTCGATCTGGCGCTTGAGCGGCGAGGTCAGCGACACGTTGCGGAGGTGTTCCAGCACTTCCTCGCGGGTGGTCTCGCGGCCGAGCCGCAGGCTGAGGATCGCGATCGAGACGTCCGGGACGGGGACGCGGATCGAGCTGCCGGTGATCGGCGCCTTGAGGTCGGGCAGCGCCTTGGCCACGGCGGAGGCGGCGCCGGTCTCGGTGATGACCATGTTGAGCGGCGCGGAGCGGCCGCGGCGGTCGGCCTTGTGGTAGTTGTCCAGCAGGTTCTGGTCGTTGGTGAACGAGTGGACGGTCTCCACGTGGCCGCGCAGCACGCCGTACTCGTCGGCCATGGCCTTCAGCGGCGGGACGATGGCGTTGGTGGTGCAGGAAGCGCAGGAGATGATCTGCTCGTCCGGCTTGATCATGTCGTGGTTGACGCCGTGCACGATGTTGGGGACGTCGCCCTTGCCCGGAGCGGTCAGGACGACCTTCTCGATACCGGGGCGCAGATGCGTCGACAGGCCCTCGCGGTCGCGCCACTTGCCCGTGTTGTCGATGAGGATGGCGTCCCTGATGCCGTAGGCCGTGTAGTCGACCTCCGACGGGTCGCCGGCGTAGATGACCTTGATCTCGTTGCCGTTGGCGACGATCGTGCTGTTCGCCTCGTCGACGGTGATGGTGCCCTGGAACTGGCCGTGGATCGAGTCCCGGCGCAGCAGCGACGCACGCTTGACGATGTCCTGGTCACCGCCCCGGCGGACGACGATGGCCCGCAGCCGCAGGCCGTTGCCGGAACCGGCCTTCTCGATGAGCAGCCGGGCGACGAGCCGGCCGATGCGGCCGAAGCCGTAGAGCACGACGTCACGCGGTTCGCGGCACTCGATCTTGTTGGCGCCGGTGGCGCCCGCGACGGCCTCCGCGGTGAACTCCGCCACCGGGAGACCGCGGTCGTCCGCCCGGTGGGTGGCGGCGAGCATGCCGATGTCGATCTGGGAGGGCCCGAGATCGAGCGTGGCGAGGGCCTGCAGGAACGGCATCGTCTCGGTGACCGAGAGTTCCTCGCCGGCGATCTGGCGGGCGAACCTATGGGTCTTGAGGATGCTGACCACCGACTTGTTCACCAGGGAGCGGCTGTGAAGCAGGACGGTGACATCCCGCTCACGGTGCAGCTTCCCGATGATCGGGATCATCGACTCCGCGATCTCCTCGCGACGCTTCCAGTTTGTGAACGAGTCCTCATTGACAGTCACAGATTTATCTTTCGAGCTAGGCGGTGCTCATATGCTAACCCGCCCGTCATTCGATCCTTCAGGGGGGCCGCTCGGGCGTTCGGGGCCGCGCCTCCACTCGCCGCAGCCACGGGACCGGCGGCACGGCACCGGCGCGGCGGGCGGCACGGCACGGCACGAGGCGCCGGACGGCACCGGCGGGACGGCACGGGGGCACCGCGGGCCGGGCGGGACGGCACAAGGCGCCGGGACGGGGCACGGCCGTCGGGACGGGCGGGACGGCACAAGGCGCCGGGACGGGGCACGGCCGTCGGGAGCAGGTGAGCCCTTCCGGCCCCGGCACGGGGGCCGGGGCAGGCCTTAGGCTTGCGCATAGGGGCACCCGGTTCCACGGGAACCATGTGGGCCCGGCAGGACGAGCCTTGTCCGGCGGGACCGCATCGCCCTCGGCTCGGGCAGGCCACCGGGCCGCGAACCACGAGAGGCGCTCCGACCGGAGTACGAGGCCCTCCGCAGATCGGAGTTCCGCGGAGCGAGAAGACGATCATGAGCGACAGCATGGCGGACGCCGTCTACCAGCCGACCGGCTCCAACGAGGAGCAGGGGGACGCGGCCCATCTGGACCTCGAGGACGCGCTGGACGAGCCGGACTACGACCAGATACTCGACCAGGGCTACTCTCCGCCGGAGCGGCCGCTCGGCGTGGACCGGGTGGGGACGACGGCGGCCGAGCAGCGCGAGGGCGAGTCGCTCGACCGGCGGCTGGCAGTGGAACTCCCCGACGTCGCGGCGGACGACTGGGACGGCATCGGCGACCTGCCCGGTGGTGCGGGCGAGCCGATCGACGACGAGGTCGGCAGTGTGCGGGCCGGGCGGCTGGTGGCCCCCGACGAGGGAACCCGCCCGGACACCGACAAACAGCTCTTCGCCAGTGATGTGGGCATCGACGCCGGTGCCGCCGGAGCCGAGGAGGCGGCGGTGCACGTCGTGGTCGACGAGGAACGCGGCGAACCACCCGGCGCCGGGCCCTGGCAGTGAGGCCGCGCACCGGGCCCTGACGGGGGGAGGCCGCGCGCCGGGGACGCTCCCCGGCGGGCGGAAGGTGTGCCGTCCGCAAAGCGGGGCAAGCGGACGGCCGGGGACGGGAACGGCGCGTTCCGTACCGGGATTCCCGTACTCCCACGGGAACATGCCGAGGTGAGGAGCACTGGTGAGCGAGCGCGTGTGGGCCTGCGTACCGACCAGCGGACACAACCGCGACGACGACCTGACGGGTTATCGGGTGGAGGCGACCGACGGCAGCGTCGGCAGGGTCGACAAGCACTCCGACGAGGTCGGCTCCCAGTACACCGTCGTCGACACCGGCACATGGATCTTCGGCAGGGAGGTCCTGCTGCCCGCCGGCACCATCACGGCCGTGGACCACGACGAGAGGCGGATCATCGTGTCCCGCACCGGGGACGAGATCAGGGCCGCGCCGGAGTTCGACGAGGACGGGCACCGCGGCGACCCGGCCTACCGCGACCGACTCGGCGGCTACTACGGCTCCGGCCACTGAGCCGCCGGGCGGTGCCGGCGGCCGGGCACGCCCCCGTGCGAGGCGGCGTGCCCGGCGAGCCGTGCGCGAACCGGCCCGCGCACGGGCCCCGGAGGCACGAGAGAGGAGAACGCGCCCATGTACCGGCAGAGTGACGACGCCTCCGCTTCCCCTTCCCCACGGGCCGCCGGGGGGAGCGGGCCGGGCGGTCCGCACGGCCCGCGCACACCGAAGAGACCCGGCTCTCCGGCGACGGCGACCACCGGAGGGGACACCGCGCTGCTCAGGGGCCTGCGGGTCGACGACGCCCGCCCCGAACAGCCGATCCTGCTCGACGGCGACGGCACGCCCATCGACACCTGGCGCGAGAACCACCCCTACGACCACAAGCTGAGCCGCAAGAGCTACGAGCGCCGGAAGCGGGTGCTGCAGATCGAGCTGCTGAAGCTGCAGAAGTGGGTACGGGAGAACGGCGTGCGCATGGTCGTCGTGTGCGAGGGGCGCGACGCGGCGGGCAAGGGCGGCACGATCAAGCGCTTCACCGAACGCCTCAACCCCCGCGGCGCCCGGGTGGTGGCGCTGGACAAGCCCACCGAACGGGAGTCGGGGCAGTGGTACTTCCAGCGGTATGTACCTCATCTCCCCGCCGCCGGTGAGATGGTCTTCTTCGACCGCTCCTGGTACAACCGGGCCGGCGTGGAGCGGGTCATGGGCTTCTGCACCTCCGGGCAGTACCGGCACTTCCTCGCCCAGACGCCGGTCTTCGAGAAGCTGCTGACGGACGACGGCGTCGTGCTGGTGAAGTTCTGGTTCTCGGTGTCCCGCAACGAGCAGCGCACCCGTTTCGCGATCCGCCGGGTCGACCCCGTACGCCGCTGGAAGCTCTCCCCCACCGACCTCGCGTCGCTGGACCGCTGGGACGACTACACCCGGGCCAAGGTCGAGATGTTCCGGGAGACCGACACGCCCCACGCACCGTGGACCGTGGTGAAGAACAACGACAAACGGCGCGGCCGGCTGGAGGCCATCCGCCATCTGCTGCTCCGCGCCGACTACACGGACAAGGACCCGGAAGCCGTCGGGAAGCCGGACCCGCTGATCATCGGTGCCGCGGCCACCCTCCTGGAACGCGGCGAGGAGCCGGCGGACCTCACCCCCACCCCCCTGGCGCCCCACGACGACGGGCCCGGCAGCCATCCCGGGCGGCGGTGACCCGCCCGGCCGTCCCCGTTCCCGTTCCCGTTCCCGTCCCCCCGGAGGACGGCCCTCGACGGGACCGCCCTCCGGGGGTGCGGCCCGCGGTGCGGGCCCCGCGCTAGAGGAACCGCCGGATCGGGGCGACCGAAGCCTCCTTGACCCGCTGGACGGCGGCGCGCCGCCGCCAGCGGGCGGGATCGATGTCCGCGCTGCGTCGGGCGTCCTCGTCGAAGTCGGCGTCGAGGACCGCGGTGAAGGACTCGTCGAGGACGGCGAGCATGATCTCCTCGTCGTGGTCCATCGAGCGCCGGTTGAAGTTGGTGGACCCGATCAGGGACGCCACCGAGTCCACCGTGATGATCTTGGCGTGCATCATGGTGGGCTGGTACTGCCGGATGCTCACACCCGCCTCGAGCAGCGTCGTGTAGTGGTGCTGCCCCGCGAGCCGGCAGGCGCGCTGGTCGGTGTGCGGGCCGGGGAGCAGGATCTCCACCCGCACACCGCGGCGCGCGGTGCGGCACAGCAGGTCGACGAAGAACGCGTCGGGCGCGAAGTAGGCGGTCGTCAGGCGGAAGCGCTGCTCGGCGGAGGTGAGCATGACCCGGATCAGCGTCTGCATGTCCTGCCACCCGATGCTCGCCGAGCCGCGGACCACCTGCACCACGGAACCGCCGCAGCGGGGCTGCTCGGCGAACCGGTCGTGCTCGTCGTACAACTCGTCGTGGCACTCGGCCCAGTTCTGGGCGAACGCCGCCGCGACACCGTCCACCGCGGGTCCCCGGACCTGGACGTGGGTGTCGCGCCACTCCCCCGGTTCGCGGGCGTCTCCGCACCACTCCTGGGCGATACCCACTCCACCGGTGAACGCCGTCTGCTCGTCCACGATCAGGGCCTTGCGGTGGCAGCGGTGGTTCTGCTTGAACGGCGACAGCCACACGGGCTTGCGGAACCAGGCGATCCGCACGCCCGCGCCGTCCATGGTGTCGAGGAGTTCCTGTTCGATCTCCTTCGCCCCGAAGCCGTCGAGCAGCAGCCGCACACGCACCCCGGCACGCGCCCGCTCGGCGAGTTCGCCGGCGAAGTCGCGGGCGATCTGCCCGCGCCAGTAGACGAACGTCATCATGTCGACGGAGTGCTCCGCCGATCGGATCGCGTCCAGCATGGCCGGGAATATCTCGTTCCCGTTGCGCAGTGGTATCAACTCGTTGCCCTCGGTGGCCGCCACGCCGATCAGCCGCTCGAGTCTGCGTCGCAGCCGCTGCACGGCGGCCGTGGCGGGGGCGGCGGCTGCGCGCGGAGCGGCGGCGGGAGCCGTGGCCCCGGCCGGGGCAGAGGCTGAGGCTGAGGCTGAGGCTGAGGCAGAGGCTGAGGCTGAGGCCGGGGCAGGGCGTACGGCGTCATCGGGAGTCACGGCGTCTCCTGGCGGCGGGGTTCGGCGCTGTCGTCGTCTCCGGCGCGGAGGCGGCGACCGGCGGGGCAGGTCCGCAGCGGGATCGGCAGCGCGGTGCGGCAGGGCTTAGATCGCACTTTATCGAAGGGCCGGCCTGGGCTGCGAGCGCGGGACCAGCGCACATCGCCCCTGCCGGGGGTGTGGGCCGCGGTGCCCCGGGGCACGGTGCCGCGCCGCGATGCCGGTACGCAGTGCCGGTACGCGGACTCGGGACGGCCAGGCGGTGCCCGGGCCCGCGACGGCCAGGCGGAGCGCGGGCCCGCGACGGCCAGGCGGTGCCCGGCGTCCACGAGGGTGCCAGGCGCCGTCGGGGGCGACCCGGCGAGGTGTCGCGGACCGATCGCGGGGTGTCCGTCGCCGAGTGCGTCCGGCGCACCCAGGGCGGAGTCGACCGGTCAGCGGCGCCGGTCAGACCGCCCCGGGGCCGGGCTGCTCCGCCTCGTACGGCCGGGGGGCTCGGCCCGGCGGCGCGGCAGGAGCCGCGGACGGCGTCGCCGCCGGGCGTGCCGGGGGCCCTGCGGGACCGCGAACAACCGGTCCTCCAGACGGTCCATGGCGATGAGCAGGAGCAGCATCGCGGGAGGTGTGAGCACGGCGGTGAGAATCATGGGCGTCCCCTCGTGGCGTGCTGCTCGCATTGCCGCGGCAGCGCGCGCGGAACGCCCGCGTCGGTGAAGTTTCTGTGACCGCTCCGGGGCGGGGCGCCCGAACCGCCCGGCATTCCTCCCGGGACCGGACGGCGCGCCCGCGGATCGGGTGCCGGGGCGGGTGAACGCGGCACCACCGCGGTGGGGGCGGATCGGCACAGGAGAGCCGGGAACAGCTCGGCAGGAAGCCGGGAACGGTCGCGGCTCGGCGCCTCAGGGGGCCGCGGCTCCAGGGGCCGACGGCCGGGAACGGGAGGCCGGGAACGGGAACGGAGGCCGGGCGCCGGAGTACCTGGGACCGCAAACCCCGAACCCCAAACCCCAAACCGCAAACCGGAAGCCCGGGTGCCGGGGCAGCGCCGCGAGGCCCGGGCAGGACCCCAACCTCCGTGTTTGCCGAGGTCGTCGGCGGGCCGTGGGGCCTCCAGGTCGCCTGCTCCGGACTATTGACTCTTTGTGTGACAGTCGCGATCCTCATCGCACGCTTGTACAGGTCATGACAGGGGATCTCCGTGGAAGGTCCCGGCCCCGGACGGACTCGGCCCCTGCCCCGTCCGCTCAGCGAAGGCTTGGGTGATGACGATGAAACGGCACACGCGTCGCCGCCGCGGCCCGCTCGCGGTGGTGACACTGCTCCTCACCGCGCTGGCCCTGGTACTCGGCACGGCTCCGGGGTCCTCCGCGGAGTCCGGATGGTGGGTCCCGGACGCCCGGCCCGCACCCGACTCCCGGATCGACGTCTCGGGCGAGCCCTTCAAGGGCACCGGCCCGGACGGAGAGGTGCGCGGCTTCGTCGACGCACACAACCACATCATGTCGAACGAGGCGTTCGGCGGACGGCTCATCTGCGGAAAGGCCTTCTCCGAGAAGGGCATCGCCGATGCCCTCAAGGACTGCCCGGAGCACTACCCCGACGGTTCCCTCGCGGTGTTCGACTTCATCACCAAGGGCGGCGACGGGCGCCACGACCCCGACGGCTGGCCGACGTTCAAGGACTGGCCGGCCCATGACTCGCTCACCCACCAGCAGAACTACTACGCCTGGATCGAGCGGGCCTGGCGCGGCGGGCAGCGCGTCCTCGTCAACGACCTGGTCACCAACGGCGTGATCTGCTCGGTGTACTTCTTCAAGGACCGCAGCTGCGACGAGATGACCTCCATCCGCCTGCAGGCGCGGAAGACGTACGAGATGCAGGAGTACATCGACGGCGTCTACGGCGGACCGGGCAAGGGCTTCTTCCGGATCGTCACCGACTCCGCGCAGGCCCGGCAGGTGATCGAGCAGGGCAAACTGGCCGTGGTCCTCGGCGTGGAGACCTCCGAGCCGTTCGGCTGCAAGCAGGTCCTGGACATCCCGAAGTGCGGGAAGGACGACATCGACCGCGGTCTCGACGAACTCCACGAGCTCGGCGTGCGGAGCATGTTCCTCTGCCACAAGTTCGACAACGCGCTGTGCGGGGTCCGGTTCGACTCGGGCACGCAGGGCACCGCGATCAACGTCGGCCAGTTCATCTCCACCGGCACCTTCTGGAAGACGGAGAAGTGCACCGGACCGCAGCGCGACAACCCCATCGGCCTCGCCGCGGCCCCCGGCGCCGAGAAGGAACTCCCGCCGGGCGTGAAGGTGCCGTCGTACGCCCCGGACGCGCAGTGCAACACCCGGGGGCTCACCGATCTCGGCGAGTACGCCCTGCGCGGCATGATGAAGCGCAAGATGATGCTCGAGATCGACCATATGAGCGTCAAGGCCGCCGGCCGGGCGTTCGACATCCTGGAGGCCGAGTCGTACCCCGGCGTGATCTCCTCGCACAGCTGGATGGACCTCGACTGGACCGAGCGGGTGTACCGGCTCGGCGGGTTCGTCGCCCAGTACATGCACGGCTCCGAGCACTTCAGCGCCGAGGCCGAGCGCACGGACGCGCTGCGCGAGAAGTACGGCGTCGGATACGGCTACGGCAGCGACATGAACGGCGTCGGCGGCTGGCCGGGGCCGCGGGGCGCCGACACCCCCGACCCGGTGCGCTACCCCTTCCGCAGCGCCGACGGCGGTTCCGTCCTCGACCGGCAGACCACCGGCGAGCGCACCTGGGACATCAACACCGACGGGGCCGCGCACTACGGCCTGATCCCCGACTGGCTGGAGGACGTGCGGATCGTCGGCGGTCAGGGCGTCGTGGACGACCTCTTCAAGGGCGCGGAGTCCTACCTCGGCACCTGGGGCGCGTCCGAGCGGCACCGGGCCGGGGTGAACCTCGCCGCGGGTGCGGCGGCGTCCGCCAGTTCGACGGAGTGGAGCCTCTTCACGAGCTACGCGCCCGGCAGGGCCGTCGACGGGAAGGCGGACACCCGCTGGGCCAGCGCCTGGAGCGACGGCCAGTGGCTCCGGATCGATCTCGGCGCACCGTCCCTGGTCGCACGGGTCACCCTGGAATGGGAACGCGCCCACGCCAAGGCCTACCGCGTCGAGGTGTCGTCGGACGGCACGAACTGGCGGCCGGTGTGGTCCACGACGGCCGGTGACGGCGGCCTGGACACGGCCCGGTTCGACGGGACGACGGCCCGCCATGTGCGGATCCAGGGCCTGGAGCGCGGCACCGGGTGGGGCTACTCCCTGTACGAGGTCGGCGTCTACAGCAGCTGAGCCGCCTGCGGAGCGAGCCGCCGGCCGGGGCCGCCCGGATCTGCTGATCCGGGCGGCCCCGGCCGGCTGCCCCGCGCTCCCACCCGACAGCTCATTTTTCATATTTTCCCATACATTGGGGACTATGCCGGTTCCCCATCACCGCACGCGGGGACGCCGCGGGCACGGCGGAAGGACACCGTGGACGCGGGGCCGTACGGCCCGCGCCCTGGCCGCCGCGACCGCCGCCGCCTCGCTCGCCGCCCTCCCCGCCTGCGGAACGGCCGGAGAGGCGGGCGAGGGCGCCGGTGACTCCTCGGGCGAGGGCGGCTTCACGATCGGGCTGCTGCTCCCGGACGTCCACACCACCCGCTGGGCGGCCTCCGACAAACCCCTCATCCAGGCGAAGGTCAGGGAACTCTGCCCCGACTGCAAGCTGCTGCACGCCTACGCATCCGCCGACGTGGACACCCAGCAGCAGCAGATCGAGTCCATGATCGCGAAGGGGGCCAGGGTCCTGATCCTCGACCCCGTCGACGACAAGGCGCTGCGTTCGTCGGTCGCGCGGGCACGGGACGCGAACGTGCCGGTGGTCTCGTACGACCGCCTGGCCGACGGGCCCGTCTCGGGGTACTCCGGCTACGACTCGGAAGAGATCGGCAGGATCCAGGCACAGGAGCTCCTCAAGGCCATGGGGCCCAAGGCCCGCGGCGGCGAGATCGTGATGATGAACGGCGATCCCACCGATCCCAACACCCGGGACCTGCGCAGGGGCGCCCTCTCCGTACTCGAGGGCAAGGTGGAGATCGCCAAGTCCTACTACACCGGAGGGTGGATTCCGGAGAACGCCTTCCGGAACATGTCCGCGGCCATCGCGGAGCTCGGCCCGGACCGCATCGACGGCGTGCTGTCGGCCAACGACGGGCTGGCGGGCGGCATCGTCACCGCGCTGAAGGCGGCCGGGGTCGAGCAGCTGCCGCCCGTGACCGGGCAGGACGCCGACCTGTCCGCCGTCCGCAGGATCGTCAAGGGCGAGCAGTACATGACCGTCCACAAGTCCTTCGAGGCGGAGGCCGAGGCCGCCGCCAGGATGGCGGTCGCCCTGGGCCGCGGCGAGAAGCTCGACGGCATCGCCGGGGACCGCGTGAGCAACGGCACCAACGACGACATCCCCGCGGTCCTCGGGCCCCTCGTGGCCGTGACCGCGGCCAACGTCAAGGACACGGTGGTCAAGAGCGGGCTCTACGGCGTCGGCCAGATCTGCACCCCGGCGCTGGAGGCCGCCTGCCGCAAGGCGGGACTCACCGGGTAGCCGGCCGGGGCCGGGGACCGCACCCACCCTCGTGCGGCGCACCCGGGGCCGGAAGGACGGGACGGGCGAAGGAGGCGGTCCACGTGCCGAGCGCACCACTCCTGGCGATGCGGGGCGTCAGCAAGCGGTTCGGCGCCGTCCGGGCGCTGTCCGACGTCGAGCTGGACCTCCGCGCCGGCGAAGTCGTCGCCCTGGTCGGCGACAACGGGGCGGGCAAGTCCACGCTGGTCAAGGTCATCACCGGCGTCGGCCCCGCCGACGAGGGCGTCATCGAGTGGGACGGCCGCCCCGTGCGGATCGCCCGCCCCCGCGACGCCCAGGGCCTGGGCATCGCCAGCGTCTACCAGGACCTCGCCCTGTGCGAGACGCTCGATGTCGTCGGCAACATCTTCCTGGGACACGAACTCGGCGGGAGAGTGGTCCTCGACGAGGTGGCCATGGAGCGACGGGCCCGGGAGCTGGACGTGCTGGATTCGCTGTCGACGCGGCTGCCCGACTTCCGGGTGCCGGTCGCCACGCTCTCCGCGGGCCAGCGGCAGACGGTGGCCATCGCCCGCGCGCTGCTCGGCGAACCCAGACTGCTGATCCTGGACGAACCCACCGCCGCGCTGGGGGTCCGGCAGACCGCCCAGTTCCTCGACCTGATCGAGCGGCTGCGGGACCGCGGCCTCGGAGTGCTCCTGGTGAGCCACAACCTGGGGGACGTGAAGGCCGTCGCGGACCACGTCGCGGTGCTGCACCTCGGCCGAAACAACGGCTTCTTCAGCGTGCCCACCACCTCCCAGGAGCAGATCGTCTCCTCCATGACCGGTGCCACCGACAACGCGGTGGCCCATCGCCGGGACCGGTGGGGGGAGGTGCTGCGGTGAGGCGGACCCGAGCGGCGGGAGGCGCAGGCGACACGAGGGGCGGCGAAGGCCGGCCGGGCAGTGGGCCCGCGCCCGGCGACCAGCGCCGCGCGGACACCGGCGGCGGTCTGCGCGGCCATGCCCGCGGCTTCGCCGGCCGGATGCGCGGCGGCGAGTTCACACCGCTTCCGGGGGCCATCGGCGTCGCGCTGCTGTGGATCGTCTTCCAGAGCCTGGACCAGCAGTTCCTCTCGCCGCGCAATCTGTCCAACCTCAGCATCGACATCGTCGGCACGGGCATGATCGCACTCGGTCTGGTCTTCGTCCTGCTGCTCGGCGACGTGGATCTGTCCGTCGGCTCGGTCAGCGGACTCACCGCGGCCGTGTTCGCGGTCCTGAACGTGAACCAGGGCATGCCGGAGTGGCTGGCGGTCCTCGCCGCCCTGGTGGTGGGTGCGGCGATCGGGGCCACCCAGGGGTTCTGCGCGGCCCGGCTCGGCGTCCCGGCGTTCGTCGTCACCCTGGCGGGACTGCTGGCCTGGAACGGGCTCATGCTGTACGTCCTCGGTGTCAGCGGCACCGTCAACCTCCCCGAGGAGGGCTTTGTCAACGCGCTGACCAGCTACTACTTCAGGGATGTCGCGGTCGCCTACGGACTGGCCGCGCTGAGCGTGGCCGGGTTCCTCGTCGCGTCGTACCGGAACTCCCGCAGGCGCCGCGCGGTCGGAGTGGCGTACCGGCCGCTCCGCGTCATCGCCGGGCGCACGGCGGCGGTGGCGGTGGTCGCGTTCGCCGCCGCCTGGATCCTGAACCGGTTCCAGGGCCTGCCGCTCGCCCTGCTGGTCTTCCTGGTCTTCGTCCTCGGCCTCGACTTCGTC
The DNA here is from genome assembly GCF_003122365.1 of Streptomyces spongiicola. NCBI lineage: Bacteria > Bacillati > Actinomycetota > Actinomycetes > Kitasatosporales > Streptomycetaceae > Streptomyces > Streptomyces spongiicola. The sequence continues at coordinate 229,983 of NZ_CP029254.1, forward strand.
CTGCGGCGCACCTACTACGGGCGCCGGATCGTCTCCGTCGGCGGCGGTACCGAGGCCGCCCGGCGGGCCGGTATCAACGTGGTGTGGCTGCGGATCTCGGCGTTCATGGTGTCCGGGACGCTGGCCGCGGTCGGCGGCCTCTTCCTGGCCTCCCGGGTGGCCGCGGTCGGCCAGACCTCGGGCTCCAGCATTCTGCTGATCAACGCGATCGCCGCGGCCGTGATCGGCGGTGTCAGCCTGTTCGGCGGGCGCGGGTCGACGTGGTCGGTGCTGCTGGGCATGCTCGTCATCCAGTCGATCGCCTCGGGCATGGTGCTGCTCGGCATCCCGACCCCGATGCAGTCGGTGATCACCGGGGGTGTGCTGCTGGCGGCCGTGGTCCTCGACTCGCTGTCCCGCCGCTCGCAGCGGGCGCACGGCAGGGTATGACCCGCCGGCGCGGGACCCCGGGCGGGACCCCGCACACCGCCGCGGAACACGGTGCCGTCCGGGTGGGCAGCGTGAGCCCGGGCGGGCTCCCGCACACCGCCGCGGAACACGGTGCCGCCCGGGTGGGCAGCGTGAGCCCGGGCGGGCCCCCGGTCCGGCGACCGCCCGGGGCGGCTCGCGGGCCCTCGGCTACTCGAACCGCGCGGTGTCGCCGGCGCCCCGGCGCACGATCTCCGGTCCACCGCCGGAGAAGTCGACGACGGTGGTCGGCTCGGTGCCGCAGTCCCCCGAGTCGAGCACGGCGTCCACCACGTGGTCGAGCCGCTCCTTGATCTCCCAGCCCTGGGTCATGGGCTCGTCCTCACCCGGCAGGAGAAGGGTGCTGGAGAGCAGCGGCTCGCCGAGTTCCTCCACCAGTGCCTGAGCGACGACATGGTCGGGAATCCGCACGCCCACCGTCCTCTTCCTGGGGTGCATCAGCTGGCGCGGAACCTCCTTGGTCGCCGGCAGGATGAACGTGTAGCTGCCGGGGGTGGTCGCCTTGACCGCGCGGAAGACGTCCTTGTCGACGTGCACGAACTGGCCGAGCTGGGCGAAGTCCCGGCAGACGAGGGTGAAGTGGTGCCGGTCGTCGAGGTTGCGGATCGAGCGGATCCGGTTGATGCCGTCCCTGCTGCCGAGACGGCAGCCCAGGGCGAAACAGGAGTCCGTGGGGTACACCACCAGGCCGTCGGACCGGATGGTGCCGGCCACGGTGCCGATGGTGCGGGGCTGCGGGTTCTCGGGGTGGACGTCGAAGTACTTCGCCATCCGGTGAGTGTAGGCGATCAGGGTGATCACGCCGCGGTCGGTCCGCCGGCGCCGACGGCGTCCCGGACCGGCCGGCCGGCCGACGTAGCGCACCGGGCGGACGGCCGTCGTACGGGACGGAACGGGCCGGCCGCCGACGTACGGCACCGGACCGGCCGGCCCTCGTACGGAACTCGGCGGATTCCCGGGAATCGCGAACAGGGAAGCGTGCAGACACGCACGCTGGGCATGCCCGGTTGGGACGCCCGCCGGCACGTGGGTGCGGTGGGGCAACCGGACGAACGGCGACCGGCGGGCGATCATGGCACCTGCCCTGGTCGCACCCGACCGATACGGAGGAGTGGACGGATGCCGAACGAGCGCGCGGGACAGCCGGCGCGGCCGGAGGACCTCATCGACGTGCCCCGGCTGGTGACGGCGTACTACGCCCTGCACCCCGACCCGGCGGACCCCGCGCAGCGGGTCGCCTTCGGCACCTCGGGACATCGCGGTTCGTCCCTGGCCACGGCCTTCAACGAGGACCACATCGCCGCGACCAGCCAGGCGATCTGCGAGCACCGGAGCCGGCAGGGCATCGACGGGCCGCTGTTCCTGGGTGCCGACACCCATGCGCTGTCCGAACCCGCGAGGGTGACGGCCGTCGAGGTGTTCGCCGCCAACGGGGTCACCGTGCTGATCGACGAGGCCGACGGCTACACCCCCACCCCCGCCGTCTCGCACGCCGTCCTCCTCCACAACCGCGGCCGCGACACCGGCCTGGCCGACGGTGTGGTGGTCACGCCCTCCCACAACCCACCGTCGGACGGGGGCTTCAAGTACAACCCGCCGAACGGCGGACCCGCCGGCTCCGAGGCCACCGGCTGGATCCAGGAGCGCGCCAACGAGATCATCACCGGCGGGCTGAAGGACGTACGGCGGATCCCCTGGGCGCGGGCGCTCTCCGCCGCGACGACCGGACGGTACGACTTCCTCGGCTCCTACGTGTCCGACCTGCCCTCGGTGCTCGACCTCGACGCGGTGCGCGCCGCGGGCGTGCGCATCGGCGCCGATCCGCTCGGCGGTGCGTCCGTCGCGTACTGGGGCCGGATCGCCGAGCAGCACCGCCTCGACCTGACCGTCGTCAACCCGCTCACCGACCCGGCCTGGCGGTTCATGACGCTGGACTGGGACGGCAGGATCCGGATGGACTGCTCCTCCCCCCACGCGATGGCGTCACTGATCGGGCAGCGCGAGCTGTTCCAGGTCGCCACGGGCAACGACGCGGACGCCGACCGGCACGGCATCGTCACCCCGGACGGCGGGCTCATGAACCCCAACCACTACCTGTCCGCCGCGATCTCGTACCTCTTCCGCCACCGCTCCCGGTGGCCTGCCGGGGCGGCGGTCGGCAAGACGCTGGTGTCCTCGGGCATGATCGACCGGGTGGCCGCCGACCTCGGCCGCGAACTCCGCGAAGTGCCGGTCGGCTTCAAGTGGTTCGTGGACGGGCTGCTCGACGGATCGCTCGGTTTCGGCGGTGAGGAGTCCGCCGGCGCCTCGTTCCTGCGCCGGGACGGCTCGGTGTGGACGACCGACAAGGACGGCATCGTGCTGGCCCTGCTGGCGTCCGAGATGCTGGCCGTGACGGGGGTGTCGCCGAGCCGCCACTACGCCTCGCTCACCGAGCGGTTCGGCGAACCGGCCTACGCCCGGGTGGACGCTCCGGCCACCCGCGAGGAGAAGGCCGTGCTCAGCCGGCTCTCTCCCGGGCAGGTGTCCGCGGACACCCTGGCCGGGGAGCCGGTCACCGCCGTGCTCACCCATGCGCCGGGCAACGGCGCGCCCATCGGGGGCATCAAGGTGAGCACCGCCAACGCCTGGTTCGCCGCCCGCCCCTCGGGCACGGAGGACGTCTACAAGGTGTACGCCGAGTCGTTCCTCGGCTCCGGTCATCTGGCCCGGGTGCAGGAGGAGGCGCGGTCCGTGGTGGCGGCGGCGCTGCACGGCTGAACCCGGCGCTCCCGATCCCACCGGCCGCGGGGGGCAGCGGGTGTCCGGCGCCGCCCCGTGCGGCCGCGGCGCCGAACCGCACGGAACCGGTGCGTCGCGGACGGGGCGGCCCGGGCCGCGCGCTCTTACCGCGCGGGCCCGGTGGTGCGCCGGGGCTCCCCGCTACCGGGCGGCCCCGGCGGCCCCGCCGCGGTGGCCATCGCGGCCTGAGTCCTCGCGGCCGTCCCGCTCCGCCGCTTCACGGCCCCGCTCGCCGGCCGCGGCGGCCGTGGTGCCGTGCGCTGAGAGCCGGTGCACGACGTGCACGGCGTGATGGCGAGCGGGCCGGACGACGCGAACGGCACGCACGGACGGACGGGCCCAAGAGCGCGAACGGCGCGAACGGACGGACGGGCCGAACGGCGCGAACGGAGTGACCAGCAGAACGGGGCGACCGGCGCGACCGGAGTGCACGGCCGGACGGCACCCGCGAAGGACTCCGGGCCGGAGTGCCGGAGGGCGGTGGCGGAACCGGCCCGCCTGCCCGGCCCGGCCGCAAGGCGCCCGGTCGGCCGCCCGGGCGTTGGGCCATCGGGCGGCTTTCGTACAGCCGAACGGCGGGCAGGCCGCCCGGCCGTGTGGTGACCGGTGCCCGAAGGGGGAACACAACCCGGTTCACGGGTCCCGGAACGCCCTCGCCCGCATGCCGGCACCCTTTGGTCACTCACCGCATGGACTAATCACGGAGCGGTACCCCCTGCGCCCATTGGGGTGTCCGCCATTCGGAGTTGCAGCCCCCAGGGGCCATGAGTCCTTAGAAAGCGTGTCCCGCCGGTTCTCACCATCAGGAGGAGACATGGGCACTGTGCAGAACGGCCGACAGAACGACAGGCTGTCCGTGGTTTTCGCGGTCCGGGTCATCGAGGGCGGCGAAGAGGGGTTCCTGGAAATGTACGACAAGCTCCGGAAGTCCGTCGCCGGCACTCCCGGCCACATCGTCGAGCGGCTCGGTGAGCCCGTCGACGACTCCCGTCAGTGGGTGATCACCAGCGAGTGGGAGACTCCCGAGCACTTCTTCGCCTGGCAGCAGAGCGACGACCACGCGCCCTGGTGGCCCCGCTCCGCGAATGGGTCGACTCGACGCAGTCCCTGAGGTTCCGAGTCGTCATGGAGACCGTGAAGGAGACGTCATGACCTACACCACGAACGGCCCCGTCGCCGTCCTCGGTCTCGCACCATGGGCGGCGGCCTGGCCTCACGCCTCCTCGGTCAAGGCATACAGGTCCGGTGTGGAACCGCACCCCGGAGCGTGCCGAGCCGTTCGCCAGGGCGGGCGCCTTCGCGGCGTCCCGCCCGAGCGAGGCGGTCGAGGGCACGAGTGCCGCCATCTGCACCGTCGCCGACGGCGAGGCCCTGCGGACGGTGCTGCGCGGCCCGGACGGGATCCTGGCCCGGGCGGCTACCCCGCGCCCTGATCTGCGCCAGCACCGTCGCGCCCGACGAGGTCGTCCGCCTCGCCGGGGACGCGCCCGCCGTCCTGGACGTCGGCATGCTCGGCAACCGCGACCACGCCCGCGACGGCGAACTGCGCCTGTTCGTGGCGGCGAGGAGCGGGTTCTTCGCCGCAGGCCGGCCGCTGCTGGAGATGCTGGCCAAGGAGGTCGTCCATCTGGGCGCACTCGTTCCGGCATGCGGATGAAGCTGCTCCTCAACCTGCTGATGGGCATAGAGGTGCAGGCGATGGCCGAGGCCGCCGAGCTGGCGGCCGCCTCCGGGCTCGACCGAAGCAGGTCCTGCGCACCATAGCGGGCAGCGTTCGCGTCACCGGTCATGTCCGTTCAAGTCCCGCGCTCGCCTCGGGCGCTTCGAGGAGCCGGACTTCCGCTGCGGCTGATGGCCAAGGACCTCATGCTCGCAACGGAGCAGCCGAAGCCTCCGGCCTGAGCCTGCCGCTCACCCCGGCGGCCGCGGAGACCCATGTCCGCGCCACCGAGCACGGGTTCGGTGACGAGGACTGCGCCGCGGTCACCCGCGCCCTCACACGGAAACCGGGAACCGACAAATGATCATCGACATCCACGGACACCTGTCCCCGCGGAGGCGGCCAAACGCTTCCCCATGCCCCCCAGCCCTGACCGACGTGGACGGCATGCTCGCCGCCCGCGCCCAGGCCGGAATCGACCTCACCATCATCGGCAGCCCCGTCGGCGCCGGGCGATGGCGCGGGTTCCGGGCGTGGACAACTACAAGCAACCGCGCGACCGGCTGCGTGGCTTCCACGCGTGGATGTCGGGCTTGATCACCGAGTTCCCGGACCAGTTGCGCGGGTACGTGTACGCGAACCCGTTCGGGGACGACGACCATCTGGAAGGGGTACGGGAGACGCTGGCGGACCCGCCTTCGTCGGCCTGATCACCACTTTCCAGCGTGCACGGTGAGCTGCTCGGCTCGCCGCGGGCGGACTCCTTCTTCGCGCTGGCCGCCGAGGTGGGAGTGCCCGTCATGGTGCACGCGCGGCCGAACGATCGGCACGGAGCGGGTGGAGAACATCGCCTTCGTCGAGCAGATCGGCCGTTTCGGCGACGTCACCATGGGCATGGCCATGATCGCTTTCGCGGGGTGGCTGGACAAGTACCCCGGTCTGCGGCTGATCGGCGCGACCGGGGCGGGGGGCCATGGCCCTGCTGCCGGAGCGCCTCCAGATGGCGGCACGCCCCCGGCACTGGGGCGGGGGCGCGCCGCCCTCCGCCCCGCCGGAGGCCGGCCGGCAGGGGGCCGGCGGGACCCGGTCCGGACGGCCTCCCGTCCGGCCGGCCCCGGGGGCCGCGGAGCCGACCGTCCAGGGGTCGCCCGACCCGGGCGCCGCACTGCGCCGCATGTACGTCGACACCAGCCCGTTCAGCCCCGCCCATCTGAGCCTCACGCGGAGGTGCTCGGGCCCGAGCGGATGCTGTTCGGCACCGACTCGCCGCCGCTGTCGGTGCCCTCGAGGACCTCATCCGCATGATCGAGAAGCTGCCCCTCGACAGGGCGGCCAGCAGCGCCATTCCTCGCGGCAACGCGAGGCCCTCTTCGACCTCAGGAGCCGTCCGTGACCACGACGCACGACCCCGTCGCGCACACGCGGTGCACCGCATCGCGGACCGCACCCGGTGTACGCGCACTCGGGGACACCGTGTCGCCCGATGAAACCGCCGCCGGCATCAGGACGTACCTGATCCCCGGTCGGCGCCCGCGCGGCGCCGGACCCCGGCCTGGCAGACATGTACGGGGCCTGACGCCGCGTACCGGAGGATCTTGCGACCGTGGTGGCGCTGGAGTTGACAACATGTCAACTCCAGCGCCAAGACCACCCGTCCAAGCCGTCCTCCGGTACCCGCGGCCGGTCAGGCCCTGCGGCAGTCCAGGACTCGTGACCGCTCCGGACGCGTCCCGACCGGGGAGCCGTTCGACCTGCTGCCGGCGTTCGCTTCCCGGTGGCATCACGGGACTGGAGCCTGCTCGGCGCTACGCCGGGAGCGGTCGCGATGCGGTGCACCACGTGGCGCGACGGGGTCGTGCGTCGTGGTCACGGACGGCTCCTGAGGTCGAAGAGGGCCTCGGCGTTGCCGCGAGGAATGCGCTGCTGGGCGCCCTGTCGAGGGGCAGCTTCTCGATCATGCGGATGAGGTCCTCGAGGGCACCGACAGCGGCGGCGAGTCGGTGCCGAACAGCATCCGCTCGGCCCGAGCACCTCCGCGTGAGGCTCAGATGGGCGGGGCTGAACGGGCTGGTGTCGACGTACATGCGGCGCAGTGCGGCGCCCGGGTCGGGCGACGCCTGGACGGTCGGCTCCGCGGCCCCCGGGGGCCGGCCGGACGGAGGCCGTCCGGACCGGGTCCCGCCGGCCCCCTGCCGGCCGGCCTCCGGCGGGGCGGAGGGCGGCCGCCCCCGCCCCAGTGCCGGGGGCGTGCCGCCATCTGGAGGCGCTCCGGCAGCAGGGCCATGGCCCCGCCGCCGGTCCGCGCCGATCAGCCGCAGACCGGGGTACTTGTCCAGCCACCCCGCGAAAGCGATCATGGCCATGCCCATGGTGACGTCGCCGAAACGGCCGATCTGCTCGACGAAGGCGATGTTCTCCACCCGCTCCGTGCCGATCGTTGGCCGGCGCGTGCACCATGACGGGGCACTCCCACCTCGGCGGCCAGCGCGAAGAAGGAGTCCGCCCGCGGCGAGCCGAGCAGCTCACCGTGCACGCTGGAAAGTGGTGATCAGGCCGACGAAGGCGGGTCCGCCAGCGTCTCCCGTACCCCTTCCAGATGGTCGTCGTCCCCGAACGGGTTCGCGTACACGTACCCGCGCAACTGGTCCGGGAACTCGGTGATCAAGCCCGACATCCACGCGTGGAAGCCACGCAGCCGGTCGCGCGGTTGCTTGTAGTTGTCCACGCCCGGAACCCGCGCCATCGCCCGGCGCCGACGGGGCTGCCGATGATGGTGAGGTCGATTCCGGCCTGGGCGCGGGCGGCGAGCATGCCGTCCACGTCGGTCAGGGCTGGGGGGCATGGGGAAGCGTTTGGCCGCCTCCGGCGGGGACAGGTGTCCGTGGATGTCGATGATCATTTGTCGGTTCCCGGTTTCCGTGTGAGGGCGCGGGTGACCGCGGCGCAGTCCTCGTCACCGAACCCGTGCTCGGTGGGCGGACATGGGTCTCCGCGGCCGCCGCGGTGAGCGGCAGGCTCAGGCCGGAGGCTTCGGCTGCTCCGTTGCGAGCATGAGGTCCTTGGCCATCAGCCGCAGCGGAAGTCCGGCTCCTCGAAGCGCCCGAGGCGAGGCGCGGGACTTGAACGACATGACCGGTGACGCGACCGCTGCCCGCTATGGTGCGCAGGACCTGCTTCCGTCGAGCCCGGAGGCGGCCGCCAGCTCGGCGGCCTCGGCCATCGCCTGCACCTCTATGCCCATCAGCAGGTTGAGGAGCAGCTTCATCCGCATGCCGGAACCGAGTGCGCCCAGTATGGACGACCTCCTTGGCCAGCATCTCCAGCAGCGGCCGGCCTGCGGCGAAGACCCGCTCCTCGCCGCCCACGAACAGGCGCAGTTCGCCGTCGCGGGCGTGGTCGCGGTTGCCGAGCATGCCGACGTCCAGGACGGCGGGCGCGTCCCCGGCGAGGCGGACGACCTCGTCGGGCGCGACGGTGCTGGCGCAGATCAGGGCGCGGGGTAGCCGCCCGGGCCAGGATCCCGTCCGGGCCGCGCAGCACCGTCCGCAGGGCCTCGCCGTCGGCGACGGTGCAGATGGCGGCACTCGTGCCCTCGACCGCCTCGCTCGGGCGGGACGCCGCGAAGGCGCCCGCCCTGGCGAACGGCTCGGCACGCTCCGGGGTGCGGTTCCACACCCGGACCTGTATGCCTTGACCGAGGAGGCGTGAGGCCAGGCCGCCGCCCATGGTGCCGAGACCGAGGACGGCGACGGGGCCGTTCGTGGTGTAGGTCATGACGTCTCCTTCACGGTCTCCATGACGACTCGGAACCTCAGGGACTGCGTCGAGTCGACCCATTCGCGGAGCGGGGCCACCAGGGGCGGTGGTCGTCGCTCTGCTGCCAGGCGAAGAAGTGCTCGGGAGTCTCCCACTCGCTGGTGATCACCCACTGACGGGAGTCGTCGACGGGCTCACCGAGCCGCTCGACGATGTGGCCGGGAGTGCCGGCGACGGACTTCCGGAGCTTGTCGTACATTTCCAGGAACCCCTCTTCGCCGCCCTCGATGACCCGGACCGCGAAAACCACGGACAGCCTGTCTTCTGTCGGCCGTTCCTGCACAGTGCCCATGTCTCCTCCTGATGGTGAGAACCGGCGGGACACGCTTTCTAAGGACTCATGGCCCTGGGGGCTGCAACTCCGAATGGCGGACACCCCAATGGGCGCAGGGGGTACCGCTCCGTGATTAGTCCATGCGGTGAGTGACCAAAGGGTGCCGGACATGCGGGCGAGGGCGTTCCGGGACCCGGTGAACGGGTTGTGTTCCCCCTTCGGGCACCGGTCACCACACGGCCGGGCGGCCTGCCCGCGTTCGGCTGTACGAAAGCCGCCCGATGGCCCAACGCCGGGCGGCGACCGGGCGCCTTGCGGCCGGGCCGGGGCAGGCGGGCCGGTTCGCCGCCGCCCTCCGGCACTCCGGCCCGGAGTCCTTCGCGGGTGCCGTCCGGCCGTGCACTCCGGTCGCGCCGGTCGCCCCGTTCTGCTGGTCACTCCGTTCGCGCCGTTCGGCCCGTCCGTCCGTTCGCGCCGTTCGCGCTCTTGGGCCCGTCCGTCCGTGCGTGCCGTTCGCGTCGTCCGGCCCGCTCGCCATCACGCCGTGCACGTCGTGCACCGGCTCTCAGCGCACGGCACCACGGCCGCCGCCGGCCGGGCGAGCGGGGCCGTGAAGCGGCGGAGCGGGACGGCCGCGAGGACTCAGGCCGCGATGGCCACCCGCGGCCGGGGCCGCCGACGACCGGCCGGTACGACTTCCCTTTGCGGCCGGTTCAAGGATCGCGACGCACTCTACGTGGTGGGTCATCGGAAACATGTCACCCTGGACGCAGGCGCTAGAACAGCAGGTCAGAGAGGCTTTCGGATCCCCAATGAGGGTCAGCGGGCGCCCGCAGCATCACGGCCGGGGTGCGTTGCTTCTTGAGTGATGGGTGGGTGGCTGCGGCCGTGGATGCCGGCGACCTCCTCGTCCGAGAGGCGGCGGTTGCCGCTGCGCTCGGCGTTGCGCTCCAGGACGACCTCCAGGCCGGGCAGAAGCACCACGGGCAGCAGTCCGGGCCCCACGTGGCGCTTCCATCCGCCGAGCCCGACGACGGGGCGGTCGGGGAAGACGGCGTCGTCGAGGATGCAGGAGATCCCGTTGGCCAGGAAGTTGCGGGCGGCGAAGCCGCAGGTGCGGCGGGCCAGGCGGTACTGGGTCTCCGACTGCTCGTTCCAGCCCGTCTGGGGGTCGGCGAAGCCGGAGCAGACCCATTCCCGGACGTCGTCGAGGCTGATGTGCGCGGTGGGTACGGGGCGGCGGCGCGCCCAGTGGCGGGCGACGGTCGTCTTGCCCGCGCCCGCCGGTCCGATCAGCAGTACGGCGAGCGTGGCGGCCCCGGTGCCGTTCCCGGCGTGCGTGGCGGCCCCGGTGCCGCTGCCGGTGCCGGTGCCCGCGGGCGGGGGCGGTGGGGGTGCCGGAGCCGACCCGCCCGGCGGCAGGGGAAGGTGTCCTGCGGAATCCGGGGCGTGCGGCACGTGCGAGGTGTGCGGGACGTGCGGGACGTGCGGGACACGCGAGGGGTGCGGGGAGTCCGGGGAGTGCGGTATGGGAGCCTGCTGCGGTACCGGACCGCTCCACCCCCGGACCGGCGGCCCCTGCGGCGGCGGAGGGACGGGGTGCCGGGCCTGCCGTTCCCATCCGGCCGCCGGGCCGTGCCCGGGCTCCGGGACCCGTCCCGGACCGTGGGGAGGCAGCGGGACTCCCCCTGTGTGATGCATCCGGTGCCACTCCGTCCGTCACGAGTTCACGCTGGTCGGACGGGAGTCGGACCGTCCTTACCGAACGGTACCCTTCCCGGCCGCTTGTGAGGGAGCGGCCGGGAGGGCCGCGAAGCACCCGGGACGGAACGGGTTCAGCCGTCGAGTTCCTCGGCCAGCGCGCGCAGCGCCAGCCGGTAGGAGCCGATCCCGAACCCGGCGACGGTTCCGGAGGCGACGGCCGCGATCACCGACGTGTGGCGGAACTCCTCGCGGGCGTACGGGTTCGAGATGTGCACCTCGATGAGCGGGGCGGTCCGCTGGGCCGCCGCGTCGCGCATGCCGTACGAGTAGTGCGTGAACGCACCGGGGTTGATCACGACCGGGATCGATCCGTCGGCGGCCTCGTGCAGCCAGCGGATCATCTCCCCCTCGTCGTTGGTCTCCCGGACGTCGACCTCGAAGCCGAGTTCCCCGCCCAGCGTCCGGCAGGTGCCGACCAGCCCCGCGTAGGAGGTGGAACCGTAGACGTCCGGCTCCCGGGAGCCCAGGCGCCCGAGGTTCGGGCCGTTCAGGACGAGCACCCGGCGGCTCACGCGGACACCTCGCCGAACGCGGCGAGCAGCACGGCCGGGTCCGGGCCCTCCAGCACGGTGGGCTTGGCCAGGCCGTCGAGCACGATGAAGCGCAGCAGGTCGCCGCGGGACTTCTTGTCGACCCTCATGGTCTCCAGCAGCCTCGGCCACTGGTCCCCGCGGTAGGTGAGCGGCAGCCCGACCGATTCCAGCACGGCCCGGTGCCGGTCCGCGGTCGCGTCGTCCAGCCGCCCCGCGAGACGGCCGAGTTCGGCCGCGAAGACCATGCCGACGGAGACGGCGGCGCCGTGCCGCCACTTGTAGCGCTCGTTCTTCTCGATGGCGTGCGCCAGCGTGTGCCCGTAGTTGAGGATCTCCCGGGGGCCGGACTCCCTGAGATCGCTGGAGACGACGTCCGCCTTGACCCGGATCGAGCGCTCGACCAGCTCCGCCGTGTGGGGCCCGGCGGGGGTGCGGGCACCCTCCGGGTCGGCCTCGATCAGCTCCAGGATGGCCGGGTCCGCGATGAATCCGGCCTTGATGATCTCGGCCAGGCCGCTGACGTAGTCGTGCACGGGCAGGGAGTCCAGCGCGCCGAGGTCGCAGATCACCCCGGCGGGCGGGTGGAAGGCGCCCACGAGGTTCTTGCCCTCGGCGGTGTTGATGCCGGTCTTGCCGCCCACGGCCGCGTCCACCATGGCGAGGACCGTGGTGGGCACGGCGATCCAGCGCACTCCGCGGAGCCAGCTCGCGGCGACGAACCCGGCGAGGTCGGTCGTGGCGCCGCCGCCGACACCGACGATGACGTCGGTGCGGGTGAAGCCGGTCTGGCCGAGGGCCTTCCAGCAGTACGCCGCGACCTCGGCGGTCTTGGCCTCCTCGGCGTTGGGCACCTGGATGGCGACGGCCTCGTAGCCCTGCCGGGAGAGGTCCCGCCGGATCTCGTCGCCGGTCTCGGCGAGGGCCTCGGGGTGGACGACGGCGACGCGCTTGGCCCTGGGCCCGATCAGTCCGGGGAGTTCGCCCAGCAGACTGCGTCCGACGAGCACCTCGTACGGGTCGGTGCCCGCGGTGCCGCCGACCTGGATGCGGGTGACTGCCTGCTCGGTCATGCGTCCTTCCATTCGAGTGCGTCGAGGACCGCCTGGGCGACCTCTCCGGGCGTACGGCCGTCGGTGGCGACGACGACCCGGGCGGCTTCGGTGTAGAGGTGCCGGCGGGCATCCATCAACTCGCGCCACTGGCGGCGCGGGTTGACGGCCAGCAGCGGGCGGGCGGTGTTCAGCCCGACGCGGCGCACGGCCTCCTCGACGTCCATCGAGAGATAGGCGACCGGCAGCCCGGACAGCAGCTCGCGGGTCCCCCGGTCGAGGATCGCGCCGCCGCCGAGGGCGAGCACACCCGTGTGCTCGGCGACGGCGGCGCGGACGGCCGCGCGCTCCAGCTCGCGGAAGCGCGGTTCGCCGTCCTCGACGAAGATGTCCGAGATCTCCCGGCCCTCGGCCGCCACGATGTCCGCGTCGGTGTCGCGGTAGCCGGTGCCGAGGCGCTCGGCCAGCAGGGCGCCGACCGTGGACTTGCCGACGCCCATCGGCCCGATCAGCACGACCCTCGGCCCGCCCGGGGCCGGGTCGCCGGCGCCGGGGCCGGCACCGCGGGAGTCCGCCGCGGACCGCGGGGGCGCGGGCTCGGGTGCCTCGCTCACCGGATGGCCAGGTTCTCGAGGTAGGACCGCACGTTGCGGCGGGTCTCGGGGACGCTGTCACCGCCGAACTTCTCCGCGACGGCGTCCGCCAGCACCAGCGCCACCATCGCCTCGGCGACGATGCCGGCGGCGGGTACGGCGCACACGTCGGAGCGCTGATGGTGTGCGGCGGCGGTCTCGCCGGTGCTGACGTCGACGGTCATCAGCGCGCGCGGCACGGTCGCGATCGGCTTCATCGCGGCGCGCACCCGCAGCAGTTCGCCCGTGGCCAGACCGCCCTCGGTGCCGCCGGAGCGGCCGGAGGAGCGGCGGATGCCGTCCTCGGTGCGGACGATCTCGTCATGGGCCCTGGAGCCGGGCACCCGGGCCAGTTCGAAGCCGTCGCCGACCTCGACGCCCTTGATCGCCTGGATGCCCATCAGCGCGGCGGCGAGCCGGGCGTCGAGGCGGCGGTCCCAGTGGACGTGCGAGCCGAGACCGACGGGGACGCCGTAGGCGAGCACCTCGACGACACCGCCGAGGGTGTCGCCGTCCTTGTGGGCCTGGTCGATCTCCGCGACCATCGCCTTCGACGCGTCGGCGTCCAGGCAGCGCACCGGGTCTGCGTCGAGCCTGTCGACGTCGGCCGGGGTCGGGTAGACCCCCCGCGGGGCCTTCGCGGCGGCGAGTTCGGTCACATGCGAGACGATCTCGACGCCCGCGGTCTCCCTGAGGTAGGAGCGGGCGACTGCCCCGAGGGCGACCCGGGCCGCGGTCTCCCGGGCGCTCGCGCGCTCCAGGATCGGGCGGGCCTCGTCGAAGCCGTACTTCTGCATTCCCGCGAGGTCGGCGTGGCCGGGCCGGGGCCTGGTCAGCGGGGCGTTGCGGGCGAGTTCACCGAGTACGGCCGGGTCCACCGGGTCGGCGGCCATGACCTGCTCCCACTTGGGCCACTCGGTGTTGCCCACCATGATCGCGATCGGGGAGCCCAGAGTGAGCCCGTGGCGCACACCGCCGAGGAAGGTGACCTCGTCGCGCTCGAACTTCATCCGCGCGCCGCGTCCGTAACCCAGGCGCCGCCGTGCCAGGTGGTCCGCCACCATCTCCGTGCTGACCGGGACGCCGGCGGGAAGTCCCTCCAGCGTCGCCACCAGTGCGGGTCCGTGCGACTCCCCCGCGGTCAGCCAACGCAACCTGCTCAACGGTGCTCCTCACGCTCGCGCCTGGTCTGCGACGACGCGGCCCCGGGGCACTCCTCCTACTGCCGGAGTCGCACCCGTCCTGTGCTGGCCGGGAGCGGTGCGGCCCGGGCCGCCTACCCCGATCCTCCCACGTCCCCGCGGTGGATCAGGCCGGTGGTCCAGCAGACGGACGCCGGGACGGGGCCCGGCCGGGGGTGCGGGGCGCGGCGCGGCCCGGGATCAGCGCCCGGCGAGGGCTTCCTCGCCGGCGGCGCGCATCGCCGCCAGCGGGGCCGGCGAGCGCCCGGTCATCAGCTCGACCTGGAAGACGGCCTGGTGCACGAGCAGGTCGAGTCCGCCGACCAGCGAGCCGCCCTGTCCGGTCCATGCCGCGGCCAGCGGAGTGGGCCAGGGGTCGTAGAGCACGTCGAAGAGGGTTCCGGGACGCTCCGGGACGTACGGGACCAGGATGTCCGTCGCCCCGGCCGGGGTGGTGGAGACGACCAGTGGAGCGTCGAGGGCGTGCGCCGCCTCCGCCCAGTCGGCGGCGTGCACCTCCACACCGAGCCGTTCGCCCCACCCCCGCATCTCCTCGGCCCGGGCCCGGCTGCGCACATACGCGGTGACGGGTCCGGTGCAGATCCGGCCGAGCGCGGCGAGCGCCGAGGAGGCGGTGGCCCCCGCACCCAGCACGGCCGCGTGGTCGACCTCCGCCACCCCGCGCTCGCGCAGGGCCGCGACCATCCCGGGGATGTCGGTGTTGTCGCCGGTGCGCCGGCCGTCCTCGGCGATGACGACCGTGTTGACGGCCTCGACCGCTGCGGCGGTGTCGCTGATCCCGTCGAGCAGCGGGATGACCGCCCGTTTCAGCGGCATGGTCAGCGACAGTCCGGCCCAGCTCGCGTCCAGTCCCCGGAGGAAGCCCTCCAGGTCCGCCTCCGCCACCTCGAACCGGTCGTAGGACCAGCCGGTCAGACCGAGCGCCGCGTAGGCGGCCCGGTGGAGCACCGGGGAGAGCGAGTGGGCGATGGGGGAGCCGAGGACCGCCGCCCGGCGCGGGTCAGTTGCCGCCACGCGTTCCATTGAACTTCTCCTTGAGCTTCTCGAAGTCCGCGTGCGTCCTGGCGTACTCGGTCTTCTCCTTGCCGTCCGTCGCGACGAAGTAGAGCCAGCCGTCCGAGGTCGGGTTGATCGAGGCGTTCAGCGCCGTCAGGTCGGGGTTGCCGATGGGACCGGGCGGCAGCCCCTTCCGGGTGTACGTGTTGTACGGGTCCTGGTTGCTGTTGATCTCCCGCTCACTGATGTCGATCTTGCTCTGGCCCTTGAGGTAGTTGAAGGCCGAGTCGAACTGCAGGAGCTGGTTGGTCTCGGTGTTGGTGGGCTTCAGGCGGTTGTAGACGACCTCGGCCATCTTCCGGTAGTCGTCCTCGTTCTTGCCCTCCGCCTGCACCAGGCTGGCCACGGTGATCAGTTCCCAGGCGTTCCTCAGCTTGAACTGCTTCGCCTTGGCCTCGAGGTCGATCTTCCCGTACTCCTGGTTGGCCCTGGCGACCATCGCCTTGAGGATCGTCTCCGGCCTGGAGCCCGGCGCGACCGGGTAGGTGGCCGGGTAGAGGAATCCTTCCAGCGGGTCCTTGACGTTCTCGTGGTTCTGGGCCCACACGGGGAGTCCGAGGTTCCCGGCCTCCTTGCCGGCGACGGACTTCGTCGTGCCGGGGTCGAGTTCGAGGCGCTTGTCGATCAGCTCGTAGATCGCCGCGTTCCGCGCGCCCTCGGCGATGCTGAGGGCGTTGCGGTTGTTCGGGTCGAGCAGCGCCTTGACGGCCTCCTCGGCCGACATCTCCTTCTTCAGGGTGTAGACGCCGTCCTGGATGCTGGTGCCGCGCGGATTGTCGTTCTGCGCGGAGACGAAGGCGTCGACGCTCTTGACCACCCCGGCCTTCTTGAGCGCGCTGCCGATGTCCGTACCACTGGCCCCCAGCGGGATCTCGACCTGCACGCTCCCGCTGCCGGGGCCGTCGAAGTCGGGGGCCGCGCCGAACTGGCCCTGCCAGAACTGGTTTCCGACGTAGACCGCGCCGCCGGCACCACCGACCAGGACCAGGGCGACGAACAGGCAGGCGAAGCCGTTGCGGCCCTTCTTCTTTTTCTTGGCCCCGCTGCGGCCGTCACCGCCACGGCGGGGCGACCCGGCGGGATCGCCGCCGCCTTCGCCGCCGCCTTCGCCGCCGCCGCGGTCGTCACCCGTGAAGAACGGGTGGTCCTCCTCCCGCCCGCCGGACGGCGGACCGTCGTCCGCCGGGACGGGCCGCTCTTCCCGGGGCTGCGGCTCGGTGCGGTGCCCGGGAGGCTGCGGCGGCGGATAGGCGTCGGCGGTGCGGTAGTAGTCGCCGCCCCCGCCGTAGGGGGCGGGCCCCGGGTCGTACGGCATCGCGGGCTGCCCGCCGCCGTCCCAGGCGGGGTCGTACGGCCGGCCGCCGGAGTCCTGCGGACCGTACTGCCCGGTGTCGTACTGCGCCGTACCGTACTGCTGCCGGGCGTACGGCTGCTGCCCGTACCGGTCCTGGTGCTGGTGCTGCTCCTGGCCGTACCGGTCCTGGTGCTGGTGCTGCTCCTGGCCGTACTGGTCCTGGTGCTGGTGCTGGTCCTGGCCGTACCGGTCCTGGTGCTGGTCCTGGCCGTACTGCTGCCGTCCGTACCGGTCCTGGCCGTACTGCTGCTGATGACCGGTCTGGTACCGGGCGTTCTCCTGGTGGGCCTCGTCCTGCGGCTGCTGCGGGAACTGCTGCTGCGGCCGGCCACCGTAGGACGCGGGGCCGGCGCCGCCCTGCTGCCCTGTCCACCCCTGGTCCCCGTACAGAGGATCCTCGGGGTGCCACGGTTCGGAGCCGGGGCCCCGGCCATATTCAGTCATCGATCCCCTAGAGCCGCGAGACGGGCGCCGGGCGCTCCGCCTCTACGTAGTGCGGCGGCTGTTCGAACACCGCCGCATCGCGCGGAACGTTACCGTATCGCGATCAGATGACCACTTCGACGCCCTCGCCCGGGGGACCCCCCGAGGTCCGTTCGGCCTCCAGCGCGTTCTGAAGGATGACCACCGCCGCGGCCTGGTCGATGACGGACCGTCCCTTTCTGGACTTGACGCCCGAGGCGCGGAGCCCCTGGCCGGCCGTCACCGTGGTCATCCTCTCGTCGACCAGTCGCACCGGCACCGGATGGACACCGCGGGCCAGGTCCTGCGCGAAGGCGCGGACCTTGGCCGCCGCGGGACCCTCGCCGCCCCTCAGCGAGCGGGGCAGGCCCACCACCACCTCGATCGGCTCGTACTCCTCGACCAGCTGCCGCAGCCGACGATGGGCGGCGGGGACGTCCCGCCCCGGCACGGTCTCGACCGGGGTGGCGAGGATCCCGTCGGGGTCGCACGAGGCGACCCCGATCCGGGCGTCCCCGACGTCGATCGAGAGACGGCGTCCTCTGCGCATCAGGCCGTCTCGGCGACCAGGCGCTCGACGGCCTCGACGGCGCCGCCGATCGCCTCCGGGTTCTGGCCGCCGCCCTGGGCGACGTCCGGCTTGCCGCCACCGCCGCCGCCGAGGGCCCTGGCGGCGGCACGGACCAGCTCACCGGCCTTGAGCCCGCGCTCGCGGGCGGCCTCGTTGGTGGCGATGACGGTGAGCGGACGTCCGCCGGCCGTGGTGAACAGCGCCACCACCGCCGGACGGTCGCCGGCCCCCGGCAGCCGCTGCATCCGGCCGCGTACGTCGAGGACCAGCCTGCGCAGGTCGTCGGCGGACGTACCGTCCGGGACCCGGCCGGTGACCAGCGCCGTGCCCCGGACGTCCCTGGCGCCCTCGGCCAGACCGGCGGCGGCCTGGAGTACCTTCTCGGCGCGGAACTTCTCGATCTCCTTCTCGGCGTCCTTCAGCTTGCCGAGCACGGTGGCGATCTTCTCCGGGAGTTCCTCCGGACGCCCCTTGACCAGCTCCTGGAGCTGGGCGACGACGGTGTGCTCCCTGGCGAGGAAGTGATAGGCGTCGACGCCGACGAGAGCCTCGATGCGGCGCACACCGGAACCGATCGAGGACTCGCCGAGCAGCTTCACCAGACCCAGCTGCGAGGTGTTGTGCACATGCGTGCCGCCGCACAGCTCCTTGGAGAAGTCCCCGATGGTGACGACCCGGACGCGCTCGCCGTACTTCTCGCCGAACTCGGCGATGGCGCCCTGCCTCCTGGCCTCGTCGATGCCCATGACCTCCGCCTGGACGTCGAGTTCACGGGCCAGCACCTCGTTGATCCGCTGCTCCACGTCGGACAGCACGGTGCCGGGCACGGCGGACGGCGAACCGAAGTCGAAGCGGAAGCGGCCCGGGGAGTTCTCGGAGCCGGCCTGGGCGGCCGTCGGGCCGAGGGCGTCCCGCAGCGCCTGGTGGGTGAGGTGGGTGGCGCTGTGGGCGCGGGCGATGGCCCGGCGCCGCCGGACGTCGATGGCGGCGTGGGCGGAGGCGCCCACGGTCACCTCGCCCACCTGCACCGAGCCCTTGTGCACGGAGACGCCGGGAACCGGCTGCTGCACATCGCGGACCTCGATGACCGCGCCGCTGTCCAGCCTGATCCTCCCCTGGTCGGCGAGCTGGCCGCCGCCCTCGGCGTAGAAGGGGGTGCGGTCGAGGACGACCTCGACCTCGTCGCCCTCGGAGGCGGCCGGCGAGGGCACGCCGTCGACGAGCAGGCCGACGACGGTCGACTCGCCCTCGGTGTGCGTGTAGCCGGTGAACTCGGTCGCACCGGAGGCGTCGGCTACCTCGCGGTACGACGACAGATCGGCGTGGCCGGTCTTCTTGGCCCTGGCGTCGGCCTTGGCGCGCTCCCGCTGCTCCTTCATCAGCCGGCGGAAGCCGTCCTCGTCCACGGTCAGGCCCTGCTCGGCGGCCATCTCGAGGGTGAGGTCGATCGGGAAGCCCCAGGTGTCGTGGAGCAGGAACGCCTTGTCGCCGGAGAGGACGGTCGAGCCGGCCCCGCGGGCCTCGGTGACGGCGCCGTCCAGCACATTGGTGCCGGCGTTCAGCGTCTTGAGGAAGCGGGCCTCCTCGGCGAGCGCGACGGTCTCGACCCGCTTGCGGTCGGTCTCCAGCTCCGGGTACTGCCGGCCCATGCTCTTGATCACCACGTCGACCAGCGCGGCGACGACGGGTCCGGTGGCGCCGAGGAGCCGCATGTTGCGGATGGCGCGGCGCATGATGCGGCGCAGGACGTAGCCGCGGCCCTCGTTGCCGGGGGTGACGCCGTCGCCGATGAGCATCACGGACGTGCGGATGTGGTCGGCGACCACGCGGAGGGACACATCCGACTCGTGGCTGTCGCCGTAGCGCACGCCGGTGAGTTCCGTGGCCTTGTCGATGACGACCCGCAGGGTGTCCGTCTCGTACATGTTCCGGACGCCCTGGAGGATCATGGCGAGGCGTTCGAGGCCGAGACCGGTGTCGATGTTCCTGCTGGGCAGGTCGCCGACGATCTCGAAGTCCTCCTTGCCGGAGCCCTCGCCGCGCTCGTACTGCATGAAGACCAGGTTCCAGATCTCCACGTAGCGCTCGTCGTTGACCGCCGGGCCGCCCTCGGGGCCGAACTCGGGACCGCGGTCGTAGTTGATCTCCGAGCAGGGGCCGCACGGTCCGGGGACGCCCATGGACCAGAAGTTGTCCTTCTTGCCCAGGCGCTGGATGCGTTCGGCGGGGACGCCGACCACCTCGCGCCAGATGCGCTCGGCCTCGTCGTCGTCGAGGTAGACCGTGATCCAGAGCCTCTCGGGATCGAGGCCGTAACCGCCCTTGTCCTGCGGCGAGGTCAGCAGCTCCCAGGCGTAGGCGATGGCCCCTTCCTTGAAGTAGTCGCCGAAGGAGAAGTTGCCGCACATCTGGAAGAAGGTGCCGTGGCGGGTGGTCTTGCCGACCTCTTCGATATCGGGGGTGCGCACGCACTTCTGCACGCTGGTGGCGCGGGGCGCGGGCGGCTTGGTCTCGCCGAGGAAGTACGGCTTGAAGGGGACCATGCCCGCGTTGACCAGCAGCAGAGTCGGGTCGTCCGCGATGAGCGACGCCGAAGGCACGACGGTGTGCCCGCGCTCCTCGAAGAAGCTCAGCCAGCGGCGGCGGATTTCAGCCGACTCCATCAGTGGTCCTCATTCCGGTCGTACGGGGGCTTCTCGTCAAGCATCCCGTAGTGCTTCTTGTGGTGCTTGTGGTTTTCCAGGGCGGCCCGGCGGCGCTGGGCGGGCAGCGCCCGGTCGGCGGCGGCGTCGACGCCCAGCGCCTCACCGAGTTCGGCCTCGCGCTGGGCCATGCCGGCCCGGACGTCGAGGGCGAAGTCCTTGAGGCGGTACCCGGTCTCGATCGCCTTGTTCGCCGCCTGGGCGGCGAGGCTCTCCGGGGTCAGCTGCCTCAGCTTGCGGTTGACCTTGGTGGTGGCCCACACGCCGGCGGCGGCGCCGGCGGTGAACCAGAACGCACGACGGAACATCGGGTCTCAGTCCTTCCGCTTCCGGCGCCTGGCGGCCGGCACGGTGCGGCCGACGACGATCGTGCGCCTCACCTGCTCGGGCGGTGCGCCGGCCCCGTCCCGGCCGTCCCGGCCGTCGCGGCCGTCGCGGCCGTCCCGGCTCATCGCGCGGCGCACGCCGTAGCCGAACGCGGCGACCTTCACGAGCGGGCCGCCGAACGTCGAGGCGACCGTGGTGGAAAGCGCCGACGCGTTGGAGGTCACCTCCTGGACGTCGGAGGCGATGGCCTCGACCCGGTCGAGCTGGGTCTGGGCGGAGCGGACGGTGGCCGACGCGTCGGCCAGCAGGGGAACGGCCTGCTCGGTCACCTCCGCCATCAGCCGGGTGGTCGCCCTGAGCGTCTGGGCCAGTCTCACCAGCACCACGGCGAGGAAGGAGACCAGGATCGCCCAGAAGACGGCCACCAGGATCCCGGCAACCTCTCCACCGGTCACGCTGCACCGCTCTCTGCTTGTCGGGGCTTGTCGGGGCTTGTCGGAGCTTGTGTCAGGGCCCGTCAGGGCCTGACGGGGCTTTGTCGGAGTTCTTCAGGACCTGTCGGGCCCGCCGGGGCCCGTCGCGGGTCACCGCGGGTCACCGGGGGTCGTTACGAAAGCCCTCGTCCGACCCTATCGCGCCCGGGCCCGGCCCCCGTAACGGATCGGTGACCGCAGAGCGGGAGTTGCGGGCACTCCCACGGGCCGCTCCCGGCCGCCCGCGCTCACGGCTGACTCGGACGCCGAACGCGAGAGCCCGCCGCTCCCCCACCCCTGAGGGCGGGAGGGCGGCGGGCCGGGGCGCGAAGGCCGGTGGTACTGCCGCCGGCTCAGCGGGCGTAGTACTCGACGACGAGCTGCTCGTCGCAGATCACCGGGATCTCCTTGCGGTTCGGGTCCCGGTCCAGGCGGAAGGCGAGCGCCTTGAGGTTGACCTGCAGGTAGCGCGGGGTCTCACCGTCGGGCGCGTAGCCGCCCTCGCGGGCGACCTGGAACGGGTGCTTGTCGCGCGAGCGCTCGCGGACCGTGATGACGTCGTCCGGACGGACACGGAACGAGGGCTTGTCGACCTTGTTGCCGTTGACCTCGATGTGGCCGTGGACGACCATCTGACGGGCCTGGTAGATCGTCCGGGCGATGCCGGAGCGGAGCACCAGGGCGTCGAGACGGCGCTCGAGTTCGATGATCAGGGCCTCGCCGGTCTTGCCCTGCACCTTGCTGGCGCGCTCGTAGGCGCGGACCAGCTGGCGCTCGGAGACGTCGTACTGCGCGCGAAGGCGCTGCTTCTCGAGCAGCCGGACCTTGTAGTCCGAGTTCTGCTTGCGGCCGCGGCCGTGCTCACCCGGCGGGTAGGGGCGAGCCTCGAAGTACTTGACGGCCTTCGGCGTCAGGGCGATGCCGAGTGCACGCGACTTCTTGACCTTGGGTCGCGACTGGTTCACGGGGAACCTACCTCCATATAAGTTAGGTGAGCCTTGCCTTATTCGAGGAGGACGTAATGTCTCGACCACATGGGATCCCCCTGCCCAGTGCGCATCGCAGTTCGGACGACTCGACGGAATCGGTGTCCGCTTGCGACGACGATGAACAAGGTCAGCCGCGTCCCAGGGAAGGCGCCCGGCAGCCCACCGGAGCCGAGCGCGTACGAACCCTCGTTGAGAACAACGCCTCAGTATCCCTCACTCTGCCGGGTGCTCGCGACCACGGTCCCGGGTCCTGGGAACCCGCCGCACGCACCGTCACTCCCGAGGGGGATGTCGTTCTCCTTGTCGCACGGGATTCTCCCACGGCACGGGCGGTCGCCGGCGCCAGGGGCGGCGGCCTGGGCTGCGTGATGGAGATCACCGATGTCGCCCCCGTCGCGGTACGGCAGCGGATCAGGGGCCGGGCCCGGCTGGCCGGCCGGCTCGCCACCGTGCGCGACGGCGACCGTGCGCGCTGCGAGCGGCTGCTCGCCGAGCGGCACCCGGAGCATTCGCCGGGGCACTCGCCAGAGCACTCAACGGGGCACTCGCCGGGGAACGCCGAGACGGACCCTGCCGCCTGGATGCTCGTCCGGCTGGAGACCGGCGCGGTCTCGGTGGACGACCTGTGGGGTACGGGCTGCGTCACGCCCGCGGCCCTCGGGGCGGCCGAGCCCGACCCCGTGGCGCGGCACGAGGCGGAGCTGCTCCAGCATCTGCATTCGGCACACGGCGACCGGGTGCGCGGGCTGGCCGGCCTCCTCGGGGAGCGCGGCGGCTGCGCCGGCACCGCGGTGCGGGACGTGGTGCCGCTGGCCCTCGACCGCTTCGGACTGCGGCTGCGCTGCACCACCGGGGGAGGCCATGCGTTCGACGCCCGCCTCGACTTCCCCGAGCCCGTCGGCAGCACCGCGGAGCTGCGGTACGCGATGCACACCCTGTTCGCGGCGGCCGGGGATTGACCGGTGCCCTCCGCTGCGCGGCCGCGGGGTGGGAGCCGGGCGGCCCGCCGGGAAGGCCGGGCCGGCGACCCGGCGGGGTGCCGCGCAGCGGCACGGGTCAGCAGCCCGGCGGGGTGTCACCGCGCAGCCGCTCGCGCACCCTCTCGACCACGTCCGCGTACCGCGCCTCGGCGCCGTACCGGGTCGGCTCGTAGTAGCGCCTGCCGTGGACGGCGTCCGGCGCGTACTGCTGCGGGGCGATCGCGCCCGGGACGTCGTGCGGATACACATAGCCCTCGGCGTGGCCGAGCTTCGCCGCTCCCCTGTAGTGGCCGTCCCGCAGATGACTCGGGACCGGTCCGGCCAGTCCGCCCCGCACGTCCGCCAGGGCGGCACCGATCGCCGTCGTGGCGGCGTTGGACTTCGGCGCCAGGGCCAGCGCGATGGTGGCGTGGCTCAGGGTGAGCGCGGCCTCCGGGAAGCCGATCAGGGCCACGGCCTGGGCGGCCGCGACGGCGGTCGGCAGCGCCGCCGGATCGGCGAGCCCGATGTCCTCACTGGCCGAGATCATCAGCCGCCGGGCGATGAACCGCGGGTCCTCCCCGGCCTCGATCATGCGCGCCAGGTAGTGCAGAGCGGCATCCACGTCGGAGCCGCGGATGGACTTGATGAGTGCGCTCGCCACGTCGTAGTGCTGGTCGCCCTCCCGGTCGTACTTCACCGCCGCCCGGTTGACCGTCTCCTCCACGGTCTGGAGGAGGATCGCCGCCTCGCCCTTGGCGAGTGCGGCGCCCGCCGCGGCCTCCAGTGCGGTCAGGGCGCGTCTGGCGTCTCCCCCGGCGATCCGCAGCAGATGCTCCTCGGAGTCGCCCGGCAGCGTCACGGCGCCGCCGAGGCCGCGCTCCTCGGTCAGCGCCCGGCGCAGCAGTCCCCGCACGTCGTCGTCGGTGAGCGGTTCGAGCGTGAGCAGCAGGGAACGGGAGAGCAGCGGGGAGATCACCGAGAAGTACGGGTTCTCGGTCGTCGCGGCGATCAGCGTCACCCAGCGGTTCTCGACGGCGGGCAGCAGGGAGTCCTGCTGGGCCTT
This sequence comes from Streptomyces spongiicola, assembly GCF_003122365.1. Classification (NCBI taxonomy): domain Bacteria; kingdom Bacillati; phylum Actinomycetota; class Actinomycetes; order Kitasatosporales; family Streptomycetaceae; genus Streptomyces; species Streptomyces spongiicola. Next base: position 254,121 of record NZ_CP029254.1, read on the forward strand.
GCTGAAGCGGTGGATCTCGTCGAGGAAGAGGACGGTCTCCCTGCCGAAGCCGCCCGCGGCCCGGCGGGCCCCGTCGATGACGGCCCGGACCTCCTTGACTCCCGCGGTGATCGCGGAGAGCTCCACGAAGCGCTTGTTCGTCGCCTTGGAGACGACGTGGGCCAGGGTGGTCTTGCCCGTGCCGGGCGGGCCCCAGAGGATCACCGAGGAGGCTCCGGCGGGCCCGCCGGAGCCCTCGCCGACGAGTCGGCGCAGCGGGGACCCCGGTTTGAGCAGATGCTGCTGGCCCACCACCTCGTCGAGGGTGCGCGGGCGCATGCGGACCGCCAGCGGGCTCGCGGACGGGTCCTTCTCCTGGCGTTCCTCTGCCGCGGCGGTGAAAAGATCGGGCTCCACGTGGTGAAGCCTAGGCGAGGGCACCGACATCGCCCGCCGGGGTACCGGCCGGCGGGGAGACCGGACCGCGCACCGTCCGGCCGGCGGGGAGACCGGACCGCGCGCACCGTCCGGCCGCGTGCCACCGGATCAGCCGAGCCAGAAGTCCCACCAGCGGGTCAGGATCAGCATGCCGATGACGCCGGTGTGCAGCACCGGCAGGACCCAGGTGAACTCGGCGAGGAAGCCCTTCAGCCAGACCGGGGCGGGCAGCAGTCCGCTGCGGACGTTGTGCGACGTCACGTACCAGAACATGAAGATCGTGGCGACCCAGGCCAGACAGCACCACAGGCACAGGGCGTTGATGCTGTAGAGCGACTGGTACTGGAGCCAGGTGCAGAAGGCGACGCCGAAGAGCGTCCCCGCGTTGAACGTGAGCCAGTACCAGCGGCGGAAGCGGGCGCCGGCGAGGAGGCTCATGCCCACGCCGATCACCACGGCGTAGGCGGCGAGGCCGAGCATCGGGTTCGGGAACCCGAACACCGAGGCCTGCTCGCTCTCCATCACGCTGCCGCAGGAGACGATCGGGTTGAGGCTGCAACCGGGAGTGAAGGTCGTCCCGGCGACCTTCGCCTCGAGGATCCTGAACTTGTCGATCGTGATGATCCACGCGGCCAGCAGACCGGCCGCACCGGTGATCACCAGCAGCCATGCGAACGCACGGCTGCCGCCGACGGCACCGCCCTCACGCTCCGCTTTCCGGCCGGAGGACACGTCGTCCACCGCTGCAGTCGTCATATCGCCGCTTCCATCGCTCGGTCGCTGCTCTGGCATGGTCATTCTGCCGCACTCGGGCCCCCGTCCAAGGCTCGATGCTCACAGGGGGCCGGTTCCGGCCGGCCCGGGTACCGGAACGCGAAGGCCCGGCCGGGCCGGCCGGCCGCGAAGCCCGGGCCCGGGGACGCACGTCCCGGCCGGCCGCGTGCCCGGGACGGCCGCGTACGCAGGACGGCCGCGTACGCGGTAGCGCCAGTCGGCCGGCGACCGACGACCGGCGACCGGCGACCGGCGACCGGCGAATCCCGAGCAGGACGGTCGAGACGGCGGTCAGGCGAGGGGCCGACCCGCCGGCGGCGTCCCCACGTCCCGGCCTCACCGTCAGGCGAGTCTCGCGCGGATCTCCTCCACCGCCGAGTCGAGGGCGACCGGTGCCTGCTCGCCGGACTCCATGTCCTTGAGCTGGAGCACGCCGTCCGCGAGATCCCGCTCGCCCGCCACCAGCGCGTATCTGGCGCCGCTGCGGTTGGCGCTCTTCATGGCTCCCTTGAGGCCCTTGCCGCCGTAGGAGAAGTCGGCGGCGACCCCTGCCCTGCGCAGCCCGGTGACCACGGCGAAGAGCGCGCGCCGCGCCTCCTCGCCGAGCGGCACCGCGAACACACTGGTGGACGCGGGCAGTTCGAGCGCGATGCCCTCGGCCTCCAGCGCCAGGACCGTGCGGTCCACGCCGAGCGCCCAGCCGACCGACGGCAGCGCGGGGCCGCCGATCATCTCGGACAGCCCGTCGTAGCGGCCTCCCCCGCCCACCGCGGACTGCGAGCCCAGTCCGTCATGGACGAACTCGAACGTCGTGCGCGTGTAGTAGTCCAGCCCGCGCACCAGCCTCTCGTCGTCCTCGAAGGGCACCGAGGCGGCCGTGAGCAGCTCGCGCACCTCCTCGTGGTACGCCTTGCAGGCGTCGCACAGGTGGTCGCGCAGCAGCGGCGCGCCCACCAGTTGCTTCCGGACGGACTCGCGCTTGTCGTCCAGGACCCGCAGCGGGTTGATGTCGACCCGGCGGCGGGTGTCCTCGTCCAGGTCGAGTCCGCGCAGGAAGCCCTGCAGCGCTTCCCGGTAGACGGGACGGCACTCCCTGTCGCCGAGCGAGTTCAGCAGGATCCGGAACCCGCTCAGGCCGAGCGAGCGGTACGCCTGGTCGGCGAGGACGATCAGCTCGGTGTCGAGCGCCGGGTCCTCGGCGCCGATCGCCTCGGCGCCGACCTGGGAGAAGTGCCGGTAGCGGCCCTTCTGCGGGCGTTCGTAGCGGTAGTACGAGCCCGAGTACCAGAGCTTCACCGGCAGGTTGCCGGACTTGTGCAGATTGGCCTCCAGCGCCGCGCGCAGCACGGAAGCGGTGCCCTCCGGCCGCAGGGCCAGCCGGTCGCCGCCCTTGGTCTCGAAGGCGTACATCTCCTTGGTCACGATGTCGGTGGACTCGCCGACACCGCGGGCGAACAGCTCCACGTTCTCGAAGCCGGGCGTCTCGACGTAGCCGTACCCCGAGTTCCGCAGCGGCGCGGCGATCGCCTCGCGCACGGCCAGGTACTTCGCGGAGTCGGGCGGGATCAGGTCGTACGTGCCCTTGGGGGCCTGGAAGATGGTCACGGAAGGTCTCGTCACATTCCTCGTCGGGGAGCGGCGGTTCCGCCCTCTCCCTGGCCGGCGGCCACCTCCCGCAGATACGGGTTGGCGGCACGCTCGCGGCCGATGGTCGTCTGGGGGCCGTGGCCGGACAGCACCACGGTCGAGTCGTCGAGCGGCAGGCACACCCGCGCCAGCGATTCGAGCATCTCGCCCATGTCACCGCCGGGCAGGTCGGTGCGTCCGATGGAGCCGGCGAAGAGCAGATCGCCCGAGAAGAAGACCGGCGGCCGACCCTCGTCGTGTGAGTTGACCGCGGCCTCGGGCAGACCGAAGGTCACCGACCCCCTGGTATGGCCGGGCGCGTGCCGTACGAGCAGTTCCAGCCCCGCGAGCTCCAGCGCGGCGCCGTCGGTGAGCTCGTGGACGTCGTCCGGCTCCCCCACGGTCAGCTCGCCCATCAGCGGCATCCCGATGGAGCGGCCGAGGGCCTTCTCCGGGTCGCTCATCATGTACCGGTCGGCGGGGTGGATCCAGGCGGGTACGCCGTGGGCTCCGCAGACCGGGACCACCGAGGCGACGTGGTCGATGTGGCCGTGGGTGAGTATCACGGCGACGGGCTTGAGCCGATGCTTTCTGAGCGTCTCCTCGACTCCCTCGGCGGCCTGGTGGCCCGGGTCGATGATCACGCACTCCTCGCCTGCGGCCGGGGCGACCAGGTAGCAGTTGGTCCCCCAGGCCCCTGCGGGGAACCCGGCAATAAGCACGATCGTCCTCGATGTGTCGTCCGACGGGAATGTCACTTCACGGATTGCAACAGGTCAGAGCCTACCGGCGCTGCTCATTTCACAGCCAACCCGTATACGGTACGGGCACACCCGTGCCCCTCGATCACGACATCGCCAAGGAGAAGACCCGGTGGTCAGCAGCGATCAGCGACGGCGCCAGCTCGCCAGGAAGAAGTTCGAGCGGCAGCAGCAGCGCCGTCAGGAGGCCCGCAGGAAGGCCAGGCGCCGCAACGCCGTCATCGCGGCCGGCCTCGCGGTCGTGGTCGCGGCGGGCGGCGCCGCGTACCTCTCGGTGGGCCTGGCGGACGGCGGCTCACGGGACGACGCCTCCCAGCGGACCGACCCGGCGCCCGCGGAGAGCGAGAGCGGTGCGCCGGAGCCGAAGATGGCCATCGACGCCGGGGCCACGTACCGGATGTCGATGGACACCAGCCAGGGCGCCGTCGCGTTCACCATGGACGCCGCGAAGACGCCGCGCACGGTCAACTCCTTCAAGTACCTCGCGGACAAGGGCTTCTTCGACGGCACCACGTGCCACCGGCTGACCACGGAGGGCATCTTCGTACTGCAGTGCGGCGATCCCCAGGGCGACGGCACGGGCGGCCCGGGCTACACGATCCCGGACGAGAACCTCACGGCGCTCGGCAAGCCGGCGGCGGACGGCAAGGTCACGTATCCGGCGGGCACGGTGGCCATGGCGAACACGGGCCAGCCGGACAGCGGCGGCAGCCAGTTCTTCCTCGTCTACAAGGACACCAAGCTGCCGCCGTCGTACACGCCGTTCGGCACGATCGACGAGGCGGGTCTGTCCGTGGTGAAGGCCGTCGGGGCGGCCGGTGTCGCGGGCGGGGCCGGAGACGGCGCCCCCGCGAAGTCCGTCTCGGTGAAGAAGGCGGCGGTCAGCAAGGGGTGACCGGGCGAATTCGGCGGCGCCGAGTGCGGACAGCCGGGCGGCCGGTCGCCTAGATTGGCGTTGTGCAGCGCGGACCGGGTCCGTGTTGCGGGAGGGCGGGCGATGCCCGTCCAGGACACTGTGGACGATGCCCGGGGGCCCGAGCCCCTCGGGGCATCATGTGGAGGAGGCGCTGTGAGCAGCGACCCGTGGGGCCGCGTCGACGAGACGGGCACCGTGTACGTGCGGACATCCGAGGGCGAGAAGGTCGTCGGATCGTGGCAGGCGGGCTCTCCCGAGGAGGCACTCGCCTACTTCGAGCGCAAGTACGAGGGCTTGGTTGTCGAGATCGGCCTCCTCGAGAAGCGGGTGAAGACCACCGATCTGTCGGCGAAGGACGCGACGGCGGCGATCGACCACATCCGCGGGCAGATCGACGAGCACCACGCGGTCGGCGACCTCGAGGCGCTGGGCAGGCGGCTGGACGCGCTCGTGGCCTCGGTCGAGGCTCGTCGTGAGGAGCGCAAGGCCCGTAAGGCGAAGCAGACCGACGAGGCGCGGCACGCCAAGGAGGCGCTGGTCGCCGAGGCGGAGGAGCTGGCGCAGAGCGAGCAGTGGCGGGCGGCCGGCGAGCGGCTCCGGGCACTGGTGGACACCTGGAAGGGCCTGCCGCGGCTCGACCGGAAGTCCGACGACGAGCTGTGGCACCGCTTCTCGCACGCGCGGTCGGCGTTCTCCAAGCGCCGCAAGTCGCACTTCGCCGCGCTGGACGCGCAGCGGGAGGTGGCCCGGCAGGCGAAGGAGCGGCTGGTCGCCGAGGCCGAGTCGCTGTCCGGTTCGACCGACTGGGGTCCCACGGCCGCGCGCTACCGCGAGCTGATGGCGGAGTGGAAGGCCGCGGGCCGCGCGCAGCGCGAGCACGAGGAGGACCTGTGGAACCGCTTCCGCGGGGCCCAGGACGTCTTCTTCGCCGCCCGCAGCGGGGTGTTCGCGGAGCGGGACGCCGAGCAGTCCGAGAACCTGAAGCTCAAGGAGGAGCTGGCGGTCGAGGCGGAGAAGCTGGTGCCGGTGACGGATCTGAAGGGCGCGCGAGCCGCCTTCCGGTCCGTCAACGAGCGCTGGGAGGCGATCGGCCACGTCCCGCGTGACGCCCGGCCGCGGGTCGAGGGCCGGATGCACGCGGTGGAGCGGGCGATCCAGGAGGCCGAGGAGACCGAGTGGCGGCGCACCAACCCCGAGGCCCGGGCGCGCGCCGAGGGCCTGACGGGTCAGCTCCAGGCGGCGGTCGACAAGCTGCGTGCCCAGATCGACGCGGCCCGGGCGGCCGGCAACAACGCCAAGGCCGACAAGCTCTCGCGTGAGCTCGAGGGACGGCAGGCGCTGCTCGACCAGGCCCTGAAGGGCCTGGAGGAGTTCGGCGGCTGACACCCGGAGACGGGCACCAGCGGACAACACGCTGACACCGCTGACACCGCTGACACGAGCGGACACGAGCACGGGACGGGCCCGGCGGCAGATGCCGCCGGGCCCGTCCCGTGCTCAGAGGCGGGCTTCCGCACCCGTGCCGTCCGCCGGGCGGGCCTTTTCCGCACCCGTGGGCGCCGCCGGGGCCGACGGGGGTCGTGCCCCGCGATGTGGTGTAGGTGATCAAGTGCTCCACGTTCCGGTTCGAGGCCCATGGCGATCTCCGTGGGGACGGCAACCCACGAAGCGTCCCGCTGAAACGGGTTGAACATCCAATCCGGCCGAGTCACCGTCTCCGACCTGCGGCTTCCGCCGTCCTGATCCCCTACACCACCCGGCGGGACTCGATCCCGGGGCCGCCGAGGCGTGCGGACCCGTCGGGTGCCCCCGTGGGGTTTCGCGTCCCGACGGGTCCGCACGCGTCCCGACGCGTCCCGCCTCCCCCGCGGCTTGGGGGCGCTCGGCCGCCGGGCCGGCTGCGCGCAGGGGTCCGCGGGGGCCGTCCCGGGTACGCATGGCCACGCCGTGGCTCCCGCATACGCGAGCGCACGCGGGGTCGAAGAGCCTCCAGCCGGCGTGGACGAGTGTCGCTCCCGCATGCGCGAGCACACGGGACCCGCGCCGAGGGGTGCGGGCCCTGCCCGTACAACGAGTGCGGGCCCTGCCCGCCCCGTCTCCCGCCCGGAGCGGAGGGCCCTCGGCCGCCGCCGGGCCGCGGAGGGCCCCGGGGGGGGCCGGGTCGCTAAGGACGCCGTGCCGACGTCACCCGGTAGACGTCGTAGACGCCCTCGACTCCGCGGACCGCCTTCAGGACGTGTCCCAGATGCTTGGGGTCGCCCATCTCGAAGGTGAAGCGCGAGGTGGCCACCCGGTCACGGGATGTCTGGACGGCCGCCGAGAGGATGTTGACGTGCTGGTCGGACAGGACGCGGGTGACGTCCGACAGCAGCCTGGAGCGGTCCAGCGCCTCGACCTGGATGGCGACGAGGAACACCGAGGACTGCGTGGGCGCCCATTCGACGTCGAGCATGCGTTCGGGTTGTTGCGACAGCGAGTCCACGTTGACGCAGTCCGCCCGGTGCACCGACACACCGCTGCCGCGGGTGACGAACCCGATGATCGGGTCTCCGGGCACGGGCGTGCAGCAGCGGGCGAGCTTCACCCAGACGTCGTCGACGCCCTTGACGACCACACCCGGATCGGCGTTGGCGCGGCGCTTGCGGCCGCGGCTGCGGGACGGCGGCGCGGACTCGGCGATGTCCTCGCTGGCCGCCTCCTCGCCGCCGAGCGCCTGGACGAGCTTCTGCACGACGCCCTGTGCGGCGACGTGCCCCTCGCCGATCGCCGCGTACAGCGACGAGATGTCGGGGTAGCGCATCTCGTGCGCGAGGGTGACCAGCGAGTCACCGGTGAGGATGCGCTGGATCGGCAGGTTCTGCTTGCGCATCGCCCGCACGATGGCGTCCTTGCCCTGCTCGATCGCCTCGTCGCGGCGTTCCTTGGAGAACCAGGCACGGATCTTGTTCCTGGCACGGGGGGACTTGACGAAGCCCAGCCAGTCGCGCGAGGGGCCCGCGCCGGTCGCCTTGGACGTGAAGACCTCGACCAGGTCGCCGTTGTCCAGTGTCGACTCGAGCGGTACCAGGCGGCCGTTGACCCGCGCGCCTATCGTGCGGTGGCCGACCTCGGTGTGGACGGCGTACGCGAAGTCGACGGGTGTGGCGCCCGCGGGGAGCGCTATCACGTCGCCCTTCGGCGTGAACACGAAGACCTCGTTGCGGGAGAGGTCGAAGCGCAGGGACTCCAGGAACTCGCCCGGGTCCTCGGTCTCCTTCTGCCAGTCCAGCAGCTGCCGCAGCCACGCCATGTCGTTGACGGCGTCCTTGTCCTTGCCCGAGCCCCTGGGGACATCGGTGCGGATCTTGGACGCGCCGGCGACCGCCTCCTGCTTGTACTTCCAGTGGGCGGCGATGCCGTACTCGGCGCGGCGGTGCATGTCGAACGTGCGGATCTGGAGTTCGACCGGCTTGCCGCTGGGCCCGATGACCGTCGTGTGCAGCGACTGGTACATGTTGAACTTCGGCATCGCGATGTAGTCCTTGAACCGCCCCGGAACGGGGTTCCAGCGGGCGTGGACCGTGCCGAGCGCCGCGTAGCAGTCGCGGACGGTGTCGACGAGGACGCGGATGCCCACCAGGTCGTAGATCTCCGCGAAGTCCCGGCCGCGGACGATCATCTTCTGGTAGACGCTGTAGTAGTGCTTCGGCCGGCCGGTGACGGTGGCCTTGATGCGGGCGGCGCGCAGGTCGGACTGCACCTCGTCCGTCACTATCGCCAGGTACTCGTCGCGCTTGGGGGCGCGCTCGGCGACGAGGCGGACGATCTCGTCGTACATCTTCGGGTAGAGGATCGCGAAGGCGAGGTCCTCGAGCTCCCACTTGATGGTGTTCATGCCCAGCCGATGGGCCAGCGGGGCGTAGATCTCCAGGGTCTCGCGGGCCTTCTTCTCCTGCTTCTCGCGCTTGAGGTAGCGCATCGTGCGCATGTTGTGCAGGCGGTCGGCGAGCTTGATGACCAGGACGCGCGGGTCCTTGGCCATGGCGACGACCATCTTGCGCACGGTCTCGGCCTGGGCCGCCTCGCCGAACTTGACCTTGTCCAGCTTGGTGACGCCGTCGACCAGCAGGGCGACCTGGTCTCCGAAGTCCCGGCGCAGGGTGTCCAGCCCGTACTCGGTGTCCTCCACGGTGTCGTGCAGCAGCCCGGCCATCAGCGTGGCGGGGTCCATGCCGAGTTCGGCGAGGATCGTGGTGACGGCGAGCGGGTGCGTGATGTACGGGTCGCCGCTCTTGCGCTTCTGGCCGCGGTGCCAGCGCTCGGCGACCTGGTAGGCGCGCTCGATCTGGCGCAGGGTCGCGGTCTCGGTCTTCGGGTCGTTGCCGCGGACGATCCGGAGCAGCGGTTCGAGGACCGGGTTGTAAGGGCTGGAGCGCTGGACGCCGAGCCGGGCCAGCCGGGCGCGGACGCGGTTGGAGGAGCCACCGGAGCGCGCGGGCGCGGAGGCGGGTGGCGCGGGCTTGGGGGCCGTGACGGGCACGGGGGCCGGGCCGCGCGCACTTCCCCGTGCGCCCGCGGGGCGCTCCACGGGCGCCTTCTCGGACGCGGCGGCGGCCGTCACAGCCTTGTCGGCCTGCTGGCCGGGCTGCGCGGTGGCGGGACGGGCCTCGTCTGGCAAGTGCGCTCCTCGTGCGGATCCGGGTCCCCCGGTCAGGCCCGGAAAGGCCATGGTATCGACCCCCGGCGTTCGCCTCCCCCCGGGACGGGGACTGTCCGCAACGCGGAACGGGCACCCGGTGTTCCCGGATGCCCGTTCCCGTGCCCGCTGCCGTGCCCGCCGCAGCGCCGGTGCGGCCGCGGCGAGGCGCCGGCGAGATGGTCAGACCGTGAGCAGCGCCTCCAGCGGGGCGCCGTCCAACGCGGGCCCCAGACGGGCCCGCCCGCCGAGGAACCCCAGCTCCATGAGGATCGCGACACCCGCGACCTCGGCGCCGGCGCGGCGGATCAGACCCAGCGACGCCTCGGCGGTGCCGCCGGTGGCGAGGACGTCGTCGATCACCATGACCCGGTCGTCGCGGCCGAGGTCCTCGGCGTGGATCTCGACCTCGGCCGTGCCGTACTCCAGCTCGTACGCCTGCGACAGCGTCGCTCCGGGGAGCTTGCCCGCCTTGCGCACGGGGATGAAGCCGAGGCCGGCGCGGACCGCGACCGGGGCGGCGAGGATGAAGCCCCGTGCCTCCAGGCCGACGACCTTCGTCGCACCGTGCTCCGCGCACAGGCCCGCGAGAGCGCCGGTGAGCGCCGTGAAGGCCGCCGGGTCCGCGAGCAGCGGGGTGATGTCCTTGAACATCACGCCCGGCTTCGGGTAGTCGGAGACGTCCCGGATGCGGCTGAGGAGGAGCTGCCGGACGTCCGCGGTCATCGGCGCCTGCCCGAGGAGGGCCGGCCTCGGCCGCGGCCGCGCTGGCCGACGACCGCCCCGGCCGCCGTCGCCTCGCCCGGCGCGGCGTCCCGTGGCTCGCCGTGGTGCTCGAGGTCACCGTCCTCGGCGGAATCGCCCCTGGCGGCGGCCGCCTCGCGCTTGGCCAGGACCCGCTTCTTCAGCGCCCTGATCGCGGGCTCACGCTCCTTCAGGTCGGCGACCAGCGGAGTGGCGATGAAGATCGACGAGTAGGCGCCGGCGGCGAGGCCGACGAACAGCGAGAGCGAGATGTCGTTGAGCATGCCCGCGCCCAGGAAGCCGCCGCCGATGAACAGCAGGCCGGCGACCGGCAGGAGCGCCACGACCGTGGTGTTGATGGAGCGGACCAGGGTGCTGTTGATCGACCGGTTGGCGATCTCGCCGTACGTCCAGCGGGTCTGCTTGGTGATGTCCTTCGTGCCCTCCTTGAGGCTGTCGAAGACCACCACCGTGTCGTACAGCGAGTAGCCGAGGATCGTGAGCAGGCCGATCACCGTGCCCGGCGTGACCTCGAAGCCGACGAGCGCGTAGACGCCGACCGTGATCGTGATGTCGTGGATCAGCGCCACGAGGGCGGCCACCGCCATGCGCCACTCGAAGGCGATGGCGAGATAGATCACCACGAGGATCATGAACACGCCGAGACCGGTCCAGGCCTTGTTGGCGATCTGCGCGCCCCAGCTCGGGCCGACCAGCTCGGCGTTGATCTTGCCCGCCGGGATGTCCATGTCCTCGGCGAGCTGCCTGCCCACCTGGTTGGCCTCCGCGGTGTCCAGCTCGCTGACCTGGATGCGCAGGGTGTCGTTGCCGAGCTTCTGGACGATCGCCGGGTGGCCGGTGGCCTCCTGGGCGTACTCCTGGGCCTGCGAGACGGACACGCTCGTCTTCGGGGTGGTGAAGACGGCACCGCCCTTGAACTCGATGCCCATGTTGAGACCCCGCACCGCCAGGCCGACGATGGCCGTGATGGTGATCAGGATCGAGATTCCGTACCAGAGCTTCCGCTTGCCGACGAAGTCGTAGCCGACCTCACCGCGGTAGAGCCTGGCGCCAAGGTTGCCGAGACGCGACATCTCACGCCTCCTTCGGGTCGACGGGGGCGGAGACACGGCGCGAGCGGCGCAGCGGCGGCTTGGCGCCGAGGCGCTTCGGGTCCAGCCCGGACCAGGGGTGTCCGCTCGCGAAGAACTTCGTGCGGGCGAGGATGGTCATCAGCGGCTTGGTGAAGAAGAACACCACGACGACGTCGAGCAGGGTGGTCAGACCGAGCGTGAACGCGAAGCCCTGGACCTTGCCCACGGTCACGACGAACAGCACCGCGGCGGCCAGGAACGACACGAAGTCGGAGACCAGGATCGTGCGGCGGGCGCGCGGCCAGGCGCGCTCCACGGCGGGGCGCAGGGTGCGGCCCTCCCGGATCTCGTCCCGGATGCGCTCGAAGTACACGATGAACGAGTCGGCCGTGATGCCGATGGCGACGATGGCGCCGCAGACGGCCGGCAGGTTCAGCGCGAAGCCGATGGCCGGGCCCAGCAGGGACATCAGCGAGTACGTCAGGACTCCCGACACCAGCAGGCTGAGCAGGGCGACGACGGACAGTCCGCGGTAGTAGACCACCAGGTAGATCACGACGAGCGCGAGGCCGATGGCGCCCGCGATGAGACCGGCCTTGAGCTGCTCGCCGCCCAGCGCGGGCGTGACGGTCGTGACGGTCTCGACGTTGAAGCTCAGCGGCAGCGCACCGTAGGACAGGATGTTGCCGAGGTCCTGCGCCGACTGCTGGTCGAAGTTGCCGGAGATCTCGGCGTTGGCGCTGAGGGTCTGGTTGACCTGCGGAGCGGACACCACCTCGCCGTCCAGCACGATCGCGAACTGGTTCAGCGGCGACGGCTGCTGCGACAGCTTGCCGGTGATCTTCGCGAACTTCTTCGCGCCGGCGCTGGTGAAGTCCATCTGCACGATCCAGATGCCGCGCTGCGGATCCAGCACGCCCTTGGCGTCGTCGACGTCCCTGCCGTCGACCTCGGCCGGGCCGAGCAGGTACTTCTCCCACCCGCCGATGCTGTTCTTGCCGCAGGCGACGGTGGGCTGCTCGGGCTGGGCGTCCTTGCCGGCGTTGGCACGTGCCTTCGGGTCGAGGCAGTTCAGCGCGGCGAACTGCCGCTCCAGCGCGGAGTCGGTCGCGGCACCGCTCGGCGTGGGCACCGGGGCCGGGCTCTGGGTGCTCTCCGGCTGCCCGGAGGCGGCACCGCTCGGTGTGGGAGAGGGCGCCTTCAGCGCGTCCGTGACGGCCCGGCCCTGCGTGGTCGGGCTGGCGCTCGGCGCCGTGGCCTTCTCCCCGCCGTCGGCGGCCTGCTCGCCGGGCTCGCCGGAGGGCGAGGCGCCGGGGCTTCCGGAGGGCGAGGCGCTCGGGCTTCCGGAGGGCTCGGGCGTCGCCGGACCGGCGGGCAGCACGTTGAGCACGGGGCGGAAGTACAGCCGGGCGGTCGTACCCACCTGCTTCTGGGCCTGCTCCGAGTTCGTCCCCTTGGGGATGTTGACGATGATGTTCTCTCGGCCCTGGGTCTGGACCTCGGCCTCGGAGACACCCAGACCGTTGACCCGGCGCTCGATGATGCCGACCGCCGTGTTCATGTTGGTCTCGTTGACCGCGCCCTCCTTGCCGGGCTCCGCCTCGGCCTTGAGGGTGATCGTCGTGCCGCCCGCGAGGTCGATACCGAGTCGCGGCGTGGTCTCCCCCGACCAGAACATCCCGCCGACGAGCGCGGCCATGACGACCAGCATCAGCGCGAGGGTACGCCCCGGCCTCCCCTGGCCCCCCGGCGCCTTCCGGCCCTTCTTCGGTGCTGCCACCTTGTCGTTTCTCCCTGTCCAACCGCCCCGCGCCGGGTGTGCGACGGGTCGGCCACGATGTGTTGTGGGGACCTGCCCCCGCGGAAGAAGTGGGCACACGCCGGGGACCGCGCGCGCCGCCGGGCGCGCCGCGGTCCCCGGTCGCGGCTACTTCGCGTCGGTGTCGCCGCCGCTCTTGTCGTCGCTCTTGGCGCCCTCGGCCCCCGGCGTCGGCTCGGCGTCGTCCGCCGCGTCCTTCTTGCCGAGGTCGATCCCGGCATCGCCAGCGGGGTCGGCGGCGGCACCCGGCCCCGTCAGCGAGGAGGCGTCGTCCGGCACGATCGGCGTGTCGCCCTTGAGGTCGCCGTCCTCGTCGCCGTGGACGATCCGGTTGTACTCGGCGTCCTCCAGGACGGCCCCGATGGCGTTCTTGGCGAACACGAGGTGGACGCCGGGCGCGGCCTCGAGGAGCACCGTGTCGTCGTTGACCTCCTTGACGGTGGCGTAGAGGCCGCCGATCGTCCGGACGCCGGTACCGGGCTGCATCTGGTTCCTCATGTTCGCCGCCGCCTGCTGCTTCTTCTTGGCGGAGCGGGTCATCAGGAACATGGCCCCGATGAGGACGATGAACGGGAGGAGGGTCACGATATCCACGGGACGGAATTCCTTCGCACGACCGCGGTGAGGAGCGGCCTGGTCTACGGGGGTGGGTACGCCGACCATCACGGGCGGCATCGGCGGAGTCTAAGCGAGTCCACGTCGATGGAACAACGCCCAGCATCGCACCCCGGTTCCCGCCCGGGCGACCCTCCGCGCCGTCACGTCCCGAACAGACCCGGTTGTCCAGCGCCGCCGGAACCCTGCCGGGGCGGCACCAGGCCGAGATGCGCCCATGCCGCCGGAGTGGCCACCCGGCCGCGCGGGGTACGCGCCAGCAGACCCTCCCGGACGAGGAAGGGCTCGGCGACCTCCTCGACGGTCTCCCGCTCCTCCCCGACGGCCACGGCCAGGGTCGACAGGCCGACCGGGCCGCCGGCGAAGAGCTTGAGGAGGGCCTGGAGCACGGCGCGGTCGAGCCGGTCGAGGCCGCGGCCGTCCACCTCGTACACGCCGAGAGCCGCCACCGCGATCTCCCGGGTGATCCGGCCGTCCGCCTTGACCTGCGCGTAGTCCCGGACGCGGCGCAGCAGCCGGTTGGCGATACGGGGCGTGCCGCGGGAGCGGCCCGCGATCTCCGCGGCACCGTCCGTGTCGATCGCCACGTCGAGAAGCTGGGCGGAGCGGTGGATGACGCGTTCCAGCTCGGACGGCTCGTAGAACTCCATGTGCCCTGTGAAGCCGAAGCGGTCGCGCAGCGGGGGAGGCAGCAGCCCGGCCCGGGTGGTGGCACCGACCAGGGTGAACGGGGGCAGCTCCAGCGGGATCGCGGTGGCGCCGGGCCCCTTGCCGACGATCACGTCGACGCGGAAGTCCTCCATCGCCATGTAGAGCATCTCCTCGGCGGGCCGCGACATCCGGTGGATCTCGTCGAGGAACAGCACCTCGCCCTCCTGGAGGGAGGACAGGATGGCGGCGAGGTCCCCCGCATGCTGGATGGCCGGGCCGCTGGTGATCCTGATCGGGGCGCCCATCTCGGCCGCGATGATCATGGAGAGGGTGGTCTTGCCGAGCCCGGGCGAGCCGGAGAGCAGGACGTGGTCGGCGGTGGCACCGCGGGCGAGGGCCGCCTTCAGGACGAGGTCGAGCTGTTCCCGTACGCGCTCCTGGCCGACGAACTCGTCCAGCGACTTCGGCCGCAGGGCCGCCTCCACGGCCTGGTCCTCGCCGTCGGCGGAGGCCGCGACGAGCCTGCCGTCGGCGTCGTCGGTCGTCGGTGCGGTGTTGTCCCGGTTCACAGTGGATTGCCTCGCGTGGTCGGCGGGTCAGGTTCGGTCCGGCGGGATGCGATCCGGTCCGGTCCGGTCAGCGGGTGCGATCCGGCCCAAGGGGACGCGATCCGGCCCGGCGGAATACGGTCCGGCGGAATACGGTCCGGTCAGCGGGTGCGGTTCAGCGTCCGCAGAGCCGCCTTGAGCAGCGGACCGACCTGGGGTTCACCGGCCGCCGCCTCCGCCTGCGGCGTCACCGCGGCGACCGCCTCGTCGGCCTCACGGGCCGCATAGCCGAGGCCGATCAGCGCGGAGTGCAACTGATCGCGCCAGGCCTGCGCGACGGGAGCCCCGACGGCACGCCCCGGTGACCCGGCGGGCTCGCCGAGGCGGTCCCTCAACTCCAGCAGCAGCTTCTGGGCGCCCTTCTTCCCGATGCCGGGCACGGCGGTGAGCGCCTTCTCGTCGGAGGTGGCCACCGCCCGCCGCAGCGCGTCCGGACTGTGCACCGCGAGCATGGCCTGCGCCAGCCGGGGTCCGACCCCGCTCGCGGTCTGGAGCAGCTCGAAGACCTGCCGCTCGTCGTCGTCCGCGAAGCCGTACAGCGTCAGCGAGTCCTCCCGGACCACCAACGACGTGGCGAGCCTGGCCTGCTGACCCACCCTCAGCCCCGAGAGGGTGTCCGGTGTGCACTGGACGGCCATGCCGACACCGCCGACCTCGACCACTGCGGTGGTCGGGGCCAGGGCGGCGACCACGCCGCTCACAAAGGCGATCATGTGCTACGGCCTTTCGTCGCGTGATGGGCGGCGACCGCCCGCCGCAGGCGGTTCTGCGCGGGCGCGCGCCAGATGTGGCAGATGGCGAGGGCCAGGGCGTCGGCGGCGTCGGCCGGCTTCGGCGGGGCGGCCAACCGCAGCAACCGGGTGACCATCGCCCCCACCTGCGCCTTGTCGGCCCGGCCGCTACCGGTGACGGCCGCCTTGACCTCGCTCGGGGTGTGCAGGGCGACGGGCAGCCCGCGGCGGGCCGCGCACAGCACGGCGACCGCGCTCGCCTGCGCCGTGCCCATGACCGTGCGCACGTTGTGCTGACTGAAAACCCGCTCCACCGCGACCAGTTCGGGCCGGTGGGTGTCCAGCCACTCCTCGATGCCGCGCTCGACGGCGACAAGGCGTTCACCGAGCGCCGCGTCCGCCTCGGTGCGGATCACCCCGACACCGAGCATGGCCAGCGGACGGCCCGCGACACCCTCGACGACACCGACCCCGCACCGCGTCAGCCCCGGGTCCACCCCCAGCACGCGCACACGCCCACCCCTCTTCGCCGTCCCCCGGCCACCGCCGGGCGGTGTCCCGACGTTTGTGCAGGCTATCCGCTCCCTCTGACAACCGCCGACAACCGGGCGGCCCGAAACGCGACGGGCCGACGGGGCGGTGTCCCCGTCGGCCCGTCGCACGAGGCGGGATCAGGCGTCGACCTTCTCCATCACGTCGTCCGACACGTCGAAGTTGGCGAAGACGTTCTGCACGTCGTCGCTGTCCTCCAGCGCGTCGATCAGCTTGAAGATCTTGCGTGCGCCTTCCTCGTCCAGCTCGACCTGCATGGTCGGGACGAAGTCGGCCTCGGCCGAGTCGTAGTCGATGCCGGCGTCCCGGAGCGCGGTGCGGACCGCGACCAGGTCGGTGGCCTCGCTGACGACCTCGAAGTTCTCCCCGAGGTCGTTGACCTCCTCGGCACCCGCGTCCAGCACCGCGCCGAGCACGTCGTCCTCGGACAGCTCGCCCTTCGGAAGCACCACGACGCCCTTGCGGTTGAACAGGTAGGACACCGAACCGGGGTCGGCCATCGAGCCGCCGTTGCGGGTCATGGCGACGCGCACGTCGGACGCGGCACGGTTGCGGTTGTCGGTGAGGCACTCGATGAGCACCGCGACCCCGTTCGGGCCGTAACCCTCGTACATGATCGTCTCGTAGTCCGCGCCACCGGCCTCCAGGCCGGCACCGCGCTTGACCGCGGAGTCGATGTTCTTGTTCGGCACCGACTGCTTCTTCGCCTTCTGGATGGCGTCGAAGAGGGTCGGGTTGCCGTCCGGATCGGCACCGCCGGTGCGGGCCGCGACCTCGATGTTCTTGATCAGCTTCGCGAAGAGCTTGCCGCGCTTGGCATCGATCACGGCCTTCTTGTGCTTCGTCGTGGCCCATTTAGAGTGGCCGGACATCTGCCTGTCTCCTTCGCGTAACCGATCCCTGCTCCGTTCCCCCGTGATCCTACCGGGACACTCCCACCCGTCGCCCGACCACCACCCCTCACGGAGCGCTGACGCGCACACCTTCCACCCGTCGCCCGACCACCACCCCTCACGGAGCGCTGACGCACACACCTTCCACCCGTCGCCCGACCACCACCCCTCACGGAGCGCTGACGCACACACCTTCCGACCGCGCGGTACGCACCATGTCGACGAACAGGGCGTGGACTCTGTGGTCGCCGGTCAGCTCCGGATGGAACGACGTGGCCAGCGAGTTTCCCTGGCGGACGGCGACGATGTGGCCCCCGTGCTCGGCGAGCACCTCCACCTCGGCACCGACGGACTCCACCCACGGGGCGCGGATGAAGACGCCCTCCACCGGGCCGCCTTCGACGCCCGCGACCGCGACCGCCGACTCGAAGGACTCGTTCTGGCGACCGAAGGCGTTGCGGCGCACGATCATGTCGATGCCGCCGACGGTCTCCTGTCCCGAACGCGGGTCCAGGATCTTCTCGGCGAGCAGGATCAGGCCCGCACAGGTGCCGTAGACCGGCATGCCAGCGCGCACCCGCTCACGCAACGGGCCCATCAGTCCGAAGAGTTCGGCCAGTTTGGAGATGGTGGTGGACTCGCCGCCCGGAATGACGAGGCCGTCGACCTCGGCGAGTTCCTCGGGGCGCCGGACCGGCCTGGCCACGGCATCGGCCGCGGCCAGGGCGATCAGATGCTCCCGTACGTCGCCCTGCAGAGCCAGAACTCCGATGACAGGGGTGCCGGGTGTGCTCATGGGTGGCTACCAGCCGCGGTTCGCGTAGCGCTCGGCCTCGGGCAGGGTGTCGCAGTTGATGCCGACCATGGCCTCGCCCAGGTTGCGGGAGGCATCCGCGATGATCTTCGGGTCGTCGTAGAAGGTGGTGGCCTTCACGATCGCCGCGGCGCGCTTGGCCGGGTCACCCGACTTGAAGATGCCGGAGCCGACGAAGACGCCCTCGGCACCGAGCTGGCGCATCAGCGCGGCGTCGGCGGGGGTGGCGACACCACCGGCGGAGAACAGCACCACCGGCAGCTTGCCGAGCCGGGCCACCTCGGCGACGAGCTCGTACGGGGCGCGCAGTTCCTTGGCGGCGGCGTACAGCTCGTTGTTGTCGAAGCCGCGCAGGCGGGCGATCTCGTTCTTGATCTGGCGCAGGTGGCGGACGGCCTCCACGACGTTTCCGGTGCCGGCCTCGCCCTTGGAACGGATCATGGCCGCACCCTCGGCGATCCGGCGCAGGGCCTCGCCCAGGTTGGTGGCGCCGCAGACGAAGGGGGTCGTGAAGGCCCACTTGTCGGAGTGGTTGACCTCGTCGGCCGGGGTCAGCACCTCGGACTCGTCGATGTAGTCCACGCCGAGCGACTGCAGGACCTGGGCCTCGACGAAGTGGCCGATGCGGGACTTCGCCATCACCGGGATGGAGACCGCCTCGATGATGCCCTCGATCATGTCCGGGTCGGACATCCGGGCCACTCCGCCGTCCTTGCGGATGTCGGCGGGGACGCGCTCCAGGGCCATGACGGCCACGGCGCCCGCGTCCTCGGCGATCTTCGCCTGCTCCGGAGTGACGACGTCCATGATCACGCCGCCCTTGAGCTGCTCGGCCATGCCGCGCTTGACGCGCGCGGTGCCGGTCTCGGGAGCCTGCGGGGAGTTGGGGAGCGTGCTGGACACGATCGACCTCATTCGGTGACGGCAAACGGTGCTCCGACGAGGAAACAGTCCGGTGCCAGGCCAATGCAAGGGCCAATGGTGACCCGGTGGCTCGTTTTGGCGGCGCCGCACGGGCCCGCGGAGCGCACCGGACACGGACCGCCGCAGCGGGGCGGCGGGCGGGAGTGCGGGAGGGCCGCGGGCGTACCGCCGTTCCGGGTACGGCCGCCGGGGAGGCGTCCGCTACGGCCGGTCCGCCAGCGCTGCCGGCGGCTCGTCGTCCATCTCGAAGGCCAGCGGGAACGGGGCGTGCCCGGCGAGGCGGAACCAGCGGACCGCACGGTGCCGCCGCAGCGCCCGCGCCGCCCGCACAGCGTCGTTGTGGAACCGCCGTGCCATCGGGACACGGCGGACGGCCGCGGCGAGTTCACCGGCGGCGTCCTCTCCCCCGGGAACCTCCCGCACCGCCTCCACCTGCTCCGTCTCGCCGAACACGGCGCGCAGCGCCTGGCTCAGCTCGCTCTCGGCGACCTCGCGGTGCTCCTCGTCGGCCTGACGGGCCGCGTGCGCGGCCTCGTAGAGCACGATCGAGGCGGCGGGGTCCAGCACTCCCGAGGTGGCCAGCTCCTGGGTGACCGAGGCGCGGCGCAGGAGTTGGGCGTCGAGCGCCGCGCGGGCGGCGTCGATCCGGGCGTGCAGGCGGTCGAGCCGGCCGGCGGTCCAGCTGAGGTAGAGGCCTACGGCGACGAGCGCGACGAGGATCCAGATCAGGGTTGCGGTCACGCCGGGTCAATCTACCGGTGCCTCCTCCGGGCGTGCCGGGGCCGCCACCGCGTCAGGGCTCACTCCGGCGGGCCGAGCCACCGGGCCCGGCCCGCGGAGCAGACCACCGCCCGACGGCAGCGGTTCCGGACGGCCGCAGCGGAGGGGCGGGCAGGGCGGATAGGGCGGACGGGCGGCCAGGGGCGAGGGCGGGGACGGGCAGGCGACCCGTCGCACACCCGTCGGCGCACCGGGGCGATCCTGACGCCGTTGGTGTCGGTCAACCGACCCGTCGCACACCCGACGGCGCATTCGTCAACGCACCCGCGACGGGCCGCCACCCGGCCCGGCGGCGCTCGGTCCGGTGCCCGAGGGCGCCTCGGTCCCGGGCCTGTCGACACACGGCCTCGGGCCGGCGCTGCCGGCGTTCGGTCACGGCCGGCGTTCGGTCACGGGCCAGCGCACGGCCTCGGCCGGCGCTGCCGGCGCTCAGTCGCGGGCGAGGCCGAAGCGGGCCATCAGGCCGCCGGGGCGTTCGTCGGCCGCCACCGAGGCCGCGCCGTCCGTCACCGTCTCGTACACGGCGAGGATGTCCGCACCGACCGTGGACCAGTCGAAACGCCGCACATGGGCGCTCCCCCGCGCGCTGAGTCCGGCGCGCCGGGACGGCGAGCCGAGCAGCCGGATCGCGGCGTCGGCGAGGGCCCCCGCGTCCTCGTTGGCGAAGAGTTCGCCCGCCGCGCCCTGGTCCAGCACCTGGGCGAAGGCGTCGAGGTCCGAGGCCAGGACCGGTGCGCCCGCCGACAGCGCCTCGACCAGGATGATGCCGAAGCTCTCGCCGCCGGTGTTGGGCGCGACGTACACGTCGACGCTGCGCAGCAGCCGGGCCTTGTCCTCGTCGCTGACCATCCCCAGGAACTCGACGCGTGCGCGCACGGACTCGGGCAGGGACTCGACCGCCTCCTCCTGGTCCCCGCGGCCCGCGACCAGCAGCCGGGTGTCCGGATGTGCCTCCAGGATCCGCGGCAGGGCCCTCATCAGGACGGGCAGGCCCTTGCGGGGCTCGTCGATGCGCCCGATGAACCCGATCGTCGTCCCCGTGGCTCCGCGACCGGTACCCGAGCCCTGCCACTGCGCCTTCGGCTCGGCCTTGGCGAAGAAGTCGACGTCGACACCGTTCGGGATGACCACCGCGTCGCCGCCCAGGTGCTCCACGAGCGTGCGCCGGGCGTACTCGCTGACCGCGATCCGCGCGCTGATCTTCTCCAGTGCGGGCTGGAGGATCGGGTAGGCCGCGATCATCGCCCGCGAGCGCGGATTGGAGGTGTGGAAGGTCGCCACGATCGGCCCCTGTGCCGCCCAGCAGGACAGCAGCCCCAGCGACGGCGACGCCGGCTCGTGGATGTGGATCACGTCGAAGCGGCCGTCGTGCAGCCAGCGCCGCACCCGGGCCGCGGAGAGGATGCCGAAGTTGAGCCGGGCGACCGAGCCGTTGTACGGCACGGGCACGGCGCGGCCCGCCGACACGACGTACGGCGGCAGCGGGGTGTCGTCGTCGGCCGGGGCGAGGACGGACACCACGTGACCGAGTCGGATCAGATGCTCCGCCAGGTCGCGGATGTGGAACTGGACGCCGCCGGGCACGTCCCACGAGTAGGGGCAGACGATCCCGATCCTCATGCCCGGGCCTCCCGCCGCCCGCCGCGGTCCGCCGCGTCCGGGAGCCACAACCGCTGCAGCATGTGCCAGTCCTCCGGGTGGTCGGCGATGCCGGTGGCGAAGGCGTCGGCCAGCGCCTGCGTCATCACGGACGTCCTCTCGGCCCGGGTGCCCGTCTCGGGCACGTCGACGGGCGGGTGCACCCTGCCCTTCATGACGGAAGTGTCGTCGTACCAGAGGGTCGCGGGCAGCAGCAGCGCGCCGGTCTGCTGGGCGAGCAGCGCGGGTCCCGCGGGCATCCTGGCCGTCTCGCCGAAGAACTTGACCTCGACGCCGGAGGTGGACAGGTCGCGGTCCGCCACCAGGCAGACCAGGCCGCCGCCGCGCAGCCGCCGGGCGAGCGTGCCGAAGGCGGAGCCGCCGGTGTGCGGCAGCACCTCCATCCCGAGGGACTCGCGGTAGGCGACGAACCGGTCGTACAGCGTCTCCGGCTTCAGCCGCTCCGCGACGGTGGTGAACGGTATGCCCAGCGCGCGGGTGGCCCAGACCCCGGCCAGGTCCCAGTTCGCCAGGTGCGGCAGCGCGAGGACGACGCCCCTGCCCCGGGCCATGCCGTCGTGCAGGCGCCGGATGTTCTCGATCTCCACGCTCCGGCGCACGCGCTCCCGGTCCCAGGCCGGCAACCGGAAGGACTCCATCCAGTAGCGCATGTAGGAGCGCATCCCGGCCCTGGACAGTTCGGCGAGACGCTCGGGGCCCGCGTCCGGCACCACCCGGGCGAGATTGGTCTCCAGCCGCAGCACGCCCCGGCCGCGCCGCTTCCACGCGGTGTCGGCGACGGTGCGCCCGAGCGCGGCGGCGACGGGCTCCGGGAGCCGCTTGACCGTCCCCCAGCCCAGCCCGTACAGGGTGTCCGTCAGCCGGTCCCGGATACCGCTCATGCCTCACTCCCCTGCGACGTGCCGTGGGTGCTCCCCTGCGAGGGCCCCTGCGAGGGCGCGTCCCCGGCCTGCCCGGCATCCGCCTCCGCCGCCTCGCGGCGCACCGTGACGACGCGCTGCGCCAGGGTCACCACGGAGCCGGCGGCCACCACCCAGAGCGCGACGGGAAGCAGCACGTCGACACCGGGGACGCCGAACGCGTGCAGTCCGGCGAGTCCGGCGGCGACCAGCGAGATCACCAGCCGTTCGGCCCGCTCCACCAGCCCGTTCACCGCGACCGGCAGCCCGATGGACTCGCCCCGCGCCTTGGTGTACGAGACGACCTGGCCGCTGGCGAGACAGAAGATGGCCACCGCGCACAGCACGTTGTCGTCACCCTTGCCCGCGTACCAGAGGGCGAAGCCGCCGAAGATCGCGCTGTCGGCGACCCGGTCCAGCGTGGAGTCAAGGAAGGCGCCCCAGCGGCTGGAGACCCCGGCCTGGCGGGCCATGTTGCCGTCGACGAGGTCGGAGAAGACGAAGAGGGTGATGACGATCGTCCCCCAGAAGAACTCTCCGCGGGGGAAGAAGACCAGCGCGCCCGCGACCACTCCGGCCGTGCCGACGAGGGTCACCGCGTCGGGACTCACCCCGCGGCGCAGCAGGAACGCGGCGAACGGTGTGAGAACACGCGTGAAGAACGCACGCGCGTACTTGTTCAGCATGGCCTTCCCGAAAGGTCGGTGGGCCGCGCGGCCCCTTCGGCCACCGGCGGGCCCATCGTAGCCACGCACACGGCCGGCCGGCCGCCCGGGCCGGTCGGGCACGACGTATGGACGCACCGTGAAGTGAGTGGAAAGCTCGAAGGACAACCGCGGGCTTCGCCGGCGCATCCCCCGGAGCACCTGCCCGGGGCCTCCCACAGCGCGCCCGGGTCCGCGCCCTCACCTCACCGTGCAGATCAGTCGGGAGGAACCGATCATGGGCGACAAGGCGAATGCGCAATCCGGAGCCGCCGGCAGGGCTACGACGGCCGGCCAGCCGACATCCGTGAGGAATGTGGTGCTGGTCGGCCACAGCGGATCAGGGAAGACGACCCTGGTGGAGGCCCTGGCGCTGACGGCGGGGGCGGTCAACCGGGCGGGCCGGGTCGAGGACGGCGGGACCCTCTCGGACTACGACGCGATCGAGCACCGCCAGCAGCGTTCCGTACAGCTGAGCCTCGTCCCGGTCGAGTGGGGCGGGTACAAGATCAACCTGTTGGACACCCCCGGGTACGCCGACTTCGTGGGGGAACTCAGGGCCGGTCTGCGAGCCGCGGACGCGGCTCTCTTCGTCGTGTCGGCGGCGCAGGAGGCCGACGCCGTGCCCGCCTCGACCCGCGCGGTGTGGGAGGAGTGCGCGGCGGTCGGGATGCCCCGGGCGATCGTGGTCACCCATCTGGAGACGGCCCGCACCGGGTTCGACGAGCTGATCGAGGTCTGCGGGCAGCTGTTCGGCGGTGACGACCCGGACGCGGTGCTGCCGCTCTATCTGCCGCAGTACGGCCCCGAGGCCGCCGACGGGCACGCACCGGTGACGGGGCTGGCCGGGCTGCTGTCGCGGAAGCTGTACGACTACTCCGGCGGCGAGCGCGTCGAGAAGACACCCGGGCCGGATCAGGAGTCGCTGCTGGCCGGGGCCAGGAACCGCCTGATCGAGGGGATCATCGCCGAGAGCGAGGACGAGTCGCTCATGGAGCGCTACCTGGGCGGCGAGGAGGTCGATCTCAAGACCCTGGTCGAAGACCTGGAGAAGGCCGTCGCGCGTGGCGTGTTCCATCCCGTGCTGGCCGCGGCACCGGCCGTGAACGGGGCGAGGCAGGGCCTGGGCACGGTGGAGCTGCTGGAGCTGATCACCGGGGGTTTCCCGACCCCGCTGGAGCGCGAGGCGCCCGCGGTCACCACTCCCGACGGCCGGCCGAGGCCCGCCGTCGCCTGCGACCCGGACGGCCCGCTGGTCGCCGAGGTGGTCAGGACCGCCTCCGACCCGTACGTCGGCCGGCTGTCCCTGGTCCGGGTGTTCTCCGGGACGCTCCGCCCCGACGAGACCGTGCATGTCTCGGGGCACGGACTGGCCGACCGCGGGCACGAGGACCACGACGTCGACGAGCGCATCGGCGCGCTCTCCTCGCCGTTCGGCAAGCAGCAGCGCACCGTCGGCAGCTGCATCGCGGGCGATCTCGCCTGCGTGGCCAAACTCGGGCGGGCCGAGACCGGCGACACGATCAGCTCGACGGCGGATCCGCTGCTCATGGAGCCGTGGGCGATGCCCGACCCGCTGCTGCCGCTGGCCATCCGGGCGCACGGCAAGGCCGACGAGGACCGGCTGTCCCAGGGGCTGGCCCGGCTGGTCGCGGAGGATCCGACGATGCGGCTGGAGCAGAACCAGGACACCCGGCAGGTGGTGCTGTGGTGCCTGGGCGAGGCCCACGCCGACGTGGCGCTGGAGCGGCTGCGCAGCAGGTACGGGGTCCAGGTGGACGTGGTGCCGCACAGGGTGCCGCTGCGGGAGACGTTCGGCGGGCCGTCGGGCGGGCGGGGCCGCCATGTGAAGCAGTCCGGCGGGCACGGCCAGTACGCGATCTGCGAGATAGCGGTGGAGCCGCTGCCGCCGGGCTCGGGGATCGAGTTCGTCGACAAGGTGGTGGGCGGCGCCGTACCCCGCCAGTTCATCCCTTCGGTGGAGAAGGGCGTACGGGCTCAGGCGGCGAGGGGTGTCGCCGCCGGCCACCCGCTCGTCGACGTGCGCGTGACGCTGCTTGACGGCAAGGCGCACTCGGTGGACTCGTCCGACGCGGCGTTCCAGACGGCCGGTGCGCTGGCGCTGCGCGAGGCGGCGGCGCAGGCCCGGATCGACCTGCTGGAGCCGGTGGCCGAAGTGCAGGTGATGGTGCCGGACGACTACGTCGGCGCCGTCATGAGCGACCTTTCGGGGCGTCGGGGCCGCGTGGTCGGCACCGAGCAGGCGGGCAGCGGCAGGACGGTGGTGCGCGCCGAGGTGCCGGAGATCGAGATCGGGCGGTACGCGGTGGACCTGCGGTCCATCTCGCACGGGACCGGCCGCTTCGACCGGGCGTACGCGCGGCACGAGGCGATGCCGCCCCAGATCGCGGCCAAGGTCAGGGAGGATGCCGCGGACGCCGCGTAGCCCCCGGCGGGAACCGCCCCGCAGGGCCCGGCGGGAGGCGGACCGCGGCCGCCCCGCGGGACCCGGCGGTACGGAAGAAGCCGGTGCGCGCCGCGGACCGGTCCTGACCCGGTCGCGACTCCGGTCCGGGACCGGTCCGGGACCGGTCCTGACCCGGTCGCGGTCGCGGGCGGGTCCTTCTCGCAGGCCGGGCCGGTTCGCGAACACGCCCTTCTCGCAGGCCGGGCCGGTTCGCGAACACGCCCTTCTCGCAGGCCGAGCCCGGTCGGCCCGGGACCGGCCGGTCCCGGGCCGACCGGGCCGCCCGGGACCGGCCGCGAGCCGGTCCTCCGTCGCCGCTCGCCCGGCCCGCGGAAGCGCGGCGGGACCGCGGGGCCGGACCGGAGCGGGGAGACGCCGCCCCCGAACTCGCCTTCGGCGGACTCCCCTTGCGCGATCGGCCGCAGCCCCGGCGACCGGAAGGCGGGGCTGACGCGCGGGCCACGGCCCCGCTACGCTGTTTCGCGCGGCTCGGAAGGTGCGCGGGGCGCGGTAGTCGGTAGGGCCGCGGTGCGGACGGTGCGGCGATGGGGGCGGTAGTGGACCAGGCATTCGATTTCTCGCCCGGGGCCCAGATCCCGGTGCAGGGAGCGGCCGGCGAGACTGCGGCGACGCACGCCCTCGCCTCGGCCGCCTACCGCGACAGTCCGCTGGAGGAGATACTCAAGGCCGACAACGAATGGCACAAGTCCACGGTGAAGAAGGGCAGGTTCTCGCTCTTCGAGCCGAATCTCGGCGAGGCCTTCTCCCGGGCGGTCCAGGTGCGGATGCTCGGCGGCGCCCGCAAGCCGCTGATCCAGTCGTTCGGCGCCGAACCGCAGGCCGTGGTCGAGCACGCGCTCGCGGCGAGCCGGATCCGCAAGCAGCGGGACGCCCGGCTGACCGCGGTCATGGCGGTGTTCGGGCTGCTGTTCCTGCCCGGCGCGCTGCTGTGGATCGGCGTGTTCCAGCTGCGCCGTACCCTCGCGGGCTCCAAGGACAGGAAGGCCGGCATCACCGGATCGGCACTGCTGGCCGCCGTGGGCGTCCTCGCGGTGGCGTTCCTGGTCGCGCTGCCGTTCGGTGGTTTCTGGTCGTACTACCTGCGGGCCATGCTCGTCGCCCCGGTGATCGGCTGGTTGGTCGGCAAGCAGATCTGCGAGGCCACGGCCAAGGACCTGCGGGCCCGCTGGGACGGCCTCCTCTCCGGCGGGGGCGTCGGGGCGAAGATCCCGGAGGCCGTGCCGGGCAACCCCGACGAGACGGCGGCGGAGGAACTGCGGCAGGGCCTGGAGAAGCTCACCGCCGAGCAGCAGTCCAACACGGTC
Source organism: Streptomyces spongiicola (assembly GCF_003122365.1). NCBI lineage: Bacteria > Bacillati > Actinomycetota > Actinomycetes > Kitasatosporales > Streptomycetaceae > Streptomyces > Streptomyces spongiicola. Next base: position 280,569 of record NZ_CP029254.1, read on the forward strand.
TTCTACGCGGGCCCCAAGGGCATACTCGGCATGGGCACCCGCTGGGGGACCTGGCAGCTCGCCGAGGAACTGGTGGCGAAGGAGCCCGGCAAGGAGTTCCACCGGTTCCGCAGCTGGGACGTCATCAAGGTCATCCACGACCGGCTGACGCTGCTCCAGCGCGGCCCGCTGAACTCGGGCGGTTTCCCGAAGCCGTCGGTGAAGCACTGGATCGTGGTCCCGGTCGGGGAGGGCGCGGCCGAGGTGGCCCGTCCGGAGGGCCAGGACGTGGAGACCTTCCAGGTGAAGCGCCACGAGATACAGCGAATCTGCGACCACCAGCAGTTCGGGAGCGGGAACCGGCACTATCTGGGCGTCCAGTTCACGCTCTGGGACGGCCAGCTGGTGATCACCATGATGATCACGGTGACGGTGCTGTTCGAGACCCTGCGCATCGAGGTGACGGGACACGCTCTCGGGCCGGTGCACTCCCTCTTCACCGCCAAGCCCGCGGCCAAGACCGTCGAGGTCGCCAAGACCGTGCGGTTCTGGGAGACCGTGGAGCGTCGGCTGCCGCTGGTGGAAACCGCCGAGGTGGTGCGGCAGATGGTCCGGGCACCGTTCACCTGGTATCCGCCGATTCTGGACTTCCTGGGCGGCAAGCTGGTCCTGCCCGAGCCGTTCGGGCTGCGGCACGCCTGGGCCGAGCAGCCCTGGCGGCACCGCTTCATGGCGGACGACGCGATACGGGCGGCGACGCCGGTACTGCGGGTGGCGCACTCCGCCGCGATGCGGGTGCTCGAGGAGCACGGCGTGGACACGACGCGCTTCGGCACCCGCTCGACGCTCCTCGGCGGTGGGGTGCAGGAAGCGATGCCCGGCAAGGCGGACCTGTACGACGCGTGACGCGGCGGCCCCGCCGCGTCCCGCGTATGCGCCTCACGTGGGCGCCTCACGTATGCGCCCCCGGGGCGGCAGTGGAGTGCTACGCCGGCGGCCAGGTCTCGGCGAGCATCTTCCGGGTGTCCGCGAGGAGTTGCGGCAGCACCTTCGTGTGTCCGATGACCGGCATGAAGTTGGTGTCGCCGCCCCAGCGCGGTACCACGTGCTGGTGCAGATGGGCGGCGATACCGGCGCCGGCAACCGTCCCCTGGTTCATCCCGATGTTGAAGCCGTGCGCCCCGGAGGCCGTCCGCAGACAGGTCATCGCCCGCTTGGTGAACTCGCCGAGTTCGGCGGTCTCGGCCGGGTCGAGGTCGGTGTAGTCGGCCACATGCCGGTACGGCACCACCATCAGGTGGCCGCCGTTGTACGGGTACAGGTTGAGCACCGCGTACACGCTCTCACCACGCGCGATGACGAGTCCGTCCTCGTCGGACCTGGCGGGGATGGAGCAGAACGGGCAGCCGTCGCCGGCCCCGGGGCCGGTGGGCTTGTTCTCGCCCTGGATGTACGCCATCCGGTGCGGCGTCCACAGCCGCTGGAAGGCGTCCTGGATGCCGACCCCGATCTGCTGCTCCGGCTCACTCGTCATGTGGTGCAGCATATGACTTCGCCCGTACGGAGCGTGTCGCCGGGGCGGACGCGGGCGGCTCCCCGCGATGCTGGCCGGATGGACGTCGACGAGGCAGACACCCCGCTCGACCGCTGGGAGCAGCGGACCGAGCTGCCGCTCTTCTACGCCTCGCTGGTCTTCCTGGCCGCGTACTCGGTGCGGATCCTGGCCCACGACGTGGACGTGGTCTGGCGGGAGGTCGCCCTCGCGACGATGCTGCTGATGTGGTTCGTCTTCGGGGCCGACTTCGTGGCGCGTGTGCGGCTCAGCGGTCAGCGGCTCCCCCGCTTCCTGCGGACGCGCTGGCTGGACGCCGTGGTGCTGCTGCTGCCGCTGCTGCGCCCGCTGCGGCTCGTCAGGCTGTACACCACGCTCCAGCGCCGGCGGGACCAGCCGGTGCTCAGCCTGTACGTGCGGGTGATCGTCTACGCCGGTCTGAGTGCCGTGCTGCTGGGCTGGGCCGGAGCGCTCGCGGTCTACCACCAGGAGCGGACCGCGCCCGGGGCGACGATCCTGACCTTCGGCGACGCCGTGTGGTGGGTGTGCGAGACGCTGACCACCGTGGGTTACGGCGACGTCACGCCGGTGACCGCCTGGGGGCGGACCGTCGCGGTCGGGCTGATGGTCTGCGGTCTGGCGCTGCTCGGCGCGGTGACCGGATCGTTCTCTTCCTGGCTGATCCAGGTCTTCGCCCGGGAGGACGAGAGGAGGCCCCCGGGGGACGCGCGTCCCCCGGGGGCCTCCTCCTGACGGTGCGGGGTTCCGGGCCCGCCTCACCGGCCTGCACCCGCCTCACCGGCCGACAGGCACCGCCGACCGGCAGGCACCGCCGACCGGCAGGCACCGCCGACCGGAAGGGCACCGCGCGCCTGAAACCACCCGTCGGCAGGGCGCCACGCGCCTGAACCCGACCGCCGGGAAGGCACCGCCGGCCGGCTCAGATCTGGGTGCGCTCCTCGACGACCTTCACGATCTTGGCGATGGCCTCGTCGACCGGGATGCCGTTCTCCTGCGAGCCGTCGCGGTAGCGGAACGACACCGCGCCGTGCTCCATGTCCTCGTCGCCCGCGATGACCATGAAGGGCACCTTCTGCTTCTGGGCGTTGCGGATCTTCTTCTGCATCCGGTCCGAGGAGGCGTCCACCTCGACGCGGAGTCCGCGCCGCCTCGCCTTGGCCGCGAACTCCCGGAGATACGGCACATGGGCGTCGCCGATCGGGATGCCGAGGGCCTGGACGGGGGCGAGCCAGGCCGGGAAGGCACCGGCGTAGTGCTCGAGCAGCACCGCGAAGAACCGCTCGATGGACCCGAACAGCGCCCGGTGGATCATGACGGGGCGCTGCTTGGCGCCGTCCGGTCCGGTGTACTGAAGGTCGAATCGCTCCGGCAGGTTGAAGTCGAGCTGGACCGTCGACATCTGCCAGGTGCGGCCGATCGCGTCCTTCGCCTGGACGGAGATCTTCGGGCCGTAGAAGGCCGCACCGCCCGGGTCGGGGGTGAGCGGCAGGCCCTGCTTCTCGGCCACCTGCCGCAGGACCTCGGTGGCCTCCTCCCATGCCTCGTCGGAGCCGACGAACTTCTCCGGGTCCTTGGTGGACAGCTCCAGGTAGAAGTCGGTCAGACCGTAGTCGCGGAGCAGGTCCAGGACGAAGGTGAGGGTGGTGTCCAGCTCCTCCGCCATCTGCTCGCGGGTGCAGTAGATGTGCGCGTCGTCCTGGGTGAAGCCGCGGGCCCGGGTCAGACCGTGCACGACGCCCGACTTCTCGTACCGGTACACGGTGCCGAACTCGAAGAGGCGCAGCGGCAGTTCGCGGTAAGAGCGGCCGCGCGCGTCGAAGATCAGGTTGTGCATCGGGCAGTTCATGGGCTTGAGGTAGTAGTCCACGCCCTCGTCGAGCTGCATGGGCGGGTACATGCCCTCGGCGTACCAGTCCAGGTGGCCCGACTTCTCGAACAGCTTGCCCTTGGTCGCGTGCGGCGAGTAGACGAACTCGTAGCCGTGCTCCTCGTGGCGCTTTCGCGAGTAGTCCTCCATGACCCGGCGGATCACCCCGCCCTTGGGGTGGAAGACGGCGAGCCCGGAGCCGACCTCGTCGGGGAAGGAGAAGAGGTCCAGCTCGTTGCCGAGCTTGCGGTGGTCGCGCTTCTCGGCCTCGGCCAGGAAGTCCAGATGCGCCTTCAGCTCCTCCTTGGACGGCCAGGCGGTGCCGTAGATGCGCTGCAGCATCGGGTTCTTCTCGCTGCCGCGCCAGTAGGCCGCCGCGTTGCGCATCAGCTTGAACGCCGGGATGGCGCGGGTGGTGGGCAGGTGGGGGCCGCGGCAGAGGTCCTTCCAGCACGGCTCGCCGGTCCTGGCGTCCAGGTTGTCGTAGATGGTCAGCTCGCCGCCGCCCACCTCGACGTCCGCCCCGTCGTCGTGCGAGGCGGCGCCCTTGATGCCGATCAGCTCCAGCTTGTACGGCTCGTCCGCCAGCTCCGCACGCGCGGCCTCGTCGGTGACGACGCGGCGCGAGAAGCGCTGCCCGCGCTTCTGGATCTCCTGCATCTTCTTCTCGACGGCCTTGAGATCCTCCGGGGTGAAGGGCTTCGCCACGTCGAAGTCGTAGTAGAAGCCGTCCCGGACCGGCGGGCCGATGCCGAGCCTGGCCTCCGGGAAGAGTTCCTGCACCGCCTGCGCCATGACGTGCGCGGTGGAGTGGCGCAGGATGTTCAGCCCGTCCTCCGAGGAGATCGCGACGGGCTCCACGGTCTCGCCGTCGCCCACCTCGTACGCCAGGTCCTTCAGCTCCCCGCCGACCCGCGCGGCGATCACGGTGCGCTCGCCGCCGAAGAGATCGGCCGCCGTGGTGCCCGTCGTCACCACGCGCTCTTCCCGCTCGGAATCGCGTTGGATGATCACACGGACGTCTGACACCGGTCTCTCCTGTCTGAAGGGCAGCACGCGCAGGGGTGTCGCGCGTGCACTCGTCATGCTACCGAGCGGTGGATCGCGCCCGCTAAACGCGCTGCGCGTGTGGAGCGCACCCGCGGCGGGAGTGCCGTGCGGCGGGCGCGGCCCGGCGCGGACCGCGGACTTCGTCCACGCGCCGCGGCGGCCCGGGGCCGCCGTCCCGGGAGGAGGCGCGGCGCCTCTCCGGAGCAGGGCCCCGGCCGCGCTCAGTCCTCCCCTCCGCATGCCTCCTCGAAGAAGCCGAGGTTCTCGTGCAGCGCCTTCATCAGCCTGTCCCGCTCCGCCTCGTCCACCCGCACCGGCGCCACCCCGCTCGCCTCGGTGAGCCGCCGGAAGCCGCCGCGGCTCTCGAGGCGGCCGACGACCCGGATGGGGAGCCCCACGAGGTGGGCGTGGCCCGCGGTCCGGTAGGCGTCCTCGTCCAGGACCGCGCGTACGTAGGGGACGTCCGCTCCGCCGAGGACGTGCAGCCGCACGGTGCCCTCGCCGCGCGTGCCGGAGCGCCGCATCCGCACCACCGTGCCGGTGACGCGGACCGGCACGGACGGCTCCTCACGCAGATACCGGGCACCGGCGGCGCGGAGGGCGGGCAGGTCGCCGGGGGAGAACTCCACCGGTTCGGGCCGGGCGGCGCAGCCCTCCGGCACCCCCGCCGAGGGCGACCACGCCACCGCGATCCGCGCGCCCTCGGCACCCCGCACCAGCGTCACGAGGGCCTCGGTCAGCTCGCGGCTGACCCCCGCCGCGACCGCCGCGCCGAAGGCGTCCAACCCACCCGTGGCGCGCTGGTGGTCGACGGCCTCGCGGGCCGCGTGCAGGGCGTGGTGCAGCCGGACGGCGACGGACCGGCCGGTGTCCACGGGCAGGAACGCGGTGAGACCGCGCCCGCCCGGCGCCGGGCCGACCAGGACTCCCCGAAGGACCGCCCGCGCCTGCCGCCGGTGCCGCGCTCCGTGGTAGCCGGCGCGTCCGCGCACGGCGAGCGCGCCCGCGAGCAGGAACTGCCGGGCGGCGGACCGCAACTGCTCCTGCACGGTCCAGGAGGCCGCGCCCGACGGGCCCTGGGGGACGTCGCGCCACCAGCGGACCTCGTCACTCGGCACGGCGAGCCCGACCAGCACCTCGCGGGCCGCGGGCGCGGCCGATCCCGCCAGGGCGGCCAGGGCCTCACCCAGCAGGTCCTCGCAGTCGGGGAACTCCCTGCTCTCGGGCACCAGCAGGCTCGTCCCGCCGGTGCCGGGCCCCGGCGGGGTCCAGCGGGCGTACCGGCCGGCCGCTCCGCCCCTTCTGCGCCACCCGTGCCGGTGCAGCAGCGCACCCAGCACCAGGGGGTCGACCAGGGCCGGGTCGGGGAGTTGGCTGCCGTACCAGGGGGCGGGCACGCGGTCGGGAAACGGCAGGGGCTCCGGACGGGCGTGCGGCACCGAGGGGGAGCCGGCCGCGCGGGGTGCGCCTTCGTCGATCGGGCGGTGCATCAGGGTCTCCCTCCCGTCCCGACCCGCGTCATGATCCCGCAGAGCGCCCGGTCGTCGAAGACGCGGGAGGTCGGGATCCGCACGGTGGTCCGCCGCCGGCCCGTCACCGGGTGGCCGGCCAGGTTGGTCCAGTAGCAGCAGTGCCTCAGGCCGAGCGCTTCGTGCCCGGCCCGCAGCCACTCGTCCCGGGCTCGCGGCACGATCATGACGACCAGGATCTTGTGTACCGACACGGGGGTGCGGGCCAGTTTCACCAGGTGCTCGTTGTCCAGGGTGAAGGCGAACGACGGACCGGGGGGACGGGGCGCGAGCTGGTAGGTGGCCTTCAACTGCACCTTGATGGTGACCTCGTCGTCGACGGTGTGTCCGGGAGCGCTGTGGCTGACGTGCCAGTCGATCCCGTTGTCGGGGAACGGCTGGGACAGCGAGCAGCCGGCGGCCGCCGCGACCGCGTGCAGGTACCCCACCTGGAGGGTCTCCATGCAGGCGGTGGTGGCGAGTGCTCCGCGCAGCGGTGCGGTCCGCTCGGGCAGCGCACCCGGTTCGGGCTGCGCGAGCGCCATGGCTCCGTCTGCCTTCCGGGCTGTGCCGATGGTGGTCGTCCTCACGACGGACCGTCAGCAGCGCGCCCCGTCATCTGTGTTGTCACCCGCCTGCGTAGTGCGCAAACGGTCCGGGTATCACCGAGTCGGGCAGGGGATACCACCATCTGCCAGGCATGGGCGAGGAGTTCGGGGATGACGCACTGGTACGAGGGACCCCTGGCAGCGTTCGACACGGAGACGACGGGAGTGGACGTCGAGCGGGACCGGATCGTCTCCGCCGCGCTCGTGGTCCAGGACTCGCCGGGTGGACGCACACGCGTCAAGGGCTGGCTGGTCAATCCGGGTGTGCCGGTACCGGCCGAGGCCACGGCCGTGCACGGACTCACCGAGGAGCACCTGCAGCGCAACGGCCGCTGGCCGGCCCCGGTGATGGAGGAGATAGGGCGGTCGCTGGCGGAGCAGTGCGCTGCGGGCCGCCCGCTCGTGGTGATGAACGCGCCGTTCGACCTGACCCTGCTGGACCGTGAACTGCGCCGCCACCGCGCCTCGTCACTGGCGCGCTACCTCGAGAACGCACCGATGTGCGTACTGGACCCGCGGGTGCTGGACAAGCACCTGGACCGCTACCGCAAGGGCCGACGCACGCTCACCGATCTGTGCGGGCAGTACGGGGTGACGCTGGACGGGGCCCATGACGCGGCGGCGGACGCGACCGCGGCGCTGGACGTCGTCCGGGCGGTCGGCCGCCGTTTCACGGCGCGCCTGGAGCGGCTGTCCGCGGCGGAGCTGCACACACTGCAGGCGGTGTGGCACGCGGCTCAGGCGCGCGGGCTGCAGGCGTGGTTCGCCCGGAACGGTTCGGAGGAGTCGGTGGACCCGGCATGGCCGCTGCGCCCCGAGATCCCCGCCCGGGCGGCGTGACCGCCACGGCGTGACGGCCGCGCGGCGCGTACGGCGGGCCGGAGACGGGTACGGGTGCCCCGCCGCTTCGGGACACCCGTACGCTCCGTGGGGCCCGACCGGCCGCCGGTGCGGGCCGCGGCCGGCCCCCCGACCACCGCCGCGCGGTGGCACCGCAGGAGGCGGGACCTGGGAACGGGCCCTCACAGCCGAGGGGTATTGGTCTGGACCTCTCTGCACGCATTCAAGCCAATCCCCGGAACCGCGTCAAGGCGACCGCGGGAAACCGCCGCAACTCCTCCTCGCCCCGGCCCCGCTGGCGGCGGGTCGGCTCCGGGTAACCGGCAACGCACGAGGCCGGTCCGTCAGATGACGGACCGGCCTCTTCCGGTGGGCGATACTGGGATCGAACCAGTGACCTCTTCGGTGTGAACGAAGCGCTCTCCCGCTGAGCTAATCGCCCGGGAACGCACTGAACCATACAGGTACCGGCGGGTTTCCTTCAAACTCCCTTCCGCCCACGGCGGCCCCGGGCCGGGTCCGGCACCGGGCGCGCGGGTACTCACCGGAGATCTGAGTACCCGCGCCCATCCGGCCGCCCTGTGCCCCGCACCACACTCGACGCCATGGACAACGCGCTGCCGCCGGCCGAGGAGCTCCGGCTCATCGATCGCGAACTGGTCCGACTCGACGCCCACCGGGCCCGGTTGCTGGCCCGCAGGGCCTGGCTGCTGACGGCGCTGCGGGCCGCGGGTCCCGCCGCCGGGCCTTCCCCGGGCCCCGTTCGCTCCCGGGGGACGGCCGCCGAGACGTCCCCACCGGGTGCACAGAACGTCCTGCTCGCCCTCGGCGGGACCCTGCTGGCGATCGCCGCCGTCGCCTTCACCGTGGTCAGCTGGGGGCACATGGGCATCGGCGGCCGCGCGCTCGTGCTGGGCGCGGTGACCGTCGCGGCCCTCGGAACGCCCCTCCTGCTGCTGCGCCGCAAGCTCGTCTCGACCGCGGAGTCGGTGGCGGCGCTCGCTCTGGTCCTCACCGTCCTCGACGCGTACGCGCTCAGGCGTGCGGTGCTTCCCGGGACGGACACCCTGGCCTACACGGCCGCGGCCGCCGGTGTGCTCGCCGCGGTCTGGGCGGGATACGCGCGCGCCGGAGGCGGGCTGCGCCTGCCGCTGCCCGGTGCCGTGGTGGCGGGGCAGCTGCCGCTGCCGCTGTGGGCGCTGTCCGCGGGCGGAAGCGCCGGGGCCGTCGCGTGGGCGGCACTGGCGACCGCCGGACTGGACGTCCTGATCGCGCTCGGCGCCCGGCGCAAGGGCGTGCGGGCCCCCGCGGCCGCCTGCGCCGTGGCGACGGGCGGCTGGTCCCTGCTGACCGGCCTCTGGCTGTCGGTGTCCGCGGCCTCCCCGGCCGCCTCGGTGGAACCGGCGCTGCTGCTCCTGGCGGGCGCGGCCCTGGCCCTGGCGGCCGCGTGGCGGACGCCGGCGTCGGCATCGGCATCGGCGATCGCGACGATCGGCGGCCTCGCGGCGATCGGCGGCCTCGCGGCGATCGCGGCCCTCGGCGGTGTGCTGCGGACGGCGGTGCCACCGGACTGGGCCGTCCCCGCGTATCTGCTGAGCGCGGCGTCGCTGCTCGCCGCCGTGAGGATCCGTGCGCCTCGGGTGGTGCTCACCGGGCTCGGCGCCGCCTCCGGTCTGGTCCACCTCGCCTCGGCGCTGTGGGCGGCACCGGTCGTTCTGCTGGGGCTGACGGGACCGGCCGCCGTCCTCGAGAACGTCTGGGGCGGACCGCCCGCACCGGGCGCCGCCCCGCCGGGCGCGGCCACCGCCCCGGTCGTCCTCGCGGTCGTGGCCGCGGCACTGTGGGTGGCGCCCAGGCTGCTTCCCGCCGTACCGCCGCCCCGTCCTGCCGGGGAGTGCGCCGCACTGGTCCTGGCGTGGTCGGCGGCCGTGGCCGCCCCCGTCGCCCTGTCGCTCCCGCTCGGCCCGGCGCTGGCCGTGCAGTTGTCGGCGACGGCCGCGGCCCTCGCGCAGGCGGCCCGTCCCTCACTCGCGGCCGCTCTGCTGCCGACCGCGCGGCGAGCCCCCGGCGCCGGGAGAAGCGGCCGCGCGGCGGACGGGACCGCCACGCCGCCCGAGGCCGCCCGGACACCACGCGCCACCGCGTCACCGGAGGCCACCACGTCACCCGGGGCCACAGGATCAGCACGCGCCACCGCGACGCCCACCGGTTCACCACCGCACCCCGGCTCCCCCGCCGCGGACCCGGCGCCCGACGACCACACCCCGCCCGAGGCCCCGGGCCGCACCGGCGGTGCCGCCGGTGCGGCACCGCCGGCCGGCCGGCCGGAGCCTCCCCCGTACGCGCCCGACCCCCTCCGCGCCCTCGCCGCCACGGCGCTCGCCTGCGCGCTGCTGTCGGGGACGGCCGCGGCGCTGCTCGGCCTGGCGACCCGGCCCGCCACGTTCACCGCGCTGGGCGTGCTGGTGGCACTGGGCGCCACCGCAGCGGTGACGGCCCGAGGTCTCGTCCGGACCGTCGCCGCCTGCACCACCGTGGTGGGCAGCACGGGGCTGGTGGCGGCGACGGCGGCGGCAGCGGAGCTGCCGGGGCACCGGATCGCCCTCGCGCTCCTGGCCGTACCGGCGGGGGCGGCCTTGCTCGGCGCCCGGCTCGGCCGGCACCCGGTCGCCCCGGCAGTGGAGGTGACGGCCGCGGCGGTCGTGCCGATCGCCGTCGCCCTCGCGGCCCCGAACCCGCCGGCCCTGGCCCTGGTGCTGGCCCTCGCCGGCGTGGTGGCCGCGGGCACGGCCGTACGGGCCGAGCGCAGGCCCCTGGCCGGATACGCGGCGGCGGCGCTCTTCGTCGCCGCCACCTGGGTGCGCCTCGCGGCCTCGGGCGTCGACACGCCCGAGGCGTACACCCTGCCCGCGACCGTGCCCGCGCTGGCCCTGGGACTCCTGCGGCGCCGCACCGATCCGTCCGCCTCCTCGTGGACCGCGTACGGCCCCGGGCTCGGCGCGACCCTGGTACCGAGCCTGCTCGCGGCCTGGGGCGACGCCGGTTGGCAGCGCCCGCTGCTGCTGGGCCTGGCCGCCCTCGGGGTGACCCTCGCCGGAGCCCGGCGGCGGCTCCGGGCACCGCTGGTCCTCGGCGGTCTGACGCTCGCCCTGGTCGCGCTGCACGAACTGGCGCCCTATGTCGTCCAGGCCGTCGACGCCCTGCCGCGCTGGCTGCCGCCCGCGCTGGCGGGACTGCTGCTGCTGGCCGTGGGGGCGACCTACGAGCAGCGGCTGCGCGACGTGCGCCGGTTCCGGGAGAGCCTCGGCCGGATGCGCTGAACGGGTGATAGGCCGACGGCCCCGGAGACTCTCGGTCTCCGGGGCCGCCGATCCGGGTGGTGGGCGATACTGGGTTCGAACCAGTGACCTCTTCGGTGTGAACGAAGCGCTCTCCCACTGAGCTAATCGCCCGGGCGCACCGCAAACATTACCCCATGTCAGCGGCGCCTCGGGACCACTTCACCGGCCGCCCCGGCGACCGCCGGGCGGTCGCCGCCCGGCTCCGGTCACTGCTCGATCCTCCAGGGCATCTCGATCCCGAAGTTCCAGAGGTACACCCCGCTCAGCACGCCGACGACCACCAGTCCGACGGTGGTCAAGATGATGTTGCGCCGGCGCACCTTCGGGTCCAGCGCCCGCTGCGCCGCCTCGGTCACTTTCCGTTTCGTCCAGTGCAGTACGAGCTGCGCCCAGACGAACTCGGTGGCCCAGATCGCCATGCCCGCGAAGATCACCAGCCAGCCCGGCCCGGGCAGCGGAAGCATGATCACGCCGGCCACGACGACCGCGAAGCCCACGATGAAGACGCCGACCTGCCAGCTCAGATGAAGCGTCCGGCGCCTGCGCACGAACCCGGGTGCCCGCGATCCCAGAACAAGCCCTGCGGGCGCGGCCGCATCCCCCGTGACGGAACCTCGGGCCGCCGTCGCGGCGCCCCCGCTCCGCTCGTCACTCTCCGCACTCATGAGGCAAAAATACCCGACGAATCGGCCTGCTGGAATGACCGCACGGTCGTACGCGAAACTCCTCCGTTCGGGGTACCCCAAGGATCACAAAACAGACAGAGGGGTTTACAACGGCACCGTAGGTGGCATGTCGATTTCGCCGACGTGCGAATCCCCGAGCGCACACTGAGCGAAAGGCCCTGGCGCTTATGAACACCACGGTCAGCTGCGAGCTGCACCTGCGCCTCGTCGTGTCGAGCGAGTCCTCACTGCCTGTACCCGCGGGCTTGCGGTATGACACGGCCGATCCGTATGCCGTGCACGCCACCTTCCACACCGGAGCCGAGGAGACGGTCGAATGGGTGTTCGCCCGCGACCTTCTCGCCGAGGGCCTTCACCGGCCCACCGGAACCGGCGACGTCAGAGTCTGGCCGTCGCGCAGCCACGGCCAGGGCGTCGTCTGCATCGCACTGAGCTCTCCGGAGGGCGAGGCCCTGCTGGAGGCTCCGGCGAGGGCCCTGGAGTCGTTCCTCAAGCGGACGGACGCCGCGGTCCCGCCCGGCACGGAGCATCGCCACTTCGACCTCGACACCGAGCTCTCGCACATCCTGGCGGAAAGCTGAACCAGGGCGAGGGCAGCGGGCACCGTCCGACTCGGGGAGACGGCACCGCAAGGACACGGACAACCGCATAGGGCAGGCTCCGGCGCCGTCGCCGCGGAAACCACCGCGACGACGGCGCCTTCGCGTCCCGGTTCCTCCGGGGGCGACGGCGCCGTCGCCCCCGGAGGAACCGGCTAGAGTCAGCGGAGTTCGGCGGGCGGCCGGCCCGCGGCAGCCCAGGGAGCGAATCGTGCTGATCCCTCACGACACCCGCATCGCCCTCGACGTCGTCGTCGATCTGGTGAACACCGCGCCCGAGCGGGACGGCCCCGCCGAGGACGGGCTCGGCGACGTGTCGTCGCTGTACACGCTGGTGGAGAAGTACAGCATCAGCGACGTGGGCGACCTCGGCGAACACGATCTGGACGCCGTACGCGAGGTGCGGGACCGGTTCGAGAACGTGTTCGCGGCACCGGACGCCCGAACCGCCGCCGAACTCATCAACCGGCTGGTCGACTCGGCGGGCACCACGCCGCGGCTGACGGACCACGACGGCTACGACTGGCACGTCCACTACTTCGCGCCGGGCGCCTCGGTCGCCGAGCACCTCGCGGCCGACTGCGGCATGGCGCTGGCGTTCATGATCGTGTCCGGTGAGCAGGAGCGGCTGCGCCGCTGCGAGGCACCCGGCTGCGGCCGTGCCTTCGTCGATCTGTCCCGCAATCGCTCGCGCCGCTACTGCGACAGCCGTACCTGCGGCAATCGCCTGCACGTCGCCGCCTACCGGGCACGCCGCAGGGAAGCGGCCGGCTGAGCTCTCGTCGGGTCACCGCCGGCTCACAGCAGGAAGAGGTCGTGGACCGAGGCCATGAGCAGAAGGCAGCCGATCACCCCGAGGAAGATCATCAGGGGCGGCTGGGAGAGCGCGAAGAGGCAACCACGCGGCTCGTCTGAGGGGGCGGGGGCCTGGCCCCGGGAGGTATCCAGCATCTCGGGGGTGATGATGACGCAGGACCGGCCGCGATGATCGACCAACACGCCTGAGTGCCGGGGCAGTTCACCGGATCCCGTGGTTGACTCCGCCCCCGGGGGCCGCGCATCGCCGCCCCGCCCCGGGCCGCACATCGCCGCGCCGACCGTCGCCGTGCCGTCGCCGAACGGGGACCGCCCACCGCGGTGGCGTGCCGGGAGTCGGCACCGTCCGCCACCACCGGGCACCGCGTGGCACCGCCTGACACCGCCGCGGCGCTCGGAAGGCGTGCTCGGCAACCGTGCCCGGATGCCGTGCCCGGATGCCGTGCTGGGATGCCGTGCTCAGATGCCGTGCTTCTTCAGGATGGCCTCGATGTCGCTGAAGTCGTCGTCCGCGCCGGCGGCGGACCGCCTCCCCTTGGGCTTCGCGGCTCCCCCGGGCCCTGCGACCGGGCGGGCGGCCCTGCCGAGCGCCGGTGCCGAGGCCGGGGGCGCGACGGCGTGCGGGCCGCTGCCTTCCCGGGCGGAGGCCCGGGCCAGCCTGCGCCGCTCCACGGCGCGCGTGGTGAGGAAGAGCCCCCAGGCCGCACCCAGCAGCCCCACTCCCACCCAGGCCGTGGGACTGAAGACCGTGCCGGCCGCCCACTCGACGACGCCCGTAAGGACGAGGCCCAGGGGAACCAGCGCGTAGGCGGCGATCCGCGTCGCCGTGAGAAAGCGCTTGCGGTACGCCGCGACCGCGGCGACACCCAGCCCTGCCGCGGACACCGCGGCACATATCGTCTCGGCAAGCATGCGGTCCTCCCGGCGAGCGGAGCGGCCCCGGAGGGGGCCCCTGGGTAAGGCGGTCCCTTCCATCCTGCACCCGGTGGTACGGCCGGGGCCATGATCCCGCCGCTCCTCAGGGGGATCTCCGGGGCGCCCTCCTCCCCGGGAACCGGGAAGGTCCGGGTTACGAGGCCGCGGGCGAGGCTGGAAGACTGGGCCCATGAGCGACTCCTCCGCGGCCCCCGTCGTCCTGGACGTCTGGTGCGAGCTGCAGTGCACCGACTGCCGTACCGCCCTGTCCGATCTGCGGACCCTGCGCGCCCACTTCGGCGAGCGGCTGGAGCCCCGCCTGCGCCACTTCCCGCTCGAGAAGCACAAGCACGCCTTCGCCGCGGCCCAGGCCGCAGAGGAGGCCTTCGCGCAGGGCAGGGGCTGGGAGTACGTGGAGGCCGTGCTCGCCCGCGTCGAGGAGCTGGACCGCGAGGGCGAGCCGTTCCTCGTCCGGGTCGCCCGTGAACTCGGCCTGGAAGCGGAGGAGTTCGACACCGCCCTCATCGACGGACGGCACATTCTGGTCGTCGACGCCGACCAGGCCGAGGGCAGGGCGATCGGGGTCTCGGGCACCCCGACGTACGTCATCGGCGGCGAACGGCTCGACGGCGGCAAGAGCCAGGAGGGGCTGCGCGAACGCGTCGAGGAGATCACCGGCCGGCTGCTCGCCGGCTGACGGGCCCTCCCTGGCCGGACGGAACAACCGGCCGGACGGAACAACCGGCCGGGACCGACCGCCGGCGGATCCGGCGCGCGGCCCCGCCCGGCCCCCGCGCCGCGCCCGGCGGACCCAGCCCTGCCGAGCCGCCCCGCACACGTCCCTGCCGCGTCGGACGCCACCGCGGGGCGGGGGCCGGCCGTGGAACGGGCCGCACCGCGGTGGCGGGCGGCTGACGGCGCTCCCCACCGGTCGCTCCCGCCGATCGCTCCCGCCGGTCACCCCCGCCGGTCACCCCCGCCGGTCACCCCCGCCGGTCGAGGCACTACAGCAGCGGCTTGGCGAAGTGGTGGAGCACGGGCCGGTAGCCGAGCGACGCGTAGAGACCGGCTGCCGGGACGTTCCCGGCGGCGACGTGCAGTGCGAGCGCGGGCGCTCCGGCCCCGTGCGCGATCTGCTCGGCGACCAGCATCAGGGACCGTCCGTACCCCCGGCCGCGGTGCCCCCGGGCGACACACACGTCGTACACGTACGCGCCCCGCTCCCCCGTGCGCGGAGCATGTTCCGCTACCCAGACGTGCCCCACTGCGGCGCCGGCCACGACCAGGGCACGCAGCCACGCGCCTCGGGTCGCGGGGCCGTCGGGGAGCTTTCCCCGGTGGTCGGCCTCGGAGCGGGCGCGGGCCAGGTCCCCGGGCAGGCCCCGTTCCGTCCGGGTCCGCGCGTACCGCTCGACGGCGTCCGCCCGCCAGGACGCGAACTCCGCGTCCGTGAGAGGGCGGCTCGACACGCCCCCGGGCAGCGCGGGCGGTTCCGGCGGCACCTCCTTGCGCAGCGTGCGGCCGGTCTCGGCGTACCAGAGCGCGGTTGCCAGCCGCAGCCCGGCGGTGGCCTCCGCGGGGACGGAGGCCACGACGCGGGTGCAGCCCCAGCCGCGCAGCACCTCCTCGGCCGCCAGCGCCGCGACCGCGCCCCGGCCTCGCCCCCGGGCGTCCTCGTCGATGCCCAGGGACCGCAGGACGCCCGTCGACCGGCCGGCGTCCGGGTCGCGGGCGAGTTCGACGGAGCCCACCGGCCTGCCGTTGACGCATACGTCGTAGCCGCGTGACATGGCGCCGTCCGCGCCCCGCTGGAGCGGCCCGGTCGGCCGCAGGGTGGTGGTCATCAGAGGAGTTCTACCTGTCCCGGGGCCACCCGTCACCATGCCCGTACGCGCCGCTCCCCCGCAGCGGCGAGGAGGCCCCTCAGACGGGCAGCGGATCGGGGTCGGCGGCGGCGTGCTCCTCGAAGATCCGCATCGCCTTGGCCGTCAGGGGCCCGGGGGCGCCGGGCAGCTCGCGGTCGTCGACGCGGTGGACGGCCTGGACGTCGCGGGTGGTGGAGGTCAGGAAGATCTCCTCGGCGCGCTCCAGCACGTCCATCGGCAGGTCGGCCTCCTGCGCGCCGGTCCACTCCGCGGTCAGCGCGCGGGTGATTCCGGCCAGGCAGCCGGAGGTGACGGGCGGGGTGAACAGCTGGCCGTCGACGACGACGAACACGTTCGAGCCCGTGCCCTCGCAGAGCCGTCCGAGGGTGTTCGCGAAGAGCGCCTCGGACGCGCCCCGCTCACGGGCGCGGGTGAGGGCGACGACGTTCTCGGCGTAGGAGGTGGTCTTCAGCCCCGCCAGCGCACCGCGCTCGTTGCGGGTCCACGGCACGGTGATCACCGCGGTGCCGTCCGGCCGGCGTGTGGTCGCGGCGAGCGCGACGACCAGGGAGGGGCTCTTGCCGCCCCGGTCGGAACCGAGCGGGGAGAGTCCGCCCGTGTACGTGATGCGCAGCCGGCCCAGCGGCATGGGGTTGGCCTCGAGCACGGCCCGACAGGCGTGCCGCACCTCGTCGCGGTCCGGGTCGGGCAGGCCGAGACCGCGGGCCGAGCGGGTGAGCCGGTCGAGGTGGCGGGTGAGGGCGAAGGGGCTGCCCCCGGTCGCCTTCACGGTCTCGAAGACGCCGTCGCCCACGGTCAGCCCGTGATCGAACACGGAAACCACCGCCTCGCCGGCGTCCCTCAGTCCCCCGTTGACCCAGATCCTCATCGCCCGGTCCTTTCGCTCTGCGCGTACGCTCCCGACGCTACCGCGAGCAGCCGGGACGCCTTCAGCTCGGTCTCGTCCCACTCCCGCTCCGGGTCGGAGCCCCAGGTGATCCCGGCTCCGGTGCCGAAACGGAGGACTCCCCGGGCGCGGTCGATCCAGAAGGTGCGTATGCCGACGGCCAGCTCACCGGTGCCGCGGTCGGCGTCGACCCAGCCGACACCGCCGCAGTAGGGGCCGCGGGGCGCCGTCTCCAGTTCCGCGAGGATCCGCAGGGCGCTGGACTTCGGCGCTCCGGTGACCGAGCCCGGCGGGAAGGTGGCGTCCAGCAGCTCGCGCCATCCCGCGCCGGGCGCCGGCTCGCCGCGCACGGTGGACACGAGGTGGACCAGACCGGGATGTGCCTCGACGGCACACAGCGCCGGGACGGTCACGGAACCCGGCGCGCAGACCCGGCCGAGGTCGTTGCGGACCAGGTCCACGATCATCACGTTCTCCGCGTGGTCCTTCTCCAGCAGGTCGGCGGCCGTGCGGCCGGTGCCCTTGATCGGCCCGGACTCGACCGTGCTCCCCTCGCGGCGCAGATAGAGCTCGGGCGAGGCGGTGGCGATCTCCACCCCGTGCGCGGAGAGCCGAATCGTTCCGGCATAAGGGGCGGGGTTGCCGCGGGCGAGCAGCGCGGTCAGGGCGTCGACGTCGGCGGCCCCGGGATCGGGCAGCGGCGCCGACAGCACCCGGCAGAGGTTCGCCTGGTAGACCTCGCCGGCCGCGATGTGCGCGCGGATACGGCGCACGCCCGCGGTGTACGCGGCCCGGTCCATGGAGCTGGTCCAGTCGCCGGGGGCGGGGCCGCGCCAGCGCCCGGGGGCGGGGGCGGGCACCGGCGCACGCCGGACGTCCCCGAAGCGAGCGCAGGTCAGACGCCCTTCGAAGTCGGCGGCGACGGCCCAGAAGCCGGACGAGTCCAGTGCCTCGGGGTCGCTGGTGACATCCCGGAGGTCGGTGGCGACGAGGCCGCCGAAGCGGGCCATGGGAGCGAGGTCGTGCACGGCTGCGAGTCTATGGCGGGCCCCCGGCGGGTGCCGTCGGCGCCCGCCGCCCGATCCCGGGGACGGCCCCGGGGTGAGCACGGCTCAGCACGCTGCGGAAACGCGTTTTTGTGCTGGCCCGGGAATCCGCTAAAGTTCAACACGTCGCCGGGACGCGGAAGCGGGCCGGAAACGACAGGCGGACGTGGCTCAGTTGGTAGAGCATCACCTTGCCAAGGTGAGGGTCGCGAGTTCGAATCTCGTCGTCCGCTCGAAGAACGGGGGATCATCCCGACCCCCGCACTCCGGGGTGGAGTGGCCGAGAGGCGAGGCAACGGCCTGCAAAGCCGTCTACACGGGTTCAAATCCCGTCTCCACCTCCAAGGACGATTAGCTCAGCGGGAGAGCGCTTCCCTGACACGGAAGAGGTCACTGGTTCAATCCCAGTATCGTCCACGCAGCACAGGCACCACGTACAGCACGAGCAGCACACGCAACACCCACGGCCTCCGCGCCGTGATCCCGAGGACGATTAGCTCAGCGGGAGAGCGCTTCCCTGACACGGAAGAGGTCACTGGTTCAATCCCAGTATCGTCCACGCAGCACAGGCACCACGTACAGCACGAGCAGCACACGCAACACCCACGGCCTCCGCGCTGTGGCCCCGAGGACGATTAGCTCAGCGGGAGAGCGCTTCCCTGACACGGAAGAGGTCACTGGTTCAATCCCAGTATCGTCCACAGCCCGGAGCCCCCGGTCGCGCCATGCGGCCGGGGGCTCTCGTGTGGATCCGGTACCGCCGTGACCCGAGGCGGCTCCGGCCGTCTCCCGGGCCGTCTTCCGGCCGGTTCGGGCCGCGTTCCGGTCGCCGGAGCGGCCGGGCGGCCCGAGCGGCTTCGGCGTCAGGACGAGAAGAGCATCCGGCCGAAGCCACGCTGGCGGTGATGGCCGCCGTGGTGGCCGTGCGGGGCGCCCCAGGCCGGCTGCACCGGGGCCGGCTGACCGTGCGGGGCGGGCGGCGGGGCCTGCTGGACCCACCGGCTCTCCAGGCGGGTCAGCGCCTCCAGCTCGCCGTAGTCCAGGAATATCCCCCGGCAGCCGCTGCACTGCTCGATGTGGACGCCGTTGCGGTTGTACGTATGCATGGGTGCATGGCACTTGGGACACTGCATGCTTCGGTCAGCTCCTCGCCGCTCGGTCTCGTTGGGTGGTCCCGTTCCCCTCCGGCGGCCGGATCATGTCGTCCAACTCGATCGGAAGAGCGGCGATTCGGGCGCATGCGTCGGTCATCGACCGTTCCACGTCGTCGAGATCACGCCGTCCGGCGGCGCTCTTCGCCAGTGCGAGGGCCGCGGTCTGGACGGTCAGGGCGCGGGCCGGAGCGTCGAGCGACGGCCACGGATCGGCTCCGTCCGGCCCCGCGGCGGGACCCCCGGCGCCACGGTAGGCCCCCAGGAAACGCGCCCAGGTGTCCGGCGCGAGCAGGCCCGCCGCGAACCACGCGGCGGGCCGGGCGAGGTCCCAGGCCGGGTCACCGAGGCCGAGGTCGTCGACGTCGATGAGATACCAGGATCCCCCGCCGACGGGGTGGCGGACCAGCTGGCCCAGATGCAGGTCGCCGTGGCATAGCCGGGCGGGAGCGGGTGCCGGAGCCTCGCCCCTGGCCCACGGGGGCAGCCGGCGCCAGGCGCCGAGCACGGCACCCGCGGCGGGATGCTCCGGAGCGGCCGCCCGCATCCGCGCGACCGCGGCGGCGGCCCTGGCCGGACCGCGCATCACCGGCAGCGGGCGGGGCAGCGGGCCGAGCGGCACCCTGTGCAGCCGGGCGAGCAGTCCCGCCGTCTCCTCCCAGGGGGCGCCGTCCGGGTCGGACGGGTCCACGGGACTGCCGTACGGCCAGGTGGTGACGGGGCGCCCGTCGAGTAACCCGGCGGCGGGGAGCGGCGGCAGGAGTATCCCGGCGAGCAGCGGATGGGCGGCAACGGCGACCCTCACACGGTGGTCCTCCGGGTCGGTCCCGGGCGCATGGGCCTTGGCGACGGCACGGCCGTGCCGTACGACGAGCGCGTCGGCCCGCTCGGCCAGCACGTCCGCGTCCTGACCGCAGGCGCGGCAGGAGCCGCCGGGCGACCGCGCGTGCGCCGCCTCCCTCGCCTCCGCTGCGAGGGCAGGCACCAGTGCGCCGACGCTCTGCTCCACGCGCCGAGGGTACGGGCGGGGCGGGGCCGGGTACACGGGGCCCGGCACGGAGGACGGCGCCGCCGCCCGCCCGCCCGCCGTCGGAGAAGGCCGGGCCACGCGGTTCGGGCCCCGGCCGGCCGAGCGCCGGACACCGGGCACGGAGCGGCACCCCGGACCGGGCCGGCACCCCGGCCAACCCGGGGCGGGGCACGGGAGGGGCCGAGGCCCACCCGGGGCGGGGCACGGGAAGGGCCGAGGCCCACCCGGGGCGGCGCGGCACCGGACCGAGAAGAGCACCGGACGGAGAAGGGCTACACGCGGAGAAGGGCGACGGAAGCGGAAATAGCGCTCGGCCGGCCGGCTCCCCAGCCGGCCCGCCGAGCGCTGTCGTCCGCCGCACCCCCGTCCCCACGGGGTTTCGGGTGGGATGTACCCGGCCCGGGCCGCTCTCCCGGACCCGGGGCGCCGCTCAGCGCCCCAGCATCACGCCCACGGACGACGCCTGTGTGACCACTGCCTCCCAGCCGCCGAAGGCGACGACGAGCAGGGTCGCGAGAGGGAGGACCATGGCCGTGGCGACCAGCGGGTGGCGGCGACCGCCCGGACGGCCGTCGAACGCGGTCGACGTCCTGCGCGCCGCTGTCCGGATCATGCTCCGCGATGCCGTGTCCGCCATGGTTCCTCTCCCCGTGCGATCAGCAGCGGCGGGTGCGTGACCTCGGGGGACGAGTGCCGCCCCCGCCGCTTGGACTCAAGATTAGGGAGCGCGGGGAAGGCCCACGTCATGCCCGCGTACCGATTGCCGGGCCTCCGGGAGGATGACTCCACCCGGCTGTGTGTACTCCCCTGGGTGGAGAAGTGGCCCCGGGTCTGGGGGTCTTCCCGGAGGGGACGGCGGTCTCCGGGCGTCCACGCCCCGACGTGCGGCCCGACCGGCACACCGGCGTCCGGTCGGCGTGCCGGGCAGCCGTTCGCACGGCGGAACCGGAACACGTGACTTCGCTCACTTCGGCCGCTGCCCCCGGCCCGCGGCCGTCGCGGCCCGGCAGCCCGCCCGGCCCGCCGGGGCCCCCGCGCCCCGGCGGCGGGCCGCGCCCTCACGGACGTCTCCCCGCTCTCCCCCGTCGATCCAACCGGCTTACGCACATGCCCGGTTGAGAGCGGCCGGGACCGACGACCCGGGTCTCCGGGTGCTTCTGACCACTGCTCAGTTCCGCCGTCGGGCAGCCTCAATCGATCGGCCGGCGAGGGCGCGGCCTATGAGCACGCCGGCCCGCGGGTACGTAAGCTGTGCCACGTCAAAAGGACCACGGCCAGCGGGGATGAACATGGCGATGATGCGGCTCCGGCGCGAGGATCCGCGTGTCGTCGGCTCGTTCAGGCTGCACCGGCGACTCGGCGCCGGCGGCATGGGAGTCGTGTACCTCGGTTCGGACCGGCGCGGTCAGCGGGTCGCGCTGAAGGTCATCCGGCCGGACCTCGCCGAGGACCAGGAGTTCCGCTCCCGCTTCGCCCGCGAGGTGTCGGCGGCCCGGCGGATCCGGGGCGGCTGCACGGCCCGGCTGGTCGCCGCGGACCTCGAGGCGGACCGGCCCTGGTTCGCCACCCAGTACGTACCCGGACCGTCCCTGCACGACAGGGTGGCGGGGGACGGCCTGATGTCCGCCGCGGAGACGGCCGCCGTCGGGGCGGCGCTCTCCGAGGGCCTCGTGGCCGTGCACGAGGCCGGGGTGGTCCACCGGGACCTGAAGCCGTCGAACATCCTCCTCTCCCCCAAGGGCCCCCGGATCATCGACTTCGGGATCGCCTGGGCCACCGGAGCGAGCACGCTCACCCATGTCGGCACGGCGGTCGGCTCTCCCGGCTTCCTCGCCCCCGAGCAGGTGCGCGGCGCGGTCGTCACCCCCGCCACCGACGTGTTCTCGCTGGGAGCGACGCTGGCGTACGCCGCCACGGGTGACTCCCCCTTCGGGCACGGCAGTTCCGAGGTGATGCTGTACCGGGTGGTCCACGAGGAACCGCAGCTGCAGGGCGTGCCGGACGCGCTGGCACCGCTGCTGCGCTCCTGTCTGGCGAAGGATCCCGAGGAGCGGCCCAGCACCCTCCAGCTCTCCATGCGGCTCAAGGAGATCGCGGCGCGCGAGGCGCAGGGCCTCCCCGAGGTGCGGCCCCCGGTGCAGCGGGACCGGACGGAGGAGGAACTGCCGTCGGGGCGCCGCACGGCGCGGTACACGGAGCGGACCACCCAGGGCAGGCCGGCAGGTACCGGGACGGGGTCCTCCACTTCCCGGGAGCGGGCGCCTCGGCAGCAGGCGTACCGTACGGGCGGCTCGCGGCCGCCCCGGTCCCGGGGCGGCGCGAACACCGGCGGCAGGCCCGCTTCCCGGCCCGGGACGAGGACGACGTCCACCGGGCGCAGGCCGGCCAACCCCCGGCTGCTGCGTCAGCGGATCTTCGTGTTCGTCGTGGTGACGCTCGTCGTGGCGCTGGGCATCACGGTGGCACAGGGCTTGCGAAGCTAGGGCCGCGTCAGGCGACGTTCGCCCCGTCGCGACGCCCGGCACGGCGACTCGCCCCGTTGCCGCGTCGCCGAACCAACCGAGCAGCCCACCACGAGGCCGATCCGGCGCCCTGCGACGCACCGCACCCGACGCCGCTCCGCGCCGCCGCCGACGGGCGAACCTCGCCTGACGCGGCACCAGTGGTGCGGGCTGCGCAAGTCCCTCCCGGCCCGCGGGCGGACGGAGCTGCTTCCGCAACTCGCTCCCACTGATCCCAACGATCCCAATGACCCCACTGACCCCACTGACCCCGCTGATCCCGCTGATCCCGCTGATCCCGCTGATCCCGCTGGCCGGCTCCGGAGGCGATGGAGACGGTCCCGGACCTGCACGAACAGCGGCGCGGGGCGGGCGGCCAGGCGTCACCGCACCGGGTTCAGGCTCCTTGCGGGCGGGTCGCGTAGAAGGCCACGGCAGAGGCCGCGGCGACGTTGAGCGAGTCCACTCCCGCGGCCATGGGGATGCGGACCCACTCGTCGGCCGCGCGCAGGGCGTCGACCGACAGCCCGTCGCCTTCGGTGCCGAGCATCAGCGCCAGCTTCCCGTACCGGCGGGCTGCCAGTTCGTCCATCGTGACCGACTTCTCGTCGAGACACAGGGCGGCGGTCACGAAGCCGTGCTCGCGGAGGATCTCGACGTCCTTCGGCCACGAGGCCAGCCGGGTCCAGGGGACGTGGAAGACCGCTCCCATCGACACCTTCACGGCCCGTCGGTAGAGAGGGTCGGCGCAGCGCGGGGTGAGCAGGACCGCATCCACGCCCAGAGCGGCCGCGTTGCGGAAGGCGGCCCCCAGGTTCGCATGATCGACCATGTCCTCGAAGACGGCGACGCGCCGAACCGCGCCCTGGCGCGGACCCGGGGGCGGTGCCGTGCCGGCGCCGGTGCGCTCGCCGGCCGGCTCCGCGTCGACGACACGGTGGGCGCTCCGCAGCAGCTCCCCCACCGCCGGCAGCGGCTTGCGCTGCATGGACGCGAGGGCGCCCCGGTGGACGTGGTAGCCGGTGACGCGCTCGGCGAGGTCCGGGCTGACCGCGTACACCGGTGCCGGGACCTCGTCGATCACGTCGCGCATGACGTCGACCCACTTGGCGGACAGCAGCATCGAGCGCATCTCGTAACCGGCGTGCCGGGCACGGCGGATGACCTTCTCGCCCTCCGCGATGAAGAGGCCCTCGGCGGGCTCGCGCCTCCGCCGCAGTTCGACGTCGGTCAGCCCCGTGTAGTCGCGCAGGCGCGGGTCTTCGGGGTCGTCGACGGTGATGAGATCTGCCACAGGGTGATACTGCCTTGTCCGGGAGGAGGTGCCAACGGGTGGAGCGGAGTTCCCTTACCGCCGGTTACTTGCGGGGGCCCTCGGCGACGACGTCGCCGATGACGATGACCGCGGGAGGCCGGACATCCCGCGCCCGGACCGTCTCCGCGACCGTCGCGAGCGTCGCGTCCACCCGGCGCTGAGCCGCCGTGGTGCCCTCCTGCACCAGCGCGAGGGGCGTGTCCGGCGCCTTGCCGTGGGCGACGAGGGTCTCGGCGATGGCACCGATCTTGTCGACGCCCATCAGGATCACCAGTGTGCCGGTCAGCTTGGCCAGCGCCTCCCAGTCGACGAGAGAGCGGGGGTCGTCCGGTGCGACATGGCCGCTGACAACGGTGAACTCGTGCGCCACACCCCGGTGGGTGACCGGGATACCGGCGGCGGCGGGCACCGAGATCGAGCTGGAGATGCCCGGCACGACCGTGCACGCGACACCGGCCTCGGCCAGGGCCTGGGCCTCCTCCATACCGCGGCCGAAGACGAACGGGTCGCCGCCCTTGAGCCGCACCACCGACCTGCCCGCCTTGGCATGCTCGACCAGCGCGTTGTTGATGGCCTCCTGGGCCATGAAGCGGCCGTACGGGATCTTCGCCGCGTCGATCACCTCGACATGCGGCGGGAGTTCGTCGAGCAGGTCGCGGGGGCCCAGACGGTCGGCGATGACGACGTCCGCCTCGGCGAGCAGCCGGCGGCCCCGCACGGTGATCAGGTCGGGATCGCCCGGGCCGCCCCCCACGAGCGCGACGAAGGGCGGACGGTCGCGGCTGTGCGGTGCGGCGAGGGAACCGTCGCGGAGCCCTTCGACGATCGCGTCCCGCACGGCAGCCGACCGGCGCGGGTCCCGGCCCGTGAGCACCGCGACCGTCACGCCTTCACTGCGCCCGGTGGCCGGTGTCCACGCGGTCGCCGCTTCGGCGTCGTCGGACCGCACGCACCACGTCTTCGTCCTGTCCGCCTCGGCGGAGGCGGTCTCGTTGGCGATCGGATCGCTGGTCGAGACCAGCGCGTACCAAGCGCCGGCGATGTCCCCCTCCCGGTAGCGGCGCCTGTCCCAGGTGATCTGGCCCGCTTCCGCCATGGCCTCGACCGACGGTGTCACGGACGGCGAGATCAGGGTGATCTCGGCACCGGCGGCGACGAGGGCCGGCAGACGCCGTTGGGCGACCTGGCCGCCACCCAGCACGACAACGCGCCTGCCTGCGAGGCGGAGCCCCACGGGATAGGCGGGGTACTCCTCGCGGGCAGCGTGCTGCCGCTGTGCGGGGGTCTCTGCGGGCTCGGTGGGCTCTGCGGGCTCGGCCATGGCGGGGCGGCTCCTCGGTGCGGCGGTGCGGGGGCCGCTGCGACGGTGAAGCGGCTGGTGGGGACGGTGGGGCGTCCCGGCGAACACGATACGGGGTGGGGGCCCGGCACTGCCGGGCCGCGGAACGGGACGGACACGGACACGTTCGTGGACATGGACCCGGACCCGGACCCGGACATGATCGTGGTCTCGGACACGGTCGCGATCCTGGACACGGACTCGGACACGGTCGTGGTCTCGGACACGGTCGCGATCCTGGACACGGACACGGACACGGTCGTGGTCTCGGACACGGTCGCGGTCTCGGTCTCGGTCTCGGACACGGTCGCGGACACCGGCACGGTCGCGGACACCGGCACGGACGCGCAGCGGGCCGGGGCCTCGCGCGCCTGCGCGGAGGCAGCTTGCGCGTGGTGTGCAGATCCGGACTCTGCGGGCCTTCGCGTGCGCGGGCCCCGTCGACCCCAACGGCCTCGGCGGTCCCCTTCGCGTGCGCGCAGCCCCCTCTCCCGGCCCCGGGCACACCGGGTGGTTCACGCATTCGCGTGGGCGTGCGCGGGGCATCTCGCGACGATCGCGCCGCACGGACGTCCGGCACCCGCACGCCGACGCGCCGCGCACAGAGGCGTGGCTGCCGCGTGCTGACCGCTCGTACCCGACCGGGTGGCGGCCGCACGCCGACCGCCCCACACCGGCGCGTGGCGACCGCACGGGAACATGGCGCGGACGCACGGGAGCATGGCGCGGACGTACGGCACTGCGCCATACGTCCGCGCGAGCGCCGCGCTACTTCTCCGTGACGCCCGCCGAGTCGAAGGTCGCCACCTCGTGCATCGCGCGGGCGGCGCTCTGGACGAGCGGGAGGGCCAGCAGCGCGCCCGTACCCTCGCCGAGGCGGAGGTCGAGGTCGACCAGGGGACGCAGACCCAGCTTGTTGAGGGCTGCGACATGGCCGGGTTCGGCGCTGCGGTGGCCCGCGATGCACGCCGCCAGGGCCTCGGGCGCGACCGCCCGGGCGACCAGGGCCGCCGCGCCGGCCGAGACACCGTCCAGGACGACCGGCGTACGCAGTGACGCGCCGCCCAGGATGAAGCCGGCCAGGGCCGCATGCTCCAGACCGCCGACCGCCGCGAGGACGCCGACGGGGTCGGCCGGGTCCGGCCGGTGGAGTTCAAGTGCCCGCCGGACGACGTCCACCTTCCGCGCGTGCATCTCGTCGTTGATGCCGGTCCCGCGCCCGGTGACCTCCGCCGGGTCGGCCCCGGTGTAGACGGTGATCAGCGCGGCGGACGCCGTGGTGTTGGCGATGCCCATCTCACCGGTGAGCAGTGCCTTGTTGCCCGCGGAGACCAGGTCGCGGGCGGTCTCGATGCCCACGTCGATCGCGGCGTGGACCTCCTCGCGGCTCAGGGCGGGACCGGTCGTGAAGTCGGCCGTACCGGGGCGCACCTTCCGCGGCAACAGCCCGGGGGTGGCCGGGAGGTCGGATGCGACGCCGACGTCGATGACGCAGACCTCCGCGCCGACCTGGCTGGCGAAGGCGTTGCAGACCGCTCCCCCACCGAGGAAGTTCGCGACCATCTGGCCGGTCACCTCCTGGGGCCAGGCCGTGACGCCCTGGGCGTGCACCCCGTGGTCGCCCGCGAAGATCGCGACGGCGGCGGGTTCGGGGATCGGCGGCGGGCACATCCGGGACAGTCCGGACAGTTGAGCGGAGATGATCTCCAGCATGCCCAGCGCACCCGCGGGCTTGGTCATCCGTTTCTGCCGCTCCCACGCCTCACCGAGTGCCTTGGCGTCCAGCGGCCGGATGCCGGAAACGGTCTCCTGGAGAAGGTCGTGCGGTTCTGCGCCCGGCAGCGCCCGGCGGCCGTACGTCTCCTCGTGGACGACCCAGGACAGCGGCCGGCGTTTGGACCACCCCGCCTGCATCAGCTCGGGCTCCGCCGGGAACTCGTCGACATAGCCCACGCACAGATAGGCCACGACCTCCAGGTGCTCGGGCAGGCCGAGTGCGCGGACCATCTCGCGCTCGTCGAAGAAGCTGACCCAGCCGACGCCGAGCCCCTCGGCGCGGGCGGCGAGCCAGAGGTTCTCGACGGCCAGCGCGGAGGAGTACGGCGCCATCTGCGGCTGGGTGTGCCGACCGAGGGTGTGCCGGCCGCCGCGCGTCGAGTCGGCGGTGACGACGATGTTGACGGGTGTGTCGAGGATGGCCTCGATCTTGAGTTCCTTGAACTGCTTGGCCCGGCCCTTGGGCAGCGACCTGGCGTACGCCTCGCGCTGGCGCTGGGCGAGTTCGTGCATCGAGCGCCGGGTCTCGGCCGAGCGGATGACGACGAAGTCCCAGGGCTGGGAGTGGCCCACGGACGGCGCGGTGTGCGCGGCCTCGAGGACGCGCAGCAGGACGTCGTGCGGGATGGGGTCGCTGCGGAAGCCGTTGCGGACGTCGCGGCGTTCCCGCATCACGCGGAGTACGGCCTCGCGCTCGCTGTCGGCGTACCCGGGGGCGGGCCTCCCACGGGTCTCCGCGGAATCCGCCTCGCGGTCCCCGCCTGCGGACGGCGCTGCCTCGGCGACCGGTTCCGCCCCGGCCGCCCCGGCTGGCTCGCTCCGCTCGTCCGGCTCGGACACGGCGGCGGACTGTTCGGCGGGCTGTTCGGCGGGAGGGCCGGCCGCGGTCCCGGAAACCGGCTGCTCGGCGGCCTGTTCCACCGCGGCCCCAGGCCCGGTCTCGGTCTCGGTCCCGGTCCCGGTCTCGGTGTCCGGCAGCGTCCCGGCAGCGGGCTGCTCGGCGGCAGGTTCGGCTCCGGCCTCGGTGCCCGGCTGGGTCACGGCGACCGACTGACCGACGGCGGAGTCGCCCCCAGGGGCCGTCGGCCCCGCTTGGGCCGGCACGGTCTCGGCGGTGGCGTGCTGGGTGGTGGCGTGCTCCGCGATGGTGGCGTGCTCGGCGGTCGCCGGCGCGGTGCGCGATCCGGCGTCCGTGGAAGCCCCGGCCTCGGGCGCGGTCCCGGCGGCCGCGGGGGCGCCCGGTGCGGGCTCGGCCGTGGACGGGTCCCCGGTATGCGGTGCGGGGGACCCCGCGGGCTGCGCACCGTCGACGGCCTCGGCAGTCTCCCCAGTTTGCTCGGGCGGTCCGGTTTGCTCGGGCGGTCCGGTTTGCTCGGGTTCGGCGCCCGCATCATCCGCCGCCTCTCCCGTCCCGGGCTCGGCCTCGGTGACGGCGTCGGCCACCGCCGGCGGCTCCGCGGGAGCGCCGGGCGCCGTTGCGGCGACCTGCTCCGGAGGGACGGCGGGCCCCGCCTGCGCACCTGTGACGACGGGTGCCGGTGCGGGCTCGGCGGCGGGCAGGGGCTCCGGCGCGGACTCCGGCCGAGCGACCCCGGCGGCCTGGGCAGCGATCCCGCCCGAGGGCGCGGCGGCCCCGGCGTCCGTATGCTCCTCGCCGGACTCCGGCGCCACCGCCTCGGAGGCCGGCGCCACCTCGGGCATCGGGGTGGGCCCGGCCTGGGACCCCGTCGGCGGGACGTCCTCAGCCGGTACGAGCTGCTGCTCGGCGGCCGTGGGCTCCGGAGCCGCGCCGGCAGGGGCTGCCGCCGGATACGGCGGGGCGGGCACCGTCTCGGCGGCGGGGCCGGCTGCCGGGCCCGCGGGGGGAAGCACGGTCTGCGGAGGGGCCGTTCCGTCGAGGGCCCCGGCGACCTCCTCGGGTACCGCTTCCTCTGGCACCGTCACAGCGGTCGGGGCCTGAGCCTGCTGCGCGGCACCGGGCCGGCCGCCCTGCGGCGGGGCCTCCTCCGGCTGTGGGCCGGGCGGCACTTCGGCGTCGTCGTGGGGCGTGTCGAGGTACTCCGGGCCACCGGGCGGCGGACCCGCAACGGGTGCCGCCACCGCGCTCTGCCGGGGCGCGGGACTGCCGCCTCGGTGCGCGGCGGGGCCGCGGTCCGCGAGCGAGCGGACGACACCGCTGTTCGCCTCGGGGACCGGCGGGCCCATGTGGAGGGGGCGGCGCGGCTGAGCCGGGGCCTGAACCGGCGCAGCGCCCGGCGGCATCCGCACACCACCGAGGTCGAGAGACCTGGAGTCCCGGCCGCCGGCCTCATGCGCACCGGCCTCGTGCGCCGGAGACTCGGCCGCACCCCGCCTTTGCGCAGACGGACGGCTCCGGGCCGCGGACCGACCCTGACCCACCGGCTGATCGTGACCAGACTGATCGTGACCGGACTGTCCGTGGCCTGGCTGACCGGGGCCGGACTGTCCGTGGCCGTCCGGCCCCTGCCCAACCGGTCGGCCGTGGGCGGCACTTCGGCCCTGCTCCGCGGGCGGCTCCTCGGCCGGCTGCCGGCCCCCCTGGGCATTGGCCCGCCCGGCCGCCACGGCCTGGTCCGCCACCGCCGGCTCCGGCACCGGCGGCCGGGCGGCCGCCTGGGCGGGAACGCTCTGGGCCGGGACGCTCTGGGCCGGGACGGCGTGAGCGGCGGTCGCGTGAGCGGACACGGACGGCGCGGGCAGCGTCGGGGTGTGGGCGGCGTGCTGCTCGGCGGCCCGGGGAGGCCGCGGCTCGTCACCCGCGTACTGCTGCTGCTCCTGCGCGACCCGGGCGGGCGGCTGTCCGGGTGCGGCGGCCGCCGCGGCCCCGGGGTACGCGGGCACGGTCCGCGCTCCCGGAACCGGCGCGTGCTGGGCCGCCGCGGCGTCCTGGGCGGCCGGCGCCGACGGGTAGTGCCCTGCTCCGGGGGCCCCCGCCGGGACCGGCTCCGTCGCCACGGCCGGACTCGCCGTTTGAGTGGCGGCCGGGGGGGCTGCCTGAGTGGCGGCCGGGGGCGCTGCCTGAGTGGCCGTCTGCGGGTCGCTCCACGCCCCCTGCGCTCCCGGCATCAGGAGGAGGTCGTCGTCCTCGGGGACGGCTTCCGGGGCACCGCCGGAGTGGTCGAGGAAGGTGTACGTGCCGGGAGCGGGGACGCCCGGCTGCTCCACCATGCCTGCGTTCTCCGGCAGTCCCTCGCCCGGGACCCGGCCGGTGTCAGTCATGCGTACCCCTCGCCCATCGGTTGTGCTCCTTCAGACCTTCGCCCGGGGCGCCCGGTCGCGGCACGCACCCGTGCCCCTCACTACGAGAACGAGCATGTGCCCCACGCGGCACGAAAGCCCGCGGACACAAGCATTGTCGTGGGCGTTCGCGTCCGTGGCAGCAGGATCCGCCTCGGTCGGCTGTGGACTGCGCCACGTTGCGCGTCCCCCCGGTCGCGCCGTACCACAGCAGGGCCCTCGGCAACCCCCTCTTTCCGGCACTGACCGGGGGTCTCCCGGCGGGGCCGGGAGGGGGAATGGACCAACGGCCGGCTGCGGTGCAACGATCGGCCAGCCTACCCCGCCGGGGTTCGGCGCCCGGTTCAGGGGGGCGGTCGGCGGCAGGTCAGAAGGCCGGTTCCCGACGGTGGCCGGCGAGCAGGAAGACGACCGACCGCTCGCGCTCCGACCAGTCGCCGGGATCGAGTTCCACGGACTGGAGCAGGGCGCATTCGACGGCGTAGCCGCCCTCGGCGAGCGCCGCGCCGATCGACTCGGCCTCGTCCCTGGTGGAGGCGTGGGTGACGATCCGCTCGGGCCTGCGGTCGGCACAGGCGGTGACGACGGGTACGCCGCCCCCGCCGATGCGCACGACGTCCGGCTCCGGGAGCCGTTCCAGGACGTGGGGCGCCCGGCCGTGGACGGTCTGCAGCAGGACGCCGTGGCGGCGCGCAGCGGCGTCGGTACGGATGCAGGCGGCCGGGTCGCCGTCGACGGCGATCACCGCGGCGCCGAAGCGGGCCGCGTCGGCGGACAGTTCACCGCTGCCGCAGCCGATGTCCCACACGAGGTCACCGAGCCGGGGCCCGAGCCGGGCGAGTTGGGCGGCGCGCAGTCGCGGCGACTCGCTCTCGGCGGTGGGCCGGTCCTCGCCGGCCGGCAGGGCCCAGCCGCGCGGCTGGGAGGGGTAGCCGGGCTCCCGGCCGGCCGCCCAGCCCCCGCCGCCCTGGGCGCTGGTGCCGCCGACGACGATGACGACGTTGGGGTCGCGCCAGCTGTGGTCGGCGACCTTGTCGGAGGTCAGCACGGTGACCTGCGCACGTGCGGTGCCCAGTTCCTCGCAGATCACGAAGGTGCGGTGGACACCGTCGAGGAGCAGGGCGAGTTCGGCGGGCCCGGCGCCCGGGGAGGTGAGGACGGCGACCTTGGGATGGGACCGGCAGACGTTGACCGCGCGACGCAGTGTGCGGCTGTGGGCGACGACGACCTGGGCGTCGTCCCACGGCATGCCCGCCCGAGCGAAGGCGGCTGCGACGGCTGAGACGGCGGGGACGACCTCCACCTCCAGCCCGTGCTGCGGGGCGCGGAGGGTGCGTACGACACCGAAGAAGCCCGGATCGCCGTCGGCGAGGACGACGGGGCTGCCGCGGTGGCCGGCGATCCTGCGTGCGGCGAGATCGAGGCTGCCGAGGCGGACGCGTTCTGCGCCCGGCGGTACTTCGGGGAGCGCCAGGTGGTGGGCGGCCCCGGCGACGAGCGTGGCGGCGGACAGGGCGGACCTGGCGGCCGCGGTCAGCGGCGAGCCGTCCCAGCCGATCACCGTGACCCGGTCGGCCATCGTCGTCGTTCTCCTGGTGTCGTCGCAGGTGGGGACCGTGCCCAGGAGGCCCGGGGCAGGCAGGGCCGAGGGTACCCGGTGTCGGTGACGGGCGGTGGCTCGGCCTGCCCGGCGCCGCAGGGCTGGTTCCCGGGGACGATGCCGAGGAGCGGGTTACACGGTGCTGGTTCCACGACGCTGCTTCCACGACGCTGGTTCCACGGGGCCGGCGTGTACGGAGCCGGCGTGTACGGAGCCGGCGTGTACGGGGGCCTCCGGCCGCTGTCCGGCGCCGCCTGCCCCCCGGAGGGGACCGCGACACCTTGTCGTACCGGCAGGTCCGGCGCGGTGGGGCTTCGGGTCCGGTGGTTCAGTTCCAGTCGGTGTAGGCGGCGAACCCGCCTGCCTCGGCCATCTGGTCGGCGACGCCGTCGAGGTCCTCCGGGAGGAGGCTCCAGACGATGAAGTCGGTGCGCAGCTCGGCCCAGCTACCGTTCTGGGTGCGGGTGCGGGCTATGCAGGCACCGCGCAGGACGCCCTCGCTGATGCAGCCGATCCGCTGGGCGACCTGCTGGGCGGCCGCGTTGTCGGCGGCCGTGCGCAGCTCGACTCGTTCGAACCGCTGGTCGCGGAAGAGCCACCGCGCGGTGGCGAGGGCCGCCTCGGAGGCGTAGCCCTCGCCTCGGGCCCAGGGGGCGACGATGTACGACATCTCGGTGGAGCGCACCCGCCAGTCGGTCTTGCCCAGCCCGACCACGCCGACCAGGCGCTGGGTGAGGAACTCGGTGACGGCGAGGTCCATGCCCCGGCCCGAGGCACGTTCGGCGGGGGCGTGGTCGCTGATCCAGCGGTGCGCGGCGGACTCGCCGTAGGGCTGGGGCACGGCCGTCCAGGCGGCGACCTGCTCGTCGTTCATCATCTCGGCCAGGGCGGGGGCGTCGGCGGGTTCGAGCGCGCGCAGCACCAGCCGGTCCGTACTGATGGAGATGTCCGGGAACGTGGTAGTCATGCGCAGCTCCATGCGGAAGACCGTCGTAAGGGCCGTAAAGGCACAGCATGCAGCATCGGGTCGGCGCTGTGCATGGCCGGGTCGGTACGGCTCACCCTACGCCGGGGCCCCGCGCACCACCGGGGGTGCACGGGGCCCTCGTTCACCGGTACGTCCTCAAGGGCCGTACGGGAGGTGTCACTTGGCCGGGGCGCCGAAGGCCGGGACGACGGAGCCGGAGTAGGTGTCCTCGATGTACTGCCGCACCTCGGGTGAGTTGAGGAGCCTCGCGAGCTTCACGACGCGCTCGTCCTGCTCGTTGCCCTTCTTGACGGCGAGGAAGTTGGCGTACGGGTTGCCCTCCGCCTTCTCCAGGACGAGTGCGTCCCGGGCGGGCTTGAGGTCGGCCTCGATCGCGTAGTTGCCGTTGATGACGGCGGCGTCGACGTCGTCCAGGGCGCGCGGGACGGTCGCGGCCTCCAGTTCCCTGAACTCCAGGCCCTTCCGGTCGGTGATGTCGGACAGGGTGGCGCCGGTGCCGACGCCCGGCTTGAGGGTGATGAGGCCGTGCCCGGCGAGGAGCTGGAGCGCACGTCCCTCGTTGGTGGTGTCGTTGGGGACGGCGACGGTCTGCCCGGGCTTGATGTCCTTGACCGACGCGGCCTTCTTCGAGTAGAGGCCGAGGGGCTCGAGGTGGACGTCGACCACCGGGACGATGGTGGTGCCGTTCTTCTCGTTGAAGTCGTCCAGGTACGGCTTGTGCTGGAAGAAGTTGGCGTCGACCTGGCCCGACTGGGTGGCGGTGTTCGGCAGGACGTAGTCCGTGAACTCCCTGACCTCCAGTTCGAGGCCTGCCTTGGCGGCGAGCTTCTCCTTGACGAAGCCGAGGATGTCGGCGTGCGGGGTCGGGGACGCCGCGACGACGAGCGGCCGGGACTCCGCGGACCTGCCGCCGGATCCGGCCGCGGCGGGGTCGGAGGACGTGCCGCAGGCGGTGAGGCCGAGGGCGAGCGCGGCGGTGGCGGCGGCTGCCGCGGTGAGCTTGGTGTTCTTGCGGAGGTTGCGCACGAAGAGTGCCTCTTTCTGGTGTTGCGGTGGTGGCGCCCGGACAAGGAGTGCGGGCTCGCTCGGGCGGCCGGGGCGAAGCGCCGGCACCCGGGTGGTGCGGGTGAGTGGATGGGTGGGTGGATGGGGTCAGTCGGTGCGGCCGCGGCGCGACAGCAGCCGCACGAACCCGTCGCCGATCAGCTGTACGGCCGTGACGAGGGCGATCAGGACGACGACGGTGACGAGCATGAACTCGGTCTCGAACCGCTGGAAGCCGTAGGTCACGGCCTTGGAGCCGAGGCCCTCTCCGCCGACCGCGCCCGCCATGGCCGAATAGCCGACGAGCACGATCACGGTGGTGGTCACGGCGGCGGCGATCGAGGGGAGGGCCTGCGGCAGCAGTACCTTGCGGATGATCGTCGGGATGGATCCGCCCATGGACTGGACGGCTTCGACCAGTCCGTGGTCGACCTCGCGGACCGCCGTCTCCACGAGTCGCGCGAAGAACGGGATGGCGCCGACGGCGAGCGGCACGATCATGGCGGTTGGCCCGATGAAGGTGCCGACCACGGCCGTGGTGAACGGGATCAGCGCGATCAGCAGGATGATGAACGGCAGCGAGCGACCGATGTTCACGACCACTCCGACGGCCTTGTTCACGGGGGTGTTCTGCAGCAGTCCGCCCTTGTCGGTGAGGACGAGGAGGATGCCGAGCGGCAGTCCGCCGACCACCGTGACCACGGTGGACCACAGCACCATGTAGAGGGTGTCCAGCGTGCCCTGGGTCAGCAGGGGCTGCATCTCGGACCACGTCACTTGACGGTCTCCTTCACCAGCGCCGCGGCCCGGGCCCGGGTCGCGGTGCTCTCCACGGGCGCCGGGGCCGGCGCGTCGTCGTCCACGACGTCGACCTGGAGGCCCTGTTCGCGCAGGAAGCCGACGGGTACGACGTTGGCCTCGTAGCCGCCGGGCAGTTCGATGCGCATCCGGCCGACCTGCCTGCCGCCGACGGTGTCCATCGCGGCACCGAGGATCGATATGTCGATGTTGTAGGTGCGGGACAGCTGGGAGATCACCGGCCGGGTGGCGGCGTCACCGCGGAAGGTGACGTCCAGGACGGTGCGGTCCGGTCCCGAGGCGTCCCCGGTGACGGGGAACAGCTCGCGGGCGAGTTCGGAGCCCGGCGTGGCGAGCAGCTCGCCCACCGTGCCGGACTCGACGATCCGGCCCCGCCGCATCAGGGCGGCGGAGTCGCAGACGGTCTTGACGACGTCCATCTCGTGCGTGATGAGCAGCACGGTCAGACCGAGTTCCCGGTTGAGGTCGCGCAGCAGCTGGAGCACGGACCGGGTGGTTTCGGGGTCCAGGGCGCTGGTGGCCTCGTCGGAGAGGAGCACCTTGGGATCGCCGGCGAGCGCGCGGGCGATGCCGACGCGCTGCTTCTGGCCGCCGGAGAGCTGCGCGGGGTAGGCCCCGGCCCTGTCGGCGAGACCGACGAGGTCGAGGAGTTCGAGGGCGCGGCGCGAGCGTTCGGCACCGGACACGCCGAGGATCTCCAGCGGCAGTTCGACGTTGCCCCGCACGGTGCGCGAGGACAGCAGGTTGAAGTGCTGGAAGACCATGCCGATACGGCTGCGCGCCCGGCGGAGTTCCTTCCCGGCGCGGTCGCCGCTTCCGGCGAGGGCGGTGAGGTCGGTGCCGTCGACGACGACGCTGCCGGAGGTGGGGCGCTCCAGCAGGTTCACACAGCGGATCAGGGAGGACTTGCCTGCTCCGCTGCGGCCGATGACTCCGAACACCTCGCCCTCGCGGACGTGCAGGTCGACTCCGTCGAGCGCGGTGATGTCGCGGCCTCGCGACCGGTAGACCTTGGTGAGGCCCGTCGTGGTGATCACAGGGGTTTTCCGTCACTGTCGAGTGCGCGGCGCAGGGTTCCGCGGCCGGGCACGGGGCATGTCGTCTTCGGGGCAGCCGGCGCGGCACGCGGGTGGGCCGGTCGGCAACGTACGCGGGGCAGGCCGAGCCTTCACCGTCACGGCGGGCACGGCTGGACCGCGGGGTTTCGCTTCGGGGCGCGAGGCTCAGGCAGGGGTCCTCAGAAGGCGCACATTCGACACATACGGCGAGCACCGGGCGTCGTGATCGCCTCGGTCGCAGGGGTGCGGCTGCTCGTCGTGGTCATGCGGCCAGTAAAACAGACGAACGTACGACCGGATCACGGGTGTCCGAATAGCGGAACGCGGACCTCCGCAATCCGGATCACCGGCGACGGCCGTCGTCGTCGCCCCGGGCGCCTCGGGCTGCGCGGCCAGGGGAAGGAGCAGAAAGGACCAGGGAGGACCAGGGAGGACCAGGGGAAGTCAGGGGGACCAGGGGGAATCAGGGACAGAGGACGGGGGATTGCCGGGGAGGAGAGGACGGGGACGGCGGTGCCCGCGGCGGGTGCGAGGGGGAGGGCGGGCTGTGGTCAACGCCACGGGCGCCGTCCGGGCCGCGATCACCGTCCCGGCCACCCGTCACGGTCCCGGCCACCCGTCACGGTCCCGGCCACCCGTCGCCGTACGGACCACCCGTCACGGTCCCGACCACCCGTCGCCGTACGGACCACCCGTCACGGTCCCGACCACCCGTCGCCGTACGGACCACCGCCGACCAATCCGCCCGCGGTCGCCGGCCGGGGCCCGCCGCCCGTCGGACCCGCCGTCGCGCCCTCGGGGACCACACAGGCGGGTCGGGTCGGCGACGAGGCGCCGGGTCCGCGCGGTCGACCGGTCCCGCGCGGCGGCTCCTCCGGGGCCGCGCGCATGGTGCCTTTTGGCCCGTAATACGCTCTCCCCCATGCTTGACGCCCTGACGGTCGCGGTGTCCGTGACCGCTCTCGCCCTCGCCGCCTGGTGCGGTTTCGCAGCGTTCCGGGACCAGCCGACCAAGGACTGGCACTTCGCCGGTATGGCCGTGGTCACGCTGCTTGCGCTGGCCCAGCTGGTGACGGGCGTGGTGCAGCTGGCGAGGGGCGAGAAGGCCGACGAGGGGGCGACTATCTTCATCGCCTATCTGGTCGGCGCGTTCGCCGCGGTCCCCGCCGCCGGGTTCCTGTCGCTGACCGAGCGGACCCGCTGGGGTTCGGCGACGGTCGCGGCCGGAGCGGTGGTGCTCGCGGTGCTGGAGGTCCGGCTCCACGACATCTGGGGAGGCTGAGGTGGCCGGAGAGACCGGGCCGACGGGGGCGACCGGAGCAGCCGGAGCAGCCGGAGCCACCGTTCCGGAGGCGACGGGGGCGCCGGGGGCACGGCTGGTCAGGGGCCCGGGGCTGCTGCTGGTGTGGTTGTACGGGGTGATGTCGGTGGGCGCCGTGTCGCGTTCGGTGTACCAGATCGCCACCGAGTACGACCGCGCTCCCCTGGCGTACACGCTCTCGGCGATCGCCGCGGTGGTGTACGCGTTCATCACGTACACCCTGTTCCGCGGCGGCGAGAAGGCCCGCAGGGCGGCTCTGGTGTGCTGCGCCGCGGAGCTGGTGGGCGTCCTGATCGTGGGTACGTGGACGCTGCTGGACCCCTCCGCCTTCCCGGACGCCACGGTCTGGTCGGACTACGGCATGGGGTACCTCTTCATTCCGGTGCTGCTGCCCGTGACCGGATTGCTCTGGCTGCGCCGGTCCCGGCGCTGAACCGGTCCCGGCCGGCGGAGCGGGCCCGGCGGCGGAGCGGACCCGGCAATGACGGACCGCCCCACCCGCCGGACGGACCGTCCGCCTGCCTGCCTGCCTGCCTGCCGGACCGGCCCTGCCGCCGGCCGCGCGGGCTACGCGCTCCTGACGAACCTCCCCTCGGCCCGGGCCGAGGGCACCGCGGCCGCGTCCTTCTCCATGGTGACGAGCGTCAGCCGCGGGTTCATCACACGGGTGGAGACGGGCGTGTAGCCGTGGCCGCGGTAGAGGCGCAGATTCCGCTCGCTGCGGTGCCCGGTGAGCAGCTGGAAGCGGCGGGCCGCGGACTCGCCCGCGAAGTGCGCCTCGATGGCGTCGAGCAGCCGGCCGCCCAGACCGTGGCGCTGCATCCGGGGGTGGACGATGAGCTTGCGGATCGTGGCGATGCCCTCGCCGTCGGCCTCGCCGCGTACGGAGGCCACCACCTCGTCGCCGAGACGGGCCACCAGGGCGTGTCCCCGGTCGAGTTCGGCGCGGAGTTCCGCGAGCGTCTGGGTGAGCGGTTCGATGCGGTAGTCGCCGTAGAGTTCGGCCTCG
Organism: Streptomyces spongiicola; assembly: GCF_003122365.1. Classification (NCBI taxonomy): domain Bacteria; kingdom Bacillati; phylum Actinomycetota; class Actinomycetes; order Kitasatosporales; family Streptomycetaceae; genus Streptomyces; species Streptomyces spongiicola. The sequence goes on from NZ_CP029254.1 coordinate 318,378, forward strand.
CTCTGGTAGCACAGGTACTGAAGCTTGAGGATCTGTTCGGCGTCCTCCGCCGTTGCCGCTGAGATGGTCACGCTCATGCCCATGTGCGCATGCCTCCCGCTCACCCGCCGCCCGGTTGTCACCGCTCCATTCCCCGGAGTTCAGGAGCCGCAACCTCTGTAACGAGCATTCTGCGCAAGCATCCGAGGCAACGGGAACGCGTCGGTCCCAGACTTCCCTGTGAGATTCCCAACTCTCCTGCGATTTCTCGGTAGGTGGGGTCCCCCGGCGCCAGCATCGCAGTCAGCAGCCGGCGGCATCGACCCGGTGTGCGGGCGACCGCGGCCCGCAGGGCACGGCGCCGTTCCGCGACGAGCGCGGCCCGTTCGGGGCAGGCGGCGGGTCCCGCTGCGGGCTCGGCCGGGTAGGGGTGTTCACGCTGGGTGCGGGAACGGGCGCGGCGGGCCTCGTCCCGCACCGCCCCCGCCACCCAGCCGGCGGCGTCGGGCGGCGGGCCCTCGGTGCCGAGTCGCTCCAGGAGCCGTACCCAGACGGACTGTTCGAGGTCATTCGAGTCCAGGGCGCCGCCGTACGCCTCGGCGCTCGCCTCCGCGGCGACGAGCGGCCGCAGTTCGCGCACGAGCGCGCCGGCGGTCCCGGGTGCCGCGGCGGCGGGTGCCACACCCAAGGGTGCCGAGGCGCCGGATCCCTCCGCGGTGGCACGGGCACCCGCCGCGCTCCGGCCGGACCCCGGCCGCGGTCCGGAGCAGCCGCGGGCGGCGGTCGGGGACCGGGGCGCCATGGCGCCCCGGCGGGTGGCGGAGGGTGGGGCCGAGTCCGCTTCGCACGATGTCATGCCGTGCGGGACGCCCCACCCGGAGCCGCGGTTTCCACCGAGGACGGCTCTCACCCGGCCGTATGACGGCCGTTCGGCCCCTGACGCGGTCCGGCCGGAGCGGGCGCGGGCCGAGCGGCGGGCGCCGCCCGGCCGGTGGGCGCCCGGCCGATGGGCATGCGGCCGGTGGGCATGCGGCGGGCCGTCAGTCGTCGGCGAAGTCCGCACGGGCCAGCAGACCCGTGTCCGGGTTGTCGGTGAAGATCCCGTCGATGCCCTGCTCGAAGTACACCTTGAACGCGCCGAAGGCGTCGCCGTACGCGTGGGGGTCCGTACCGCGGCGGAAGTCGGCGGGCAGGAAGGAGTTCTCGTTCCGCATCGTGTACGGGTGCAGGATCAGCCCCTGCGCGTGGGCGTCCCGGACGAGCGTGGTGGGCGTGCCCAGCCTGCCGCTCGCGTCCTTGGGCACGATGAGGTCGAGGGTGGGCCCGATGCCCTGGGCGAACGAGGCGATCCACTTCAGGCCCTCGGGCGTGACCAGGTCCGCGACCGTGCGCGGGTCGCCGGCCTGGGTGAAGTCCCAGGGGCGCGTTGCCGCGCCGGCGAGCAGCACGACGCGCGGCGAGTCCACCAGCTTCGCCAGCCGCTGGATGCTGCTCGGCTCGAACGACTGGAGGAAGACGGGCGAGTTCCCGCGGTGCCGGCCATGGCGGCGCAGCAGCTTCGCGAGGCGTTCCTCCAGGCCGAGGCCGATGCTGCGGAAGTAGGTCGGGTGCTTGGTCTCGACGTGGAGCCACACCGGCCGGCCGCGGCGACGGCCCTCCTCGCCGGCCCAGCGCAGCACCTCCTCGAAGGTGGGTATCGTCCAGCGGCCGTCGTAGACCGTGTTCCGCTGGCGGCTCTCCGGGATCCGCTCCACGGCCCGCAGCGTCTTCAGCTCGGCGAGGGTGAAGTCCTCGGTGAACCAGCCCGTGATGCGGGTGCCGTCGACCGACCTGGTCGTCCGGCGTGAGGCGTACTCGGGACGCGAGGCGACGTCGGTGGTGCCTGAGATGTCGTTCTCGTGGCGGCACACCAGATGCCCGTCCCTGGTGGGCACCAGGTCCTGCTCGATGACGTGCGCGCCCATGTCCAGGGCCAGCCGGTAGGAGCCGAGGGTGTGCTCGGGCCGGTAGCCGCTCGCTCCACGGTGGGCGATGACGGTGGGCACCGGCAGCGAGCGGTAACCGGGGCCGTGGCCTCCGCCGTGCCGCTCCCCGCGGGCCCCGCCGTCACCGGCGGCCTGTTCCGCGGCGTGGGCCCCCGGCGCGGCCGCCATCCCGAGCGCCGCCGATCCGAGCACCGCCGCCCCCAGGACGGTCCGCCGGCCGGGGGTGGTCTCCGCACCGTGTGTCATGAACGCTCCTTCGTCGAATGGGCGTACTCCGCGGCCGGTTGCGCGGGGCCTCGCGGCGCACAGGCTAGTGCCGCGTCAGGCGACGTACGCCCCGTCGCGACGCTGCCGACGGGCAGACCCCGCCTGACGCGGCACCGGGCACGAGGACGTCACGTGCCGGAGACCCGGGGCGACCCCGGGGCGAACCCGGGCCGAACCCGGGCCGAACCCGGGTCAACACCGTGTATCCACTCGGTAAACCCGACGTGCGGTCGGGCGGCACTCGCGAGTATCGTCCTCACCTGCAGAGACTTCGCCGGCCGTACCGCAGTCCCGCTTCTGACACCGGAGGACCCGTTGTCCCGCTCGTCGCTCATCAAGGCAGTGCTCGGACCGCTCCTGCGCCTGATGTTCCGCCCGCGCGTGGAAGGCGCCGAGAACATCCCCGGGGACGGCCCGGTCATCCTCGCCGGCAACCATCTGACCTTCATCGACTCGATGGTGCTGCCGATCGTGTGCGACCGCCGGGTCCACTTCATCGGCAAGGACGAGTACGTCACCGGCAAGGGGCTCAAGGGCCGGCTGATGGCGTGGTTCTTCACCGGCGTCGGCATGATCCCCGTGGACCGGGACGGCGCCAACGGCGGTGTGGCGGCTCTGATGACGGGCCGCCGGGTGCTGGAGGAGGGGAAGGTCTTCGGCATCTACCCGGAGGGCACCCGCTCCCCCGACGGCCGCCTCTACCGCGGACGTACCGGAATCGCCCGGCTCACCCTGATGACGGGCGCGCCCGTCGTCCCGTTCGCCATGATCGGCACCGACAAGCTCCAGCCGGGAGGTGCCGGCCTGCCGCGTCCCGGCCGGGTGACGGTCCGCTTCGGCACGCCGATGGAGTTCTCGCGGTACGAGGGCATGGACCGCGACCGCTATGTGCTGCGTGCCGTGACGGACTCGGTGATGACCGAGGTGATGAGGCTGTCCGGTCAGGAATACGTGGACATGTACGCGACGAAGGCGAAGGCGGCCTGAGCCCTCCCCGGACGGCCGGGTCCGTCCGGCGGTTCTCGGGTGCGCCCGCCGCGAAGGACCCGTCCGGCCGGGCCCGAACGAGCGAACGCGATGGGCGCCGGTGCCGGGCGGCCGACCTGACCGCCCGTGCGGGGCCGGACCGCCAGCGCCGGGCCAGGCGCTGCTGCACCGCGCATGCCCACCTGACCGCCCGTGCCGGGCCCCGACCGCCTGTGCGGGTGGCCGGGCACCGGTCCGGCCCCGTCCCCTGGACGCATCGGCCGCGAGCCGGATGCCGCCTCCGCACATCGGTGCGGGCGCGGCGTCCGTCGTACACGGCGGCCGGTCTTCCGGTGCGCGGGGGCGGGTACCGGTCCCGGGGCACCGCGGCCCCGGCCCCCGAAGCGCCGCGGCCCCGGAGCCCCGGGCAGCGGAGCCCCGGGGGGCTGCGGTTCAACGGGGAGCCGGTACACTCGGGCGTCAGTGCTCGATGCCGTACACCCGGGCGTCAGTGCTCGATGCCGTCCGCCAGCCTCTGGCCGCGCAGGAGGAACCACGCGGCCGCGGCGGTGCCGAGCAGCACCGCCGCCCCCACGCCGGCCGCGAGCCGCAGCCCTTCGACGAACGCCTCCTGCGCCGCCCCGACCAGCTCGGCCCGCTGGTGCGCCGGCAGCACGGTCGCGGCCTCCACCGCCCCGCCGAGCGACTCATGGGCGGCGGACGCCACGTCGGCGGGCACTCCTTCCGGTGTCGCGAAGTTCCGGTACACCCCGGTCACGATCGATCCCAGCAGCGCGATACCGAGAGCGGCACCGAGTTCGTAGGCGGTCTCGGCCACCGCCGACGCCGAGCCGGCCCGCTCCTTCGGCACGCTGGACAGGATGACGTCGGCCGTGACGGTGAACGAGAAGCCGGCGCCGACACCGACGACGAGCAGGGCCGCGCCGAGCAGCGGATAGCCCGTGGAGCCGCCGATGAAGGTCAGCACGGCGAGTGCGGCACCCATGGCGGCGAGTCCACCCGCCACGACGGACCGGACGGAGTACCGGCGGGCGAAGCGGCCGGCGACCAGGCCGGTCGCCACCGCACCGATCGCGGCGGGCAGTTCCGCGAGCCCCGCCTCGAGCGGCGGCCGCTCCTGCACCAGCTGGAGGAACTGGGAGAGGAAGAAGACCAGTCCCGACAGGCCCAGGATGGTCAGCAGGTCGGCGAGGACGGCGCCGGAGAAGCCGCGGTTCCGGAACAGCCGCATGTCGAGCAGCGGGGAGGGCAGGGTGAGCTGCCTCCTGGCGAATCCGTACAGCGCGCCGGCGCCGGTGAGGGCGGCGGCGCCGGAATCCCAGCCCACACCGTGGCTGGCGGCCTCCTTGATCGCGTAGACCACGCCGATCATGCCGATCAGCGACAGGGCGACGCTGACGAGGTCCCAGGGGCCGGCGACCGGGTTCTTCGACTCGGGCAGCAGCTTGACGCCGACGACGACGAGGACGGCCATCACGGGCAGATTGATGAGGAAGACGGAGCCCCACCAGAAGTGCTCCAGCAGGAAGCCCCCGACGACCGGGCCCACGGCTGCGCCGGCCGAGGCCATGGCACCCCAGATGCCGATGGCGATGCTGCGCTCGCGCGGGTCGTGGAAGATGTTGCGGATCAGCGCCAGTGTGGAGGGCATGAGCGTGGCCCCGGCGACGCCGAGCAGGGCCCGGGCGAGGATCATCATCTCGGGCGTGGTGGCGTAGGCGTTGAGCACGGACACCGCGCCGAAGGCGACGGCGCCGGTCAGCAGCAGCTTCTTGCGGCCGATCCGGTCGCCGAGGCTGCCCATGGAGACCAGCAGTCCGGCGATGACGAACGAGTAGACGTCGCCGATCCACAGCAGCTGGGTGCCGGTGGGCTGGAGGTCCTCGCTGAGGAAGGGCGTCGCGAGGCCGAGCACGGTGGCGTCCACGGCCACCAGCAGTACGGCCAGGACGAGTACCGCCAGGGCCAGCCAGCGCCCGGGGCGGTACAGGGCCTCGTCCGCACCGCCCGTGCGCTGGACGGTACCGCTGGTCATCTCTCCACACTCCGGAGTGCTCCGCCGAGCACCAGCTCGGTGATCATGTACTGGAATTCGTTCTTGGCGACCCGGCCGTCCATGACGGCCCAGGCGCAGGTGCCGATGAGGCCGTAGAGGGCCTCGGTGAGCCAGACGGGCGAGAGGTCGATCCGGAACTCGCCCTGTTCCTGGCCCCGTCGGAACAGGGCGCTGACCCGGGCGTCGAGCCGGGCCCAGCCCTCGTCGACCTGGTCGCCCTCGAACAGCTGGTTCTCGGTGACCAGGAACGCGAGGAGCTCCGCCGCGGGCTCCATCTCGGCGATCAGCCGGCGCAGGGCGTCGCCGGCGGGGCCGTCCTCGAGCGCGGCGCGGCCGACGGCCGCCTCGAACTCCTCGATTCCGAAGGCCTCGAGCGCCTTCACCAGCGCGTCCCGCCCGGCGAAGTGCCGGTGCAGAGTGGCGCGGCCGATGCCCGCCGCCCGGGCGACCTCGTCCATGGTCGCGGTCGACTTACGGGCAAGGAGGGCTGCGGCGGCGCGCAGCACCTGTTCACGATCCATAGCCATGAGACAACCATAGACCGAATGAGACGTCAACGTCTCATTCGGTCCTGTGGTCGGCCTCATATGAGGCGGAGCAGGGGCGCCGGGCACCTGAAGCCGCCGCTGCCCGTCGGCCTCGCGCGCACCCCGCCCCGGGCGTGAGGAACTCCTCGCGGCCGGGGACGGCTACCCGCTCGCGTGGGCGACGGCCCGGCGGCCGGGCACCCCCGCGACGGTCACTCCTCGGCGCCGGCCCAGGCATGCTGGACGGCCAGATCCGCCTTGACCTCGGCGAGCTGGACGGCGACCGCCGACGGGGCCGTACCGCCGCGGCCGCTGCGGGAGGCGAGCGCGCCGGGGACGTCGAGCACGGTCCTGACCTCGGGCGTGAGGTGCGGAGAGATCTTCGCGAACTGATCGTCCGTGAGCTGGTCCAGCTCGATCCCGTGCGCCTCGCACTCCTTGACGCACTCGCCCGCGACCTCGTGCGCGACGCGGAACGGCACGCCCTGCCTGACCAGCCACTCCGCGATGTCCGTGGCCAGCGAGAAGCCGGCGGGCGCGAGTGCCTCCATGCGCTCGCGGTTGACGGTCAGGGTGGCCATCATCCCGGTGAAGGCGGGCAGCAGCATCTCGAGCTGGTCGCAGGAGTCGAAGACCGGCTCCTTGTCCTCCTGCAGATCGCGGTTGTAGGCGAGCGGCAGCGCCTTCAGGGTGGCGAGCAGACCGGTCAGATTGCCGACGAGCCGGCCCGACTTGCCGCGCGCCAGCTCGGCGATGTCGGGGTTCTTCTTCTGCGGCATGATCGACGAGCCGGTGGAGAAGGCGTCGTGGAGCGTCACGAAGGAGAACTCCTTCGTGTTCCAGATGATGACCTCCTCCGCGATCCGGGAGAGGTTCACCCCGATCATCGCGGTGATGAAGGCGAACTCGGCGGCGAAGTCCCGGGAGGCCGTGCCGTCGATGGAGTTCCCCGCGCTGCCGCGCTCGAAGCCGAGGTCCCGCGCCACCGCCTCCGGGTCCAGCCCGAGGGACGACCCGGCGAGCGCGCCGGAGCCGTACGGGGAGACGGCGGTCCGCTCGTCCCACTGGCGGAGCCGTTCGGCATCCCGGGACAGCGACTGGACATGGGCGAGCACATGGTGGGCGAAGAGCACCGGCTGGGCGTGCTGGAGGTGCGTGCGGCCCGGCATGGCGGCATCGGGGTGGGCCTCCGCCAGCCCCACCAGCGCGTCCTGGAGTTCGGCGATCAGTCCGCCGATGATCCGCGCGTGGTCGCGCAGATACATCCGGAAGAGCGTGGCGACCTGGTCGTTGCGGGACCGGCCGGCCCGCAGCTTGCCGCCGAGGTCCGGACCCAGGCGCTCCAGGAGGCCGCGTTCCAGGGCGGTATGGACGTCCTCGTCGGCGATGGTGCCGGTGAAACCGCCGTCGGCGACATCGGCCTCCAGCCGGTCGAGGCCGGCGAGCATCCGCTCCAGCTCGTCGGCGGTGAGCAGACCGGCCTGGTGGAGCACCCGGGCGTGGGCGCGGGAGCCGGCGATGTCGTACGGCGCGAGCCGCCAGTCGAAGTGGACCGACGCCGACAGCTTCGCCAGCGCCTCCGCGGGGCCGGCGGCGAACCGGCCGCCCCAGAGCCTGACGTCACCGCTGTTACTGCTCACAGCACTTGCTCCTCAAGAATTGCCGGGCTTCTGATGTGCCGCCGCCTCCCCTGCGCCGGGCCGGCGGCTCCCCCGCGGCCCGGCGGGCCGCGGGGGAGGCCGGCCGCAGGGGAGGCGGCGGCGGTGGACCTGCGTCAGGGCGGTGGCCCCGGTGGATCAGTAGTCCGGAGGCCGAGCCCCACCCTGTTGGCCTGTAAATCGAAGGCGAACGGGTCTTCTCGACCTTGGACGCGTTCTATTTACGAATCAGGCGAGGTCGCGCCTCGCCGCGATCTTCGCCGAGAGGCCGAAGATGTCGATGAAGCCCTGCGCCTTCGACTGGTCGAAGGTGTCACCCGTGTCGTACGTCGCGAGGTTGAAGTCGTACAGCGACTGGTCGGACCGCCGGCCGGTGACGACGGCGCGGCCGCCGTGCAGGGTCATCCGGATGTCGCCGGTGACGTGCCGGCTGGCCTCGTCGACGAAGCCGTCCAGGGCCCGCTTGAGCGGGGAGAACCACAGGCCGTCGTAGACCAGCTCGCCCCAGCGCTGCTCGACCTGCCGCTTGTACCGGGCCAGCTCGCGCTCGACGGTGACGTTCTCCAGCTCCTGATGGGCGGTGATCAGCGCGATCGCCCCCGGGGCCTCGTACACCTCGCGGGACTTGATGCCGACGAGCCGGTCCTCGACCATGTCGATCCGGCCGACGCCCTGGGCGCCGGCCCGCTCGTTGAGCTGCTGGATCGCCTGCAGGACGGTGACGGGCCTGCCGTCGACGGCGACCGGGACGCCCGCCTCGAAGGAGATGATCACCTCGTCGGCCTCGCGGGCCTCGGCCGGGTTGGAGGTGTACTCGTAGACGTCCTCGATCGGACCGTTCCAGATGTCCTCCAGGAAGCCGGTCTCCACGGCCCGCCCGAAGACGTTCTGGTCGATGGAGTACGGCGACTTCTTGGTGGTCGCGATCGGGAGCTGCTTCTCCTCGCAGAACGCGATGGCCTTGTCCCTGGTCATCGCGTAGTCACGGACCGGCGCGATGCACTTCAGGTCCGGGGCGAGGGAGGCGATGCCGGCCTCGAACCGCACCTGGTCGTTGCCCTTGCCGGTGCAGCCGTGGGCCACGATCGAGGCGCCGTGCTTCTTCGCGGCGGCCACCAGGTGCTTGACGATCGCGGGCCGGGAGAGGGCGGAGACGAGCGGGTAGCGGTCCATGTAGAGGGCGTTGGCCTTGATCGCCGGGAGGCAGTACTCCTCGGCGAACTCGTCCCTGGCGTCCGACACCTCGGCCTCGACCGCACCGCAGGCGAGCGCGCGCTTGCGGATGACATCCAGGTCCTCGCCGCCCTGGCCGACGTCCACGGCAACGGCGATGACCTCGGCGCCCGTCTCCTCGGCGATCCAGCCGATGGCGACGGAGGTGTCCAGACCGCCCGAGTAGGCGAGTACGACGCGCTCGGTCACGGGTTTCTCCTTACGGTGCATGCGTTGATGGGTATAACTATGCAGTGCTCCGTATGTTTTGTCAAAGCCGTGATAAGCAGTGGCCGCCCGTCCCCCCCGCTGCGTAGCCTCACCCCATGACGAGCAGGGGGAACACGGCCGTCGAACGGCTTGTACAGGGTGCCGGGATCCGCGACGTACTCGAGTCGGCGGACCCCGACGCCTGGCTGGATCTCGACGCGGAGGTCCGCGCCGTGCGGACGGGCGGGCCGCAGGTCCGCTCGCGGGAGCTGACGCGCGTGCCCGCCCTGGCGCTGTGCCACCGGGACGGACGGGTCCGGGAGGCCGCACTGGAACAGGTGGCCGGCCACCCGGACCTGCTGCCACTGCTGGTGGTCCGGACGGCGGACTGGGCCGGGCCGGTCCGGACGCGGGCCCGTGACCTGCTTCCCGGACTGCTGGCCGCGGTGGGACCTGAGGACCTGGTGCCGCTCACCGCCCTGGCGCTCCGGCTGTCCCGCCGCCGGCGCGGCGGGTTCGCGCACGAGACGCTGACCGCGTTCCTGCGGTCCGCCCGGCCCGCCGTGCTCGAACCGCTGCTGGTCTCGCCGGATCGCGCCACACGCCGGATCGCCTACGGCCTGGTCGTGGAACACGGACTCCTCCCCGCCGACCGGCTGGCCCGCGCCGCGGCCGCGGACGAGGACGTCGTCGTGCAGCGGCTGTGCGCCGATGCGGCCCTCGGACGCGCCCCCACCCTCGACGACGTGATCCTCCCGCTGGTGCGGTCACGGCACCCCGCCGCACGGTCCGCAGGGGTCACGGCCCTCCGCCGGGCGGGACGCCACGACGACGCCCGCCCGTTCCTGACCGACCGCTCGGGGCTGGTACGGGCCTGCGCCCGCTATGTCCTGCGGCAGGGCGGGACCGAACCGCTTCCTCTCTACCGCGCCCTGTGCGCCGACCCGGCCGACCACGGCATACCGGCCTGGGCGCCGCTCGGACTCGCCGAGTGCGGCGAGCCCGCTGACGCCGCGCTGCTGTGGCCACTGACCGGCCATCCCGTGCCGTCGGTACGGGCCCGGGCCGTCGCCGGGCTCCGGCTGCTCGGCAGAATCGACCTGGATCGGCTGCGGCCGCTGCTCGACGACCCCGCACCCACCGTCGCCCGGGAAGCCGCGACCACGCTCCTCCCGTGGGCGGGCAGCCTGCCGGAGGACTGGCTCCTGAGCCGGGTCACCGGCGACCGGGGCCCCGCCCACACCCGGCGCACGGCCTTCCGGCTGGTGCGCGCCCGTGGCGGGATCGCGGAACTCCGCGCCGCCGTGGCCCTGCTCGACGGCCCGGACCGCGCACTGGCGACCCTGGCCGTAACGGCGATCCAGCAGTGGGTACCGCCGCAGGGCGGACACCATGACCCCGCCGAACTCGACGCGCTGCTGGACCGCTGCACACACCTCTTCAGCGTGCACGCGCTGCTGAGCCTGCGGTGGCGGGCCGGACTGACCGGGCCGTCCGGGACGGGCGGCGAGACGGCAACGGCAGGGGGGCCGGAAGCGGCGGCAGATCCGGAAGCCGCGTGCGCGGCTGCAACTGCGCGGGGGCCTGGGCCGGTTCCGGGGGCGGGTACGGGGTCGGTTTCGGGGGCGGGTCCGGGGTCGGGAGACGGCGGCATCCCGGCACCGTCCCCGCGCGCCCGGGTGGGGGCCGCGATCCGGGCATGGATCAGACGCAGGAAGGCCTAGCCAGACCAGGAGTCTGCCGAAGATCTCGCTCCGACCGTCCTTCTTGCACCAGTTCGCCCGTGCCGATCGGGGCAACCTGGTGCAAGTCGGGCGCGTTCTCAAGATCGCCAGTGCACTCCCAGCGGCCGCATCCCTGCCTTCGACGACCCGCGCCGGGCGGCGGAAACACCCCGCGCCCTCGGGCAGGCCGACGGCGGCGGCGACGGCGCCCGCGCGCTGCCCGGCGTGCCCGCCCCTCGATACCGCCCCGACGCGCCGCCCCTCGATACCGTCCCGACGCGCCGCCCCGACGCGCCGCCGGACGATTGAACTCCTCGGAGCTTCTCTCCGTATCCACCTGCGCCACAGGGATGACCGAGGAGCAGCGGTGACGATGATTCAGAGCGGTCGGGCCGCCAGACGTCTGACGATGCGGGCGATCCGGCCGCGCCGCAATCCGGCGACGGTGCTGCTGGCCGCCACCTGGGCCGGGGCCGCCGCCGTCCTGTGGCTGTGGTGGGACAACACCGCGGTCGTCCACATGGACCCCGCGGAGTGGCTGATCGGCGCGGGCCGGATCACGGGACTGCTCGGGGGCTACCTGATCGCCCTCGTGGTACTTCAGATGGCACGCGTCCCGGCGCTGGAGCGGCGGGTGGGCTCCGACCGGGCGACGCGCTGGCACGCGATGAGCGGCCGGTACGCGATCAGCCTGGTCGCCGCCCATGTCGTGCTCACCGTCTGGGGATACTCCGTCCAGGCCGGCACCGGCCTGGTCGAGCAGACCGCCACCGTCGTCGTCGACTTCCCCGAGATGGTCGAGGCGACGATCGGTACGGCCCTGCTGCTGGTCGTCGGCTTCGTCTCGGCGGGCGCGGTACGCCGCCGGATGCGCTACGAGACCTGGTACTACCTGCATCTGCTGACCTACGTCGCCGTGTACCTGACGTTCTGGCACCAGCTGGCCACCGGATCGGAGTTCGTGGCGAGCGCGACCGCCCGGACCATCTGGTACGTGCTCTACGGCACCGTCGGCGCACTGCTCCTCTGGTACCGGATCCTGGCACCGGTGCGGCTCAACCTCCGGCACCGGATGCGCGTGGAGTCCGTCGTCGACGAGGCCCCCGGGGTGGTGTCCGTGCTCATCACGGGACGGCGGCTGCACCGGATCGGCGCGGAGGCCGGCCAGTTCTTCCGCTGGCGGTTCCTCACCGACGGGCTGCGCTGGAGCTCCAATCCGTACTCCCTCTCCGCGCCGCCCCGTCCCGATCTGCTGCGCATCACCGTCAAGGCGGCCGGTGAGCACAGCGGCGCGCTCAGCCGGCTGGAGCCGGGTACCCGGGTCTGGGCCGAGGGCCCCTACGGGGCGATGACCGCGGGCCGGCGCAGCCGGAACAAGGTGCTCCTGATCGCCGGCGGCGCCGGGATCACTCCGCTGCGGGCGCTGTTCGAGACGCTGCCCGCCGCGCCCGGGGACCTGTCCCTGCTCTACCGGGCCGGCTCGACGGACGACCTGGCGCTGTGGACCGAGCTCCAGGAGATCGCCGAGGCCCGGCGGGCGAAGCTGCTGTACGCCGTGAACGGGCCGGACGGGGCGCGGCCGGAGATCAGCACCGAGCGCCTCAAGGAGGTGTTCCCGGACATCGACGAGCACGACGTGTACCTCTGCGGGCCGCCCGGTCTCGCCGAGGAGTCCTACAACGCACTTCGGGCGGCGGGCGTGCCGTCGCGTCGTATCCATCACGAGTCGTTCGAGATGTGAGGCCGTACGTGAAGAGGAAGCATCCACTGCGCCGGATGATGGTCGCGGTCGCCGGCACCGCGTCGGCCGTCGCGCTGCTGCTGACGCTGAAGCAGCCCGGCACCTCGGTGGCGGGGGCGGCGTCCCAGGCCGGCGGCGTACCGCCCGCGGCCTCGGAACCCGCGGGCAGCGGCGCCGTACCCGCGGGCGGGGCGACCGTCCTCGGGGACGAGGCGGACACGCAGTTCGGTCCGGTGCAGGTCGAACTCACCCTGAGCGGCGGCCGGATCACCGGGGCGCGGACCGTCAAGGTGCCCAGCACCGACGCCAACAGCCGCAAGATCGCCGAGAGTTCCGTGCCGAAGCTCAACCAGGCGGCCGTCGCCGCCCAGAGCGCCGAGATCGACACCGTCTCCGGCGCCACCTACACCAGCCAGGGCTACATCCGCTCCCTGCAGAGCGCCCTCGACAAGGCGGGGGTCGCGGGTGCCGGTGCCGGTGCCGGTACGGGACAGGGCTCCGCGCCGGGCGCCGGCAGCGGTGCGGAAGCCCCGGGCGGGGAAGAGCCGGGACGGGACGCCGGCTCCGGCGGCGAGGGCCCCGGTTCCGGTTCGGGCGACGGTTCGGTCGCCGGCGGCCCGGGCCAGGGTTCCGGCTCGGGGGCCGCCGAGTCGGTGCTCGGAGACGTCGCGGGCACCCAGTACGGCGACGTGCAGGTGCGGCTCACCGTCAGCGGCGGCCGGATCACCGGCGCCGAGGCCGTGAAGACCCCCGGCTCCGACGCCAACAGCCGCAGGATAGCGGCCGGCGCCGTGCCGAAGCTCAACCAGGCGGCCGTCGCCGCCCAGAGCGCCGAGATCGACACCGTCTCCGGCGCCACCTACACCAGCCAGGGCTACATCCGCTCCCTGCAGAGCGCCCTCGACAAGGCGGGCCTGTGAGCGGCGACCGGGCGCGGATGCGCCATGTCGAGCATGTGATGGGCACGGTGTTCTCGTTCGACGTCCGGACGGACGGCGATGCCGACCGCGAGCGCGTGCGCGCCGGGCTCGCCGCCGCCGTGGCCGGGCTGCACCATGTGGACGAGGTGTTCTCGCCCTACCGCCCGGACAGCCAGATCAGCAGGCTCGCCGTAGGCGGACTCGCCCTGGCCGACTGCGAGCCGGACGTCGCCGAGGTCTTCCGGCACTGCGCGGCCGAAGAACGCCTGAGCGAGGGCTGGTTCACCCCCCGCTACACCGGCGGGCTCGATCCCACCGGCCTGGTGAAGGGGTGGGCGGTGCAGCGGGCGGTGGAGATGATCGCCTCCTCCGGGGCGGCGGCGGTCTGCCTCAACGGCGGGGGCGACGTCCAACTGCACGGCGGACCCTGGCGGGTCGGCATCTCCGATCCGCTGCGCCCCGGCGCGCTGGCTGCGGTCGTGGAGGCGCACGACACACTCGCCGTCGCCACCTCCGGACCGGCCGAACGGGGTTGCCACATCGTCGACCCGCACTCCGGCGGGGCCCCGGCCGCGGGCCCGGCGTCCCTGACCGTGGTCTGCCGGGGGCTGACCCAGGCGGACGCGAGGGCGACGGCGGCGTACGCCATGGGCCCGGGAGCACGTGCCTGGCTGGAGCGGCTGCCCGGCACGGAGGGCTTCGGCGTCGCCGCGGACGGCAGCACCTGGCAGACCAGCGGATTCGCCCGGCATCTGGCCGGGCGCGGCGACGGGGAGGGCCGGGCGGCCTGAGGCCGGGCCGCTGCGGCTCCGGCTCCGGCTACAGCTACGGACCGACTGATTCAGACTCCGGACCGGCTCCGAACCGGCGGACGGCGTTCGCCCGGGGCCCGGCGGGGTCGCATCGAGCGGCGGACGGGGCTCGACGCCCGCCGGCATCGTCGAGCGGCTCGGGGAAGCGGGACGGCCTCCGGCGTCCCGGACGCTCACCGTCGTGCACCCCCGGCGGGGGTGCACGACGCCCGCGGCGGCGGCACCCCCTCCCCCCGTGCCGTCAGCGGGCCCTCTGTGCCAGGCGCAGCAGATGGTCGGCGAGGGCCTGGCCGCCCGCGGGGTCGCGGGAGATCAGCAGCAGGGTGTCGTCGCCGGCGATGGTGCCGAGGATCGCGCGGAGTTCGGCCTGGTCGATCGCCGACGCGAGGAACTGGGCCGCGCCCGGGGGCGTACGCAGGACCACCAGGTTGGCCGATGCCTCGGCGGAGATCAGCAGTTCGCCGGAGAGGCGGCGCATCCGCTCCTCCTTGGCGGACTCCCCCAGCGGGGCCTGCGGGATGCGGAACCCTCCCTCACTCGGCACCGCGTAGATGAGTTCTCCGCCGGTGTTCCGGATCTTCACGGCCCCGAGTTCGTCGAGGTCGCGGCTGAGGGTCGCCTGGGTGACACTCAGTCCGTCGTCCGCGAGCAGCTTCGCCAGCTGGCTCTGGGAGCGCACCGGCTGCCGGTTGAGGATGTCCACGATCCGGCGGTGGCGGGCCGTGCGCGTCTGCGGCACGGACGGCCCTCCACCGGACTCCGTCTGGGAGGCTCCCCAGTTCTCGGTGCCCTGCGCGTCGGTCATCGTCGTCTCATTCTCCGGATCGTCCGTCCCCGTGTGTCCCGTCGAGGATGCCGGGCAGCGCCCTGAGGAGGACGTCCGCCTCCGCGTCGCCGATGATCAGCGGCGGCATGATCCGTACGACGTCGGGGGCGGGCGCGTTGACCAGGAGTCCGGCACCCTGAGCCGCCTGCTGCACCTGGGCGGCGAAGGGCTCGGTGAGCACGATACCCAGCAGCAGCCCCGCCCCGCGGACGTGGGAGACCAGCGGATGTCCCAGGGACTCGATCCCGTCCCTCAGCTTCTCCCCGGTCCGCTTGACCTCGTCGAGGGCGCCGTCGAGGGTTTCCAGGACGGCCAGCCCGGCGGCACAGGCGACCGGATTGCCGCCGAACGTGGTGCCGTGCTGCCCGGGCCGGAGCAGTTCGGCGGCCGGGCCGAAGGCGAGTGCCGCGCCGAGCGGCAGGCCTCCGCCGAGGCCCTTGGCGAGGGTGACGACATCGGGGTCCACGCCCTCGTGCGCCTGATGTGCGAACCAGTGGCCGGTGCGGCCGATGCCGGTCTGCACCTCGTCGAGCACCAGCAGCGTCCCGGTGGCGCGGGTGATCTCCCGCGCGGCCCGGAGGTAGCCGGAGGGCGGGACGACCACGCCGTTCTCGCCCTGCACCGGCTCCACGATCACCAGGGCGGTGTCCTCGGTGACGGCGGCCCGCAGTGCTTCCGCGTCCCCGTAGGGCACATGCGTGACCTCTCCCGGCAGCGGCAGGAAGGGCTGCTGCTTGGCCGGCTGGCCGGTGAGCGCGAGCGCGCCCATCGTCCGGCCGTGGAAGCCGCCGTGGGTGGCGACCATGTGGTGACGACCCGTCAGGCGACCGATCTTGAAGGCGGCTTCGTTGGCCTCGGCTCCGGAGTTGCAGAAGAGGACGCGGCCGGAGCGGCCGGAGAGCCGGAGCAGCCGCTCGGCGAGCGCGACGGGCGGTTCGGCGGCGAACAGGTTCGACACATGGCCCAGTGTGCCGATCTGGCGGGTGACGGCCTCGACGACGGCCGGGTGGGCGTGGCCGAGCGCGTTGACGGCGATGCCGCCGACGAAGTCCAGGTACTCGGCGCCGTCGGCGTCCCATACCCTGGCGCCCTGCCCGCGTACCAGCGCGAGCCCGGGCGTCCCGTAGTTGTCCATCATCGAGTTCTGCCAGCGCTGTGAGAGCCGCTGGTTGGCGGTGGCGTCGCTCATGCCGGTCCCCCTTCGGTCCCGTCGGGCACGACCATCGTGCCGATGCCCTCGTCGGTGAAGATCTCCAGCAGGATGGAGTGCTGCACCCGGCCGTCGATGACGCGTGCGGTGTTCACGCCGTTGCGCACGGCGTGCAGGCAGCCCTGCATCTTGGGGACCATGCCGCTGGACAGCTGGGGCAGCAGCTTCTCCAGCTCGCCGGCGGTGAGCCGGCTGATCACCTCGTCGCTGTCCGGCCAGTCCTCGTAGAGGCCCTCGACGTCGGTGAGGACCATCAGCGTCTCCGCGCCGAGCGCCGCGGCCAGCGCCGCCGCCGCGGTGTCCGCGTTGACGTTGTAGACGTGGCCGTCGTCGGCGGAGCGGGCGACGGAGGAGACGACGGGGATGCGGCCGTCGTCCAGGAGGGCTCTGATCGCTCCGGTGTCGATCGCGGTGATCTCACCGACCCTGCCGATGTCGACGAGTTCCCCGTCGATGGTGGGCCGGTGCCGGGTGGCGCTGATGGTGTGGGCGTCCTCGCCGGTGAGACCGACGGCGAAGGGGCCGTGCTGGTTGAGCAGCCCCACCAGTTCGCGCTGGACCTGTCCGGCGAGCACCATGCGGACGACGTCCATGGCCTCGGGTGTGGTGACGCGCAGTCCGGCCTTGAACTCGCTGACCAGGCCGTGCCTGTCCAGCTGGGCGCTGATCTGGGGTCCGCCTCCGTGCACGACGACCGGCTTCAGGCCCGCGTGCCGCAGGAACACCACGTCCTGGGCGAAGGCGGCCTTGAGGTCCTCGTCGACCATGGCGTTGCCGCCGAACTTGATGACGACGGTCCGGCCGTGGTGGCGGGTCAGCCACGGCAGCGCCTCGATCAGCGTCTGCGCCTTGGGCAGTGCGGTGTGCTTGCGGGTGCTCATCGGCTCCGGATCTCTCGGGACTCGCTCGGACTGGTGTCGGTGGCTCGCCCATCCGCCCGGGGCCGGGGCCCGGGCGGATGGGCGGGCACTCCCGGCCGCTCGGGCTCGGGCCGGGGCCCGGGCGGGGGTTCGGGCTCGGACGGGGGCTCGGGCGGGGCCGGGCCACTGGCTGTGGCTCCGGCTCATCGGCGGCCTCGGGCGTGCGGCCTCGGGCGTGCGGCCTCGGGCGTGCGGCCTCGGGCGTGCGGCCTCGCCCCGGCTCGTTCAGGAGGAGTAGGCGCTGTTCTCGTGGACGTAGTCGGCGGTGAGGTCGTTGGCCCAGATGACGGCGGACTCGGACCCGGCGGCGAGGTCGGCGGTGATCCGGACCTCCCGGTAGCGCATGTCGACCAGTTCCCGGTCCTCGCCGACGGAACCGTTGCGGCACACCCAGACGCCGTTGATGGCGACGTTCAGCCGGTCCGGCTCGAAGGCCGCCCGGGTGGTGCCGATGGCGGACAGGACACGGCCCCAGTTCGGGTCCTCACCGTGGATGGCGCACTTGAGGAGGTTGTTGCGGGCGATGGACCGGCCCACCTCGACGGCGTCGTCCTCGCTCGCGGCGTTGACCACCTCGATGCGGATGTCCTTGCTGGCGCCCTCGGCGTCGCCGATGAGCTGCCGGGCGAGGTCGTCGCAGACGGTGCGTACGGCGTCGGCGAACTCGCCGTGCGCCGGGGTGATCCCGGAGGCGCCGGAGGCGAGGAGCAGCACGGTGTCGTTGGTCGACATGCAGCCGTCGGAGTCGACCCGGTCGAAGGTGACGCGGGTGGCGTCGCGCAGCGCCTCGTCGAGGCCGGGGCCGTCC
The DNA here is from genome assembly GCF_003122365.1 of Streptomyces spongiicola. Classification (NCBI taxonomy): domain Bacteria; kingdom Bacillati; phylum Actinomycetota; class Actinomycetes; order Kitasatosporales; family Streptomycetaceae; genus Streptomyces; species Streptomyces spongiicola. Next base: position 336,220 of record NZ_CP029254.1, read on the forward strand.
ACGTCGGCGTCCGTGGTGAGGACGACGAGCATGGTGGCGAGGCCGGGAGCGAGCATGCCCGCGCCCTTGGCCATGCCGCCGACGGTCCAGCCGTCCCGCGCCGCGACCGCCGTCTTGTGCACGGTGTCGGTGGTCTTGATGGCGATGGCGGCCTTCTCACCTCCGTACGCGCTGAGTTCGGCGGCGGCCTTCTCGATGCCGGGCAGCAGCTTGTCCATGGGCAGCAGGACACCGATCAGCCCGGTGGAGGCCACGGCGATCTCCCCTGCGCTGTGCCCCGGAAGGACCTGGGCGGCCCTCTCGGCGGTCGCGTGGGTGTCCTGGAAGCCCTTGGGGCCGGTACAGGCGTTGGCCCCGCCGGAGTTGAGGACGACCGCGGACACCTCGCCGCCCTTGAGGACCTGCTCGGACCAGAGGACGGGGGCGGCCTTGACGCGGTTGGAGGTGAAGACGCCGGCGGCTGCGTGGCGCGGTCCGTCGTTGACCACGAGGGCCAGGTCCGGGTTGCCGTTGTCCTTGATCCCGGCGGCGATCCCGGCCGCCGTGAATCCCTGTGCAGCGGTGACGCTCAAGGTGCCACTCCGATCGTGGGAAGGCCCGCGGTCTGGTCCAGACCGAGGGCGATGTTCATGCTCTGGACCGCGCCGCCCGCCGTGCCCTTGGTCAGGTTGTCGATGGCGCTGATCGCGATGATCCGGCCGGCGGCCGGGTCGAGCGCGACCTGGACCTGAACGGCGTTGGACCCCTGGACGGACGCCGTCGCCGGCCACTGCCCCTCGGGGAGCAGCCGGACGAACGGCTCGTCCGCATAGGCCTTGTCGTAGGCGGCCCGCACGGCCTCGGCGGTGGTGCCCGGCCGGGCCCTGGCACTGCAGGTGGCGAGGATGCCGCGGGGCATGGGTGCGAGGGTGGGGGTGAAGGACACGGTGACGGGCTCGCCCGCCACGGCGCTGAGGTTCTGGACCATCTCCGGGGTGTGCCGGTGGCCGCCGCCGACGCCGTACGGACTCATCGAGCCCATGACCTCGGAGCCGAGCAGTTGCGGCTTGAGCGTCCTGCCGGCTCCGGAGGTGCCGCTGGCTGCGGTGATCACGGCCTCGGGCTCGGCGAGTCCGCCCGCGTACGCGGGGAACAGCGCGAGCGAGACGGCGGTGGGATAGCAGCCGGGCACCGCGATGCGCCTGGACCCCTCCAGCGCGTCGCGGGCACCCGGCAGTTCGGGGAGGCCGTAGGGCCAGGTCCCGGCGTGCGGGGAGCCGTAGAACCTCTCCCAGTCGGCGGCGCTGCGCAGCCGGAAGTCGGCACCCAGGTCGACGACCAGCACGTCGTCGCCAAGCTGCTCGGCGACCGCGGCGGACTGGCCGTGCGGCAGCGCCAGGAACACCACGTCGTGCCCTGAGAGCGCGTCGGCGGTGGTGGCCGTGAGCACCCGGTCGGCGAGCGGATGCAGATGGGGCTGGAGCGCCCCGAGCCGCCGGCCGGCGTTCGAGTTGGCCGTCAGGGCCCCGATCTCGACTCCGGGGTGTGCGAGGAGCAGCCGGAGCAGTTCCCCGCCCGCGTAGCCGCTCGCTCCCGCGACTGCTGCGCGTAGTGCCATCGATTCCTCCATACGTGATGGCATGACTATACGTAGGGCCGCAGCTTTATGCAATGCGGTGATCTCGTCTCTCCACCGGCCCGCTTCTTGAGACCTAGCGCTCCAGTCGGGCCTTTGGCCCTGTAGTTGATCCGAAGGAGCGCTGGTCCGAAGGAGCGTGGCCGCCTCTCGCCCGGGGCGTTTGCGAGCAGCGGCCCGGTGCCCCGCTTGTCAGTGGCTCCCCGTACGTTCTGCGGATGCCTGATCAGAGCCCCGCCTTGTCATCGATGTCCGACTTTGCGACCTGGGAACCCGTGGTCCGGCTCGTGCTGGCCGACGACGCGGACCGGCGTGCCGCCCGGCCAGCGCGGGTCGCCGGTCGCATCAGCCAGTACGGAATGAGCCCGGCGTATCCGGGGTCCATGTCGCCGACAACGCGGACCGCGGTGGAGGACATTCGGCGTACGCTCGCGCGCGGCGCAGCCATCAAGGTGCGGGACCAGGACCACCTGCCCGTTGCGGCCCTCGCGAACGAGATCCCGGCCCTCTGGGACCGCCCCAAGATCACACAAACGCTCCTCGCGGGAGACCTCGGACCTCCGATCTGGCCAACGGTGCCGCACGCCCCGTAAGAGCCGGGTAGCCGGATCACACCCCCGGACCGGCGCCCAGGGTCCCGGAACCGCGCGGGGAGGCCCGGGCATGTCACGGTCACAACCCGCCGCGTTGCCGGGGGATCCACTCGCGCTGCCGGCCCTCCGGGCCCGGAGGGCCGGCCGGCACCCGGTGCCCCTACCGGTGCCGAGGCCGTGACCTGCGCGTTCGGTTGCGGTACTAGACTCGTACCGCACTCGGGGTGCAGTGGCCCGCCCCGGACCCCCGCTGCCGCGGACCACGCCGCCGCGACCGGACCGGACCCGTACGCCGCCGGCCCCGCCGGCTCACGGCAGTCCGCCACCGGCGGAACGCGCCCCTGATCCGGAGGGTCCCCCATGCACGGACGTCGCGGAGAAACGGCGCGTGTGGCGATACCGCACCGGCGCGGCGGGTCGGCCGGACTCGCGGAGATCGAGCGGGCCGCACGAGGAGTGTGCCGGCCCGTACTGCTCTTCGACCGCTCGGTCGCCGCGCTCGATCCCGGACTGGTGCGGGAGGCCGAGGCGCTGTTCCCGGTCCGCGTCTTCGGACGGCACGCACTCGCCGAGGCCGTCAGGGGCGTGGGGGCCGAAGGCATCACCACCTTCCACGACGCGGAGGTGGACGGCGTCACCGCCGCGGCCTCGGCCCTCGGGCTGCCGGGCCCCCCGGCCGCGCCCAGTCCGTGGGACAAGCTCACCCAGCGGACACTGCTCGCCGAGGCCGGCCTGACACGCGTCACCGCGGTCGCCGTCGACTCGGCGGAGGCGTTCTCCTCCGCCCTGGACGCGGTCCGGCTGCCCGCCGTCCTCAAACCGCGGCGCGGCGCGGGCGGTACCGGAATCGCCTTCGTCGACGACCCGTCCGACGCCGACTACCAACTGCGGCACCGAACGCGGTGGAGCGACCTCCTGCTGGAGACCAGGCTCCCCCCGTACGAGCATCCGCGGGGCGGATGGTGCGCGGACTACGTCTCGGTGGAGACGGCAAGCACCGGCGACGACCACAGGCCCGTCGCGGTCTTCGACAAGACGCCCGTCGCGGTGTGCCGGCGCGCCGGACCGGGCGCCTCCGACACCGTCAGCGTCACCGGCGACCTGACACCGACGCGGCTGCCGCAGGCGGTCCGCGAGCGCGTTCTCGGCTACGTCCGGAACGTGCTCCGGACGCTCCGCGTGCGGTGGTGCGTCTCGCACACCGAGGTCAAGCTGCTGCCCGACGGGGTCGACCTCATCGAGGTGAACGGACGTGTCGGCGGTCATCTGCCCCGGCTGCTCCTGGCCCTGGAGGGGCCGGACCTGCTCACGGCGGCGATGAGGCTGGCCCTGGCCCTGGACCCGGATGTTCCACCGCTCGCCTGCGGTGCGCCCCGCGGATACGCCATGGGGCTCTTCCCCACCTTCGGGGAGAAGTCGGGAACCGTGCGCTCGGACGTGGCACGGGAGCGACTCGAAGGCCTTCCCTGCGTGGTCCGGGTGGACGAGGTCGCCGAGCACGGCGCGCCGCGCCGGGCCACCGGATACCGTGCCGCGAACGTGGTGCTGCGCGCCCGGGACGAGAGCGAGCTGGACGCGGCCGTCGCCGCGGTCGCGGCCGAGATCTCCGCGCTGTTCGCCGCCGACGGACTGGCCGAGGCCGGCTGGCTCGAGAACTTCTGAGGGCGCTGCCGGGTCACCGGCTCCGGCCCGCAGGGGTGGTCCTTCCCGGGGTCCGCGCCGAGCCCCGGGGCAGTGGCCGTACGTCCCGGCGCAAGAGCTTCGCCGCGGGAGGCGGCCGCACCCCTCGGGCCGGCTGCGCCGGCGGCGGCGGGGACGCGACGGCCGCGCCAGCGGGATCAGCCGCTCCCGCGGGCAGGCCTCGCGAGGGCGCCGGGGCGTCCGTTCCACGGGACCGCCCGCAGGAGTCCCGGCGCGCAGCCCCGCGCGCGGCCCCGGCGCGCAGGCCCGGAGGCCAGGCGCCCCGTTTCGGGGCCACGAGAAAGGTAACGGGGGAACGCGGCCGCGGCCTCACCAGCACCGGTCCAGCCGCAGGTTCCAGCAGCCCGGCCTCCCGGTCAGCACCACCGTGGACAGCGGCCGCACGTCCACGCTCCAGTACGTCGCGGGCGGCGCCTTCAGCGCGTACACGAGCGCCGCGCGCACGACATCGGGCTCGGCGACGGCCAGCACGGAGGTCCCGTCGTCGGCGGGCCGGGTGTCGAGCCAGCCCCCTATCCGGGTGATGAAGCCCAGCAGCGGCTCACCGCCGTGCGGTGCCGAGCGCGGCTCGGCGAGCCACTCGTCCACCGCGTCCGGCTCCATCGCCGCCACCTCGGCGAGCGTACGGCCGCGCCATCGGCCCATGTCGCAGTCGCTCAGCGCGGGCTGGGCCAGCGTGGCGTAGCCGAGGGCGCCGGCGGTGGCCCGGCTGCGGGCGGTCGGCGAGCAGTAGCGCAGGTCCGCGGCCCCGAGCGGAACCAGCGCGGGCGCGGCGAGCTGCACCTCGTGCCACCCGGCCGCGTCCACGGTCCGGTCGTCGTCGAAGCGCTCGCCCAGCCGGGACGCGCAGCGCGCGGCGGTGAGGAGGGTGACCCGAACAGCCATGGCGGGATCGTGATGCCCGGCACCGGCCTGGTCAAGAGGGGTGACGCACCGCCCGGCGCCGGTCACCCGGTCTTGAGGACCATCAACTTCTCCGGGTCGGTGATCGGGGCGAAGCCGGCCTTCCCGTACACCCCGTGCGCGTCGTCCGTGGCGAGCAGGACCCGCCGCAGCCCCAGCGGCGCGAGGCGGTCGCGCACCGCCGCCGCCAGGGCGGTACCGAGTCCCCTGCCGCGCACGTCCCTGTCGACGTAGACGTCGCACAGCCACGCGAAGGTGGCGTGGTCCGTCACCACGCGGGCATAGCCGACGAGCCGGCCCGAAGCCCGCTCGTAGGCCCCGAAGCTGAGTGAGCCGGCGATCGCCCGGTCCTGCTGCTCCCGGCTGCGGCCGAGGGCCCAGTAGGCGTCGGTGGAGAGCCAGTGGTGGATCCGGGCGGGATCGAGGCGGTCCGGGTCACAGGAGATCTCGTAGTCGGCCCAGGTGCCGGTCGGGTCGCTCATGCCCGTACCTTCGCAGCCCCGGGGCCGGTTGTCAGCCGGGTTTCGGGAGCGCCCCGGGACGGCTGCGCCGTTCTCCCGGGTGTGCGCCTCGCCGCGCTCGGCTTCCACGCGCCGGTGGCCGGGCCGGCGCGCCGCGGTACGGACCCGGCGGCGAGCCCTGGCAGAGGTACGGACCCGGCCCGGCGAGCCCTGGCAGAGGTACGGGACCCGGCCCGGCGAGCCCGGCGACACGGCCGGCCGCGGCCCCGGCGGAACGCGCCGCGCGACCGTGCCGGCCCGTCGATCGCCCGCGCGGAGGCCGCCACCGGCCGGCCCGGCCCCCTCGGCATTCCCCGCCCACGGCACGGGACCCGGCCACCGCGCCGCACTGCACTGCACCGGGCCGCACCACGCCGCGCCGCACTGCACTGCACCGGGCCGCACCACGCCGGGCCGCGCCGCACCGGGCCGCACCACGCCGCACCGCGCCGCACCGCGCCGCACCGCACCGGGCATGCGCAGCGGTGGCGGTCAGTCCGCGCCGCGGCCCAGCACCTCGTCGCAGGAGGTGCGCAGCCGCCGCACCCCTTCGGTGATCTCGGCCTGTCCGGCGACCCCGGCGAAACTGAGCCGGAGGTGCCCGGCCGGCGGCTCGGCGCTGAAGTACGGGCGGCCGGGGGCGACGGCGACGCCGGCGCGGAGGGCCGCGGAGACGAGGGCCGTCTCGTCGGTGCCGTCGGGCAGGCGGACCCAGAGGTGGTTGCCGCCGGCCGGGACGTACGGCAGCGCGAGTTCGGGCAGCCGGAGCCGCACGGCGGCGGTCATGGCCTCGCGGCGGGCCTTCAACTCGGCGGCGACGGCCCTGAGGTGGCGGCTCCAGGCGGGGGCGCCGACCAGTTCGAGCGCGGCCTCCTGCAGGGGCCGGGAGACGAAGAAGTTGTCGACCACGTGGATGGCGCGCAGGCGCTCCAGCACGGGTCCGCGTGCGGCGAGGGCGCCCACCCGCAGGCTCGGGGAGGTGACCTTGGTGAGGGAGCAGACGTGGACGACGACGCCGTCGGGGTCGTCGGCGGCGAGCGTGGGCGGCAGCGGACCGGCGTCGGCGTGGACGAGGCGGCGGGCGAAGTCGTCCTCGACGACGAACGCCCCGGCGGCGCGGGCGATCCGCAGCACCTGGACGCGGTGTTCGGGGGCGAGCACGGCCCCGGTCGGGTTCTGGAAGAGCGGCTGGGCGACGAAGACCCGGGCGCCGGTCGCGTGGAAGGCCGCGGCGAGGAGGTCGGGGCGGACGCCGTGGGCGGGGTCCGCCGGCACCGGTACGGGTCGCAGCCCCGCGGCCCGGGCGATGGCGAGCATCCCGGGGTAGGTGGGCGATTCCACGAGCACCGGCGCGCCCGGCGGGGCGAGGGCGCGCAGGGCGGTGGTGAGCGCGGACTGGCCGCCCGCGGTCACCAGTACCTCCGCTGCGGTGAAGCCCGGGCCGATGCCGCGGGCGAACCAGTCGCGGAGTTCCGGCAGCCCGTCGGCGGGCGGGCGGTTCCAGGCGCCGGGGCGCCGGCCGGCGCGGGCGAGCGCGGCGGCCATCGCCTGCTCGGGCTGGAGCGAGGGGTGCAGATAGCCGCCGTTGAACTCGATCACGCCCGGCGGGGGCGCGGCGAGCGTGACGAGGACCCCGGAGGCGTCCACGGCGCGCGGAACGGCCTCCGGGGCGGCGTCGGCGCTGAGCGCGACCTCCTGCCAGGACGTGTCGGCCGCGGCGCCGGGGTCCGTCCTCGGCGGTGCGCGGAAGGCTCCGGCTCCGGGGCGGGTGACGACGAGCCCCTCCGCGGCGAGCCGGGCCAGGGCGCGGGAGACGGTGACGGGGGAGACCCGGTGCCGCTCGATCAGCGTCCGGCTCGATGGCAGCTTCTCACCGGGCGAGTAGCGCTTGAACTCCTCGCGCAGGAATTCCGCCAGTTCACCGACACTGCTACTCTCATGCATGAGAACCAAGAATAGCGCTATCGACCCGGGGTCGATAGCGGCCGCCGATGCCGACGACTGCGGGGCCGAGGAGCAGACCAGGGCCCCGCGGGCCGATGCCGCGGCCCCGGCGGTCCGGACCGGGTCCCGGCAGGGCACCCTGCTCGCGTCGCTCGGCGTCGTCGCCTTCTCCCTCACCTTCCCGTCCACCGTCTGGGGGCTGGAGTCGTTCGGGCCCTGGTCGCTGGTCGCCGTGCGCAGCGTCCTCGCGGCGGTGATCGCGGGAGGGTTCCTGCTCGTCCTGCGGGTACCGCTGCCCGAGCGGCGGCACCTGGGCCCGCTGCTCGTGGTCGCGGGCGGGGTGGTGGTCGGATTCCCGCTGCTGACGACCCTCGCGCTGCGGACGTCGACCGCTTCGCACGCCGCGGTGGTCGTCGGTCTGCTGCCGTTGACCACCGCCGCCTTCGCCGCGGTGCGCACCGGCCGGCGGCCGTCCCGGACGTTCTGGGCGGCGGCGCTCGCCGGCGCGGCGGTCGTGCTGGGGTTCACCCTGGGCCGGAACGGCGGTGCCCCGTCGGCGGGGGACCTGTACCTGTTCGCTGCGCTGCTGGTCTGCGCCGCCGGCTACACCGAGGGCGGCCGGCTGGCCGGGCTGATGCCCGGCTGGCAGGTGATCGGCTGGGCCCTGGTCCTGTGCCTGCCGCTCGCCGCCACCGGAGCGGTGTTCGCCCTGATGGCCGAACCGGTGCTGCCGAGTGTGCGGGGGGTGGCCGGGCTGCTCTGGGTGGCCGCCGGATCGACCTTCTTCGGGCTCTACGTCTGGTACCGCGGGATGGCGGCGATCGGCATCGCCAGGGCCAGCCAGCTGCAACTGGCCCAGCCGCTGCTCACCCTGCTCTGGTCGGTGCTGCTGCTCGCGGAGCCCCTCTCCCCCGCCGCTCCCGCGGCCGCCGCGGCCGTCCTCGTCTGCATCGCCGTCACCCAGCGGGCGAGCACCCGGGGGTGACACGGGTCACGTATCGGCACGTACACTCTGATTGACTCCGATTGACCCCGATCAGCTCGGATTGACTTCGATCGGCTCGGATTGACTCGGATCAGCTCGGATCGGCTCGGATCACCGTCAACCCCCTTCAAGGAGGTCAGGCACGATGGAAGCGAGTGTGGGAGACAAGCTGCTCGTGCACGGCCGCGTCGTCGGCCAGCACGACCGGACGGCCGAGGTCGTCGAAGTACTCGGGGACAAGGGCAGCCCGCCCTACCGCGTCCGCTTCGAGGACGACGGCCACGAGTGCCTGATGTCCCCCGGCCCCGACTGCGTCGTACGCCACCGCCGGGAGTCCTGAGCCGGAGGATCAGCGCGGCGGCCGGGCCCGGGTCGGGTAGTGGTCGGCCACCACCCTGGCCATGGCACCGATCCGGTCCGCGACGACTTCCCTCGCGGCGAAGAAGCAGTGGCCGCGCACCTCCGGGTGGCGGCGGGCCAGGGTCAGATGACGGGACGGTTCGGCCGGGTCCTGCCAGGGGGCGGGCTGTGCGGGGTCACCGGCCTTGTAGAGCGCCTCGCCGATGAACAGGTCCACGCCGGTGCCCCGGGCCACCCCGGCCCACCAGGGCACCAGCTTCGCGTAGTCGGCGGCGCTGAACCCGATGTTCCAGTACAGCTGCGGGATCACATAGTCGATCCAGCCCTGGCGGACCCACTTCCGGGTGTCGGCGTGCAGGTCGTCGTACGTTTCCACACCCGCTCGCGTGGCGGAGCCGAGCGGGTCGGTGGAGGAGTTCCGCCAGACCCCGAACGGGCTGATGCCGAAACGGATCCCGGGGTCGATGCGCTTGACGCGCGCGGCGGTCTCCCGCACCAGCAGATCGATGTTGTGGCGCCGCCACGCGGCCCTGTCCGCGAACCCTCCGCCGTACCTGCGGTACGTCGCGTCGTCGCCGAAGTCCTCACCGGCCACCGGATAGGGGTAGAAGTAGTCGTCCCAGTGGACGGCGTCGACCGGGTAGCGTGCGACCGCGTCCAGCATCGCGTCCTGCACGAAGGCCCTGACCTCGGGCAGACCGGGGTTGTAGTACAGCTTTCCACCGTACGGAAGCACCCATTCGGGGTGCTGGCGCGCCGGATGGTCGGCGACCAGGCGGCTCGGGTCGGTGTGGCCGGCGACACGGTACGGATTGAACCAGGCGTGCAGCTCCAGCCCGCGCGCATGGGCCTCCGCCACGGCGGTGCCCAGCGGGTCCCAGCCCGGATGCCGCCCCTGCACACCCGTCAGATACGCGGACCACGGCTCGTACGGGGACGGCCACAGCGCGTCGGCGGTCGGCCGCACCTGGAGGATCACGGTGTTCAGCCTGCGGTCCACGGCGCGGTCGAGGTACGCCAGCAGCTCGGCGCGCTGCCCGGCCGCGGTCAGTCCCGGCCGGGAGGGCCAGTCCCGGTTGGCGACGGTGGCCAGCCACATCCCGCGGAACTCCTCGGGGCAGCTCCGCCGGCGGCCGCGGGCGGGGGAGGCCGACGCCTCCCCCGCCGTGCCCAGCGCGGCGAGCGCGCCGGCAGCCGTGACGAACCCGCGCCGGGTGATCTGCCTCGTGTGCCGGGTCATGTACCGAGCCTCCGCAACCGCCGTGCGCCGCGCTCTCGCGGTCGTCAGCGCACAGCATGCCCGCCCCGGGCACCCGCGCACACGCACCGGCGGAGTAACGTCGTGGCGTCGAGGCGGGCGCCGGAACCATACGGCCCTGCCGCACCGAGATCAGCGAAAGGCACGATGTGACCGACACTGTGGCCGGCGTATCCCGCGTCGGAGTGGTGGGCTGTGGCCAGATGGGCGCCGGCATCGCGGAGGTGTGCGCCCGCAGCGGACTCGAGGTCAGGGTCGCCGAGACCACCGGCGAGGCTCTGGAGATCGGCCGCACGCGGCTCTGCAACTCGCTTGCGAAGGCCGCCGAGCGCGGCAAGATCAGCGAGGAGGAGCACCAGGCGACGCTGGAGCGGCTGAGCTTCACCACCGATCTCGGGGAGTTCGCCGACCGCGACCTCGTGATCGAGGCGGTCGTGGAGAACGAGCAGGTCAAGAGTGAGATCTTCCAGGTGCTGGACCAGGTGGTGACCGGCCGGGACGCCATCCTCGCCTCCAACACCTCCTCCATCCCGCTGGTGAAGCTGGCCGTCGCGACCTCCCGGCCCGACCAGGTGGTCGGCATCCACTTCTTCAACCCGGCACCGGTGCAGCGGCTCGTCGAGCTGATCCCCGCGCTGACCACGTCGGAGGAGACGATCAAGCGCTCCGAGGCCGTGGTCGAGCAGGTGCTGGGCAAGCACGCCATCCGCGCCCAGGACCGCTCGGGCTTCGTGGTGAACGCGCTGCTCATCCCTTATCTGCTCTCGGCGATCCGGATGTTCGAGTCGGGGATCGCCAGCCGCGAGGACATCGACAACGGCATGGAACTCGGCTGCGCCCACCCGATGGGCCCGCTGAAGCTCTCGGACCTGATCGGCCTGGACACGGTCGCATCGGTGGCCGACTCCATGTACGCCGAGTTCAAGGAGCCGCTCTACGCGGCTCCGCCACTGCTGCAGCGGATGGTGGACGCGGGGCGGCTGGGCCGCAAGACGGGCTCGGGCTTCTACCCGTACTCCTGAGCACGCCTCGCCCGTCCGGCCGTCACCGTCCCCGCGGCGCACGGCCCACCGCGGTGCACCGCGTAGCAGGCGCCGGGCCGGGCACCGGGCAGAACGCGTCACACGGCACGGTCCACCGGGCAGCAAGCACCGTGCAGAACGCATCACACAGTACGGCGCACCACGCGGCACGGCGCACCACGCGGCACGGCGCACCACGCGGCACGGCCCGCCGCGGACGACGCGCACGGGTGCTTCACACGGGGTGTGAGGAGCGTGTCCGCATATGCCGTGCGCACACGCTCCCCTGCTCCCACCAGGAAGTGTTGACTCGGGATCGCTCGGCCGAGGGACCACCGGACGACCATTCCCGAACAGGAGCTGACAGGTGACCACCGACTCCGATCACTTAGCCGCCGTCGAGGAGTTCGCCGAGCTGCGCCGCTCCCTCGACGTCGGCCTCGCCCGAATCGACGGGCGCCTCGCCCTGCTGGCCCAGCGGCACGACCGGATCGACCGGGACCTGGACGATCTGGCCGCCCGCGTGGTGGCGCTGGAGCACGGCAGATGGCCCCTGCCCGCGGTGGCCGCACTCACGGCGATGGGCGCACTGGCGGTGGCGGTCTGGCAGGCGGTCGGGGGCTGAGGGCCGTCCCGCCTTCCGGCCGGGCGCCGCCGCACACGACGGCCCCCGGCCCGCCCCGGGTTCACCCCAGGCGCAGATGGTGCAGCATCAGCAGCCCGGCCGCCGTGTTGGCGGCCGGGACCTCGCCCCGGGCGATCATGTCGGGGACCAGCTTCAGCGGTATCCACTCACGGCGCGAGGACTCGAAGCCGTCCACGGGAGGGCCGGTATAGGTGGCGCCCTCCGACCAGTAGAGATGGTGCCGCGCGTCGGTGAGCCCGTTCGACGGTTCCACGGTCAGCAGATGCCGCAGCGGTCCGGGACGCCAGCCGGTCTCCTCCTCCATCTCCCGCGCCGCGGCGAACGCGACGTCCTCGCCGTCCTCCACGACGCCCGCGGCGAGTTCCCAGCCCCAGCTGTCGGTGATGAACCGGTGCCGCCACAGCATCAGCACCTCGTTGGCCCCGTTGACGGCGGTCGCGACGGCGACCGGGCGGAGCCGGATCAGGAAGTGGTCGAGATGCCGGCCGTCCGGCAGCTCGACATCCGCCAGATTGACCCTGAACCAGCGGTTCTCATAGACGGTCTGCTCACTCAGTTTCGTCCACTGCAAGGTTCTGCCACCTTCCGGCACGTAGGTGGCAATATCGCAGCAGTAGCTCGGACCGAGGGGAACGCCCGCAGAGGGCACGGGAGAACTCACAGAGGTACCCGCAGGGCCCCTTCGATGATGTCGGCCGCCTCGGCGGCCGGGCCGGAGCCGTTCTCCGCCAGCTTCGCCCGCACCGCCCGGAGCCGGTCCCTGAGCCGCTGCGACTCCATCCCCCTGGCCCGCTCGGTCATTTCGACGGCGGTCCGCGCTGCGCGTTCGGCCTCGCCCTGCCGCAGCTCGATCTGGCTGAGCACGGCCAGCCGGTGCACCCGTCCCCGGTCGTGGGACGGCACGGCGGCCGCGGCGGCCGCGTGCTCCCGGGCCGCCCCCAGCTCCCCCAGGCACAGCAGTGCCTCGGCGACCTGGACGTTCACCAGTCCGGGCTGCACATATCCCGTCTCGTCCGGCTCGTGCCCCGGCAGGATCCGCTCCGCCTCCTCCTCGGCGCGCCGGATCCGGCCCAATGCCGCCTCGCCGTCGCCGAGATGGGCGTAGGCCTTCGCCTGCATCGCGTACAGGTCGGTGGCCAGCGCCGGGGTGATCTGCCCGCCCGCCGTCCGCAGCGCCGCCTCGGCGAACGCGACCGCCTGCCGGTACTCCCCCATGAACAAGGACTGGTTGACGAGCAGCGCGATCACATAGGCTCCCAGGCCCCGGTCGCCGCTCGCCTTGGCGAGCCGCAGCGCCTGGTGGAAGTACCGCTGCGCGAGGCCGTGGGCGTCCGAGTCGTAGGCGCAGATGCCGGCGACGGCCACCAGTCCGCCGGTCGCCCGGTGCAGCTGGCGCCCGAGCGCGTCGCTGTAGGAACCCCGCAGCAGCGGCGCCGCCTCGCTGTTGAGGAAGCCGACGATCCGGGAGCGGGTGGCGATACCCCCCGCCTTGCGGTACATCAGCTCGTAGTGCGCCCGCGCCGCGCGGAGCAGCTTGATGTCGGCCATGCTGACCCGGGTGCGCCCCTCGCGTGAGACGTCCGAGTCCTCCGGAGGGTTCTCCCACTCCCAGACCGGCATCACGGCGGGGGTGCCGGTGACCGCGGGCGCACCGAGGACATGGGGACGCTGCTGCTCGTCGGAGCGCCACAGCGCCGTCGCGCGCTCCACGAAGCCGCCGAGCGGGGAACCGTGCTGGGCCGCCGTCTCCCCCGGTATGCCGAGGCCGATGTCGTCGAGGGTGACCGGGCGCCGCAGCCGGCCCGCCAGCACCTCGCAGATGAGGTCCGGTACCTGACCGCGGGGGCGCTGGCCCTTCAGCCAGCGTGCGACGGCGGTGTGCTCGTAGCGGAGCGCGAGGCCTCTGGCCCGGCCCGCCTGGTTCACATGGGCGGCCAGGCCGGCGTGCGAGATGCCCGCCTCGTCGAGCAGCGCGTCGAGCAGGGTGTTGGGCTGCATGGGGCCCTCCGTTGGCTCGGTGTGGCCCAGAGTAGTGGAGGGGGCTTCGCACGGGGTGTGAAACAAGTGCATATATCCGCGCCGTGTGCGCTCTGCCGCCGTTCCCGTCGCACCGGTTGACTGTTCTTCCTCTCAAGGAGGCGGCCGGGCCGCCGGCTCCCCCTCGTACAGTGCGGCGGCCCGTATCCGCGCCGTCCGTCCTGCCGATCTGCCCGACACTCCGCGGCAGGACGGACGGCGCCGGCCGCCAACGGCCCCCTACCCGCAACTGATCGGAGGACTCGGAACGGGAACGGCGCAGCTCCGGCCCAGGACTGCGCCGGCACCCGTGTCCGGGCGGCGGGAGGCGCACCGCCGCCTGCCCGGCGGCGCCGGCCGGGGCGTCCGGCTGCCGGGGCAGCGGCGGCTTTCCGGGTCGCCCCCGGGTCGCCCCCGGGGCTCCGCCACGGCACGGGCGGCACGGTGCCCGGTCGCCGACCCCACGCGGACGACCGGCGGGTGCCTCCGAGAGCCCCTGGCGCGGGCGGGGCCGTGAAGCCGCACGGCGGGCCTGCACGGCGTGCGCGGGACCGGGCGGCGCCGCGCGGCATACCCCGAAAGCGAGGGGAGCGGGAGCATCGGGTTGACGTCGGACACCCCGGTGTCCAACCGCCCCCGGGTGTGGCACCGGGGGCGGTCACGGACGGGGGCGCGCGCGGACCCGGGTCCGCACGCGCCCCCTGTGCCGTCGGCGGCGGGCGCTCAGGCGCCGCGCAGCACCGCCCCGGTGCGCTCGCCGGCCAGCGCGACGGCGGCGTCACGGGCGGCCGAGGCCTCCTCGACGGTCAGTGTGCGGTCGGGGGCGCGGAACCGCAGCGCGTACGCCAGCGACTTCCTGCCCCCGCCGATCTGCTCGCCCTCGAAGACATCGAACAGCCGGATGGACTCCAGCAGTTCGCCGGCACCCTCGCGCAGCGCCCGCTCCACGTCGGCGGCGGGTACGCCCGAGTCGACGACCAGCGCGACGTCCTGCGTGGCCACCGGGAAGGTGGAGATCCGCGGTGCCCGCAGGGCGCCCTCACCGGCCCGCTCCAGCAGGTCCAGCTCGACCTCCATCGCGCAGCTGCGCTCGGGCAGCCCGAGCGCCTTGACGACGCGCGGGTGCAGCTCGCCCGCGTGGCCGACGAGGGTCTCCTCGCCGTCCACCGTCGCGTACAGCGCGGCGCAGCGGCCCGGATGCCACGGCGCGTGCCGGTCGGCGCGCACGGTGAGTTCGGCTCCGGCCTCGGCGGCGACCGTACGGGCGGACTCGATCGCGTCCGCCCAGTCCGCGGGACGGCCCCCGCCCCACCAGCCGGCCTGCTCGCGCGCGCCGGCCAGGACGGTCGCGGCCCGGCGCGGCTGGTGCGGCAGGGCCGCGTCCAGCATCGCGATCTCCTCGTCGGTGGGGCGGCGGTCGACCGGCAGCACGCCCGGAACCGTCTCCTCGCCGGTGGGCCGGAAGACCAGCCCGGTCTCGAACAGCGCGAGGTCGTGCGAGCCGCGTCCGACGTTGCGGCGCAGCGCGGACAGCAGTCCCGGCAGCAGCGTGGTGCGCAGCGCCGGCTCCTCGTCGGAGATCGGGTTGACCAGGGTGACCACGGTGCGCCGGGGGTCGCCGGCGTCCAGGCCGAACTGGTCCAGCACGGCCTCGCCGATGAACGGGTAGTTCAGGGCCTCGACGTAACCGGCCCCGGCGAGTGCGCGGCCGACCCGCCGGTGCAGCCGGCGGCGGTGGGTGAGTCCGCGGCCGGACGGCGGGGTGGGGAGCGTGGAGGGGAGGTTCTCGTACCCCTCCAGCCGGATGACCTCCTCCGCCAGGTCGTTCGGTGCGTGCAGGTCGGGACGCCACGACGGGGCGGTGACGGCGAGCTCGTCCTGGCCGTGGACGTCGCAGCCGACCTCCTGGAGCCGGCGGACCACGGTCTCGCGGCCGTAGGCGACACCGGCGACCCGGTCCGGGTGGTCGGCGCGCATCCTGATGGTGCGCGGCGCGGAGGGGGCGACGACCTCGGTGACTCCGGCCTCGGCGGTACCGCCGGCCAGCAGCACCAGGAGGTCGACGGTGCGCTGGGCGGCCGCGGCGGCGGCCTGCGGGTCGACTCCGCGCTCGAAGCGCCGGGACGCCTCCGAGGACAGCCTGTGGCGGCGGGCCGTGCGGGCGACGGAGACCGGGTCGAAGTGGGCGGCCTCGACGACGATCTCGGTGGTGCCGCGGACCTCGCCCGTCTCCGGGTCGGTCTCGGAGTCGGCGATCTCGGTGTTCGCCCCGCCCATGACGCCGGCGAGGCCGATCGGCCCGCGGCTGTCGGTGATGACCAGGTCCTCGGCGTCCAGGACGCGCCTGGCCCCGTCGAGGGTGGTGAACTTCTCGCCCGGCTCGGCGCGGCGCACCCCGATGGGGCCCTCCAACCGGTTGCGGTCGTAGGCGTGCAGCGGCTGGCCGAGTTCGAGCATCACGTAGTTGGTGATGTCGACGGCGAGCGAGATCGGCCGCATACCGGCCTTCTGGAGCCGGCGCTGCATCCAGATCGGCGAGCGGGCCTCGGGGTCGAGGCCGACGACGGTGCGCGCGGTGAAGCGGTCGCAGCCGGCCGGGTCGGCGATCCGCACCCGGTAGCCGTACGAGTTCGGCGCGGGGACGTCGAGCAGGGCCGGGTCGCGCAGCGGCAGCCCGTAGGCGGTGGCGGTCTCGCGGGCGACCCCCCGCATCGACAGGCAGTAGCCGCGGTCGGGGGTGACGGCGATGTCGAGGACCTCGTCGTACAGCTCCAGCAGTTCGGTGGCGTCGATGCCGACCTCGGTCTCCGGCGGCAGCACGATGATGCCGTGTGCCGCTCCGCCGAGGTCGCCCATGCCCAGCTCGTCGGCGGAGCAGATCATCCCGCGGGACATCCGGCCGTACGTCTTGCGCTCGGCGATGCGGAAGTCGCCGGGCAGGACGGAGCCGGGCAGTGCCACGACGACCTTGTCGCCGACGGCGAAGTTGCGGGCGCCGCAGACGATCTCCTGGGGCTCGCCGGTCTCGTTGGACCGGCCCACGTCGACCGTGCAGAAGCGGATGGGCTTCTTGAACCCGGTCAGTTCCTCGACGGTCAGCACCCGGCCGACGACCAGCGGGCCGGTGAGGCCGGCGCCGAGCTGCTCGACGGTCTCGACCTCGAGGCCGGCCGAGACGAGTCTGGCCTGTACGTCGCGGCCGGTCTCCGCCGCCGGCAGGTCGACGTACTCCCGCAGCCAGGAAAGCGGGACCCGCATCAGATCTCCATCCCGAAGGGCCGGGTGAACCGGACGTCACCCTCGACCATGTCTCGCATGTCTTCGACGTTGTGGCGGAACATCAGCATCCGCTCGATGCCGAACCCGAAGGCGAATCCGCTGTACTTCCCGGGGTCGACGCCGCAGGCGGTGAGCACCTTCGGGTTGACCATGCCGCAGCCGCCGAGCTCGATCCAGCCCTCGCTGGAGCAGGTCCGGCAGGGCCGGTCCGGGTTGCCGACGGAATCGCCGCGGCAGACGTAGCAGACCATGTCCATCTCGGCGGACGGCTCGGTGAAGGGGAAGAAGTTCGGCCGGAGCCGGGTCTTCATGCCCTCGCCGCCGAACAGCGCGCGGACCATGTGGTCCAGGGTGCCCTTGAGGTCGGCCATGGTGAGGCCCTCGTCCACGGCGAGCAGCTCGACCTGGTGGAACACCGGGGTGTGGGTGGCGTCCAGGTCGTCGGTGCGGTACACGCGGCCGGGACAGATCACATACAGCGGCGGCTCGCGGTCGAGCATCGAGCGGACCTGCACGGGCGAGGTGTGGGTACGCAGCACCACACCGGACCCGGCCGCCTCGCCGCCGGGGCGCCCGGCGCCCCGCACGAAGAAGGTGTCGTGCTCACCGCGGGCCGGGTGGTCGGCCGCGATGTTCAGGGCGTCGAAGTTCAGCCATTCGGTCTCGGCCTCGGGGCCCTCCGCGACCTCGTAGCCCATGGCCGTGAAGACGTCCTCGATGCGCTCGGAGAGCGTGGTCAGCGGGTGGCGGGCGCCGGCCGGGGTGCGGTCGTACGGCAGCGTGACGTCCACCGCCTCCTCGACCAGCACCCGGGCGTCGCGCTCGGCTTCCAGCTCGGCCTGGCGGGCGGCCAGGGACTTGTTCACGGCACCGCGGGCCTGCCCCACGCGCTTGCCGGCCTCGGCCTTGGCGTGTGGGGGCAGGGCGCCGATCTCACGGTTGGCGAGCGCGAGCGGCGAGGAGGGGCCGGTGTGCGCGATCTTCGCCTCGTGGAGGGCGTCGAGGTCGCCCGCGGCGGCGAAGGCGGCGAGCGCCTCGTCCCGCATGCGCTCGATCTCTTCCGGTTTCAGTGCCTCGACCTCGACCGGGTCGTACGACTTGTTGGGTGCCGACATCTCTTCCCGTGCTTCCGATGGGGTGGCTGGTGCCCCCGCTCGACGACCGAGGACGCAAAGGTGCCAAGGGACGAGTCTAGCGGGGTGACGGTACGCGAACGCGCCCGCGGGCCGCCGGTGCGCTTGTCAGGTGAGATAGGCGGGCGCGCCGACGGGCAGGGTGAACCGGAACTCCGCACCGCCGCCCGGTCCGCGGCCGACGGTGATCGTCCCGCCGTGCGCCTCGACGATGCCCTTCACGATGTACAGGCCGAGACCGGTGCCGCCGCGCTTGCTCCCCCGCCAGAAGCGGGTGAAGACGCGGCTCATCGACTCCTCGGGGATGCCGGGGCCTTCGTCGCTCACGGTGACGGTCGTACCCTTCTCGTCGTTCTCGGCGGACGCCGGTGCCACCTCGATGGTGACGGTTCCGCCGCCGTGGCGCACCGCGTTTTCGAGGAGGTTGCCGAGCACCTGGTCGATCTTGTCGGGGTCCGCCCAGAGATCGGGCAGGTCGTGGTGGACGCGGAGGAAGAACCGGTCCGGGGGCAGGCCGCCGGCGGTGTAGGCCTGGACATGGCGGCCGACGGCGGAGGCGAGGTCCACGGGCTGGCGCCGCACCTCCAGCCTTCCGGAGTCGATGCGCGAGATGTCGAGGAGTTCGGCGATGAGCCGGGTCACGCGGTTGGCGTCGGCGTCGACGGTCTCCAGCATCAGCCGCTTCTGGTCGTCGGTGAAGCGCTCCCACTTGGCGAGGAGGGTGGCGGTGAAGCCCTTGACCGAGGTCAGCGGGGAGCGCAGCTCATGGGCGACGGTGGCGATCAGCTCGGCATGGCTGCGCTCGGTGCGGCGGCGCGCCTCGGTGCCGCGGAGGCTGACGACGACGCGCCGCACGGGGCCCGTGGGCACCTGGCGCACATAGCGGGCGGAGACCAGCACCTCGCGGCCGCCGGGCAGCAGCAGATTGCGCTCGGGCTGGCCGACCCGGGTGGCCAGGCCGCCGTACGGGTCGGTGAGCGGCCACCAGCGGCGGCCCTTGAGGTCCTCCAGGGGCAGCACGTGGTCCAGCGGACGGCCCAGGGCGCGGTCCGCCGGGACGGCCGTGAGGCGCGCGGCCGCGGCGTTGAAGCAGATGACCAGGCCGTACTCGTCGGCGACGACGAGGCCGTCGGGGAGGTCGTCCGCGCCGATGCCGATCCCCACGCCCGCGCCCTTCCCGGCGATCGCCGGCGCCGGGAACGCGTCCGACGGCCCGCTCGTGCCGACAGTCATCCCCGTAACCCACCTCTCGAACCGGTGCAGCGGGTCCCCGAGTCCGCCACCCTACTAGCCGGGACTGACGGAGCGACAGCCTGTGCCCCCGGGGGGCGGTGGTGCCGTGACCGCGGTGCGGCTCCCCGCCCGGGGCGGTCCGGCGTTGCGTCGGGCCGGGCGGCCGTCAGGCCCCTCATCGGCGGTCAAGCGGTGCCCCAAGACCCGGCGGCAACACCCCCCGGGGCATCCCTTCGGCAGGGGGCGGACAGCCGTACCGGGCCCGGAGGCCAGGCGCCCCGTTTCAGGGCCACGAGAAAGGCAACGGGGCTGTGGCGGGGGGCTGTGACGGGGCACGGTGGCGGCGGGCGGAGGGACCGGTCGGCGGGGGACCGGTCGGCGGAGGGGCGGGGCCGGTGGCGGCGGCCGGACGGCGTACGCCCGCGGAACGGCGTCAGCGCGCGGAACGGCGTCAGCGCGCGGGGGCGGCGCCGCGACGGCCCGGGGCGCGCTGGGCGCGGGCGGAGGCGTAGAGGCAGACCGCGGCGGCGGTTGCGAGGTTGAGGCTCTCCGCCCTGCCGTGGATCGGTACGCGCACGACGGCGTCGGCGAGCGCCCGGGTCTCCTCGGGGAGTCCCCATGCCTCGTTGCCGAAGATCCACGCGCTGGGCCCGGACATGGTCCCGGCGTCGAGCTCGTCGTCCAGGTCGTCCTCTCCGGCGCCGTCGGCCGCGAGGACTCGCACCCCCGAGCCGCGCAGCCCGCTCACCGCCTGCTCGACGGGGACCCCGACCGCCACCGGGAGGTGGAACAGCGAACCGGCCGAGGCCCGGACCGACTTGGGGTTGTACAGGTCCACCGAGGCGTCGGTGAGCACGACCGCGTCGGCGCCGGCCGCGTCGGCGCACCGCAGCACCGTGCCGGCGTTCCCCGGGTCGCGCACGTGCGCGAGCACGGCCACGAGCCGCGGGCCCGCCGCCAGGATCTCCTCGAACGGCGCGTCGAGGAAGCGGCAGACCCCGACGAGGCCCTGCGGTGTGACGGTCTGGGAGACCTCCGCCAGTACCGCGTCGGGAGCGTGGTGGACGCGGGCGCCGGAGGCGCGGGCGGCCTCGACGATGTCCGCGTACCGCTCGGCGGCCTCGGCGGTGGTGAACAGTTCGACGAGCGTGGCCCGGCCGTCGCCGCCCCGGTGCGCGACCGCCTCGCGCACGGCCTGCGGCCCCTCGGCGAGGAACAGCCGCTCCTTGGAGCGGAAGTTCCGCTTGGCGAGCCGCCGCGCGGCGACGACCCGCGGAGACCGCGGGGAGATCAGCTCGGGGGTCCCCATGGGGGCTCTCACTTCCTTGGCTCCGCTCGGCTGTGCGCGGTCGGCAGGGCACGGTCGGCTGTGCGCGGTCGGCAGGGCAGGGTCGGCGGTTCTCGTCGGGGGTGGTACGGGCTCGCGCGGGATCGGTCCGGAACACACTCGGACCCGCAGACCGTCGGCCTGCGGGTCCGGGCTTGGTCCGGTGGGACGCGACCGTCAGGCCGCGGCCTTCGGGGCGTTGACGTCGCTCGGGAGCGCCTTCTGGGCGACCTCGACGAGCGCGGCGAACGCGTTGGCGTCGTTGACCGCCAGCTCGGCCAGGATCTTGCGGTCCACCTCGACGTTGGCGGCCTTCAGACCCTGGATGAAGCGGTTGTAGGTGATGCCGTTCGCGCGGGCGGCGGCGTTGATGCGCTGGATCCACAGCTGGCGGAAGTCGCCCTTGCGCTTCTTGCGGTCGTTGTAGTTGTAGACGAGGGAGTGGGTGACCTGCTCCTTCGCCTTGCGGTACAGACGAGAGCGCTGACCGCGGTAGCCGCTGGCCTGCTCGAGGATCGCCCGGCGCTTCTTGTGGGCGTTGACTGCCCGCTTGACGCGTGCCACTTGTTGACTCCTTGTAGCGGGGCCGTGGTTGTCCTCACACGGCCCGGAAACGAATTGGTCCCGGTTCTGCCCGGAAGCCCCCGGTCGTACGGGGGCGGGAGGTCAGTCAGATGCCGAGCATCTTCTTGATCTTGGCGGCGTCACCCGGGGCCATCTCGGCGTTGCCGGTGAGGCGACGCGTCAGCTTGGACGACTTGCGCTCGAGCAGGTGGCGCTTGCCGGCACGCTCGCGGAGCACCTTGCCGGAGCCGGTGATCTTGAAGCGCTTCTTGGCACCGCTGTGCGTCTTGTTCTTCGGCATCGCGCCGTTCTCTCCTCGTCGGTGGCGCTTCCGTCGCCGGTCGGGTGGACCGGCAGCCGAAAGCGTCAGATGTATCGGTTCGTGTCCGGGACGGCCGTCCCGGAATCAGGCCTCGGCGGGCTCTTCGGGAGCGGAGCCGGCCTGGGCGGACCGGTCCCCCTGGCGCTCCGCCTTGCGGGCGGCCTGCGCCTCACGGGCCTCGGCCATCGCCTCGGTCTTCTTCTTGTGCGGACCGAGAACCATGATCATGTTTCGGCCGTCCTGCTTCGGGTTCGACTCCACGAAACCGAGGTCCTGGACGTCCTCCGCCAGCCGCTGCAGCAGCCGGTAGCCGAGCTCCGGCCGCGACTGCTCGCGACCGCGGAACATGATCGTGATCTTGACCTTGTCGCCCTGCTTGAGGAACCGGACGACATGACCCTTCTTGGTGTCGTAGTCGTGCGGGTCGATCTTCGGCCGGAGCTTCATCTCCTTGATGACCGTGTGCGCCTGGTTCTTGCGCGCCTCACGGGCCTTCATGGCCGACTCGTACTTGAACTTCCCGTAGTCCATGAGCTTGCAGACCGGCGGACGGGCGTTGGCCGCCACCTCGACGAGGTCGAGGTCGTACTCCTGCGCAAGCTCCAGGGCCTTGGCAAGCGGGACAATCCCGACCTGCTCGCCGCTGGGACCGACAAGTCGCACCTCGGGAACGCGAATCCGGTCGTTGATGCGGGGCTCGGCGCTGATGGATCCTCCTCGGTAGCACCACGCGGCGGTCTGGCGGACAGCCGCGCAACGTCTGTTTCTGTACGGACCAACCGCACCGGAGCAAGAAAAATGCCCCGACGGGACACAGGCGGGGCTCCTCGCGATACCGGAGCACCGCCGCGTCGACCGCGGGGCGCGTCTCGGACGGCTCCATCGTCCGTACGGAACGATGGGCGCCGCCTGACCGGTGACCCGCCACCCGCGAGGGCGGCCAGGTGGGAGATCGGAGCCTCCACTTGTGGGCCGGGCACAGGCGTGTCCGGCCGGTCGTCACACCAGGCTAGCAGCTCCGGCCCTGAGGGGCGAACCGAGCCGCCGGACGAGCCGCCCGGCGGTGTGCGCGGCTCCGGCGGCGGGGTGTGCGGCTCCGGCGGGGTGCGTGCGTGCCGGGTGGCGTGTCGGCCCCGGGGCCGGGCCGCGCGTGCCGGCCCCGGGGACGGGCCGCACCGCTCCGGTCAGCCGTAGACCGGACCGGTGTACTTCTCGCCCGGGCCCCGGCCCGGCTCGTCGGGGACGACCGAGGCCTCGCGGAAGGCCAGCTGGAGGGACTTCAGGCCGTCCCGCAGCGGTGCCGCGTGGAAGGAGCTGATCTCGGTGGCACCCGCGTCCAGCAGACCGGCGAGCGCGTGGACCAGCTTCCGGGCCTCGTCGAGATCCTTGTGCTCGTCGCCGTCCTCGGTGAGTCCCAGCTTCACCGCGGCGGCGCTCATCAGGTTCACCGCGACCGTGACGATCACCTCGACGGCGGGGACCTCCGCGATGTCGCGGGCCATGGCGTCGAAGTCGGGAGCCTGCTCGCCCGCGGGCTGCTCGGGGGTGGGGGTCGCGTCACTCATGGGGCACACGATATGCGGTGCCCTCCGCCCCGAACCCACGGGGGTTCTCGCCGCACTCCGGCCCGTTCGCGCCGCCCCGTCCCCGTCAGCCCCGCACGTACAGGGGCTCTCCGGGCGGTACCGCCGACACGGGCAGCAGGGCCAGGTCGAGTCCGCGCACCAGCCGGGCCCTGAGCGTCTCGTCCGCCGCCAGCGCGCGGGCCACGCGCTGGGCGGCCCCGGCCGGGGAAGCGCCGGCGTCGAGGACGAGGGCCAGCGTGCCGTCGGCGTCACCGGGGCCGAGATGGGCGCGGAGCACCGCCGGTTCGGCGGCCACCACGGCCCGCACCGCCCCGGCGACGGCAGGGTCGGCCAGCGGGTCGGTGCTGCTGCGCCCCTCGGCGAGGGCCAGCAGCACGGCACCGGTCAGCTCGTACGGCACCGGACCGGCGAGGTCCAGGACCACGGTGTCGGCCTGCTCGTGGGCGGCCGCCCGGAGGGCCTGGTACAGCGGCACGGCGACGGGCCGGGCCTGCGGATCCCACCGGGCCAGCGACGCGGTCGACGTGAACGCGGGCAGCGCGCGGCGGCCGCCCGCCGTCAGGGTGGGCACCGCCATGTCACTGGTCTTCTCCCGGCGCAGGCCCTGCTCGTCCTCCTCGACCTCGCCGAGCACGGCGACGACGGGCACCAGGAGCCGGGCGCCCCTGAGCGCCTCCAGCACGGGCCGCTCCGCGCTCCGGTCCTGCGCCCAGGCGGCGAGTGCCGCGGCCAGGGCCGGGTCGGCGGTGCCGTCGTCGTCGGAGTAGCCGGGGTCGGGGATGTTCTTGAGCGCCACGCTACGAGCCTAGTTCGTCGGCGGCGGTGCCCGGACGCGGGGGCGACACGGGGCGCGGGGCGACACGGGGCGCGGGCGCGAGGGCACGTCGCTGCTCCTGTGCTCGCGTGCGCTCGCGTGCGCGTCATATGTACGAGGAGCCGCAGGCGCGAGGGCACGTGCCGCGGTGCGGGATCATGCCCGGCGGCCCCCGCGCCACAGCACGACCGCCGCGACCAGCAGCAGCGCTCCGAGGCCGCCGGTGACCGGGGCGAGCCAGCCGCCGCGCGACTGCCCCGGGGGGCCTTCCGGGCCGCTGCCGAAATACTGCCCGCGGTGGCCCCGGCCGGACGCGGTCTCCGGGTCGGTGTCGCCCCGGACCGGCCTGCCGCCCTGCTCGATCGCGGCGGCGGGGTCGACGATGCCGTACCCCGTGGAGTCGTCGCGCCCGTTCTTCGGGCCGCCGCGGGCGGTCGCGGCGAGGAGCCGCTTGATCTGGGCGGGGGTGAGCCGCGGGTGCGCGGCGCGGACGAGTGCGACGGCGCCGGAGACGAAGGCGGACGCCGCGCTGGTCCCCCATCCCTCGTAGTACCTGCGGTCCGGGTCGGCGATGACGACATCGACGCCGGGGGCGCTGACGGTGGCGTACCAGCGCCGGGTGGAGAAGGAGGCGTGGGTGCCGTAGCGGTCGACGGCCGCGACGGCGATCACACCGGGGTAGGCCGCCGGGTAGGAGATGTGATCGCCCTTCTCGCCCCCGTTGCCCGCCGAGGCGACGACGACCGCGCCCTTGGCGAGGGCGTACTGGACGGCCGCGTCCTCACCTGCGTCCGGGTGCGCGGACTCGCTGTCGTCACCGAGGGAGAGGTTGATGACGTCGGCGCCGTTGTCGGCGGCCCAGCGGATGCCCAGGGCGAGCGCGGTGCCGCGCGTCTTGCGGGCCTTGGAACGGGCGGGGTCGGCGCCTTCGAGGATCACCCGCACGGGGAGGATCCTCGCCTCGGGGGCGATGCCGAGCACTCCTTCGTCCCGGCCGGGACCATGGCCGTGACCGGCGATGATCCCGGCCATCGCGGTGCCGTGGCGGGCCCAGGCGCGGTCGCCCCGCTCGGCCCCGAACCCGATGAGGTCCTTGGTGGGAAGGACGCTGCCCGCCAGGTCCGGATGTCTGTCGTCGACGCCGGTGTCGAGCACCGCGACGGTGATGCCCTCGCCCTTGGTCGTGCGCCACGCCTCCTCGGTGTGGAGGGTTTCCAGGGCCCACTGCCGGGCCCGGATGCCGTCGGCCTGCGCGGGTGCGGCGGAGACGAGCGAGAAGGCGACGGCCGCGGCGACGGCTCCCAGGAGCCGCCGGGGCCCGCCGGGTGTGCGGAGGTGTGCTGCCGTCATTCGGGGCGCTCCCGTGAGGTGGCGGACTCCCGCAGGGCGCGCTCGACGCGGTCCGCGATTCCCCTGGCCTCGTGGCCCAGGCCGGCCTGGGCGGCGGCGGAGGTGTCACCGGGCACCGTCGCCTCGGCGGCCGGCACGGGTTCGGCCACGGGGCGGCCGTCCGCGAACCCGGAGACGGCGAAGACCACGACGGGCGCGTCGGTGAGCACGCTGACGGTCCAGCTGGCCCGTTGGCGGTCCCCGAAGCCCGCCGCGACGGTGCCGGGCACCGGGTATGTACGGGGCATCAGGTCGGCCCGCTCGTCCAGGTCCTCCTGGGAGAACCTCCGGTACAGGTCGGTCATGGCGTCCCGGTCGGCCTCGGCCACGACCATGCCGACGGTCGTGACGCCGGAGGCGGTCGCGTCGGTGTAGGTGGCTCGCAGGACCCGCAGGCAGCCGACCGGCCGGAGCGCCTTGAGCAGCAGCGGGTCGAAGGCACCGGCGCAGGGGCCGTCGGGCGCGACCGCGACCCGGGTCCACACCCGGTCCGCACCACCCGGCCCCGCTCCTTCGCCGTTGATCGTGCGGGGGAAGAGCGTGTCGACGGGAACGCTGTGCCAGAGCGAGCGCACGTCTGCGTAGCGGGGTTGGGAGGCGGGTGACGCGGCCGGGTCGTCCACGAGCCAGCTTCCGGCGACCGCACCGCCGATCAGCCCGAGTCCGAGCACCAGGCAGACGAGGGCGCCCGCGGTTCTTGCGGAACGGCGCTCCCGGACGGGGCGCAGCCCGGTGGTGGTCGCGGTGGTCGTCCCGGGAAGGGCGCCGGGGTGGTGGGGACTGCCATGGGGGCCGTGATGGGGGCCGGCATGCGGCCGGTGCGGCGCATCGTCCGTCATCCAGGGCCACGGGCTGCCCGGGGTTCCCGTGGGACCGGCGCCGGAGCCGCCGCCCTGGGACCCCGGGATCCCCGGGGACCCGCGGGTCCCCGGGGCGAGCGGCGGAGCGGCGGAGGCGGGTGCCCTGGGCGCCGGAGGCGCGGGAGGCGTGGGAGGCGCGGGGCTCGGGCGGCGTCCCGGCGCGGTCGCCCACGGGCCGCAGTCAGGGGGGGGGCGGCGCGCAGGCGCAGGAGGGGGTGCGGCGGGCGCCGCGGGTACGGCGGGCGCCGCGGGTCCGGCGGGCGCCGCGGGTCCGGGGGCGCCGCGGTACGGCGGGGCGCCGCGGGTACGGCGGGTACGGCAGGCGCCGCAGGTCCGCGGGCGCGGCGGGCGCGGCGGGCAGGCCACCGACGCGCGGCGGTACGAGGGGGCGCGGGGGTATCTCCTCCGCGACGCGGGGTGCGGTCGCACCGGGGCGGCCGCGGTAGCCCGGTGGCGGCACGGACCGGCCCGGGGCGGACGGGGCATCTGAACGGGGAGCACCGGGTTCGGCGGTCCCGCCCGGGTGGGCGCCGGGGGGTGAAGGCGTACCCGACCGAGAAGGCGTACCCGACCGAGAAGGCGTACCCGACCGAGAAGGCGTACCCGACCGAGAAGGCGCGCCCGGAGGGGGAACCGTGCCCGGAGGGGGAACCGTGCCCGGGGCCGGCTGGGGACCCGAGACGGCGTGCGCGCCGGAAGACGGGTGTACGCCGGAACCGGAAGACGGGTGTACGCCGGAAGGCGGGTGCGGCCCCGGTGCGGGCGGCGGGCCGGGGCGCCTGGCCGGTCCGCCCGGTTGTGCGCCGCGAGGGGCGGGGGCGTCCGTACGCCCGCCGGCGGCCGGAGGAACGGAGGGCCGGGACGGCCGGCCCCTGGTAGCGCCCGGCAGCGCGCCGCGGGGGGCGGGAGCGATCGGGCCGTTCGCCGCGGCGGCCCGGGAGAGGGGCGGCCTCGGCGGCAGGGCCGGTGCCGCACCGGTCCCGCCGGTTCCGGAGCCGGACGGGTCGTGCCCGGCGCCGGGGGGCTCGCTCGCCGCGCGGGGCGGATGCATCGGGACCGCACGGCCCGCGGAGCTGTCCGGGCGGGCCCCCGGCCCAGGGGCGGAAGGGGTGTCAGCGGGCCCGGTGCGGGGGCGGGGGGCCGGAGGGGCGGAGACGGCACGCGGGTCCGGGGTGGAGTCCGTGATCGGGCGCAGACGGGCCGTCGTCTCGGCGGAGGTGGGCGCCTGGGCCGGCGGGGCGTGGGGCGGGCGGGACGGGACGCGTGGGCGCTGCGCCTCGGTGCTCATCCGCCCCCCGTTTCCCGGTGTCCGTACCGCCGCCGATCGCCTTTCGGAGCAGGCCCGTTCGTCGTCGCGGCCCCTCACTCTACGGGCTGGAGCACACCGGCAGGGCACGGGTCCGGCGCCCCGGGGGATCTGCGCAGAAGGTCCCACTACCCGCGGACCGACCGTTCTGGCAGGCTCTGCGCATGACTCCCCGTGCCGCTCTCAGGACCCGGTACGACCGGGCCACCGCACACCTCGACGCGCCCCTGGCCGTCGTGGACCTGGAGGCGTTCGACGCCAACGCGTCGGATCTGGTCAGGCGCGCGGGCGGGAAGCCGGTCCGGGTGGCCAGCAAGTCCGTGCGGTGCCGGGCGCTGCTGGAGCGGGTGCTCGCGATGGAAGGGTTCGCGGGGGTCATGTCCTACACCCTGGAGGAGTCGATCTGGCTCACCCGGGCGGGTTTCGGCGACGTGCTGCTGGCGTATCCGTCCGCCGACCGCGCCGGTTTCGCCGAACTGGCGGGCGACGCCAAGCTCGCCGCCGCCGTGACCGTCATGGTCGACGACCCGGCGCAGCTGGACCTGATAGACCGCGCCCGGCGCGGCGGCGCGGAGGAGATCCGGGTGTGCCTGGAGCTGGACACCTCCCTCCAACTGCTGGGCGGCCGGATCCGCTTCGGCGCTCGGCGCTCGCCGCTGCGCGCGCCCGAGGACCTGGCCGGACTCGCCCGCGCGACCGTCGCCCGCCCCGGCTTCCGGCTGGTGGGGCTGATGGCGTACGAGGGGCATGTCGCGGGAGTCGGTGACGCGGTACCCGGCAGTCCGCTGCGCTCGCGGACGGTCCGGCTGATGCAGTCCGCGGCCCGGCGCGAACTCGCACGGCGGCGGGCGGCCGTCGTGCGCGCGGTGCGGGCGGTGGCGCCGGACCTGGAGTTCGTGAACGGCGGTGGCACCGGCAGTGTGCAGCACACCGCCGCGGAGGACGCGGTCACGGAGATCGCCGCGGGCTCCGGGCTGTTCGTGCCGGGGCTCTTCGACAACTACACGTCGTTCAGCGGACGGCCCGCGGCACTGTTCGCCCAGCCGGTCGTACGGCGGCCGGGCGTCGGCGCGGTGACGGTGCTCGGCGGTGGCTACCCGGCCTCGGGCGCGGCCGGCCGGGACCGGCTGCCGGTGCCGTACCTGCCGGAAGGGCTGCGCTACGACCCGATGGAGGGACCGGGCGAGGTGCAGACGCCGCTGCTGGGGCCGGCGGCGGACGATCTGCTCATCGGCGACAAGGTGTGGTTCCGGCACGCGAAGGCCGGGGAGCTGTGCGAGCGCTTCGACTCGCTGCACCTGGTCGGGGACGGGCGGGTGACGGCCGTGGTCCCGACGTACCGGGGCGAGGGCCGTACCTTCCTCTGATCCGCCGGTGCCGGGAGCCGCCCCTGCGGTGACGGGCCCCGCCCACGAGCAGCTTTCACCGTGACCGGCGCCGGGCCGTGGGAACCACTGCGGTGGCCGTCCGGCCGCGGGAGCCACTCCGACGGTGGCCACCACGGCGGCGGGAGGCCGCTCCCTGCCGGTGGCGAGCGGGGCGAGCGCGCCCCTCCCGCGCCGCCGCCGACCGCCCGGACCCGCCGACGGGCGGCAGGGGCGCGGTGGCGGTCGGCGGCACGCGGGTCCGGCCGGACGAGATGGAACGGGGCGGCCCGGGACAGGACCGGACGGGACAGGGCAGGGCAGGACGAGACGGGGCAGAGCAGGACCGGACGTGACGGGAACGGACGTGACGGGACAGGGGGGATGAGACGGGACGGGGCAGGACGGGACGGGGTCGTGCGGGAGCGCCCGGCGGGAAGGCCCCGCTCCTCGGGCCCGGCCGGGGAGCGGGCGCGCGGGCGGTCAGCCGCGGGCTCGACCGTCCGCGCGCTCCGCCCCGTGCCCGCGGGCCTCCTCCCGCCCGGGGCCGGCACACCGGCGGTCCGCCTTCCGCCGTCCGGTGTGCGGGGTTGCGGGGTTGCGGGGTTACGGAACGGGGGACGCGGGACGCCGTGTGCCCGTCCGGTGGCTGTACGGGGTGCGCCGCGGGCTTACACAGGAGTGACGTACGCCCCCGAGATGCCGCCGTCGACCAGGAAGTCGGTGGCGTTGACGAAGGACGAGTCGTCGCTGGCGAGGAACGCCACGGCCGCGGCCATCTCCTCCGCCTCGGCGAAGCGGCCGACGGGGATGTGCACCAGCCGGCGGGCCGCCCGCTCGGGGTCCTTGGCGAACAGCTCCTGGAGCAGCGGGGTGTTGACCGGCCCCGGGCAGAGCGCGTTGACCCTGATGCCCTCGCGGGCGAACTGCACGCCCAGCTCCCGGGACATGGCGAGGACGCCGCCCTTGCTCGCGGTGTACGAGATCTGGGAGGTCGCGGCGCCCATCCGGGCCACGAACGAGGCCGTGTTGATGATGGAGCCGCGGCCCTGCCGCCGCATGTAGGGGATGGCGGCCCTGCAGCACAGGTAGACGGAGGTGAGGTTGACCTCCTGTACCCGCTTCCAGGCGTCCAGGCCGGTCTCCAGGATGGAGTCGTCGTCGGGGGGCGAGATGCCGGCGTTGTTGAAGGCGATGTCGACGCTGCCGTAGGTGTCGAAGGCGGTCCGGAACAGCGCCTCCACCTGCTCGGCGTCGGTGACGTCCACCTTCACGAACGTCCCGCCGACCTCCTCGGCCGCGGCCTTGCCCGCGGTCTCGTCGATGTCGCCGCAGACGACGTGGGCCCCTTCGGAGGCGAGGCGGCGCGCGGTGGCCAGTCCGATGCCGCTGCCGGCACCGGTGATGACGGCGGTGCGGCCGACGAGCCGGCGGCAGACGGGGGTGTCGTTGTGTGCAGTGCTCATGGGTTCTCAGGCCTCCGTGCTGATGAAGACGTTCTTGGTCTCGGTGAAAGCGGTGAGGGCGTCGGGGCCGAGTTCGCGGCCGAGGCCGGACTGCCCGTATCCGCCGAAGGGGGTCCAGTAGCGGACGCTGGAGTGGGAGTTGACGGACAGGTTGCCCGCGGCGACGGCGCCGGAGACGCGCAGTGCCCGGCCCACGTCGCGGGTCCAGACGGAGCCGGAGAGCCCGTACTCGGTGGCGTTGGCGAGGCGTACGGCGTCCTCCTCGTCGTCGAAGGGCAGGACGACGGCGACCGGGCCGAACACCTCGTCGGTGGCGACGGGGGCCTCGGGCGGGACACCGGTGACGAGGGTGGGGGGGAACCAGAAGCCGGGACCGGTGGGCGCGCCGCCCCGCACCGTCGCGAGGTCGTCGGTGACGTACGAGCGGACGCGGTCCAGCTGGGCGCGTGAGATGAGCGGGCCCATCTGGGTGGCCTCGTCCGCGGGGTCGCCCACGACGACCGACTTCAGCGCGGGGGCGAGGCGGTCGAGGAAGTCGTCGTACACGGGGCGCTGCACCAGGATGCGGGTGCGGGCGCAGCAGTCCTGTCCGCTGTTGTCCAGGAAGGCCATCGGTGCCGCGGCGGCCGCGGCCTCGATGTCGGCGTCGGCGAAGACGATGTTGGGGCTCTTGCCGCCGAGTTCGAGGGTGACGCGCTTCACGCGCTCGGAGCAGAGCGCCATGATCTGCTTGCCGATCCGGGTGGAGCCGGTGAAGACGATCTTCGCGACGCCGGGGTGGCGCACCAGCGCGTCGCCCGCGACCGCGCCGCGGCCGGGCAGCACCTGGAAGAGGTCCTCGGGAAGGCCGGCGTCCAGGGCGAGTTCGGCCAGTCGCAGCGCGGTCAGCGGGGTGGTCTCGGCGGGTTTGAGGAGGACGGCGTTGCCGGCGGCGAGCGCGGGCGCGGTGCCCCAGGCGGCGATGGGCATGGGGAAGTTCCAGGGGGCGATGACCCCCACCACGCCGAGCGGTTCGAGGATGGTCAGGTTGATGCCGCCGGGGACGGGGATCTGCCGGCCGGTGAGGCGTTCCACTCCCCCGGCGGAGTAGTCGAGGAGGTCGCGGACGTTGCCGGCCTCCCAGCGGGCGTTGCCGAGGGTGTGCCCGGCCTCCCGGACCTCGAGCAGGGCGAGTTCCTCGATGTGGTCGTCGACGACGGCCGCGAAGCGGCGCAGCAGCCTGGCGCGGTCGGCGGGGGCCGCGGCCGCCCAGGCGCGCTGGGCCCGCGCGGCGCGGCGCACGGCGGCGTCGACGTCGGCGGCGTCCGCGCCGGGGACGGTGGCGATGACTTCCTCGGTGGCCGGGTTGAGCACATCGAGTGCGTACGGTTGCGACACGGGGCGCCTCACATGCGTTCGAAGGAGCGGCGGAGCTCCCAGTCGGTGACCGCGGCGTCGAACGCGTCGAGTTCGACCCGCGCCATGTTGCGGTAGTGGGCGACGACCTCGTCCCCGAAGGCGGCCTTGGCGACGGGGCTGTTGTCCCAGAGTTCGGCGGCCTCGCGGAGGGTGGTCGGGACGTGCTCGTAGCCGGCGCTGTAGGCGTTGCCCGCGCAGGCCTCGGGCAGCTCCAGCTTCTGCTCGATCCCGTGCAGGCCCGCGGCGATCAGTGCGGCGACGGCCAGATGGGGGTTGACGTCGCCGCCGGGCAGCCGGTTCTCGAAGCGCGTCGAGCGGCCGTGGCCGACGACGCGCAGCGCGCAGGTCCGGTTGTCGTGGCCCCAGGCGACGGCGGTCGGGGCGAAGGAACCGGGCTGGAACCGCTTGTAGGAGTTGACGTTCGGCGCGTACAGCAGGGAGAAGTCGCGCAGGGCGGCGAGCTGGCCGGCGAGGAAGTGCCGCATGACGTCCGACATGCCGTCCGGTCCGTCACCCGCCATGGCGTTGCGGCCGTCGGCGTCGGTGAGCGAGAGGTGGATGTGGCAGGAGTTGCCCTCGCGCTCGTTGTACTTGGCCATGAAGGTGATGGAGACGCCTTCCTGGGCGGCGATCTCCTTGGTGCCGGTCTTGTAGATCGCGTGCTGGTCGCAGGTGACGAGGGCCTCGTCGTAGCGGAACACGATCTCGTGCTGGCCGGGGTTGCACTCGCCCTTGGCCGACTCGACGGTGAGTCCGGCGGCGGCCATCTCGTTGCGGATCCGGCGCAGCAGGGGCTCGATGCGGCCGGTGCCGAGGACCGAGTAGTCGATGTTGTACTGGTTGGCCGGGGTCAGACCGTGGTAGCCGCGGTCCCAGGCCTGCTCGTAGGTGTCCTTGAAGACGATGAACTCCAGCTCGGTGCCGACCTGCGCGGTCCAGCCGTACTCGGCCAGGCGCTCCAGCTGGCGGCGCAGGATCTGGCGGGGAGCGGCGGCGACCGGGGTGCCGTCGCTCCACGCCAGGTCGGCGACGAGCATGGCCGTGCCCTCGTTCCAGGGGACGCGGCGCAGGGTGGCCGGGTCGGGGTGCATGGCGAAGTCTCCGTAACCGCGCTCCCACGAGGACATCGCGTAGCCGTCCACGGTGTTCATCTCGGTGTCGACGGCGAGTAGGTAGTTGCAGCCCTCCGTACCGTGGTCCAGGACCTCGTCGAGGAAGAACCGGGCGGCGAACCGCTTGCCCTGGAGCCTGCCCTGCATATCGGGGAAGGCCAGGACTACGGTGTCGATCTCACCGCTCGCGACGAGGGCCCTGAGCTCCTCGACGGTCAGCGGGGGTGTGCGGTCTGCCACGGGATTACGCCTCCTAAGGTCAACCGGGAGCCATAAGGTATTGCTGAATACCATTTCTTGGGAAGGGGGAACCGCGAACATGCCGGAGAAGAGCGAGTCCGGGGACCGGCTCACGTCCGTGCTGCGGCCGGTGCGCGGGGGCAACGGTTTCGAGGAGGCCCTGGAACAGATCCTGCAGGTCGTACGCCTGGGACTGGTGCCCGGCGGCGAGCGGCTGCCCGCGGAGCGGGAACTCGCCGAGCGCATGGGCATCAGCCGGGTCACCCTGCGCGAGGTACTCAAGGTCCTCCAGGAGGAGGGCCTGGTGGAGAGCCGCCGCGGCCGCTACGGGGGGACCTTCGTCCGGCAGCGCCCGCGCACCGAGAGCGAGGACGAACTGCGCCGACGGATCGCGGCCGTCGACGTGGAGGACACCCTGCGCTTCCGGGAGGTCCTGGAGGTCGGCGCGGCGGGGCTGTGCGCGGCGCACGGGCTCTCCGACGAGGGCGCCCGGCGGTTGCGCACGGCGCTGACGGCCACGCACGACGCCCCCCTGGGCGACTACCGGCGGTGCGACACCCTGCTCCATCTCACCCTGGCGGAGCTGTCCGGCTCACCCATGCTGACCACGCAGTACGCCGCGGTCCGGGCGGCCCTCAACGACCTGCTGGACTGCATCCCACTGCTCGTGCGCAATCTGGAGCACTCACAGCAGCAGCATGTCGCGCTGGTACAGGCGGTCCTGGCGGGCGACGCGGGCAGGGCGCGCGAGGTGATGCGCGAGCACTGCGAGGGAACGGCGGCCCTGCTGCGCGGCTTCCTCGCATAAGGGCCCCCGCGCGGCCTGCCCGCCGCCCGGGGTGCGCGGACGCTTCACCCTCGGGCGGCGGGCGGGCCGGGAGGGCCGGGAGGCCGGGAGGGCCGGGAGGGCCGGGAGGGCCGGGAGGGCCGGGAGGGCCGGGAGGGCCGGGAGGGCACGACGGGCCGGGGCCCGGCGGACGCGGCCCCCGGCAGGCCGCCGTGCACCGCCGGAGACCGGACGGCCGTAATCCGAAAGTAACGCACGGGTCTTGCGCTACCCCCATGTCCACCGCAAAGGTATGGCTCCATTCCATTGGGTCCGACGCGGGAGCTCTGCCATGACACTGGAAGACACCGACACCACGGGGAGCGGCAGCACCCCACCGGACAACTACCTCGAACGCCGGACCCTGCGCCGCGGCAGCGCCGGCTGGCTGCTGCTCACCGGGCTCGGCGTCGCCTACGTCGTCTCCGGAGACTTCTCCGGCTGGAACATCGGCCTCTCCAAGGGAGGCTTCGGCGGACTCGCCGCCGCCACCGTGCTGATGGGCGTGATGTACGCCTGCCTCGTCTTCGCGCTCGCCGAGCTGTCGGCCATCCTGCCGACCGCGGGCGGCGGCTACGGGTTCGCCCGGCGGGCACTGGGGACCTGGGGCGGCTTCCTCACCGGTACGGCCATCCTCATCGAGTACATCCTCGCCCCCGCCGCCATTTCGATCTTCATCGGCGACTACGTCGAATCGCTCGGGCTCTTCGGGCTGGAATCCGGCTGGCCCGTGTACCTCGCCTGCTTCGCGGTCTTCATCGGAATCCATCTGTGGGGCGTCGGCGAGGCCCTGCGCTTCAGCCTCGTCGTCACCGCGATCGCGGTCGCGGCGCTGCTGATCTTCGCCCTGGGCGCGCTGACGGACTTCCAGGTGAGCGGTCTGAACGACATCCCCGTCGACGAGACCGCACTGGGTTCCAGCTCCTGGCTGCCGTTCGGGCTGCTCGGCATCTGGGCCGCCTTCCCCTTCGGTATGTGGTTCTTCCTCGGCGTCGAGGGGGTCCCACTCGCCGCCGAGGAGGCCAAGGACCCGGTCCGGTCGATGCCCAGGGCACTCGCGCTGTCGATGTCGATCCTGGTGCTGCTCGCCCTGATCACCTTCTTCGCCGCCACCGGCGCCCGCGGCTCGGCGGCGATCCAGGAGGCCGGCAACCCGCTGGTGGTGGCCCTCCAGGGCGACGGCGACCCGACCGCGCTGAGCCGCTTCGTCAACTACGCCGGACTCGCCGGCCTGGTCGCCTCGTTCTTCTCGCTGATCTACGCCGGTTCGCGCCAGCTGTTCGCCCTCTCCCGGGCCGGCTACCTGCCCCGCTTCCTCTCGCTGACAAGCCGCCGCAAGTCGCCGTACCTGGGTCTGCTGATCCCCGGCGCGATCGGCTTCGCGCTGGCCGCCGGAACCGGCGACGGGGCGCGGATGCTCAACATCGCCGTCTTCGGCGCGACGATCAGCTACGCCATGATGGCGCTGTCGCACATCGTCCTGAGAAGACGCGAGCCGGACCTGGCACGCCCCTACCGCACCCCCGGCGGCGTGGTGACCTCGTCCGTCGCCTTCGTCCTCGCACTGTCCGCGCTGGTGGCGACCTTCCTCGTGGACAAGGACGCGGCGTTCATCGCGCTCGCCGTGTACGGAGTCGCCCTCGCGTACTTCGCCTTCTACAGTCGGCACCGTCTCGTGGCCCGTGCCCCGGAGGAGGAGTTCGCGGCCCTCGCCGCGGCCGAGGCGGAGCTGGCCCGCGACTGACGGGCGGTCCGGTGTCCGGGTCCCCAGAACCCGGACACCGGACATCCGGACATCCGGGCACCAGTACCGGGCACCGGACGCCGGGCGCCGCCGTGTGCCGACGCCGTGACGCCGGCTAGCCGTATACCCAACAGCCGCATACCGGATACCGGATACCGGATGCCGGATGCCGGATGCCGGATGCCGGATGCCGGATGCCGGATGCCGGAAACAGGACTCCGGGTACCCGACACCGGGTACCGGATACCCGCTACCGGACCATGGACAGCCGGGGCCGCCCGTCACCACCGGCGGCCGCCGCAGCCGTACCCCCGGGGGCCGGGGATGCCGTGCACGACCAGGCACCCGCCACCCCGCACCACGACCGGAGGAACCACGACCGTGACCCAGCCGCTCATCGGCGTCAGCACCTACCTGGAGGACGCCTCGTGGGGCGTGTGGCGACTGCCCGCCGCACTACTGCCCGTCGGCTATCCGCGCCTCGTCCAGTCGGCCGGAGGCATCGCCGCCATGCTGCCGCCGGACGATCCCGGCCTGGCCGCGGCGGCGGTGGCCCGGCTCGACGGGCTGGTCGTCGCGGGCGGGCCCGACGTCGAGCCCGTACGCTACGGTGCCGACCCGGATCCGCGCACCGGACCGCCGGCCCGGGAGCGGGACGCCTGGGAGCTGGCCCTGATCCGCGCCGCGCTCGACACCGGTACCCCGCTGCTGGGGATCTGCCGGGGCATGCAGCTGCTGAACGTCGCCCTCGGCGGCACGCTCGTCCAGCACCTCGACGGGCACGTGGACGCCGTCGGCGTCTTCGGCCGGCACGGCGTGACGCCGGTCGCGGGCACCCGGTACGCCTCGCTGGTGCCGGAGGAGTCGTCGGTGCCGACCTACCACCACCAGTCCGTGGACCGTCTCGGCACCGGTCTCGTCGTCTCGGCGCACGCGCACGACGGCACCGTGGAGGCCGTCGAACTCCCCGGCCCCTCCTGGGTGCTCGGAGTGCAGTGGCATCCGGAGATGGCCGAGGACACCCGGGTGATGGCGGGTCTCGTTCGCGCCGCCTCCTGATCCCGCGGGCAGCGGACCCCGGCCCGACCCCGGCAGCAGACCCCGGCCCGACCCCGGCCCGACCTCGGCAGGGGACGCTCCGGGGCCGTCCCTCAGCCGCCGGACGCTCCCGGACCGTCCCTCTCAGCCCCCGGACCGCGTCAGTGACAGCAGGTCGCGGGCGGGGCCCGTCGGGCGGTGGCCGTGGGGCCAGACCGCGCGGAGGTCGCGCCGGAGGCGGATCCCCTCGACGGGGATGCGGACGAGGCGGCGGGAACCCAGCT
The DNA here is from genome assembly GCF_003122365.1 of Streptomyces spongiicola. Classification (NCBI taxonomy): domain Bacteria; kingdom Bacillati; phylum Actinomycetota; class Actinomycetes; order Kitasatosporales; family Streptomycetaceae; genus Streptomyces; species Streptomyces spongiicola. Next base: position 373,048 of record NZ_CP029254.1, read on the forward strand.
CCTCCGTCACCGCTAGTTCGCTGAGGACCGCGGGACCCGCGCCGCTCACCGCGGCGGCCTTCACCGCAGTGGTGGAGGCCAGTTCGAGCAGGGGCTCGGCGAGGCCGCCGTGGTGGGCGAGCGCCGAGTCGAGCACCTGCCGGGTGCCCGAGCCCCGCTCGCGCAGCACCAGCGGGGTGGCGGCGAGCTTCTCGGGTGGCAGCGGCGAGCGCCGGCGCGCCCACTCGTGTCCCGGCGCCGCGACGACGACGAGCCGGTCGTGGCCGACGACCGCGCCGTCGAGACCCTCCGGCACGGCGAGGCCCTCGACGAAGCCGAGATCCGCCTCGCCGCGCAGCAGGCGCCGGGCGACCGCCGCCGAGTTGCCTGCGAGCAGGGACACCGCGGTGCCCGGGCGCTGCTGGCGGAGTGCGATCAGCCAGCCGGGCAGCAGGTACTCGGCGATGGTCATGCTGGCGGCGACCCTCAGCCGGGAGTCGCGCCGGTCCCGCAGCGCCTGCGCCCCCGCGTCGAACGCCTCGGCCGCCTCCACGATCCGCCGCGCCCAGTCCGTGACCAGCGCCCCCGCGTCGGTCAGCCGGGAGCCGCGCGGGGAGCGGTCCACCAGCGCGACGCCAAGCTGCCGCTCCATGGAGCGGATCCGGCTGCTCGCCGCGGGCTGGGTCACACCGAGGTCCCGGGCGGCGCGCCCGAGGCTCCCGTGACGGGCCACCGCGAGCAGCAGTTCCAGCGCGGCAAGGTCGGGCACCCGGTGGGCCACCGGCCCGCGTTCCCCATCGCTCATAAACCCAGCTTATGGGGCCATAGCGAGGGAATGCCTGGTGGGCCGCCGAACGGCGCCGGACAGTGGGGCCATGGTCACCGCCGCCCATCCCCGCTCCCCCTCCCCCAGCACATCCGCGTCCCCCGCCGCATCCACCTCTCCGGTCAGCTCCCCGACCGCGTCCCCCGCCGCATCCACCTCTCCCACCAACTCCCCCACCGCATCCCCCGCCCAATCCTCCGCCCAATCCTCCGCCGCATCCGGCACCGTGCGGCCCGGCCCGGCACGGCACGCCACCCGCGCCCCGCTGCTGCGCCGTCTCGGACCGAATTGGTACTCCGCCGTCATGGGCACGGCATCGGTGGCCGTCGCGGGTGCGTCCCTGCCGGTGGCACCCGTCACCGCGGCGGCCCCCGTGGCTCTGCCCGCCGCGGCGGGCCTGCGTGTCGTGCTGGAGGCGGTATGGGCGCTGTCCGCACTGGCCCTGGCGGCCCTGCTCGCAGCGCGCGCCGCACACTGGCTGCGCCACCGCGACCAAGCGCGCGCCGACCTCCTCGATCCGGCGGTCGCCCCGTTCCAGGGCTGCATGGCGATGGCGTTCCTCGCCGTCGGCATCGGCTCGCTCTCGGTCGGCGGCGGTGTGATCGGCGAGCAGGCGGCGGTCGTCACGGCGTGGGCGCTGCTCGCCGCGGGCACCACGGCCGGGCTCACGGCCGCGGTGGCGGTCCCGTACCTGCTCCTGACCCGGCGCCGGGTCACGCCGGGTCAAGCGTCCCCGGTGTGGCTACTGCCCGTGGTGGCCCCGATGGTGGCGGCGACGCTGGGCGCGATGCTCGTGGACCGGGTGCCCGCCGGAGGCTGGCGCGGGGCCGCCCTGCTGGGCTGCTACGGGCTGTTCGCCCTCAGCCTGCTCGCCGTGCTCGTCATCCTGCCGCTGGTGACGGCGAGGCTTCTCCGCGAGGGTCCTCCGCCGCTCGCGCTGACGCCGGCCCTGTTCCTGGTGCTCGGCCCCCTGGGCCAGTCGACCACCGCCGTGCACCGGCTCGCCGACGCGGCCCCCGCGGCGGTCGGGGAGGCGGACGCGGCGGCGCTCGGGAGCTTCGCGACCGCCTACGGGACCGCCGCCCTCGGCCTCGCCCTGCTGTGGCTCGTCCCGGCCGCGGCCCTGGTGGTGCGGGCGGCGCGCCGGGGCATGCCGTTCGCGATGACCTGGTGGGCGTTCACCTTCCCGGTCGGCACCTGCGTCACGGGGGCGGCGGCGCTGTCCGCCCGCACCGGCGCGGCGGCTCCCGCGTGGGCGGCGGCCGGGCTCTACGCGTTCCTGGTCGCGGCGTGGGCCGCGGCCGGGACCCTCACCCTGCGCGGCCTCGCCGGCGGAGCGCTGCCCGCAGCGCCGTCGGGGCCGCCGCCAGCGACGGGCCGTACCAGGTGAGCATGCGCCCGTCGACGAGCGCGGCGGGGACCGCCGGGAACGCCTCCGGGCCGTCGTCCGCGCTGAATCGATAGGGCTCGTCGGGGAGCACCACGAGGTCTGCGCCCGCGGCGTTCAGTTCGTCGAGCGGGATCCGGGGATAGCGGTCCGGGTGTGCGGCGTAGACGTTCTCGACGCCGAGCCGGGCCAGCAGGTCACCGGCGAAGGTGTCGCGGCCGAGGACCATCCAGGGCCGCCGCCAGACCGGCACCACCGCGCGGCGCGGCTCCGCGCACGGTTCGACGGCGCCCCACGCGGCCTCGGCGTCGTCGAGCCACCGGGGGCGCGGCACCCCGCAGGCGTCCAGCACCCGCTGCAACTCGGCGAACGCCTGGGGCAGGCTCCGCACCTCGGTGACGAGGACCTCCAGCCCCGCGGTCCGCAGCTCGGCGATATCCGGCCCCCGGTTCTCCTCCTCGTTGGCGACGACGAGATCGGGCCGCAGCGCGGCCACCGCCGCCACGTCGGGGTTCTTCGTGCCGCCGATCCTGGCCGCTCGCAGGTCCGGGGGGTGGGTGCACCAGCGGGTGGCTCCGGCCAGCAGCCCGGGCGCGCTGGCCGCGATGGCCTCGGTGAGGGAGGGCACCAGCGAGACGACCCTCGTCACGGCGCGACGGCCTCGATGTGGTCGGCCACGGCGACGACGAGGAGGCGGGTGCCGGGGCGGGTGGCGCGCCAGCGGTGGAGGACACCGCCGGAGAGGAACAGCGTGTCGCCCTTCTCCAGCCGGTGGGCGCGTCCCTCGGCCTCGACCTCGGCGGCACCGTCGGCCACGTACATCAGCTCGTCGTTGCGGTGCTGGTGCTCGCCCCCGGTGTCCTGCTCACCGGTGAACTCCACGGCGTGGAGCTGGTGGTGGCCGCGCACCAGATGGCGCACGCCCGGCCGGGCGGCGAGGGTACCGTCGTCCGCCCGGACGACGTCGACGACCCGGCCGGAGTCGGCGGCGGCGAGCAGTTCGGCGGCGGTGGTCTCCAGCGCGTCCGCGACGCGGTGCAGCGAGCGCATGCTGGGCCGTGCCCGTTCGTTCTCGATCTGGCTGAGGAAGGGCACGGACAGGCCGCTGCGCCCCGCGACGGCGGCGAGCGTGAGATCCAGGGCCCGTCGCCTTCGGCGGACGGCGGAGCCGACACGGAGCGCTTCCTTGTCTCCCATGGCTGAGGTCCCTCCCTCCTCTCTGTACCTTACGCACGTTCCGGCCCGCGCAACTCACCGTCGCCCCGTGACGGCGGTGAACGCCCCGTGACGGCGATGAGCGCCCCGCCGCACGACGACGGGGCCCCGCCACGTTATGTGACGGGGCCCTCACCGTGTGGGGGATTCAGCCGGTCCGCTGCGACTGTGAGACGTCCGGCGCCGCTCCGGAGACCGGTGTCCACTTGCCGGCGAGGCCGGGGTTGTCCTTCAGCCAGGCCCGGACGGCCTCCTGCTCCTTGCCCTTGCCCGTCTCCTGGATCCTCGCCTCCAGGCCGGTGAGCTGCTCCTCGGTCATCTCGAAGTCCTGGAGCCACTTGCCGACCCGGGGGTTCTCCTCGGAGAAGCCCTTGCGGGCGAGCGTGTGGATGCCGTCGCCCTCGCCCCAGCTGCCCTTGGGGTCGTCCAGTTTCCTGAGGTCGTAGGAGCTGTAGGCCCAGTGCGGCGACCACAGGGTGGTGACGATGGGCTCCTTCCTGTCGTACGCCCGCTTCAGCTCGGCGAGCATGCCGGGGGTGGAGCCGTCGACGACGTCGTACTCGCCCTCCAGGCCGTACTCCTCGAGGACCTTGTCCTTGAGGATCCCCATCATTCCGGCACTCGGCTCGATGCCGACGATCCGGCCCTTGAACTGGCCCGCCCTGCCCTTCAGGTCGTCGAGGGAGTCGACGCCCTCGACGTACGAGGGCACCGACAGCTCCAGGGAGGTGGGGCCGAACCAGGAGCCCTTGTCCTCCAGCTTGTCGCGGTACTTGTCCCAGTACTGGGCGTGGGTGACCGGGAGCCAGGAGTCCGTCTGGAAGTCGATCTGCCCGCCTGCGAGACCGGTGTAGAGTGCGCCGGCCTCCAGCTGCCTGGTCTCGACCTCGAAGCCGCGGCGCTCCAGCAGCTCCTTCCACAGGAAGGTGGAGGCGATGCCCTCGTCCCACGGGATGTAGCCCACGGAGATCTTCTTGCCCCGGCCCACGTCGCCGGCTCCGCCGGCCTCGGCGGACGTGGTGCCGCCGAACACGCCCACGCCGCCCGCGACCAGCGCGAGGACCACGGCACCGACCACGGCGACGACGGGCTGGGGGCGGTGGTTCCAGATCCTCGCCCCGCCGACCGCGGCCCTGGCCCGCGCCAGGGCCCGGCGCCCGAGCGGGGAGACCTGGCGGCCCAGCGCGCCCGTCATCCGGTCCAGGTACATCGCGAGGATGACGATGGAGACGCCCGCCTCGAAGCCCAGCCCGATGTCGACGTTGCCGATGGCGCGGTAGACGGCGCCGCCGAGGCCGCCGCCGCCGACCATGCCGGCGATGACCACCATGGACAGGCCCAGCATGATCACCTGGTTGACACCGGCCATGATCGTGGGCAGGGCGAGCGGCAGCTGCACACGGACCAGCGTGTCGCGTGGCGTGGTGCCGAACGCCTCCGCGGCCTCCACCAGTTCCTCGTCGACCTGGCGGATGCCGAGTTCGGTCATCCGCACGCCCGGCGGCAGGGCGAAGACGATGGTGGCGATGATGCCGGGGACCACGCCGACGCCGAAGAAGATGATGCCGGGGATCAGGTAGACCATGGCGGGCATCGTCTGCATGAAGTCCAGGACCGGCCGGATCACGGCGCTGACGGTCTTGGAGCGCGACGCCCAGATGCCCAGCGGCACCGCGATCAGCAGCGTGACGACGGTGGCGACCAGCACCAGCGAGAGGGTCGACATGGCCTCGTCCCACAGCTCCACGGAGTCGATCACCGCGAAGCCGGCGAAGGCCAGACCGCCCGCGAGCAGACCGCGCAGCCACCACGCGGCGACGGCGAGGATGCCGGCGAAGAGCAGCGGCTCGGGTGCGGACAGCACCGCGTCGATGCCGTCGTACATGCCGGTGACGGCCGAGCTGACGGCGTCGAACAGCCAGGAGAGGTGGGACTGGAGCCAGCCGACGCCGCCGTCGACCCAGTCGCCGAGGGGAAGCCTAGGCACTCGCACGCACCTCCTTCTGCAACTCCTGCGCCTCCTGCGCCTTGTGCGCCTCCTGCGCCTTGTGCGCCTCCTCAGCCTCCTGCGCCGGCAGGTGGCGGGCCGGCGCGCCGCAGGGCACCGGCTCGGCCTGCTCGTCGCCGACGAGGCCGACCAGCCGGGACTGCGGGACGACTCCGACCACTTCGCCGGCGGCGTCCTTGACGGCCACCGGATGCGGGACGCGCGCGCTCACCGCGCACACGTCCGCGACGAGGGTGCCGGGCGTGACGGTCTCGCAGCCGCACCCGTCGGCGGTGGCGGACGGCTCGGTCATGACGGCTGACGCCGTCAGCACCCGGGAGCGGTCCACGTCCTGGATGAAGGACGCCACATAGTCGTCGGCGGGCCGGACCAGGATGTCCTCGGCGGTGCCGAGCTGGACGATCCGACCGTCGCGCATCACGGCGATGCGGTCCCCCAGGCGCATGGCCTCGTTGAGGTCGTGGGTGATGAAGACGATGGTCTTCTTCAGCCGCTTCTGGAGTTCGAGCAGCTGGTCCTGCATGTCGCGCCGGATGAGCGGGTCGAGGGCGCTGAAGGACTCGTCCATCAGCAGCAGGTCCGCGTCCGTGGCGAGGGCGCGGGCGAGGCCTACGCGCTGCTGCATGCCGCCGGACAGCTCGTCCGGCCAGGACTGCTCCCATCCGGCGAGACCGGCGAGCTCCAGCGCCTCGGTCGCGCGCCGCTCGCGCTCGGCGCGGGCGACGCCCTGGACCGCCAGGCCGTAGGCGGCGTTCTCCAGCACGCTGCGGTGGGGGAACAGCGCGAAGTGCTGGAAGACCATGCTGATCCTGGCGGCGCGCACCTCTCGGAGCCCGCGGGCGCCCAGGGCGGTCAGGTCCCGGCCGTCGAAGAGCACGCGTCCGGCGGTCGGCTCCAGCAGTCCGTTGAGCATGCGCAGCAGCGTGGACTTCCCCGACCCGGACAGACCCATGACAACGAAGATCTGACCCGGCTCGACGGAGAACGAGGCGTCGATCACCGCGGCCGTCGTTCCCTCGGCGCGGAGCTCGTCTCGGCCGGAGCCGCTCTCGAGCCTGCGCACCGCCTCGTCGGGTCGTCTGCCGAACACCTTGTACAGGTGCTCCGCCTGGAGCCTGGACACATACACCTCACGCGTCGAACCGGAAACGCCCCGCCTCCCCCGCCGGCGGGCCGTGGAGCGGGCGGGCTCTTCCCGCCTCCCCGCGTCGTCGTCGGTCGAAGGCGCGGCGGGGTCCGCTCCGGCGCCGCGCCTGCCCCGCTCTTCGCCAGGGCAAACGCAGAAGTGAGCCAGTTCACGGGCCGTCCTGCCCGTGGCGCGCCCCGGGCAGGGCTCCGGCACCGGGGCCCGTGTTGCGGTGCCCCGGTGCCGCAGCCCCGCATTGCAGTGCCCCGGTGCCACAGCCTCGTATCGCGGTGCCCCGGTGCCGCAGCCCCGTATCGCGGTTTCCCGTATCGCGGTTTCCCGTATCGCGGTGCCCCGGAATGCGGTGCGGCGCCGGGGCGCGGTGCGGTGCGCCCCGGCGCCGGGGCGCTGTCGGCGGCGTACGGCATGATGGCGGACTGTGACGCGACGCCTGATGCTCCTCGACACCGCCTCCCTCTACTTCCGCGCCTACTACGGGGTGCCGGACTCCGTGCGCGCCCCCGACGGCACCCCCGTGAACGCCGTCCGCGGACTGCTCGAGTTCATCACCCGGCTGATCCAGGACCACCGCCCGGACGAGCTCGTGGCCTGCATGGACGCGGACTGGCGACCGCACTGGCGGGTCGAGCTGATCCCCTCGTACAAGGCCCACCGGGTGGCGGTGGAGTCCGTGGCCGGGCCGGACGAGGAAGAGGTGCCGGACACCCTGTCCCCACAGGTCCCCGTCATCGAGGACGTGCTGGACGCCTTCGGCATCGCGCGGGTCGGCGTCGCGGGCTACGAGGCGGACGACGTGATCGGCACGCTCACGGCACGGGCGAGCGGCCCGGTCGACATCGTCACCGGCGACCGGGACCTCTACCAGCTCGTGGACGACGCGCGCGGGATCCGCGTGCTCTACCCGCTGAAGGGCGTCGGCATGATGCAGGCGACCGACGAGGCGGTGCTCCGCGAGAAGTACGGTGTGGCCGGACCGGGTTACGCCGATCTGGCCCTGCTGCGCGGCGACCCGAGCGACGGGCTGCCGGGGGTGCCGGGCATCGGCGAGAAGACGGCGGCGAAGCTGCTGGCCGCCCATGGGGACCTGGCCGGGATCATGGCCGCCGTGGACGACCCGGCGTCCGGGCTGACGCCGGCCCAGCGCAGGCGGCTGGACGAGGCACGGCCCTATCTGGCGGTCGCCCCGAAGGTCGTCCGGGTCGCGGACGACGTGCCCCTGCCCGGCTTCGATCCGGCCTTGCCGAGGGCGCCCCGCGACCCGGCCGGGCTCGACGGCCTCGCCGCGCGCTGGGGTCTGGGCAGGGCGGTGGGCCGGCTGCGCACCGAGCTGTCGGGCGCGAACCCGCCGCACTGAGTGTTAGCTTAGGCAAGCCTAAGCATCTACGTCAGGGGAGACCGCCGTGGCAGACACAGCCGCCCGCAGGGCACCGCAGGTACATCAGGCGCGGGTGCTGCGCACGGAACGGATCACCCCGCACATGGTCCGCCTGGTCCTCGGCGGCGAGGGACTGGCCTCGTTCGCCCTGGAAGGGTTCACCGACCACTATGTGAAGGTCGTCTTCCCGGCACCGGACACGGCCTACCCGGAGCCGTTCGACATGGCCCGGATCCGCGAGGAGTTCCCGCGCGACCGGTGGCCCAGCACGCGCACGTACACCGTCCGCTCCTTCGACGCCGTCCACCGGGAACTCGTCATCGACTTCGTGGTCCACGGCGACGAGGGTCTCGCCGGGCCGTGGGCGGCGCGGGTGCGGCCCGGCGAGACCGTGCGCCTGCTGGGCCCGGGTGGTGGCTACGCTCCGGACCCGTCGGCGGACTGGCACCTCCTCGCGGGTGACGAGAGCGCGCTCCCGGCCATCGCCGCCGCGCTGGAGCAGATGCCGCGGGGCGCGCGGGTCCACGCCCTTGTCGAGATCGCCGGACCCGAGGAAGAGCAGAAAATCGCCACCCCGGACGGGGTCATCGTCAGCTGGCTGCACCGGGGCGCCCGTCCCGTCGGCGAGGCGCTGATCGCCGCGGTGCGCGAACTCGGCTTCCCCGCGGGCGATGTGCACGCCTTCGTACACGGCGAGGCGGGGGCGGTGCGCGAACTGCGCCGCCATCTCCGGCTGGAGCGCGGCATCCCGCGGGAGCGGCTGTCCGTGTCGGGCTACTGGCGGACGGGCAAGTCCGACGAGGCCTGGCGGGCCGTCAAGCGCGACTGGAACGCGGAAGTGGAGCGCGAGCAGGAGACATAGCGGGCGGGACGGACGGACGAAGTCCGCAGGCCCGCCCGGGGGGGGTGTGGCAGGACGTCGCAGAGGTACCGCCCGCGCCACGGCGGATGTGTACCGGCAGCACGAGGGCCGCGCGAGCATCCCGGTCCGGACCGGACCCGGGTCTCACTCGGGCTCTCGGCCCGGGACCTGGGCCCGGGACCTGGGCCCGGGAGGCGGGCTCGACTCGGGCTCCGGACTCGGGAGAGCGACTCGACTCGGGAGCGGGACTCGGGCTCCGGACTCGGGACCCTGGCCCGGGCGACGGGCTCGCGGCGCGCACGCGCATCAATCCATCCAGCGGTGTCCTCGCCGGGGCCGCCGCGGTCGCCGGGCGCACCGCCTCAGGGGCGCCTCCCCGTGCGCACCCCGCAGCGACCTCCCCCTTGCACGCCTCCGGGGGTACTCCCCCGTACCTCCGCCGCCGTCCCTGTGCCGCCGTCCCTCGCCTCCGCCGGCATCCGCACCTGGTCACCATCGGTTCCCCGACCCGGCCGCGGGAACGTCGCCGCTGCTCACCTCCCCCATCCCGGCCCGGTCCGGCCCGCTTGAGCGGTGGAGAGTCCGGTCGGAGCGAGGGCTCGCAAAAAGTTCGGCGACACGGCAGTCAAGACCCGTCTCCGCTCCGTATAGGGGAGGTGACACCCGCGGCGACGCAGGTCCGGGGAAGAGGGACCGGCCGGAGCGGGCCGCGGCGAGGGGAGAGCGGTGAAGGAAGCGATACACATCACAGGGGCACCATCGACGGGGCCGGGGCTCGACGAACTTCTCGTCCGGGTCGCGCGCGGCGATCAGCAGGCCTTCTCGCGTGTGTACGACGCGGTCTGCGGACCCGTACTCGGCGTCGTGCGCGGCGTGTTGCGCGATCCGGCGCAGTCCGAGGAGGTCGCGCAGGAGGTCCTGGTCGAGCTGTGGCGGACCGCCGCGCGCTACCAGCCGTCGCGTGGCTCCGCCCTAACCTGGACCCTGACCCTCGCCCACCGCCGCGCCGTCGACCGCGTACGCTCCGCCCAGGCCGCCGTCGAACGCGAGCGGAAGGCCGCCCGCCTCGGCGGTACACCGGCTTTCGACGACGTCGTCGAACAGGTCGAGGCGCGACTGGAGCGGGAGCAGGTGCGGCGCTGCCTGCGCACACTGACCGAGCTCCAGCGCCAGTCGGTGACCCTGGCCTACTACCGCGGCCTCGCCTACCGGGAGGTCGCCGAACTGCTCGCGGTGCCACTGGGCACCGTGAAGACACGGATGCGCGACGGGCTGATCCGCCTGCGCGACTGCCTGGGGGTGAACGCATGAGCCGGAGGAAGGAGCGCCGCTCGGTGGAGAACGCCTACCGAAGGCCCGTCGACCGGCCCCGGCGGGAGCGTGCTCCCGAAACGGGACGGCCGGACCGGACCGGGCACGGTGGTCCCGGACCGGCCCGGCCGTCGACCGACGCGCTTCGCCGGCCGCGCGCCCTCCGGGGCCGGGAGGCCGCGGCCCCGCCCGCGACGGCCACGGCCACGGCAGGGACGGTCATCCGATGAGCGCCGCTGCGAAGGGAGCGGACCGGGACGCCGAACTGCACACGCTGACGGGCGCGTACGCCCTCAATGCGCTGGGCGACCGGGAGCGTACCCGGTTCGAACGGCATCTGGCCGTGTGCCCGGCGTGCGCGCAGGAGGTGCGGGAGCTAGGGGCCACCGCGGTACGACTCGGCCTGGCCGCGACAGAGATCCCGCCGTCCGCGTTGAAGTCCCAGGTGATGGCCCGGATCTCGACCGTCCGCCAGGAACCTCCGAAGGTCGCCGCCGCGGGGGCCGGCCGTATCCCGCCCCCGGTGCACAGGGCCCGCCCGTCCGGCCGGCGCAGGCTCGCCGGGTTCGTACTCGCCGCGTGTATCGCGGGGTTGGCGGCGCTCGGCGGCATGGCGGTCGTCCAGCAGCGGGCCGCCGACGAGGCGCGGGCCGAGGCCCGCGAGGCCGCCGAACTGGCGCAGCGGCGCACCGAGGCGCTCGCGGACGTGCTCACCGCGGCCGACGTACGCACGCGGAGCACGGCGCTGGGCGAGGGGGCGGCCGGCACGGTCGCCTTCTCCCGGGAGCGGGACCGCGCCGTCTTCCTCGCTTCCGGCCTGCCGCGGCCGGACGGCGGCCGGGTGTACCAGCTCTGGTTCGCGGACGGCGGTTCCATGCGCCCGGCCGGGCTGCTCGCCTCGGCGGGAAGTGCGGAGGCGTTGCTCATGGAGGGTGCGATCGGCGGGGCGACGGGCGTGGGCATCACCGTCGAGCCGCCCGGCGGCTCCCGCGCCCCCACCTCCGAGCCACTGGGACTGCTGAGTTTCCCGTCCGGGTAGGGCCGGGCACGACGGCCGCCCCCGGGCCGCCCCTCGCCTCTCCGAACCGGCCGGCGCGGGCCGGCCCGGTGGGATGCCCCTATCTGTTTCGTCAACCTCGGTGGGGTCGATTCATAGGGGTTGATGCTGGTTTTCGGGAACGTTTCGCGAAGCGGGATGTTCCCGGCGGATCGGGTGGCTGATGGGCAGGCCGGTGGTCGGCAGGGCCGGAGTGACCGTGCCGGTGCACGGGCGTGATGGGGTCTGGAGGGCAGGGGTGGTGGAGCCGTCAGGCCCCTCATCAGCGGTCAGGCGGTGCCCCAAGCCCCGGCGGCAACACCCCCGGGTCATCCCTTCGACAGGGGGCAGACAGCCATACCGGGCCCGGAGGCCAGGCGCCCCGTTTCAGGGCCACGAGAAAGGCAACGGGCCAGTGGGGGCAGGCCGGCACAGGCGGCACAGGCGGCACAGGCTGGTCGGAACCTGCGGCAGTGACGCGGGGGCGCGCCCCGACGGGTCCGACGGTCCGGGCCGCACATCGGCCGGTGCCGTCCCCGGACACCACGCCCACCGCCGGTGCGAACGGTGCAGCCGGTGCGAACAGTGCGAACGGCGCCCGGCAGGACGACGCCCGACGGTCCGACGCCCGGCAGGACGGCCGAACTGCGGGACGGCAGGGCGGCGCGGGGTGGCAGGGCACGGCGTCGCCGGCCGGGCCATGTCGGCACCGGCACCGGCACCAACACCGAAACCGACACCGGTTCCGTGCCGGGCCACCCCGGCACCGGCTTCGGCACCGGCTTCGGCCGACCGGTGCCGGCAGTGGCCGTGGCGGCTGCGAGCCGCCGGTCACGCGGTGCGCCGCACTCCCACGGGCGGCCTGCCGGGCCTCCCCGGAGGTCAGCCGACCGAGCTGTACGCCACCACACCGCGCAGCACCGCGTCCACGGCCTTGCGGGCGTTGCGCGCCACCGTGGAGTTCTCGCCCGGCGCCGCGGCCGCGATCTGGCCGAGTACGTCGATGACCTGCTTGGTCCAGCGCACGAAGTCGCCCGCGGGCATCTCCGCCTCGCGCAGCACCTCGTCCAGGCCCCTGCCCGAGGCCCACTGGTACACCGCCCAGGCGAATCCGAGGTCGGGCTCGCGCTGGCCCACGCCCTCGGCCTGGTTGATGCGGAACTCCTCCTCGAGCGCGTCCAGCCGGCCCCAGATCCGCACCATCTCGCCGAGCGCTGCCTTCGACCTGCCGGAGGGCAGCCTGGGCGCCACGGCGTCGTCGGCCTGGCGTGCCTCGTACACCAGAGCCGAGACGCAGGAGGCCAGTTCGGCCGGGTTCAGCCCCTCCCACACCCCGTCGCGCAGGCACTCGCTGGCCAGCAGGTCCAGCTCGCCGTAGAGCCGGGCGAGCCGGCGGCCGTGCTCGGTGACCTCGTCGCCGCGGAGGTAGTCCAGCTCGGTGAGCAGCGCGACGATGCGGTCGAAGGTGCGGGCGATGGTGTTCGTCCGGCCCTCGATGCGGCGCTCCAGCTGGCGGGTGTCGCGCTGGAGCCGGTGGTGGCGCTCCGCCCAGCGGGCGTGGTCCTCGCGTTCGTCGCAGCCGTGGCAGGGATGGGCGCGGATCTCCCTGCGCAGCCGGGCGATCTCGCGGTCGTCCGCGGCCGCGGCGCGCGGCCTGCGGTGCCGGTCGGGCACGATGTGCCCGGCCTTGGTCCGCAGGGCGGAGGCGAGGTCGCGCCGGGACTGGGGGGAGCGCGGGTTGAAGGACTTGGGGATCCGCATCCGCTCCAGCGGCTCCACGGGGACCGGGAAGTCCATCGAGGCGAGCCGCTTGACCTGGCGTTCGGCCGTCAGCACCACGGGGCGCGGCCCGTCGTGGTACTCGTAGCCCCGGTGGCCGTTGGACCTGCCGGCCGGCAGCCCGGGGTCGAGGACGAGCGCGAGCCCGGCGAACTTGCCGGTGGGCACGTGGATGACGTCGCCCGGCCTGAGCTTCTCCAGTGAGTCCGCGGCGGCCGCCCGGCGCTGGGCGGCGCCCTGCTTGGCCAGTTCGGTCTCACGGTCCTTCAGTTCGCGGCGCAGCCGCGCGTACTCCTCGAAGTCCCCCAGGTGGCAGGTCATGCCCTCCCGGTAGCCCTCGAGCCCCTCCTCGTTGCGCTGCACCTGGCGCGAGATGCCGACGACCGACCTGTCCGCCTGGAACTGGGCGAAGGAGGTCTCCAGCAGTTCCCTCGAGCGGTGGCGCCCGAACTGCTGCACGAGGTTGACCGCCATGTTGTACGACGGCTTGAAGCTCGAGCGCAGCGGATACGTACGGGTGCCGGCGAGTCCGGCGAGCGCGCCCGGGTCCATCCCGCGCTGCCAGAGCACGACGGCGTGGCCCTCCACGTCGATGCCGCGCCGGCCCGCGCGTCCGGTCAGCTGGGTGTACTCGCCGGGGGTGATGTCGGCGTGCTGCTCGCCGTTCCACTTGACGAGCTTCTCCAGCACCACGGACCTGGCGGGCATGTTGATGCCGAGGGCCAGGGTCTCGGTGGCGAACACGGCCTTGACGAGGCCGCGGACGAAGAGTTCCTCGACGACCTCCTTGAACGTGGGGAGCATTCCGGCGTGGTGTGCGGCTATGCCCCGCTCCAGTCCCTCCAGCCACTCGTAGTACCCGAGGACGTGGAGGTCCTCGCGGGGGATGGAGGCCGTGCGCGCCTCGACGATCGACCGCACCTCCAGGCGCGCCTCCTCGTCGTTGAGCCGCAGTCCGGCGAACAGGCACTGCTGGACGGCGGCCTCGCAGGCGGCTCTGCTGAAGATGAACGTGATGGCGGGTAGCAGCCCTTCCGCGTCCAGCCGCTCGACGACCTCGGGCCGCCCCGGGGTCCAGATGCGGCCCCGCTGCCGGCGCTCGCGCTCGCGGTCGGCCTCGCGGACCATCTTGCCGCGGCGGCGGTCACGCGGGTTGTACGTGCGGGAGTTCTCCGTCCTGGCCAGGCGGACCAGGTCGGGGTTGACCTCGCGCCGGGCGGCGCCGCGGCCGCCGTGGTCGGTCTCCTCCTCGAAGAGGTCGTACATCCGGCGTCCGGCGAGCACGTGCTGCCACAGGGGCACGGGGCGCGACTCCGAGACGATCACTTCGGTGTCGCCTCGTACGGTGTCGAGCCAGTCGCCGAACTCCTCCGCGTTGGACACCGTCGCCGAGAGCGAGACCAGGGTCACCGACTCGGGGAGGTGGATGATCACTTCTTCCCAGACGGCGCCTCTGAAGCGGTCGGAGAGGTAGTGCACCTCGTCCATGACCACGTACCCGAGGCCGCTCAGCGACCGGGAGCCCGCGTACAGCATGTTGCGCAGGACCTCGGTGGTCATGACGACGACCGGCGCCTCGGGGTTGACGCTGTTGTCGCCGGTGAGCAGGCCGACCTTGCCGGGGCCGTACCGCTTGACCAGATCCGAGTACTTCTGGTTGGACAGCGCCTTGATGGGGGTCGTGTAGAAGCACTTGCGCCCCTGGGAGAGAGCCAGGTGCACGGCGAACTCGCCGACGATCGTCTTCCCGGAACCCGTGGGGGCCGCCACGAGCACGCCCTTGCCCGCCTCCAGCGCCTCGCAGGCCTCGACCTGGAACGGGTCCAGCCCGAAGTCGTACATCTCGCGGAAGGGAGCGAGCGCGGTGGCCTGCTCGGCGGCACGGATCCGGGCGGCCGCGTACCGCTCGGCTGGTGAGAGGTCCTGTGTCATCTTGCAGTCGAGCCTACCCGCCGGGTCCGACAGCGGGCGCGAGCTTATTTCGGGGCGGCGCCGGGACGGGTCCGGGACGGGCGGGCACAGGGGGCGTGCCCGCCGCCCGTCGGGGATGCCCGCCGGACGAGGTCGCCCTGCCCGTGCGGGCGGCGCGCCCGCCCTCGGGACCCGGGTCAGGTGACGTCGTCGTACCCGTTGATCCGGTCCCGGTCCCGGTCCCGGTCGCCGCTCGACTGCTCGGGGAGCGCGCGGGCGGCGGTGACGGGCCCGGCGTCGCCGACGTCCTCGGGGGTGAGGTCGAGCCTGGATGCCTCGTCGTCGCTCAGGCCGGCGTCGGGGTCCCTGCGCCGGCGGCGGGCGTCGTTGAGGAAGGAGAAGCCCACGGCGATGAAGTAGAGGACGGCCAGCGGGCCGGCCAGGAGCAGCATCGAGATCGGCTCGCCGCCGGGCGTGGCGATCGCGGCGAAGGCGGTGAGGCCGACGATCATTCCGCGCCACCAGCGCAGCATCCGCCGGCCGGTCAGTACACCGGTCATGTTGAGCAGGATGAGCAGCAGCGGGAGTTCGAAGGCGACACCGAAGACGATCACCATGCGGGTGATCAGGTCAAGGTAGTCGTCCAGCGGCAGCAGGGGCCTCGCGCCGGACGGTGCGAAGCCGAGCATGATCTCGGCGGTCTGCGGGAGGATCGAGTACGCGAGGTAGGCGCCGCCCAGGAACAGCGGCACGCCGGCGGCGACGAAGCTCAGCGCGTAGCGCTTCTCGTGGTTGTGCAGCCCGGGAGCGACGAAGGCCCAGAGCTGGTAGAGCCAGACCGGGGTCGCCGCCAGCACGCCCGCCATCAGGGCGACCTTCAGCGCGATGGTGAACGGTGACAGGAGCCCCTGTGTCGTCATCTCGGCGCAGAGCTGGCCGTTCCGCATGACGACCTGGCCGTTCGCGCAGCCGACCGACTCCAGGATCGGCCGCATCAGGAACGCGAAGATCTCCTTCTGGAAGAAGGCCGCGGCGACCGTGGCCACCGCGATCGCCAGCACCGACTTCAGGAGCCGGTTGCGCAACTCACGCAGGTGTTCACCGAGCGGCATCCGCCCCTCGGTGTCCTTGTCCTGCTTGCGGGCGGACTTGAGCAACCCACTTCCTCGTCTCGTGCGGGAACCGTCGGGGGAACCGGGTCAGCTCTGCGTCGTACGGTTCGGCTCCGAGACGGGGCGGCTGCTCGTCACATCGCCGGGGGCGGCCTGGATGGTGCGGGGGGTGTCCTTCTGGGCGGCGGTGTCGGCGCCCGGCGCCGGCTGACCGCCCGACGGCTCGTCGTCCTTCTTCATCGCCTTCGCCTCGCTCTTCAGGATCCGGGCGGACTTGCCGAGCGAGCGGGCCATGTCGGGCAGCTTCTTGGCGCCGAACAGCAACAGGATGACCACGATGATCAGAATGATCTCGAGGGGCTTCAGATTGCCGATCATGTGCGACTTCCTTCTCACTGGGGCGGCTGAAGGGCGGGCTGCCCGGCGGGCGGTCGGACAGGAGTCCGATCGCCGATGTGCCTGCGATCGTAACCCGCCCGGGCAAACGCCGGGCAATGCCTGTGCATACGGGCGATTGCGGCCCGAACGGACAGCGGACGCATCACAGCAGGGTACCTCCGGGCCCCCGTCCCGGAGGAGACCGCCCGCGCTAGCGCAGGGTCTCACCGGTGCGCGCCAGCCGCGCCGCCGCTCTCTCCAGGTCCTCCGCGGCCCGGTTGACGCGTTCCGCGGTGGCGGCCACCTGCCGGCCCAGTCGCCGGGCTTCCAGGAAGACGCGGACACCGAGGACACCGAGGACGGCGGTGCCGAGGAACCCCAGGGCGACGGCGAGCATGGGCCAGAGCATGGACCAGAGCCTAGTACCGCAGCAGGCGACCTCCGTCCCGCGGTCCCGCCCGGCAGGCGCCGCGACGGCCGGGCGCCGCCGGCCGGGGCACCCGAGGAGTGGCGTGCGGGGATCAGTAGTCCGGAGGCCGAGCCCCACCCTGTTGGCCTGTAAATCGAAGGCGAACGGGTCTTCTCGACCTTGGACGCGTTCTATTTACGAATCAGGCGGTGGAGTGGAGGCGCAGTGTCCGCACCCCGCCCCCGGTGAGGAGTTCGACGATCCGCTCCCCCGCCGGCTTGCGTACGGCGGCCCCGCACTCGGGACAGGTGAAGGAGTAGAAGGTGGTCCGGCTGCTCGCGCCGATCGCGAGGCGCAGCGCCCCGGCCGCCAGTTCGAAGCGGCCCCGGCAGTCGGGACAGGCGGCCTTGAAGACGATCGGCATCCTCGGTGCCGGGATTCCTGCCAGAGCGGGCATGTCCGCCGTGTCCCCCCTCATTCGGGCCTCATTCGGGCCGCCGGTCGTGGCTGTCGTACGCGGTGAGCGCCTCGCGCGCCGCCTGCCGCGCGCTCTCCGCCAGTCCGGTCGGCGACACGATCCGGCCGTCCCGCCCCAGCCGGAGCGCGAGCCGCCGCAGGGACGCCGGGTCGGGGGTGCGCAGGCTGATCCGCAGGCCGCCGCCGGGCTGCTCCTCCGCGCTGTCGTGCGGGTAGTACTCGGCCACCCAGCGGCCGCCCGGGCCGACCTCGACCACGACCTCGGGGTCCTCCGCCGAGGGCTGCACCAGCCCCTCCGACAGATCGCGCAGCTCCGTCTCGGGCGGCGCCGACGGCTCGTCCAGCAGCCGGATCTCGGCCACCCGGTCGAGCCGGAAGGTCCGGCGCGCCTCGGAGAGGTAGCACCAGCCCTCCATGTAGGTGTGGCCGACGGCGAAGAGGCGGATCGGGTCGACCTCGCGCTCGGTGAGTTCGTCCCGCGCCGGGGAGTAGTACCGCAGCCACAGTCTGCGGCGCTCCGAGATGGCGCGGTCGACGTCGGCGAAGACACCCCCCTCGGATTCGAAGGTCACGGAGAGCCGGGAGCTGGCTCCGGCGGACTCGCCCGCGGCGGCCTCCAGCTTGGCGGTGGCCCGGACCAGCGCCTCGCGGTCGCCCTCCCGCAGTCCGGGCAGCGTGGCGACGGCGCGTGCGGCGACCAGGAGCGCCGTCGCCTCGTCGGCGGCCAGCCGGAGCGGCTCGGCGACGTCGTCGGGGTTGTGCCACCAGATGCGTTCACCGTCGGTGTCGATGTCCAGGAGGTCGCCGCCGCGGAAGCTGGTCCCGCACATGGGCAGCACGTCGAGGTCGGAGATCAGCTCGTCCTCGGTGATCCCGAAGGCCCGGGCGACGTCCCCGACCCGCGCTCCGGGGCGTTCGCGCAGATACGTCACCAGCGAGAGCATCCGCCGGGTCTGGTCGATGGCGTTGGCGGCCATGCCTGTACGAGTCCCCCTCAGCCCTTGGCCACGGCGCGCAGCCGGTCCACCACGTCGGCCCGCAGGTCCGCGGGCTCGAGCACGACGACGTCCGGTCCGAACTCCACCAGCCAGGCGCCCAGACCGTGTCCGTACGGAATCTCCAACTCGTCCCAGCCGCCGCCGAGTTCCCGCACGGAAGCGGCGCGGGCACGCAGCGGGTAGCCGGAGCCCGCCCTCAGCCTGATCCGCGCGGACCTCGTGGCGGTCTCGCCGGCCCAGCTCTCCACCGTCTCGCGCACGGTGACCACGTCGGGTACGGGCGCGGTGAAGGAGCCGGCGCGGGAGCGTACCCGCCCGGTGATGCGGGAGAGACGGAAGACGCGTTCGGCGCCGCGGTCGCGGTCCCAGCCGGCGAGGTACCAGTGCCCGCGCCAGCACTCCAGCGTCCAGGGCTCGACATGGCGGGTCCCGGGGCGAGCGGCGTTGGACTTGCGGTAGTCGAAGACGACGGGGCGCCGGTCCCGGCAGGCGAGCATCAGCGGCTCGAACGCCGCCTCGTGGACGGGGATCCGCGGTTCGAGGGCGCTGTGCTGGGCCTCGTAGGGGTCCCGCGCCTCGGGCATGCCGGCGGCGCGCAGCTTCTGCAGGGCGCCGCTGGCCGCTCCGGCGAGGCGGGCCTGCTGCCAGACCTTGGCGGCGAGGCCGAGCGCCGCGGCCTCCTCGGCGTCGAGGGTGATCGGCGGCAGCCGGTTGGAGTCGCGGCGGGCGAGATAGCCGGTGTCGCCGTCGAGGTTGTCCACGGTGGCGATGACCAGCCCGAGTTCGCGCAGGTCGTCCTTGTCCCGTTCGAACATCCGGTTGAAGGCGTCGTCGGAGGCCGCTTCCAGATAGGCCTCGATGGAGCCCCGCAGCTCCCGCTTGCTGAGCGGCCGCCGTGTCCCGAGCAGACACAGCGCCAGGTTCATCAGCCGCTCGGCCTTGGCAATGGCCATCGACGCCCTTCCTCACCCGTTCTTCTGATCGTCGAACCTACCGCTACGGAGCGTCGTGGCAAAAGCGCGGGGCCCGTGCCCTTGGCGGCACGGGCCCCGCGGAGACCGGTCGCGGTCAGACCGCGACCAGGTCGCAGACGAAGATCAGCGCCTCGCCGGGGGCGATGCGGCCGCCACCGGCCCCGCGGTCGCCGTAGGCGAGGTGCGCGGGGATGGTCAGCTGACGGCGGCCGCCGACCTTCATGCCCTGCACGCCCTGGTCCCAGCCCTGGATGACCTGGCCGACACCGAGCTGGAACTGCAGCGGGGTGCCGCGGTTCCAGGAGGCGTCGAACTCCTCGCCGGTGGAGAAGGCCACGCCCACGTAGTGGACGGAGACGGTGTCGCCCGCCTTGGCCTCGGGCCCGTCGCCCTCCCAGATGTCCTTGATCTCAAGGTCGGCCGGCGGCTCACCGCCGGGGAAGTCGATTTCGGGCTTGTCCATGCTCACGTGTTGCTCCTTGCGCTCTCTCTGTGCGAGTCAACGCGGACAGTCTTACAGAACCGCCAGGATGTCCACGGAGAACACCAGCGTGGACTTCGCCGGGATCGGGCCCTGGGCCTGGTCGCCGTAGGCCATGTCCGGCGGCACGACGAGCAGCACCCGGCTGCCGGTCTTCTTGCCCTCCAGACCCTTCGACCAGCCCTCGATCACACCGGAGAGCGGGAAGGTGACGGGGGCGCCCTTGGCGTAGCTGCTGTCGAACTCCTTGCCGTCCTTCCACAGGACGCCCTTGTACTGGACGGCCACCGTGTCGCCCGCCTTGACCGCGGGGCCGCTGCCCTCGATGACGTAGTCGGAGACCAGCTCGGTCGGCGCGGGCTTCTTCGGGACGGTGATCGAGGGCGCCTTGCCGTCGGTGTTCGTGCCGACCTTGGGCAGGTCGATGTTGTCCTGGGCGACCTCGGTGCCCTTGGCGGACACGGGGAGGGTGGTGCCCTTGACGATGTCCATGACGAACACCAGCGTGGCGTTCGGCGGGATGTCGCCCTGGCCGCTGCTGCCGTAGGCGAGCGACGGCGGGATGGACACCTCCAGGCGGCTGCCGACCTTCTGCCCGGTGAGAGCCTTCTGCCAGCCTTCGATGACACCGCCGCCGCCGATGGTCACCGCGAACGGCTCGCCCCGGTCGAAGCTGTTGTCGAACGGCTTGTCGCCGTCCCACACCTGGCCGAGGTAGTCGACCTGGGCCTGGTCGCCCTTCTTGAGGGCCTGGCCCTTGCCCTCGCTGACGACCTCGACCTCGAGGTCCTCGGGCGGCTCGCCCTCGCCCTTGGCGAGCGTGGGCTTCTCGCCGAACTTCGCACCCGCCGTGATGGCGGGCAGTCCGTTCGACGGCTGGGCGGATTCGGAGCCCCCGTCGTCGCCGCACGCCGCTGTGGAGAGCAGCAGCAGGGGCACGACGAGCAGGCCGGCAAGTCGGCGCACGTGTTCCTCAGATCTCAGACGGCACATCGGTCGCTCGACACTCTAAGGGCTGCGCCCGGAGCCCCGTGCGCTTCTCGCACGGGGCCCGGGTGGCGTCCGGTCCGCCCGCCGCGCCCCACCGGGCGGACCGGACCACTACATTCCGGCGATCAGCTTCTCCACCCGGTCGTCCACGGAGCGGAACGGGTCCTTGCACAACACCGTGCGCTGTGCCTGGTCGTTGAGCTTGAGGTGCACCCAGTCGACGGTGAAGTCCCGCCGCTGCTCCTGCGCCCGGCGGATGAAGTCGCCGCGCAGCCGGGCCCTGGTGGTCTGCGGGGGCACGGACTTGCCCTCGAAGATCCTGAGGTCGTTGCAGATCCGGGCGGCCTGCCCCTTCTTCTCCAGGAGGTAGTAGAGGCCGCGCCTGCGGTGGATGTCGTGGTAGGCGAGGTCTATCTGCGCGACCCTCGGGTGGGACATCGTCATGTTGTGCTTGGCCCGGTACCGCTCGATGAGCTTGTACTTCATCACCCAGTCGATCTCGGTGCCGATGCTGTCGAGGTCCTCCTGCTCGATGGCGTCGAGCGTGCGCCCCCACAGTTCCAGGACCTGCGCCACCGTGCCGGTGCGGATGCCCCGCCGGTCGACGAAGTCCACCGCCTTCTCGTAGTACTCGCGCTGGACCTCCAGGGCGGAGGCCTCGCGGCCGCTGGCCAGGCGCACCTTGCGCCGGCCGGTGATGTCGTGGCTGACCTCGCGGATGGCCCGGATCGGGTTCTCCAGAGTCAGGTCGCGCATGACCGTGCCCGCCTCGATCATGCGCAGCACCAGGTCGGTGGCCCCGACCTTGAGCAGCATGGTCGTCTCCGACATGTTGGAGTCGCCGACGATGACGTGCAGGCGGCGGTAGCGCTCCGCGTCCGCGTGCGGCTCGTCCCTGGTGTTGATGATGGGCCGGGACCGCGTCGTCGCGGAGCTGACGCCCTCCCAGATGTGCTCGGCGCGCTGGCTGACGCAGAACACCGCGCCGCGAGGGGTCTGGAGCACCTTCCCCGCGCCGCAGAGCAGCTGCCGGGTGACCAGGAACGGGATCAGGATGTCCGCGAGACGGGAGAACTCCCCGTGCCGGGCCACGAGGTAGTTCTCGTGGCATCCGTAGGAGTTTCCCGCCGAATCGGTGTTGTTCTTGAAGAGGTAGACGTCGCCCGCGATCCCCTCCTCGTGCAGGCGGCGTTCGGCGTCGACGAGCAGGCCTTCGAGGATGCGCTCCCCGGCTTTGTCGTGGGTGACCAGTTCGGTCACGTTGTCACATTCGGGGGTTGCGTATTCCGGATGCGAGCCCACGTCGAGGTAGAGGCGGGCACCGTTGCGCAGGAAGACGTTGCTGCTGCGGCCCCATGACACGACTCGGCGGAAGAGGTAGCGCGCCACTTCGTCAGGTGACAGTCGGCGCTGTCCCCTGAACGTGCACGTGACGCCGTACTCGTTCTCCAGCCCGAAAATGCGGCGGTCCATGAGGGAACATTACGCCCGATGGCCTGAGCTGAAACCGGGTTCGGCGGCACCGCTTCGATCATTTTCGTCCGCCGGTGCGAAATCTGCGCCGCGGCCGGGAGCTGCGAGGACCCGTCCGGTGGCCAGCAGCACCAGCAGGGCGGCGATTCCGCCGCAGCCCGCGACGGCGAAGCCCGCGGCGGTCCCCGCGAACTCCACCGCGGGGCCGGCAGCGGCCGTGCCGACGGCGGCGCCGACGCCGAAGGTGGTCACCAGCCAGGAGAACGCCTCGGTCACCGTGCCGCGCGGGGCGTGCCGGTCGACGACGATGAAGGCGCAGGCGATCGCGGGCGCGAGGAACAGTCCGGCGACGGCACCGAGCGCGGTCATCGCGGGGACGCCGGGGGTGAGCATCAGCGGCAGATAGCCCAGGGCGAGCAGCCCGGTGATCACCCGCAGCCGGCGCTCGGGCGCCCCGGCCCATTCGCGTGCGCCGTAGGCGACGCCGCCGACGAGGGCGCCGAGGCCCAGGGCGGCCATGAACCAGCCGTAGACGGCGTCCCCGCCCCGGCCCTCGGCATAGGAGAGGGCGGCGACCGTGATGGAGCCGAGGGCGAGGCCGACGAAGAAGAAGCAGCCGAGCAGGGCGAGCAGCCCGGCTGAGCGCAGGGCGCCCAGCCAGTGGGCCTCGCGCGGAGCGGACCGCCATCGGCGGGAGGGCTCGGAGACCACCACGGAGAGCGCGCCGAGGACGCCCGTCGCGTTGACGGCGAGCAGCGCGGCGGCGGGCGACATCAGCCAGACCAGCAGGGTGACCAGCAGCGGTCCGACCGTGAACATGACCTCCTGCGCTATCGCGTCCATGGCGTAGGCGCGGTGCACCCGGTCCCGGCGTCCGAGGACGTCCGGCCAGAGGGCGCGCAGCCCGCCCTCCAGGGGCGGGGTGAAGAACCCGGCGACGGCGACGGCGGTGTAGGCCACGGCGAGCGAACCGATGCCGGAGACGGCGAGCACGGCCATGCCGAGAGCCGAGAGGACGGCGGCGGGGAGCTGGACGCGGGGCTGCCCGTACAGGTCGACCAGGCGGCCCAGCAGCGGCTGCCCGGCGGCCGTGGTCAGTCCGTAGACGGCCGCGAGGGCTCCGGCGAGCGTGTAGCTGCCGCCCTCGGCGCGGGCGAACAGCACGATCGCGATGTGCGCGACAGCGCTGGGCAGCCGGCCCACCAGGGTGCCCGCGAGCAGGCGGGCCGCGTGGGGGACCCTGAGGATGTCCGTGTACCCGGCGAGTCCGGTGCCCATCGCTTCCGCCTCTTCGCTGCCACCGCGGCGGGCCGTGCCCGACCTTGGGAAGTTTTACGTATAACTAGCTGCGTCATACGTACCATGTCAGATGCCGCGAGTCCACTCCCGCGGCGCACGGGGACCGAGCGCGGAGGCGAGTGTGCAGACCCGGGAGCCCGCCGGCGGAGCGCGGCCGACCAGCAGGGACGTGGCGCGGGCCGCCGGGGTGTCGCAGGCCACCGTGTCGCTGGTGCTGGGCGGGAAGTGGCGCGGCCGGGTGTCCGAGCGCACCGCGGGGCTGGTGCGCGACGCGGCGTCCGAGCTGGGCTACCGGCCGAACCTCGCGGCCCGCAATCTGCGGCTCGGCCGGACCCGGACGGCACTGCTGGTGGTCCCCGCCCTCACCAACGAGTTCTTCGCACGCGTGTACGGGGGTGCGGCGGAGGTCGCCGCCGAGCACGGTTTCGGCGTGGTGCTGTACCCCTCCCCCGAGGGCACGGGGCCCGCGCGGGATCCCTTCCCGTCCGCCCGGGCCGCGCTGGACGGGGTGATCGCCTCGTCGATGGCGGCGGGCACGCTGGACGCGATCCGCGGGACCGACCTGCCGCTGGTGATGCTGGACAGCGATCCGGCCGACCGGGCGTCCGCGGCCCAGGTGAACCTGGACGTGGCGGACGGCATGCGGCAGGTGGTGGACCATCTGCTCGCCCTCGGGCACCGGCGCTTCGTCCACCTCGCCTCGGCCGTGCCGTCCTGGACGTTCGCGGTGCGGGCCCGGGCTCTGGAGGAAGCCCTGGGGGCGGTCGCGGAGGCGGAACTGCGGACGGTTCCGTCGCCGCTCGACGTGCCCGGTGCGCTGGCGGCGGCGGGGCGGGCGCTCGGCGCTCCGGGCCCCCGGCCCACCGCCCTGGTCTGCGACGACGACATCCTCGCGGCCGGCGCCTGCAAGGCGGTCCGCCGCATGGGCCTGCGGGTGCCCGAGGACGTCTCGGTCACCGGCTTCGACGACCTGGCCCTGGCGACGGCGGTGGAACCGGAACTCACCACGGTCCGCCTCCCGGCCGAACGGATCGGCCGGGCCGGCATGACCGCGCTCCTCGACGTCCTCTCGTCCCGCGCCCCGGCCTCCGGCGCCCTCCCGGTCACCCTGGTTCCACGGGGCTCCACGGGCCCCGCGCCGGCGGCCTGAGGGCCCGCCCGGAGCGCGTTCGCGGCATCCGGCCGGTGAGCACCGCCCGTCACGCGCGGGGCGGCCCGCTGCGCGCTCAGAGACTCCTCGATCCCCCAGCCCCGACCGTCACGCGCCTGGCGGCCCGCCCCGCGCCCGGGAGGCACGGCACGGGCGGGGCGCGCACGGCGCACCGCCCGCAGCGGAGCGGATGCGCTGAGGCCGCCGCCCGGGAGGCCGCCGGCCGATCCCCCCGTCCGGACGGTCGGGTCCGACTCCCCTCTCGGGCTCGATTCCCCTTGCGGGTCCCCTCTCGGGCTCGACTCCCCGTCCCCCGGCTCGGCTCCCCGTCCGGCTGGCCGCGGCGGGGCACCTCCCGGCCTCCGGACGGGTACACCCCGGGGCCGTACCGGGCAGGGAGCGCCACCCGCCCGCCGGGCGGCTCCGAGGCGTCCGGTGCGCGGGAGCGGAACGGACACATCCGCGGCTCGCCCACCGCGTCCTCGCCCGCCCGCACCGACGCCCCGCACACGGGGCGTCGGTGCGGGGCGCGTGCGGGGCGCGGCGGACGAGCCGCCTACGGGCTTCCGACGGGCTGCCGGCTACTTCTCGTCGTCCGGGGCCTCCTCGTCAGACGGGGCCTCCGTCGGAGCGGAGGCGGCGTCGGCGGCCCCCAGCAGACGGGAGAGCTGGCGGCCCACGATCCGCTTGAACTTGCGCTGCTGGGGCCGGGTGCGGTCCAGGACCGCGACCTCGAGGCGCTCCGCGGGAATCTCCCGCTCGCCGCCGTTGGTGTCGCGGGACAGGGCCTGCACCGCGAGCTTCAGCGCCTCGGCGAGCGACATGCCGTCGCGGTGCCGCTGGTCGAGGAAGGAGCTGATCTGCTCGGCGTTGCCGCCGACCGCGACCGAGCCGTGCTCGTCCACGATCGAGCCGTCGTGCGGCAGGCGGTAGATCTGGTCTCCCTCGGGCGAGCTGCCGACCTCGGCGACGACCAGCTCGACCTCGTAGGGCTTCTCGCCGGCACTGGAGAAGATCGTGCCCAGTGTCTGCGCGTAGACGTTCGCCAGGCCGCGGGCCGTGACGTCGTCGCGGTCGTAGGTGTAGCCGCGCAGGTCGGCGTAGCGGACGCCGCCGATGCGCAGGTTCTCGTACTCGTTGTACTTGCCGGCCGCGGCGAAGCCGATCCGGTCGTAGATCTCGCTGAACTTGTGCAGCGCGCGGGACGGGTTCTCGCCGACGAACACGATGCCGTCGGCGTACTGCATCACGACCAGGCTGCGGCCGCGCGCGATGCCCTTGCGGGCGTATTCCGCCCGGTCGGCCATCGCCTGCTGTGGTGAGACATAGAACGGCGTCGACACCGGCTATCCGTCCCTTTCTGTCAGTGGCGAGGAGTCACCGCCCAGCGGTGCCCTGGGGTACATCAGAGCAGCGAGGCCCTCGGGCCGTCCGGCTGCTCCCTCCGGCGCTCCAGGACCGCATGGGCGATCTCGGAGGACTCGGCCTCGGTCAGCTTGCGGAAGCCCTCGTCGGTGATGACGGTGACGATCGGGTAGATGCGCCGGCCCACGTCGGGTCCGCCGGTGGCGGAGTCCTCGTCGGCCGCGTCGTACAGCGCCTGGATGACCAGGGTGAGCGACTGCTCCTCGGTCAGGTCCTCGCGGTAGAGCTTCTTCATCGACCCCCGGGCGAAGATCGACCCGGAACCGGTGGCGGCGTAGCCCTGCTCCTCGGAACGGCCGCCGGTGACGTCGTAGGAGAAGATCCGCCCCTTCTCCCGGTCGACGTCCCAGCCGGCGAAGATCGGGACCACCGCGAGGCCCTGCATGGCCATGCCCAGATTGCCGCGGATCATCGTCGACAGGCGGTTCGCCTTGCCCTCGAGGGAGAGCTGTGCTCCCTCCACCTTCTCGAAGTGCTCCAGCTCGAGCTGGAAGAGCTTGACCATCTCCACCGCCAGGCCGGCGGTGCCGGCGATGCCGACCGCCGAGTACTCGTCGGCCGGGAAGACCTTCTCGATGTCACGCTGGGCGATCATGTTGCCCATGGTGGCCCGCCGGTCACCGGCGAGCACCACGCCCCCGGGGAAGGACACGGCGACGATCGTCGTGCCGTGGGGTGCCTCGATCACGCCCTGCACGGGGGGCAGGACGCGCTTGCCCGGGAGCAGGTCGGGGGAGTGCCCGCCGAGGAAATCCATGAACGACGACGAGCCCGGCGTCAGGAAGGCGGCCGGTAGACGCCCGGTGCTACGAGGGTTGGCTTCCACGAGGTTCCTTCCAAGTAGGCGGCAGCCCGCCGGACGGTGTCGGGATCGTCTCCCAACTTGCCGATGGCCGAATTGCAGTTGAAGCACGGTACGCCACGGACCCTACCCGTCCCAGGACAGTGGTCCACATGCGCTTGCGGGAGCGGACAGGCGGATCGCACGGATACCCGTCCGCAACGAGACCATGCCGTCGCGCTCGGCCCCGGTGATGCCGCACAGGCGCTTCGGATGCCCCCGGCGGCCCTGGACCGCCCTGCACGCCGTGCAGCGCGCCGGGAGGCCGTCGGATGCGGTCGCTCGGCGGTGCCACCCGCCGTGGGGCCTCACCCCGCGGCAGGCCCGGCACTCCTCGTACGGAGCAGGGACATCGACCCTGGTCCGGACCGCCCCGCCCCGAGCCGCCCGACGGAGTCGGTGGTAGTCGGCAGCGCATTCGCGACAGGTGGTCCGGGGCCCGTCGGGCCGCGACCCGCTCGACGCGAACGCGCCGGCCGGAAGCACCTTCTGGCGGTCTGAGCAGCTCTTCCCGATGTCCATCTCGGGCATTCGCCTACTGACCGCCCTTTTGCACAAAACTCCGAACGAAGTCCTCCGCGTTCTCCTCCAGGACGTCGTCGATCTCGTCCAGCACGGAGTCGACGTCGTCGGACAGCTTCTCCTGGCGCTCCTTGAGGTCCTCGGAGGCCTGCGCGTCCTGCGCCTGCTCCTCGACCTCCTCGGTGGAGCGCGAGGCCCGCTGCTGCCCGCCGCCGGTGTCCTTGGTCGCCATATCCCTCACCCCGCTCGGTTTGCCCGCATGGTTCGGACTCAAGATCAGACCCTACTAGGAGGGTCCGACATCGGCCCCGTACTTTCCTCGACGTCCGGGGCCCGCCTTCATGATTCCCGGACTCGGGGCATTTCAGCCCCCGGAGAGGACGCGGACCAGGTCCTCCGCCGTCCGGCACCGGTCAAGGAGCTCCTTGACATGATTGCGTGTGCCACGCAACGGCTCCAGCGTGGGGACGCGCTGCAGGGAGTCCCGACCCGGCAGATCGAAGATCACCGAGTCCCAGGAGGCGGCGGCCACGTCGTCCGCGTACTGCTCCAGGCAGCGGCCCCGGAAATAGGCCCTGGTGTCCTCCGGGGGCTTGCTCTCGGCGCGCTCGACGTCGGCCTCGTCCAGCAGGCGCTTCATCCTGCCCCGCGCCGCCAGACGGTTGTACAGGCCCTTCTCGGGGCGCACGTCCGCGTACTGCAGGTCCACCAGGTGCAGCCGGGCCGCGTCCCAGTCCAGGCCGTCGCGCCTGCGGTAGCCCTCCAGGATCTCCAGCTTGGCGACCCAGTCGAGCTCCCCGGACAGGCTCATCGGATCGTTCTCCAGCCGGTTGAGGGTGTCCTCCCAGCGCACCAGGACGTCCCTGGTCTGCTCGTCCGCGTCCACGCCGAACCGGTCCTCGACGTACTTGCGGGCCAGCTCGAAGTACTCCATCTGCAACTGGACCGCGGTGAGTGTCCGGCCGCTGCGCAGCGTGACCAGCCGCTGCAGCGAAGGGTCGTGGGACACCTGGTGCAGTGTCCGCACCGGCTGGTCGACGGCCAGGTCGACGTTGACGAAGCCGTCCTCGATCATCGACAGCACCAGCGCGGTCGTACCGAGCTTGAGGTAGGTGGAGATCTCGGACAGGTTGGCGTCGCCGATGATCACGTGCAGCCGGCGGTACTTCTCCGCGTCGGCGTGCGGTTCGTCCCTGGTGTTGATGATGGGCCGCTTCAGGGTGGTCTCCAGGCCCACCTCCACCTCGAAGTAGTCCGCCCGCTGGCTGATCTGGAAACCGTGCTCGTGGCCGTCCTGGCCGATCCCGACCCGGCCGGCACCCGTCACGACCTGCCGGGACACGAAGAACGGCGTCAGATGCCGCACGATGTCCGAGAAGGGCGTCTCCCGCTTCATCAGGTAGTTCTCGTGCGTGCCGTAGGACGCGCCCTTGTTGTCGGTGTTGTTCTTGTACAGGTGGATGGGCTGGGCGCCGGGCAGCCGGGCGGCGCGCTCGGCCGCCTCCGCCATGATCCGCTCGCCGGCCTTGTCCCAGAGCACGGCGTCGCGGGGATTGGTGACCTCCGGGGCGCTGTACTCGGGGTGGGCGTGGTCCACGTAGAGCCGTGCCCCGTTGGTGAGGATCACGTTGGCCAGGCCGATGTCCTCGTCGGTGAGCTGGCTGGAGTCGGCGGCCTCCCTGGCCAGGTCGAAGCCCCGGGCGTCGCGCAGCGGGTTCTCCTCCTCGAAGTCCCAGCGGGCGCGCCGCGCCCGGTGCATCGCCGCCGCGTAGGCGTTGACGATCTGGGACGAGGTGAGCATGGCATTGGCGTTGGGGTGGCCGGGGACGGAGATCCCGTACTCCGTCTCGATGCCCATTACTCGCCGTACGGTCATGCGGCCCTCCTTGCCCGGCGGCGCTCCCCTCCGGGAGCGGCGCTCAAGTACCGCTCGTTCTCCGTTGCGTGTGCGGTGCCCGTCCCCGCACGGCGCGACGCGGCGGTACCGACGAGCCTAGAACGCCTCTGCGCTGGTGGGGAGATCAACTCGGTCATTGCCCTGTGTGGTGCGACTACCCGTCCGGAAACCCTCGGAAAGCAGCCGGCTGCGGATGTCCTCCCCCTGTTTTCCAAGGGGGAGCCCCAGGACATCCGCAGCCGGGCCGCGATCTACAGGTACTGACCGGTGTTCGCCACCGTGTCGATGGAGCGTCCGGTGTCCGCGCCCTGCTTTCCGGTGACGAGCGTGCGGATGAAGACGATCCGCTCGCCCTTCTTTCCGGAGATCCGGGCCCAGTCGTCCGGGTTCGTGGTGTTCGGCAGGTCCTCGTTCTCCTTGAATTCGTCGACGCAGGCCTGGAGCAGGTGCGCGACCCGGAGTCCCTTCTGGTCGTGGTCCAGGAATGCCTTGATGGCCATCTTCTTCGCCCGGTCGACAATGTTCTGGATCATGGCGCCGGAATTGAAGTCCTTGAAGTACAGGACTTCCTTGTCGCCGTTGGCGTACGTGACCTCGAGGAAGCGGTTCTCCTCGGATTCCGCGTACATCTGCTCCACGACCGACTGGATCATGCCCTGGACGGCCGCCTCCTTGGAGCCGGTGTGCTCCGAGAGGTCGTCGGCGTGCAGCGGCAGCGACGGCGTGAGGTACTTCGCGAAGATGTCCTTCGCCGCCTCGGCGTCCGGACGCTCGATCTTGATCTTGACGTCGAGCCGGCCGGGCCGCAGGATCGCGGGGTCGATCATGTCCTCGCGGTTGGAGGCGCCGATCACGATGACGTTCTCCAGGCCCTCCACACCGTCGATCTCGGCGAGCAGCTGGGGGACGATCGTGTTCTCGACGTCCGAGCTGACACCGGAGCCCCGGGTGCGGAAGAGGGACTCCATCTCGTCGAAGAAGACGATGACGGGCGTGCCCTCGCCGGCCTTCTCGCGCGCACGCTGGAAGACCAGGCGGATATGCCGCTCGGTCTCGCCGACGTACTTGTTGAGGAGCTCGGGGCCCTTGATGTTGAGGAAGTAGCTCTTCCCCGCGGGCTGGCCGGTCACCTCGGCGACCTTCTTGGCAAGGGAGTTGGCGACGGCCTTCGCGATCAGCGTCTTGCCGCATCCGGGCGGGCCGTAGAGCAGGATGCCCTTCGGCGGCCGCAGTTCGTGCTCCTTGAAGAGGTCGGGGTGGAGATACGGGAGCTCGACGGCGTCCCTGATCATCTCGATCTGGCCGCCGAGGCCGCCGATCTTGCCGTAGTCGACGTCCGGGACCTCTTCGAGGACCAGCTCCTCGACCTCGCTCTTGGGCACGACCTCGTACACGTACCCGGACCTGGGCTCGAGCAGCAGGGCGTCGCCGGGGCGGACGGTGACGTCCAGCAGCGGCTCGGCGAGCCGTACCACCCGTTCCTCGTCGGTGTGCCCGATCACCAGGGCGCGCTCGCCGTCCTCGAGGACCTCCTTGAGGGTGACGATGTCCCCGGTGCGCTCGAACTCCATGGCCTCGACCACGTTGAGCGCCTCGTTGAGCATGACCTCCTGGCCGCGCCGGAGCCCCTCGGGCTCGACGCCGGGGCTGACGTTCACCCGGAGCTTGCGGCCCCCGGTGAAGATGTCGGCGGTGCCGTCCTCGTTGGTCTGCAGGAAGACACCGAAGCCGGCCGGCGGCTGCGCGAGCCGGTCGACCTCCTCCTTGAGGGCCACGATCTGGTCTCGGGCCTCACGGAGCGTGTTCGCCAGTCGCTCGTTCTGCGCGGACACGCCGGCCAGGTTCGTCTGCAGCTCGACGATCCGCTCTTCGAGAATCCTCGTATGGCGCGGAGAGTCGGCGAGCTTGCGGCGCAGGACGGCGATCTCCTGCTCGAGATAGGCGACCTGGCCGGCGGGGTCTTCAGACCCCCGCCCCGGCCGGAAGCCGCGGTTGTTGTCGTCGTCGTGGGCTGCCACGGTCCTCACCTCCTCCAAGGGGAGCTGGACGCTTCCTGACCCTACCTGGGCTGGTGGTGATTGAAACCCCTAGATCACAAAGACGGTAGGGGCGTGTCCGATCTTCACCCTTGCGCTCTCCCTCACGCCAGGGGAATACCCACCCATCAACATCGGAAAGCGGGCGGTTGTATGGTCGGAACGGTCAACACCCGTCAGGGCTGGCCGGTATTGATACAACAGGCTCGATGCACACCGCGCAGGAACGGCAGGCGACATGAACGAGGCTCTCGAAGTCTGGATCGACCAGGGGCTGTGCACCGGCGACGGCATCTGCGCCCAGTACGCGCCCGAGGTGTTCGAGCTGGACATCGACGGCCTGGCCTATGTCAAGGGCGCCGACGACGAGCTGCTGCAGGAACCGGGCGCGGCAACGCCCGTACCGCTGCCGCTGCTGACCGATGTCATCGACTCGGCCAAGGAGTGCCCGGGCGACTGCATCCACGTACGCCGCGTCGCGGACGGCGTCGAGGTGTACGGGCCGGACGCCGGGTAGCCCGCCCGGCGCGTACCGAGGGTGACGCCTCACCCACCGAAGGTGCCGTCGGCGTCCTCCGCGTCCTCCGCGTCCTCCGCGGACTCGGTGAACTTCCCCCCGCTCCACCGCCACTTGACCGTCTGCCGCCGGTCCGGGCAGCAGCGCGGCACGTCCGGCGACGAGTAGCCGAGGAGGACGGCCGTGACGGCTCCGTCACGGACCGCGAGCCCGCCGGCGCTCTGCCGGCGCGCGGGCTCAAGCAGGGTGGCGACGACGCGGGCCTCCCCGGTACGGGACCGGGCCAGTACGTAGATCCCGCTGGGCGGGGTGCCGGACCCGGCCTCGCAGCGCGCGGCCACCACCGCCTCCGGTCCGCCGTCGCCGTCCAGGTCCCCCGTCGCCTGCTCCACCACCACGGTGGGGGCCCCGCCGCACTCCAGGGGCAGCGGCACTCCGGTCGCCCCGGGCGCCGGCACGGTGGCGGCGGTGGTCTCCCGCCCCCCGGTCTGGCCCGCTCCGGCACGGTCCGGCTGGAGCAGTCCCGCGGCGGCGACGACCGCCGCCATCGCCGTCGCGGTGGCCAGCCAGTGGACCGGGCGGGCATGGTTGTGCGCGAGGTCCGGGACTGCGGAGGTCTGCACCGAGGCGTCTCCTGTGGGCGGCGGTTCCGGTGGGTGCCCCGCATGGTGCCACACGTCACAGGGTGCGGGAACAGCGGGGTGCGAACCGGCCGGAGAGCCGACCGGGGCGAACCGGCGGGGCGGACACCCCGGCGGACCGCCGGGAGGGCCAACGGGGCCCGGCCGCCGCCGAGTTCCCCGGCCGCGGCCGGAACTGAACGGCGGTCCGCCCCCGTTGCGGCAACGCGCCCGCCCCTCACCCGCCCCTCACCCGGGACGGATGCGGGACGGATGCGGGACGGCACGGGTCAGGTGACGCGGGACGGACGCCGGGCGGGCGGACCCTGACGGGCTCTCAGCCCTTGTTCGGGCCCTCGTAGTCCTCGCCGTAGGCGCCCTTGGCGGGCCGGCGGCGCCGCATCGGCGGCTCCACGCCGTCCGCGAGCCGCCGGGCGGTGACCAGGAAGCCGGTGTGGCCGATCATCCGATGGTCCGGGCGCACGGCCAGTCCTTCGACGTGCCAGTTGCGGATCATGGACTCCCACGGCTGCGGCTCGGCGTAGCACCCGGTCTCGCGGACGGACTCGACGGTCCGCGCCAGCTGTGTGGTCGTCGCCACGTAGCAGCACAGGATGCCGCCGGGGACCAGGGCCTTGGAGACGGCCTCCAGGCACTCCCAGGGCGCGAGCATGTCCAGGATGACGCGGTCGACGTCGGCGTCGGAGAGGTTGTCCTGGAGGTCGCCGACCGTGAGCGTCCAGGCCGGGTGCGGTCCGCCGAAGTAGCGCTCGACGTTGCCCCTGGCGATCTCCGCGAAGTCCTCGCGGCGCTCGTAGGAGTGCAGCATGCCGTCGTCGCCGATGGCACGCAGCAGGAAGGCGCTGAGCGAGCCGGAGCCGACCCCCGCCTCCACGACGCGCGCCCCGGGGAAGATGTCGGCGAAGGCCAGGATCTGCCCCGCGTCCTTGGGGTAGACCACGGCTGCGCCGCGGGGCATGGACAGGACGTAGTCGGGGAGCAGGGGGCGCAGCGCGAGGTAGGCGACGTTTCCCGTGGTTCGGACCACACTGCCCTCGGGGGCGCCGATCAGCTCGTCGTGCGGGAAGGAACCCTTGTGGGTGTGGAAGTTCTTCCCGGCCTCGAGCGTGAACGTGTAGTGGCGTCCCTTGGGATCGGTGAGCTGGACCTGGTCCCCGACCTCGAAGGGCCCGCGACGGCGGGCGGCACCGGTCGGTTCGGACATGTGACCAGTGTATGGGGTGCGCGAACCCCTCTTCGCCACGCGGTCAGGGGCCCGGGCGGGCCATCGCCGACACGAAGGCGCGCTCGACGTCCGCCGTGGAGAGCACTCCGTAGATCTCGCCGGTCTCCTCCACCACCAGGTACTCGGAGGCCGGGTTCGCGCGCAGCCGGTCCAGGAGCGCCTCGCCGGCGAGTTCGGCCGGGACCCTCATGCCGTCGGCGAGGTCCTGGGCGAGGCCGCCGACGGCGACCCAGGGGCGGCGGTGCTCGGGGACCCCGACGATCGCGGCCTCGCGGACGAGGGCCGTCGGGTCGCCGTGCCCGTCGACCACGACGAGGGCGCGGGCACCGGCCTCGTTGGCGCGCCGCAGCGCCTCGGACAGCGGTGTGTCCGAGGCCACCGGGACGGCCCGCCGGGTGAGGGCCCGGGCCCGCAGTTCGGGCAGGTGCTCCCGCAGGCGCGCCATGCGCAGGCTGTTGCCCGCCCCGGTCCAGATGATCGCGGCGAGGATGGCGGCGAGCAGGGCGTCGGTGACGGTCTCCATGCCGCCGATGTCCTCGGTGGAGTTGCCGAGGGCGCCGGTGTGGGTGAGCAGCGGCAGGCCGACCAGTACGGCGACGGCGAGGGCACGGCCCACCCAGGCGGCCGCGACGGTGCCGCTCATCGGCTTGCCGGTGATCTTCCACACGACGGCGCGCAGCATCCGGCCGCCGTCCAGCGGCAGCCCCGGGAGGAGGTTGAAGGCGGCGACGATGAGGTTGGAGATCATCAGGCCGGCGAGCAGCACGCCGGGAACGGTGCCGGGCTCCACGGCCCGCATTCCGGCGTAGAAGACGGCGGCGAGCACCAGTGACAGCAGGGGTCCGACGAAGGCGAGGACGAACTCCCGGCCCGGGGTCTCCGACTCCTTCTCGATCTCCGAGACGCCCCCGAAGAACTGGAGCTGGATGCGCCGCACGGGGAGCTTGTAGCGCAGTGCCGCGACGGTGTGGGCCAGTTCGTGGACCAGCACGGAGGCGTAGAAGGCGACCGCGAAGAACAGCGACACGAGGTAGCGGGCGCCGCCCAGCTCCGGCAGGACCCGGTCGAGCTGCCCGCCGAACACCCAGGTGATGAGGGCCGCGACCAGGAACCAGCTCGGGGCGACGTACACCGGTACGCCGAAGGGGCGGCCCATGAGGATGCCGCCGCCCGGCTCCGCCGGGCGGTCCCGCTTTCCGCCGCCGGGGTCCGCTGCCCCCGTGCCGGGCCGGGCGCGCTCGCGCCCGCCGCTCTCCTCGTCGTTCTTCACGGGTTCCCGGGTTCCCTTCGTCGCGAGGCGTCGCTCGCTCGATCATGCAGTGCGGCAGGGTCTGCCGTCGATGGTATGCCGCTCGCTGTCGGTGGCGGGCCGTAGGGTCTGAGTCATGAGTACGAGTCAGCCGCCCGTTCCGGAAGGCCCGCCGCGCCCCGAGCCGACGCCGCCGCCCGCCGGGGAGACGCCGGCCACCGCCGCCGGGGCGCCGCGCGGCGCCGGGGTCCGCCCGCCCTCCGGGGGACGCGCGGCCCGGCGGCCGGCCGCGCGCCCGCTCCGGCGCGGCTCCGTGCCGGGCGTCCCGCCCCGCCGGAGGGCCCGGCCCCGGTGCGGGAGGGGCGGCCGCCGGTGTCGCTGTCGCCGTCGCGTGCGAGCGACTTCATGCAGTGCCCGCTGCTCTACCGCTTCCGGGTGATCGACCGGCTGCCGGAGAAGCCGAGCGAGGCGGCCACCCGGGGCACGCTGGTGCACGCGGTGCTGGAGCGGCTCTTCGACGCGCCGGCCGCGGAGCGCACGCCGCTCCGGGCGAGGGCCCTCGTTCCCGGTCAGTGGAACCGGCTGCTGGAGTCGCGGCCGGAGCTGGCCGAGCTGTTCGCCCGGGACGAGGGCGGCGAGCGGCTGGCCCGCTGGATGTCCGAGGCGGAGGCGCTCGTCGAGCGCTGGTTCTCGCTGGAGGACCCGACCCGGCTGGAGCCGGCCGAGCGCGAGCTGTTCGTGGAGACGGAGCTGGAGTCGGGGCTGCGGCTGCGCGGGGTGATCGACCGGGTGGATGTGGCTCCCTCCGGCGAGGTGCGGATCGTCGACTACAAGACGGGCAAGGCGCCCCGCCCCGAGTACGGCGAGGGCGCGCTGTTCCAGATGAAGTTCTACGCCCTGGTGGTCTGGCGGCTGAAGGGCGTGGTGCCGCGGCGGCTCCAACTGGTGTATCTGGGCAGCGGCGAGGTGCTCACGTACGACCCGTTGCCGGCGGACCTCGAGCGGGTGGAGCGCAAGCTGCTGGCGCTGTGGGACGCCATCGTGCGGGCCACGGAGACCGGCGAGTGGCGGCCGCGCCCGACGAAGCTCTGCGGCTGGTGCGACCACCGGGCCCGGTGCCCGGAGTTCGGCGGCACGCCGCCGGTGTACCCGCTGCCGGTGGTCCCTGCGGGGTGACGCGCGGGGTGACCGGCGGGGTGGCACCGGGCGGGCCGCCCGGCGCGGGGTGACCGGCGCGGGGTGACCGGCGCGGGCAGGGCAGAATGGTCCCGGTCCCGTACTGCCTGAGGAGATCCCGTGGCTATCCGCGTCCTGCTCGTCGACGACCAACCGCTGCTGCGCACGGGCTTCCGGATGATCCTGGAGGCCGAGCAGGACATCGCCGTGGTCGGTGAGGCGGGGGACGGGCTGCAGGCCCTGGACCAGGTGCGGGCGCTTCAGCCCGATGTGGTGCTGATGGACATCCGGATGCCGCGGATGGACGGTGTCGAGGCGACGCGCCAGATCACCGGCCCGGAGCGGGACGGACCGGCCAAGGTGCTGGTGCTGACCACGTTCGACCTCGACGAGTACGTCGTGGAGGCGCTGCGTGCGGGTGCGAGCGGTTTCCTGCTGAAGGACGCCCCGGCGAACGAGCTGGTGCAGGCGATCCGGGTGGTCGCGGCGGGCGAGGCGATGCTCGCGCCCAGCATCACCCGCCGGCTGCTGGACAAGTACGCGGGCCATCTGCCCTCCGGCGAGGAGCCGATGCCGGACACGCTGCACACCCTGACCGAGCGCGAACTCGAGGTGCTCAGGCTGGTGGCCCGCGGCCTGTCGAACGCGGAGATCGCGGCGGACCTCTTCGTCAGCGAGACGACGGTGAAGACGCATGTGGGCCATGTCCTGACGAAGCTGGGCCTGCGCGACCGGGTCCAGGCGGCGGTTTACGCGTACGAGAGCGGACTGGTGCGCCCCGGGGCTCAGTAGCCCTGCGCGGCAACACCGGGCGCGGAAGCACCGGGCGCGGAAGCCCTGCGCGGGCGCTCCGGCACGGCGGGACGCCCGCGGAGCACTCGGCTCCGGGGGCCGTCCCGGTGCGGCCCGGCCGGGCCCGGTGTGTCCGGGCCCGGCCGCGGGCGGGCGGGGACGTCCGCTGACGAGCGGAGGCGACCGCTGGCGGGCGGAGGCGGGCGGAGGCGGGCGTCAGCCCTTCTTGATCTCCCAGAAGCGGAAGACCGTGGAGGCGTCGAGCGTCCACTCCAGGCCCGTGATGTCGCCGTTGTAGACGGCGTACTGCTTGCCCTGCCACAGCGGGAGGATCGGCAGTTCCTCGGCGACGATGTCCTGGAGCCTGGCGAACTTGTCACCGGTGGAGGAGCGGTCCGCCACGGCCGCTGTCTCCGGGATGATCTTGCCGGTGATCTGCTTGTTCTCGTAGCCGTTGCCGAGGACGTTGCCGTCGCCGAAGAACGGCTGGGTGAAGTTGTCGGCGTCCGGGTAGTCGGGGACCCAGCCCTTGACGTAGACGCCGTACTCGCCCGCCTGGATGCCCTTTTCGTACTGCTCGAACTCGACGGACTCGACGTCCGCCTCGAACAGGCCGCTCTGGTTGAGCTGCTGCGCGATCGCGGCCATCTCCAGGTCGGTGGCCGGGCCGTAGCGGCTCGGGGTGGACCAGAGGGTGATCTCCACCTTGTCCTCGATGCCCGCCTCGCGCAGGGCCTTGCGGGCCTTCTCCGGCTGCGGCTGGCCGCCGTAGCGGTCGAAGAACGCGGTGTTGTGACCGGGGATGCCGGCGGGCACGATCGAGTGCAGTGGCTCGGCGGTGCCCTTGTAGACGTCGCGGACCAGGGCGTCCCGGTCGACGAGATAGGCGAACGCCTGGCGGACGGCGAGATTGCCGGCGACCGGATCGTCCATGTTGAAGACCAGGTGCTGGACCTCGGCGCTGTTGCCCTCGACGACCTCGATGCCCTGCCGGCCGGCCTCCACCGAGGCCTGAAGCCCGTCGATGTCCTGGGCGGTGAGGCCTCGGTAGGCGACGTCGACGTCGCCCTGCTTCAGGGCCGTGCCGAGGCCCTTCTGGTCACCGCGGAAGAACGTCAGGGTGACGCCGCTGTTGCGGACCTGGGCGTTGCCCTGGTAGTCGGAGTTGACCGAGAAGACGGCCCGCTGCTTGCTGAAGGAGTCGAGCCGGTACGGGCCGGAACCGACGGCCTTGCCGTCCGTGCGCAGGGAGTCGGCCTCGTACTCGCGGTGGTCCACGATGGAGCCCGCGCCCGAGGCGATCTTGCTCGGGAAGGTGGCGTCGGGCACCTTCAGGTTGAAGACGACCGTGCGCTCGTCGGGCGTCTCGATGCCGTCGATGGTGGAGAGCAGCGGGCCGGGCCCGGAGTCGCTGCCGATCCGCAGCGCGCGCTCGAAGGAGAACTTCACGTCCTTCGAGGTCAGGTCGTTGCCGTTGCTGAACTTGAGGCCCTCGCGCAGCGTGCAGCGGTAGACCGTGCTGCCGCTCGTGAAGCCGCACTTCTCCGCGGCCTCGGGCTGCGGGGTGGATCCGCCCTTGGGGAAGCTCATCAGGGACTGGAAGACGTTGTTGAACAGCAGCCAGGACCCGGGGTCGTAACCGTCCGCGGGGTCGGTGGCGAGGACGTCGTCGGAGATGCCGACGGCGACGCGGAGGCCGTCTCCGTCGGACCCGTCGCCCTGCTCCGAGCCGCAGCCCGCCAGCAGTACGGCGGACAGCCCCGCGGCCAGCGGCGCCGTCGTGCGCTTGAATCGTGCCTTCACAGAACCTTGCCTCTTGCTCTCGTTTCCGGCCGCGCCCTTCGCGACCGGGTCATGAAGGGTCAGGCGGTGCCGCGCTCGGGTTCCCGCAGCCGGAGGCCGGAGGAGGCGTCCAGCGTCCTCGTGGCTCCGTCGGCGTCCGTCCGGGCGGCGACGACGTACTGCCGGCCCTGCCGTCGCGGCGGCACCGGGGCGTCGTCGGCGACGACGCCCCGGAGTCCGGCGGACGGGAGGACGGCGGCACTGCGGTCGGCCTTGCGGCGGGACTCGGGAATGAGCTGATTGCGCGCGGCGGTGCTCACGTAGGGGATACCGAGGACGTCGTCCTCGTCCGGGAACGGGGCGATGCGGCCGTCCGGGCCCGGGAGGCCGGGGAACCGGCCCGCGCCGTGGAGGGCGCAGTCACCCCGCTGCCGTGTGGGAAGGCGGTCGGACCGGCTGCGGGTGCCGGGGAGTTCGGGGCGCGCTGCCGCCGCGGGCACCGGCCGGCCGCCGCGGGTGATGCGCGTCGGCGTCTGCACGGTCCGGCGCGGCGCCTTCCAGGCACCGCCGCAGGCGGAGGCGCGGCCGAGGAGCGGGGGAGTCCCGCCGCCGGGAACGAACCGGTCCGCGGTCCGGACGGCGTCGCCTCCGTCCGGCACGCCGGACGCCGCGCCCCGGGCGGCGGGCACCGGGGCGAGCAGGCCTGCCGGGGCCGGCAGCACCAGTGTCTTGCGGTCCATCCTGGACTTTCTCCCTCGGTCCCTCACTGGGGTGCAGCGGTTGCGGGATGCTCCGCCGCGGCCGCCCGTTCGGGGCGGTGGGATCGGGCCGGAACAGGGGCGATCGGTCCTGCGGACACGGCGACGAAAGTGGTCCCCGTGACACGGCGGTGGTGCGGCGAAGCTCTCGCGACGAGATTAGTGGCTGAGCCGGGAACGCCGGACCGGGCCCGAGTCGGGAGCCGCGCGGCGATGAGCGGACATGGCGCGGAGTCGATATTCACGCGCCGGAATGATTCGTACACGCATCCACCAATGGGGACACATAGGCCTACCCGAATCACCGCACATCGGACCGGCACTGTCATGGTCGCGCTATTTATGCAGAGGCACGCGTGACGAACATCACCAAAGATGGATGGTCACGGAAACTACACGGTTCACCGCCCTTGGTACCGGCGGATATTCCCCTGCACGCTCGGTGAGAGATTCAGTTCACCCGCGTAATCAGTGTGCGCAGAAAAGGCAGATTCACTTCTTCGAGCGAGCCCACGACGATCCGGCCGTCGGCGGGCGCGATCGGCGCCACGGACGGCACCGCCACGACCCGGCAGCCGGCCGCCTCGGCGGAGGCCACCCCGGTGGCCGTGTCCTCGATGACGGCACAGCGGGACGGGTCGGCGCCCACCCCCCGGGCCGCGCGCAGATACGGGTCGGGGTGCGGCTTGGTACGGGGCACCTCGTCCCCCGCCACACTCAGCGCGAAGCGGTCGCGGCCCACGGAGGCGAGCACCCGGTCGATGATGCGCCGGTGGGAGGCGGAGACCAGGGCCGTGGGCACGTTGTGCGCGGCCAGCTCGGCCAGCAGCCGCTCGGCCCCGGGCATCAGGGGCACACCGCGGGCGATGCGGTGCTCGAAGCGCTCGTTGAGCAGCACGGTCAGCTCGGCCAGGGTGATGTCGGCACCGGTCGCCTCGATGAGGTAGCCGGCGCTCCGCGTCATCGGGCCACCCACGACCACGTCACGCCACGCCTCGTCCAGCTCGTGTCCGAGATCGGCGAAGACCTCACGCTCGGCGTCCCACCAGAAACCCTCCGTGTCCACGAGGGTGCCGTCCATGTCGAGGAACACGGCCTGGAGGGCGGAACCGCCCGCCGTACGGGCCAGGGACACGGGGACCGTACTGGTCATCCGGACACCTCCATCGGGGACGCGCAGGCCGGCCGCCAATTCGGGCGACCGGCCTGTATGGGACCGACCAGTGTACGTCGCGCGCGACCGAAGCGCGCGGGGCGTCACCGCGCGTTGAAGTACTTCGCCTCCGGGTGATGGATCACGATGGCGTCGGTGGACTGCTCCGGGTGGAGCTGGAACTCCTCCGAGAGCTCCACCCCGATGCGCTCGGGCCGCAGCAGCTCGGCGATCTTGGCGCGGTCCTCCAGGTCGGGGCAGGCGCCGTAGCCCAGGGAGAAGCGGGCACCGCGGTACCTCAGGGCGAACATGTCCTCGATCTGCGCCGGGTCCTCCGCCCCGAAGCCGAGCTCGGCGCGCACCCTGGCGTGCCAGTACTCGGCGAGGGCCTCGGCGAGCTGGACGGACAGCCCGTGGAGTTCGAGGTAGTCGCGGTAGGAGTCGGAGGCGAAGAGCCCGGCGGTGGCCTCACCGATCCTGGAGCCGACGGTGACGACCTGGAGGCCGACCACATCCCGCTCGCCGGACTCCTCGGGGCGGAAGAAGTCGGCGAGGCACAGCCGGCGGCCGCGGCGCTGGCGGGGGAAGGTGAAGCGGGTGCGCTCGTTGCCGGCCTCGTCGAGCAGGATCAGGTCGTCGCCCTTGGACACACAGGGGAAGTAGCCGTAGACGACGGCGGCTTCGAGCAGGTTCCGGGTGTGCAGCTGGTCCAGCCAGCCCCGCAGCCGCGGGCGGCCCTCGGTCTCCACCAGCTCCTCGTAGGTGGGCCCGTCGCCGGTACGGGCCTGCTTCAGGCCCCACTGGCCCTTGAAGAGCGCGCCCTCGTCCAGCCAGGAGGCGTACTCCTTGAGCTGGATGCCCTTGACCACCCGGGTGCCGAAGAACGGGGGCTTCGGCACCCGGTTGTCGGCGGCGACGTCGCTGCGCACCGCGCCGTGCTCCTCGGAACGCCCCTCGGAACGCCCCTCGGAACGCCCCTCGACGACCGCGGTGGCGGCACCGCGCACCCGGCGCTGCTTCAGCTCGGGCAGGGTGGCCCCGGGGACACCGCGCTTGACCGCGATCAGGGCGTCCATCAGGCGCAGCCCCTCGAAGGCGTCGCGGGCGTAGCGGACCTCGCCCTCGTAGATCTCGTGGAGGTCCTGCTCGACATAGGCGCGGGTGAGGGCGGCGCCGCCGAGGATGACGGGGTAGTCGGCGGCGAGCCTGCGCTGGTTGAGCTCCTCCAGGTTCTCCTTCATGATCACGGTGGACTTCACCAGGAGCCCGGACATGCCGATCACGTCGGCCCGGTGCTCCTCGGCGGCCTCCAGGATCGCCGACACGGGCTGCTTGATCCCGAGGTTGACGACGTTGTAGCCGTTGTTGGACAGGATGATGTCGACCAGGTTCTTGCCGATGTCGTGGACGTCACCGCGCACGGTGGCCAGCACGATCGTGCCCTTGCCCTCGGCGTCCGACTTCTCCAT
Source organism: Streptomyces spongiicola (assembly GCF_003122365.1). Lineage (NCBI taxonomy): Bacteria > Bacillati > Actinomycetota > Actinomycetes > Kitasatosporales > Streptomycetaceae > Streptomyces > Streptomyces spongiicola. Next base: position 415,108 of record NZ_CP029254.1, read on the forward strand.
GTGCGGCTCCAGATGGGCGACCGCGGACTTCATCACCTCGGCCGACTGGAGCACGAACGGCAGCTGCATCTGCCCGGAGCCGAACAGGTCCCCGACCACCTTCATCCCGTCCAGCAGCGTGTCGTTGACGATGTCCAGCGCGGCCCGCTCCCGCAGGGCCTCGTCCAGGTCCGCCTCCAGACCGTTGCGCTCCCCGTCGATGATCCGCCGCTTCAACCGCTCCTCCAGCGGCAGCGCGGCCAGCTCCTCGGCCTTGCCCGCCCGCAGCGACTTCGCCGTCGCGCCCTCGAACAGCGCCATCAGCTTCTGCAGCGGGTCGTACCCCTCGCCGCGGCGGTCGTAGATCAGGTCCAGCGCGGTGGCGACCTGCTCCTCCTCGAAGCGCGCGATCGGCAGGATCTTGCTGGCGTGCACGATCGCCGAGTCCAGCCCCGCCTTCACGCACTCGTCCAGGAACACCGAGTTCAGCAGGATCCGCGCGGCCGGGTTGAGCCCGAAGGAGATGTTCGACAGGCCAAGCGTGGTCTGCACCTCCGGATGGCGGCGCTTCAGCTCGCGGATCGCCTCGATGGTGGCGATGCCGTCACCCCGCGACTCCTCCTGACCGGTGCAGATGGTGAAGGTGAGCGTGTCGATGAGGATGTCCGGCTCCCGGACGCCCCAGTTGCCGGTCAGGTCCGCGATCAGCCGCTCCGCGATCTCGACCTTCTTCTCCGCGGTGCGGGCCTGGCCCTCCTCGTCGATGGTGAGCGCGATCAGCGCGGCACCGTGCTCGCGCGCCAGGGCCGTGACCTTCGCGAACCGCGACCCGGGCCCGTCACCGTCCTCGTAGTTCACCGAGTTGATCACCGCGCGGCCGCCGAGCTTCTCCAGACCGGCCCGGATGACCTCCACCTCGGTGGAGTCCAGCACGATCGGCAGCGTGGAGGCCGTGGCGAACCGGCCCGCCAGCTCCTCCATGTCCGCCACGCCGTCCCGGCCCACGTAGTCGACGCACAGGTCGAGCAGGTGCGCACCCTCGCGGATCTGCTCCCGGGCCAGTTCGACGCAGTCCTCCCACCGGCCTTCCAGCATGGCCTCGCGGAACTTCTTCGACCCGTTGGCGTTCGTCCGCTCCCCGATCGCCAGATAGGAGGTGTCCTGGCGGAAGGGCACCGTCTGGTACAGCGACGCCGCCCCGGGCTCCGGCCGGGGACGGCGCTCGCCCGGGGTCAGGTCCCGCACCCGCTCCACCACCTGCCGCAGGTGCTCCGGCGTCGTACCGCAGCAGCCGCCGACCAGGGACAGCCCGTACTCGCGGACGAACGTCTCCTGGGCGTCGGCCAGCTCGCCGGCGGACAGCGGATAGTGCGCGCCGTCCCTGCCCAGCACGGGCAGGCCGGCGTTGGGCATACAGGACAGCGGGACCCGCGCGTGCCGGGCCAGATAGCGCAGGTGCTCGCTCATCTCCGCCGGGCCGGTGGCGCAGTTCAGCCCGATCATGTCGATTCCGAGCGGCTCGAGCACCGTCAGCGCCGCGCCGATCTCCGACCCGAGCAGCATGGTCCCCGTCGTCTCCACCGTGACCGAGCAGATCAGGGGCAGTTCGGCGCCGGCGGCGGCCATGGCGCGGCGGGCCCCGAGGACGGCAGCCTTGGTCTGCAGCAGGTCCTGGGTGGTCTCCACCAGCAGCGCGTCGGCGCCCCCCGCGATCATCCCCTCCGCGTTCTGCTGGTAGGCGTCGCGCAGCACGGCGTACGGGGCGTGGCCGAGCGTGGGCAGCTTGGTCCCCGGGCCCATCGAACCGAGCACCCACCGCTGCTGCCCGGTGGCGGCCGTGAACTCGTCCGCGACCTCGCGGGCGATCCTGGCCCCGGCCTCGGAGAGCTCGTGGACCCGGTCGGCGATCTCGTACTCCCCCAGCGCGGCGAAGTTCGCCCCGAACGTGTTGGTCTCCACGCAGTCCACGCCCACCTCGAAATAGGCGGCGTGGACCGAACGGACGATGTCCGGACGGGTCACGTTCAGGATCTCGTTGCAGCCCTCGAGGTTCTCGAAGTCCTCCAGACTCGGATCCCGCGCCTGCAGCATGGTGCCCATCGCGCCGTCCGCGACCACCACCCGCGTCGCCAGCGCGTCACGCAGCGCCTCGGAGCGGGTCCGGCTGTCCTGGGACGCAGCGCTGCCCGGAGCGGCCGGGCTGTCGGCGGAGGGGGTCGGCAACGAGTCCATGAAGGTGCTCCCTGGGGTGCGACGGCTGTCGGCTTTGCGGCTTCCCGTGGAAGGCGCACCCGGCCAGCGTAGCCGTGCCGCCCCCGGCGCGGCGGCGCGGTCCAGGAGGTGGACTCCGTGTGTCCCCGGTGATGACCGCGTGAGCATGCTGTTGCCACACTGTTCGGGCAGTAACACCGATTCGGCATCGGCCGATAGTGTTCAGCATTGTCGAACGAGGTTGTGCAGAAAGGCCGGAACGATGGCGAAGAACATCCAGTCACTGGAACGGGCGGCGGCGATGCTCCGCCTGCTCGCGGGTGGCGAGCGCCGTCTCGGCCTCTCGGACATCGCCTCCTCCCTCGATCTGGCCAAGGGCACCGCCCACGGCATCCTGCGCACCCTCCAGGCGGAGGGGTTCGTCGAACAGGACCCCGCCTCCGGGCGCTACCAGCTGGGCGCGGAGCTGCTGCGGCTCGGCAACAGCTACCTGGACGTCCACGAGCTGCGGGCCCGGGCACTGGTCTGGACGGACGACCTGGCCCGCTCCAGCGGGGAGAGCGTCCACCTGGGCGTGCTGCACCAGCACGGCGTCCTGATCGTGCACCACGTCTTCCGCCCGGACGACAGCCGCCAGGTGCTCGAGGTGGGCGCGATGCAGCCGCTCCACTCCACGGCGCTGGGCAAGGTGCTGTCCGCCTACGACCCCGTCGCGCACAGCGAGGCCCTGGAGATCGAGCGGGAGGCCTTCACCCCGCGCACCGTGACGGCCCTGCGGGCCTTCGAGGGCGAGCTCGACCTGACCCGGGCGCGGGGGTGGGCCTGCGACGTGGAGGAGACCTGGGCGGGCGTCGCGGCGGTGGCGGCACCCATCCACGACCGGCGGAGGATGCCGGTCGGCGCGGTCGCCATCACCGGTGCCATCGAGCGCGTATGCGATGCCGGGAAGGAACTGCGGGCCGAGTTGGTCGCCGCGGTGCGGGACTGCGCCCGCGCGGTCTCCCGGGACCTGGGTGCCGGCCGCTTCTGAGCCCCGCAGGCCCCTGGAGCGCGGGGACCCGGGCACCGGACCTCCGACCCCCCGGGGGCTTCCGCGCCCCGGGGCCGGCGCGCAGCACCCCGCGGCCATGACGGCCGCTCCCCCGCGCATACCGGGCGCACAGAACCCACAGAGCGCACAGAACACACCGGGCACACCGGGCACACCGGGCGCCGGTGCAGCACCTCGACCCGGCACCGCCCGGCCCGGCCCCGCGCCGGGGCCCAGCGCGCCGGAGCCCTCCGGCCCCACCCTGCACCGCCCGGCCCCACCCCGTGCCGCCCGGCCCCACCCCGCTCCGGGGGCGCGATCCGGTGTACGCGCGCACCACGGCGGCACCCAGCGCCGGAGGCGCGACCCGCCGGCCACCCCCGCGGACCCCGGACGCCCCGCATCCCCCGCGGACCCGGGACGATCCCTCCGGCGGGCGCGCCGGGACCCACCTCATCCCGTCCGGGTCGGCGACCGGTTCGGCGCCCCTCCGGCGGGCGCACCGGGAGCCGCCCCCGCCGGCTGCGCTTCGCTCCGTAACGCGACGGTGACAGACACCCGATCAGACGAATCACTCACAGCGGGCGATATCGCCCATCCGGGCGCACCATCGATAACGAAACGGTTTTCGGCCACACAGCCCTTGACGCCGTGTTAACCAGAGGACAAAACTGCCGTTCATCGGTCGGCATTGTCGAACACCTACCGGCAATAGGCGCTAGAGTGTGGCAAAGCCAAGGGCCGGTATCGCTCTCACCCCGAGGGCGCGGACCACGGAGGGACCCGTTGGTTCGCCTTCCCCTGGACGAAGGACAAAGGAGTCGCGGGTGTCCAGCTCCGACATCTTCATCGGCGAGATCATTGGTACCGCCGTACTCATCCTGCTCGGCGCCGGCGTCGTCGCCGCCGTCGTACTGAAGCGCTCCAAGGCGCAGGGCGCCGGCTGGGTCGCCATCGCGTTCGGCTGGGGCTTCGCGGTCATGACCGCGGTCTACATCGCCGGCCCCATGTCCGGCGCGCACATCAACCCGGCGGTCACGCTCGGCATCGCCATCACCAGCGGCGACTGGGGCAACGTCCCGATCTACTTCGCGGGCCAGCTCATCGGCGCCATGCTCGGTGCCTTCCTCGCCTGGCTGACGTACTACGGGCAGTTCAAGGCCCATCTGGAGGATCCGGAACTCGTTCCGCCGCCGCTCGAGGAGGGCCTGGTCGACGAGCGGTCCGCCCCGAACGCCGGCCCCGTGCTCGGCATCTTCTCCACCGGTCCCGAGATCCGGGTCTACTGGCAGAACCTGGTCACCGAGATCATCGCCACGGTCGTGCTGGTGCTCGCGGTGCTCACCATGGGCCTGAACGACAGCGGCAAGGGCCTCGGCACCCTCGGCGGACTGATCGTCGCGTTCGTCGTGGTCTCCATCGGCTTCTCCCTCGGCGGCCCGACCGGTTACGCCATCAACCCGGCCCGCGACCTCGGCCCGCGCATCGTGCACGCCCTGGTCCCGATGCCGAACAAGGGCGGCTCCGACTGGGGCTACGCCTGGGTGCCGGTCGTGGGCCCGCTGATCGGCGCGGCCATCGCCGCGGGTATCTACAACATCGCGTTCGCCTGAGCCGTACGCCTCCCCTCAGAACCCCCAGGAGCACACAGTGACCGACGCACACACCGCCGGCCCGTTCATCGCGGCCATCGACCAGGGCACCACCTCGTCCCGCTGCATCGTCTTCGACAAGGACGGCCGGATCGTCTCCGTCGACCAGAAGGAGCACGAGCAGATCTTCCCGAAGCCGGGCTGGGTCGAGCACAACGCCGCCGAGATCTGGACCAACGTCCAGGAGGTGGTCGCCGGCGCCATCGAGAAGGGCGGCATCACCGCGGCGGACGTCAAGGCCGTCGGCATCACCAACCAGCGCGAGACGACGCTCCTCTGGGACAGGAACACCGGTGAGCCGGTCCACAACGCCATCGTCTGGCAGGACACCCGCACCGACGCGCTCTGCCGGGAACTGGGGCGCAACGTCGGCCAGGACCGCTTCCGCCGTGAGACGGGCCTGCCGCTCGCGAGCTACTTCTCCGGGCCGAAGGTCCGCTGGATGCTCGACAACATCGAGGGCCTGCGCGAGCGCGCCGAGCGCGGCGACATCCTCTTCGGCACCATGGACTCCTGGGTCATCTGGAACCTGACCGGCGGTGTCGACGGCGGACGCCACGTCACCGACGTCACCAACGCCTCGCGCACCATGCTGATGAACCTGCACACCATGGAGTGGGACGAGAAGATCGCGCAGTCCATGGGCGTGCCGATGGAGGTCCTCCCGGAGATCCGCTCCTCCGCCGAGGTGTACGGAGAGGTCAAGGAGGGCGTCCTGGCGGGCGTCCCGGTCGCCTCGGCGCTGGGCGACCAGCAGGCCGCGCTCTTCGGCCAGACGTGCTTCTCCGAGGGCGAGGCGAAGTCCACCTACGGAACCGGCACCTTCCTGCTGATGAACACCGGCAGCAAGATCATCAACTCCTACTCGGGCCTGGTCACCACCGTCGGGTACAAGATCGGCGACGAGGCCCCCGTCTACTCGCTCGAGGGCTCCATCGCCGTCACCGGCGCCCTGGTGCAGTGGATGCGCGACCAGCTGGGACTGATCAACAGCGCGCCCGAGATCGAGACGCTCGCCGCGTCCGTCGAGGACAACGGCGGCGCCTACTTCGTCCCGGCGTTCTCCGGTCTGTTCGCCCCGTACTGGCGCTCCGACGCCCGCGGTGTGATCGCCGGCCTCACCCGGTACGTCACCAAGGCCCACATCGCGCGCGCCGTGCTCGAGGCCACGGCCTGGCAGACGCGCGAGATCACCGACGCCATGACCAAGGACTCCGGCGTCGAGCTGACCGCCCTGAAGGTCGACGGCGGAATGACCTCCAACAACCTGCTGATGCAGACCCTCTCGGACTTCCTGGACGTGCCCGTGGTGCGTCCGATGGTGGCCGAGACCACCTGCCTCGGCGCCGCCTACGCCGCCGGACTGGCCGTCGGCTTCTGGCCCGACACCGACGCGCTCCGCGCCAACTGGCGCAGGGCCGCCGAGTGGACCCCCCACATGGACGCTGCCAAGCGTGATCACGAGTACAAGTTCTGGCTCAAGGCCGTCGAGCGGACCATGGGCTGGCTCGAGCACGACGAGAGCTGACGAGAGCTGACGAGGAGCAATCGAGAATGACCACCCTGCAGAGCGTCCCCTCGCTGGGGACGCACCCGGCCTCCGGTTCACTCCCGAGCCGCGCCGAGACAAGGGAGCAGCTTGCGAGGGCGACCTACGACCTCCTGGTGATTGGCGGCGGCATCCTGGGCATCTCCACGGCCTGGCACGCCGCGCAGGCCGGGCTGCGGGTGGCCCTCGTGGAGGCCGGCGACTTCGCCGGCGCCACGTCCTCCGCCTCCTCCAAGCTGCTCCACGGCGGTCTGCGCTACCTGCAGACCGGCGCGGTGAAGCTGGTCGCGGAGAACCACTTCGAGCGCCGCGCGCTCTCCCGGGAGGTGGCCCCCCACCTCTCCAACCCGCTCACCTTCTACCTGCCCGTCTACAAGGGCGGACCGCACGGCGCCGCCAAACTCGGCGCCGGCGTCTTCGCCTACTCCGCCCTGTCCGCCTTCGGTGACGGCGTCGGCCACGTCATATCCCCCGCCAAGGCCCAGCGCGACGTACCGGAGCTGCGCACGGAGAACCTCAAGGCGGTCGCCGTCTACGGCGACGACCAGATGAACGACGCGCGCATGGCACTGATGACGGTCCGCGCGGCCGCCGAGTCGGGGGCGGTGGTCCTCAACCACGCCGAGGTCACCGGGCTCCGCTTCACCGGGGGCCGGGTCACCGGCGCCGAACTCAGGGACCGTACGGACGGCACCGAGTTCGGTGTCACCGCCCGTCTGGTCCTCAACGCGACCGGCCCGTGGGTGGACCACCTGCGGAGGATGGAGGACCCGAACGCGGCGCCCTCGATCCGTCTCTCCAAGGGCGCGCACCTGGTGCTCAAGCGCACCTCGCCGTGGAAGGCCGCACTGGCCACCCCGATCGACAAGTACCGCATCACCTTCGCCCTCCCCTGGGAGGACATGCTGCTGCTCGGCACGACCGACGAGGAGTACGAGGGCGACCCGGCCGATGTGGCGGTCAACGAGAACGACATCGCGCAGATCCTCGACGAGGCCGCCTTCTCCATCCGGGACCAGCAACTGTCGCGCGATCTGATCACCTACTCCTTCGCGGGCCTGCGGGTGCTGCCCGGCGGTCCCGGCGACACCTCCAAGGCCAAGCGGGAGACCGTGGTCACCGAGGGCCGCGGCGGCATGCTGTCGGTGGCCGGCGGCAAGTGGACGACGTTCCGCCACATCGGCCGCACGGTGCTGAACAAGCTGGCCGAACTCCCCGGCCGACCGCTCGCCGGCGACATGGAGCCGATCTCGGAACTGCCGAAGAAGCTCCCGCTGCCCGGCATCTCCAACCCCCGTGCCGTGGCGCACCGCCTGCTGGTGGACGCGCCGGCGCCCGGGCCCCGGATGGCGGCCGACACCGCGCGGCACCTCGCCACGCACTACGGCTCGCTGTCCTTCGACATCGCGAGGCTGGCGAACGAGAACCCCGACCTGGCCGAGCGGGTCCACCCGGACGCCCCGGAGATCTGGGCCCAGGTCGTGTGGGCGCGCGACCACGAGTGGGCCGAGACGGCTGACGACGTGCTGCGCCGCCGCACCACGCTGACGATCCGGGGTCTCGCCACCGACGAGATCCGGGGGAAGGTCGAAGACCTGCTGGGCAAGCGGGCCTGACACGGGACCGCGGCGGGCACGGTCCGCGCGGCGGGGGCGGTTCCCTACGGAGCCGCCCCCGTTCCGCGTTCCGCGCCTCGGGCGGCGGATGGCGCGGGACGGGGGCGGGACGGGCGGGACGGGGCAGGCAGAACCGTGGCTGTCTGCGGTTCGGTGCAGCGCAGTGCAGCCGGTCCGGTCCGGACCGGTGAGTGGGCCGGAGGATCGGAGGCGCGGTCGTCTCCGGTGCGCCGCGGCTGGTGCGCCGTCGTCTCCGGTGCGCCGCGGCCCGGCGGCCGACTCCCGGGGAGAGCCAACTCGCCGCAGGGCGGGTCCGGTCGAGGGCGCCCGCAGCCCGGACCGCCGCCGGATTCCGGCCGATCTCGCACGCGCCCGCCCGCGCACGGGGTACGGCCGGGACCGCACCCCGAGGCGATCGGCGCGTGAACGCTTCGGGCCGCATGGGAGGAGGGCTGAGCGGGTACGCCTGACGGCATGCGGTGCCTCGGTGCCTCGGTGCCCAACGCCGTTCCGGTGAGGTGCACTCGGAGGTGGTCGACGTACCGGATACCCGGGCCTCCCCGCTTCCGTGGACATCGGCGCGGCCGTCCACAGGACGGCTGCCGCACGGGTGGGGCGCCTGCCGGGCCGTGCGGCCGGATCGTCCGAACGGCGTCCGAACCGTCGGTCCGCCAACCCGTTCCGCGACGCGAGAGCGGACGCCGGGGACCCTGGCGTACGCCATGGCGGTCCGCGGGTCCCGCCGCCCCGACTCCGCCGTACCGGCGCCCGGAGTGGGCGTCCCCCGCCGCCCGCGAGCGGGGTGGCTCGGCTCCCGCGCCGCCGGGCATCGGCCCTCTCGGGCACCAGGCTTCTCGGGGATCCGGCTCGCGGCACGGCCGAGGGCCGCAGGACCCGGCTCCCCCGACGGACTTCCGATGGCAGACCGGACCGACCTTCGGCCGGAACCGGTATTCCCCCGACCGGTGCCGCTGCCGTATGGAAGTCCTCCGCGCCGCGCACGGGGGCTGCGGGCAGGCGCCCGCGAAGCCTTAAGGTTGGGGCGTACGAGAGGGAACGTCGGAAGGAGGCCTGGGTGATCGAGCTCGAGGGGGTTCCCGAGCTGATCGACCCGGTCATGGTGGCCGCGTTCGAGGGCTGGAACGACGCAGGCGACGCCGCCTCCACCGCGGTCGCGCACCTGGACCGCGAGTGGAAGGGCGAGGTGTTCGCGGCGCTCGACGCCGAGGACTACTACGACTTCCAGGTCAACCGGCCGACGGTGTGGCTGGACGGTGGGGTCCGGAAGATCATCTGGCCCACGACACGGCTCTCCGTGGTGCGGGTAGGCGGGGAGAAACCCCGCGATCTGGTGCTGGTCCGCGGGATCGAGCCCTCGATGCGGTGGCGCTCGTTCTGCAACGAGTTGCTGGGCTTCGCCCACGAACTGGGCGTCGAGATGGTGGTGATCCTGGGCGCACTGCTCGGCGACACCCCGCACACACGGCCCGTTCCGGTGAGCGGTGTCACCTCGGACCCGGACCTGGCCAGGACGATGGAACTGGAGGAGACCCGCTACGAGGGCCCGACCGGCATCGTCGGCATTCTCCAGGAGGCCTGCACGCATGCCGGGGTCCCGGCCGTGTCGCTGTGGGCCGCGGTGCCGCACTACGTCTCCCAGCCGCCGAACCCCAAGGCGACCCTGGCGCTGCTGAACCGGCTGGAGGACCTCATCGGCCTCCGCATCCCGCTCGGTGAACTGCCCGAGGACGCAAGGGCCTGGCAGCTCGGTGTGGACCAACTCGCCTCCGAGGACAGCGAGGTGGCGGAGTACGTCCAGACGCTGGAGGAGGCCCGGGACACCGCCGAACTGCCCGAGGCGTCCGGCGAGGCCATCGCCCGGGAGTTCGAGCGCTATCTGCGCCGGCGGGACGGCGGCCCCGGGCCGGGCCCGGGCGGGCATGCCGCGGAGGGCGGGGACGCCTCGTATCTGCGGGACACGTCCGGAGGACTGGCGAAGCCGCCGAGGCCGCCGCGGGCCGGGTCCGGGACTCCCGAGTCGGGAACGGGCGGGCCGGGGACTCCCGAGTCCGGGACGGGCCGGTCCGATGACGACGGCTCCGGCGGGCCGCGCTCCGCCGGGGCCTCCGGCGCTCCCGATTCCACGGACTCACCAAGGTCACCGGGATCACCGGGATCACCGGATTCGCCCGACTCCGCGGAGGACTGAGTCCTCCGAAGGGCACACGCAGCACCGCCCGCGAGCGGCCGGCGGCTGTTCCGTCCCCCGGCCGCGAACTCCCTTCTTCTCCCGCGCTCTCCGCCGGGCCCCGTCCTGTGCACCGGGTCGCCCGGCCTCGCCCGGGACCCGCGCGAGGCCCGCCGACCGGGTTCGCACCGGGTCCCGCGGCCGTGGTCGCGTCGGGGAGGAGAGGGGAGTCGGGGAGGAGAGAGGGGAGGCGAGGGGAGGTGGGGAGAAAAGAGAGAAGAGCGCTCTCGGACGTCCGCCGCACCCCGCCCCGCCACCGCGCTGAGGACCGGATCGCGCGCACGTCCCCCGGAGAGCCGCTCACATCCCGCGAACCGCCGTCTGGGAGTGCGGAGTCGCCCCGCCGTCCGCGGATACGCACCGCCGCCGCCCGGCCCGGCGCCCCGCACGGAATCACCCCGGCCCGGCGCCCCGCATGGAATGCCAGGCCCTCGGCGCGCCCCGGGGATGTCCAGAGGATGTCCAGGGGCCCGCGGTACGCCGCCGGTGCGGGGCTCAGCCGCCTTTCCCCGCCGGGGCGCCTCGGTCGGCTACGGGCCCCGGCGGGAGCGGCGCGGCCGCCCCCGGGCCCGTGCGGGACTCCGGGGACGGCCGGGCCACCGGGGCCGGCACCCGGCAGGCGTCCGGGTTACAGCGCGACGCCGAGCAGGGCGTCAACGGCGCGGGACACCAGACCGGGCGCGCCCTCGTCCGTGCCGCCCTCCGTCCGCTGCGTCTCGGCCCAGCGGTCCACGGCGGCCAGCGCCGCCGGAGCGTCCAGGTCGTCGGCGAGCGTCCCGCGGATCTCCTCGACAAGCGCGTCGGCGGGCGGCCCGTCGGGCCGGGAGACGGCCGCACGCCAGCGCCCGAGGCGGTCCAGGGCCTCGTCGAGGACGTCGCCGGTCCACTCCCAGTCGTCGCGGTAGTGGTGGGCCAGCAGCGCCAGCCGGATGGCGGCCGGGTCCACGCCGTCTCGGCGCAGCGCCGAGACGAAGACGAGGTTGCCCTTGGACTTGGACATCTTCTCGCCGTGCAGGGCGACCATCCCGGCGTGCACATAGGAACGGGCGAACGGGTGCTCGCCGGTGAGCGCCTGGGCGTGCGAGGCGCCCATCTCGTGGTGCGGGAAGGCGAGATCGGAGCCGCCGCCCTGCACGTCGAAGCCCATGCCGAGATGCTCCAGGGCGATGGCCACGCACTCGATGTGCCATCCGGGACGGCCGCGCCCGAGGCTGCCGCCGTCCCAGCTCGGCTCGCCGTCCCGGGCCGCCATCCACAGCATCGGGTCGAGCGGGTTCTTCTTGCCGGGGCGGTCGGGGTCGCCGCCGCGCTCGGCGGACAGCGTGCGCATCACCTCGGTGCCGTAGTGCGACACCCCGCCGAAGTGGGGGTCCGAGTCCACGGAGAAGTAGACGTCGCCGTCGAGTTCGTACGCGGCGCCGGTGTCGCGGAGGCGCTCGACGAGCGGGACGATTCCCGGGATGGCCTCGACGGCGCCGATGTAGTGCCGCGGGGGCAGCATCCGCAGCGCGGTCATGTCCTCGCGGAACAGCGCCGTCTCGCGCTCCGCGAGGTCTGCCCAGTCCTGGCCGTCGCGCTCGGCACGCTCCAGGAGCGGATCGTCCACGTCGGTGACGTTCTGGACGTAGTGAACCTGCCGCTTGGTGTCGAGCCACACGCGCTGGACGAGGTCGAACGCGTTGTAGGTCGCCGCGTGACCGATGTGGGTGGCGTCGTACGGGGTGATGCCGCAGACGTAGATACGGGCGACGGGACCGGGGGCGAGGGTCACACGGCCACCGGTCGCGGTGTCGTGGATCCGGAGGTCCCGGCCCTTGCCGGGCAGGGCGGGGACCTCGGAAGCGGGCCAGGCATGCATGCCATGAGCCTAACCGGATGCAGGTTCCGGATACGAACCGGACGCCTCCCGGGGAGTCTCCACACCCGGGCCGCGGAGGCCCGGGCAGACCACGCACCTGAACCCGTGGAGGCCTGGCGGACCCGGGCGTCCGACGCCGCGAGGAGTCACCCGGCGCCCGGGTTCCGCATAATTCGGCGGTCTAGAGAGCCGAAAGTTGGGTCTGACCTGCGCGGACATGGGTTTGACTGCCTGGAGGGCGTGTCTCTAGGCGGTGGTGTTCTTGCTGGTCAGCGCGGTGCGGGCTGAAGGCCGGCGATCTGCTTGGGGGCGGGTATGCCGAGCTTGGTGAGCAGGTCCTGCTGTGGCTTGGTGGGGGTGGTGACCTGCTGGAACGTGCCGGTGGGGCCGGTGAAGGTGCCCAGGTGGAGGCGGTCGAGTTCGCGGCGGATCCTGGGCCAGGTGTCACCGGTCGTGGTCTCGGTGATGCGGACGAGCAGGAGGGCGAGCCAGCACAGCAGGACGTGGGCGCGGATACGTTCCTCGAGCCGGTGGTAGACCGGCCGCAGGTCGATGACCTGCTTCATGTCGCGCCAGCCGCGTTCGACTTCCAGGAGTGCCTTGTAGCCGAGCGCGATGTCCTCGGCGGAGAGCTTCGGGTCCGAGCAGCGCAGGAGGTACTTGCCGTCGAGGTTCTCCTCGGTCTTGATCCTTGCCTGGTCGATGCGGAGCTTGCCGGCCGGGGTGGTGCGCAGGTAGCGGTTCAGGCCGGGCTTGTCGGTGATCTTGCCGCGTAGTTCGCCGCGCTTGAAGTCGCTGAGCTTGTCGGTGTCGGCGATCAGCTCGGTGAGCTGGGCGACGAGTTGTTCGCGTGTGTGCCGATCGCGGTCGGCGGCCTCGGGGTTGTGGCAGATGACGAACCGTTCGGTGTCGCTGATCCGCACTTCTTTCACGCGCATGTTGCCGGTGATGTCCTGGTAGCGGCCCTGCCGGGACAGGGCCTGCTTGACTTCCGGTGATCCGGAGCGGAGCTTCTCGCCGATGATGTAGGCGTCGGTGCCGCTGCGCAGGTAACGGCGGTTGCGGTCGGATGAGAAGCCGCGGTCGGCGACCCAGACGATCTTGGAGAGGGTCCAGTCCCGCATGTCGTCCTTGACCTGCCGGATCAGGGTCTGGTCGGAGGCGTTGCCGGGCCATGACCAGACCCGGACGGGGATGCCGTCGCGGGTGACGGCCATGCCGATCACGATCTGGGGCAGGTCGTCGCGGGAGTCCTTCGACTTGCCGTGGGTGCGGAACCCCGCCGGCTTGGCCGCGTCCGCACCGTCAGGGCCCTGATCGCCCTCGCCCTCGCCTTCGCCGGTGGCGTCCTGGCGGTTGCCTTTCTCGTCTCGGGCGACGGGTTCGTCGGGTTCCTCCAGTTCGAAGTAGGTGCTGGTGGTGTCGAAGAACAGCAGGTCCACTTCCAGGTTCAGCAGGTTCGCGACCTCGTCGAAGACCTGCTTCTCCAGGTCGTCCTTCACCTCGTGGAGCCAGTCCATCGCCCGGTAGCAGGCGTCGTCGTCGGTGCTGGCCAGTGCGTCGATATGCACGTCGTGGGTGATCCACTCGGCGGCGGCGAGCTTGGAGGAGGGGGCCAGCGCCCGGTTGGCGACCAGCGCGAACAGCACCCGCTCGGTCGCGGACATCTCCCGGGGCCGCCCCCGCTTGGGCTGCCCGACCCGGCCCGCGATCTTGTCGATCTTCAACTGGTGCCACAGGTGGTCGAGGACGTAGGCGCCGCCGAACGGGACCGAGCCGGTGAAATCCAGCCCGGGCGCGGCATTCGCTTCCAGTGCCTGGCCTGGTTCCAGCAGGCGCGACAGTGACGCGACCAGCCGCCGGATCGCGTCGCGGTCGAGTTCGTCCTCGCGGCCGAAGGTGAACAGGACCTTCGGCACCGCCCGGCCCTTGACCGGGTCCCATTCGTTGTGGGCCAGGTGCAGGTACCGGACCGTCCCGGACTTGTTCTCCCGCTTCGTCGTCCTCACGTACACGACTCCAGACGATACGGGAGAAGTACAGGCCAGTACAGGGAGATCAGAGAAATCGTGTCTCTAGGCACTTTCGGCTTTCACTCCAGTCGACACAGCCCTGACCAGCTGTTTCACCCAGCTACCGCCTCCAGGACCCCTGAATTACGCGGAACGCGGGCGGCGGGGAGGGCTGTCCGGCAAGGGGCCCGTCGGCCGACTGCGGCCCGGCAGGGGGCCGGCAGGGGGGTCGGCAGGGGGGTCGGCAGGGGGCCGGGCCGCCGGGCGGACACCGCCGCCGCGGACGGGTCCGGATCCAGCGGGTCCGGGACCGGCAGATCCGGGACCGGCAGATCCGGGACCGGCGGCTTCCGAGCCGAACGGTGAGCCGGGTCACTCCGGTACCGCGGGCCTACTACACGGGCGGCCACGGAATCGCGGGCCAGTTGCCCGCCGGCTCAGGGTGGCGGGCGCTCTTACGCAGGGCACGGACCCGGTCCCGCACGGCGGACACCTCCTCCCGGGTGATCAGTCCGGCCAGCCGCCCGGCCAGCGGCGACCCGCCGTCGAGGGAGGCGTCGAGTGCCTCCAGGACCCCGAGGGCCTCTTCCGTCAGCGGCTCCCCCGCCCAGCCCCACAGCAGGGTCCTGAGCCGGTCCTGCGCGTTGAAGGTGACGCCGTGGTCGATCGCGTACAGGCGTCCGTCCGGCGCCGGGAGCAGATGGCCCCCCTTGCGGTCCCCGTTGTTGATCACCGCGTCCAGTACGGCGAGCCGGCGCAGCCGCGGATCGTCCGCGTGCACCAGGAGCGCCGTGCGCCCCTCCCCGACCTCCGCGAGGCCGACGGCCTTCCAGCCGTCCTCCGGTTCGTCGCCGTCGACGAGCGCGAGCAGGGACTGCGCCGGATCGGCCTCGATCCACATCTGGCACATGCCCTCCCCGTACGGCCCGTCGCGGAGCACGGTGGGCGGCACCAGCCGCCACCCCGTCGCCTCGGACACCTCGTACGCCGCGACCTCGCGCTGGGCAAGCGTCCCGTCGGGGAAGTCCCACAGCGGGCGCTCCCCGGCCACGGGCTTGTAGACGCAGTGCGCCTCCCGGCCGTCGAGGGCGACGGAGCAGTACAGCGCCGCGTTGGACGCCTCGCGGATGCGGCCTCGCACGGTGATCTCGCCCCGGGTGAGCAGTTCCAGGGCTCCGTCGTGGGCGGTCACGCTCCGCGGCGGTATCCGTTCTGGCGCGGGCATACGTGTCCCTCCGGGTCGAGCGGCAGGCTGCACAGCGGGCACGGCGGTCTTCCCGCGTTCACGACGTCCAGCGCACGCTTGGCGAAGGCTCTCGCCTGCGCTCCGCTCAGCCGCACGCGCAGCATCGGCGGACCGTTCTCCTCGTCCTGCAGCAGCCGCTCCTCGGCCTCCGCGAGGTCCTCGTCGGAGTCCGCCTCCAGTTCCACCAGCGCCTGGGCCTCGACGATCATGCGCTGCTCCTCGCCGTCCCAGGCCAGCGCCATCGTGCCGACCCTGAACTCCTCCTCCACGGGCGCGTCCAGGGGAGCTGTGTCGGCGACGTCCGCGGGGGCGACGGCCGGGACCGGGGCGTTTCCCCCGGTCCGCCGCACCACCTCGTCGAGCAGTTCGTCCATCCGCTCGGCGAGCGCGGCCACCTGGGTCTTCTCCAGCGCGACGCTGGTCACCCGCCCCGCTGCGGAGGCCTGCAGGAAGAACGTACGACGTCCAGGCAGCCCGACCGTACCGGCCACGAAACGCTCCGGCGGGTCGTACAGGAACACCTGACGGGTCACGTCCTGCTCCCTAGGGATTCATGGGTCTTCGGTGCCGGAAGCGGGCTTCCGGCTTTCGGCCCGTCCACCCTACTGCGCCCGGCGATCACGGTGCGCCCGCGCCGCCGCCGACCACCGCCGTCCCGTCGCTCCCGCCCTCGCGGGGCTCGTTCGCGTTCCCGCGCGGACGGAGGGAGCCCAGGTCACCGGTGTCGCCGAGCCGCAGGAGGAAGGGCCGGAGGCGGGTGTAGCGGATCGCCGTGAGGGAGCACGGTTCGACGTGGATCCGCTGGAACAGGTCGAGGTGCATACCCAGGGCGTCCGCCACCACCGCTTTGATGACGTCGCCGTGGGAGCACATCAGATACACGGCCTCCTCGCCGTGCTCCAGTTCGATCCGGGCGTTCCAGTCGCGTACGGCGTCGACGGCCCGGCCCTGCATGGCCCGCATCGACTCGCCGCCGGGGAAGGCCGCGGCCGCGGGGTGGCGCTGGACGGCCTCCATCAACGGCTCACCCGCCAGCTCCTCGAGTTTGCGGCCGGACCAGTCTCCGTAGTGGCACTCGCCGATCCGGTCGTCGCTGCGGAGCGGGAGGCCCGGCCGTGCGTCGAGCAGCGGCTGAAGGGTCTGGCGGCAGCGCTCCAGCGGGCTGGTGACCGCGGCCGCGAGGGGCAGCCCGGCGAGCCGGGCGGGCAGGGCCGCCGCCTGCGCGGTGCCGCGCTCGTCGAGGGCGACGCCCGGCGTCCAGCCGGCGAGCACCCCCGCGGTGTTGGCGGTGGAACGTCCGTGGCGTACGAGGATCAACGTGGCCATGGCGGCCAGCCTACGGCCTGTCCCGCGGTCCCCAACGGGCGCACGACGACAGCCACGGCACCTCGCCTCGCTGCCGAATCGCCCCGGTACACCCACTTCCGACCAGTGCGTGCCGCACCGGCACCCCGCGGCGGGACCGGCCCGGACGGTCCACGAGGGCCGCCCGGAACCCTGAGGACGGTTCCGGCGGTTCCGGCGGTGCTGATGGTGCCGGTGGTGCCGGTGGTGCCGGTGGTGCCGCGATACGGTACCGGCCGGGGCCCGAACGCGGCGGCTCAGACGACGGGGGCCGTGGTCGCGGGGCCTCCGAGGGCGTCACGCCGCTCGGGCATCCTGAGCGTCACCATGCGCCGCCAGCCACCGGCGCGTTCGAAGGCGTACACGGCGTGGACACCGGCCGTGAGCGCCGCCGACTTGGCTCCGGGCCAGTTCAGGATCCGCGCCATGTGCGACATGACCGCGAGGCTGACGTCCCGGTGGACGGCGATCTCGGTGAGCGCGCACTCCCGCAGGGTGCCCTGGATGACCCGGCCGTGCCCGGTGCCGGCGAGGCGGAGCAGTTCCTCGTGGCAGTAGGCGAGGTGGTTGTCCTCGTCGTTGCAGATCTGCCTGACGGCCCTGCCGACCTCGGGGTGGTTCCCGAAGCACTTGACCAGCATGTCCATCTGGTCGGCGGCACGTTGCTCGGTGACCCGGCTGTGCGAGAGGTAGACCACGATGTCCCGCTCGGTGAGCCGTTCGTCGCGGCGCAGCTTCTCGTGCGCCAGTCCGATGCCCTGCTTCTCCAGGAGCATCGTGTAGTCGGTCTCGGGAGGGACGTCGACCGGTTCCAGGCCCCGCTTCCTCAGCAGTGCGTTGAAGATCCGGCCGTGCTTGTCCTCGTCGGCGCCGTGCCGGGCGATCTTCGGCGCGAGCCCGCGCATGGTGTCGGGGACGAGCGCCGCGATACGGCCGTTCTCCCACCCGCCCTGGGCCTCGCCACTGGCCGCGATCGAGCAGAAGAGCTGGTAGGAATCGTCGTTCTCGAGGATCTCCTGGAAAAGGCTTCGGGCCGAGAGCATCACTGCCACCTCCGTGAGGCACCCGTGGGCGACGGGTGTCCGCAGAGAACGAGTCAAGTGCGGACGGGACGGACAGGCAACAGCTGAACTGGACCAATCCGCCGAAAGGGGGAGCAAACAGATCATTGGGCACTCGGGAGGGCTATGCGGCCTGGGCGCCGACGGGCAGGGGGCGGACGGACAGGTGGCGGCCAGGGGGCGGGCGCACAGCGGTCGGTGACCCGTGGGCCACCCGCACCGGCCCGTCGCCCGTATCCCGCCCACCGCTGATCCGCCCGCCACCCGCCCACCGGCGGCCCGTCACCCACTCACCGCCGGCCCTTGCACCTGCCCGCCGGCGGTGCGCAGGGTTCCGCGCGTGACCGGGGACGGGGCAGGGCGTTAGACCTCGTGACGGCCGTGGCGGGGATGACCCCGAGCCCCCACCACGGCCGCAGACATGTCCGGCACCGCACGGGCCGGGACCGGCGACCGGGATTCCCGACCCCGGATCCGGCTCCAGGGCGCGTTGTGAAGGCAGCTCCGTCCGTCCGCCCGCAGTGCGGGGCCCGCGGCGTCCCTGCGTCCGCGGCGTCCGGTGCTGCGATCGCAAGGCGGAGGGCCGTCCCCGTACCGGACGCACCCGGATGCCTCCGGCAGCGCAGCGCGGAGGCACCTCCCGTGCCCGAGGGGCGGCGGGGAAGTGCGTGCCGGGCTTCGCGGGCCGGGAGCGACCCTCGCAACACGCCTGGCGAGTCAGGCGAGTCCCGCCCGCTCCAGGGCCTCGGTGCCGGCCCGCAGGGCGGTCAGCCGCTCGTCGAGGGTGAAGCCGGCGGGAGCGAGGGTGAGGGTGGTCACCCCGGCGGCGGCGTAGGCCCGCATGCGGTCCGCGATCCGGTCGACGGTGCCGAGCAGGGCGGTGGAGTCGATCAGCTCGTGCGGTACGGCCGCGGCCGCCCCGGCCTTGTCCCCCGCGAGGTACTTGTCCTGGATCTCCACGGCCTCCTTCTCGTACCCCATGCGCTGGGCCAGCCGGTTGTAGAAGTTCTGCTTGCGGCTGCCCATGCCGCCCACGTACAGCGCGGTGTACGGGCGGAACATGTCGGCGAGCGCCCGGACGTCGTCACCGACCGCGAGCGGCACGGTGGGGCAGACGTCGAAGCCGTCCATCGTCTTGCCGGCCTTCTCCCGCCCCTCGCGGATGTACCGGACCGCGGTGTCCTCGAGGTGGTCGGGGGACGGGAAGATCAGCAGCGCCCCGTCGGCGATCTCGCCCGTCTGCTCGAGGTTCTTCGGGCCGATGGCGGCGATGTACAGCGGGATGCGCTCGCGCTCGGGGTGGACGGTCAGCCTGATGGGCTTGCCCGGACCGCCGGGGAGCGGAAGGGTCCAGTGCTCGCCCTCGTAGGACAGGCGCTCGCGGGTCATGGCCTTGCGGACGATCTCGACGTACTCGCGGGTGCGGGCCAGGGGCTTGTCGAACCTGACGCCGTACCAGCCCTCCGACACCTGCGGGCCCGAGACGCCGAGACCGAGGCGGAAGCGCCCGCCGGAGAGCGAGTCCAGAGTGGCGGCGGTCATCGCCGTCATCGCCGGCTGGCGGGCGGGGATCTGCAGGATCGCGGAGCCGACGTCGATCCGCTCGGTCTGCGCGGCGACCCAGGACAGCACGGTCGGCGCGTCGGAGCCGTAGGCTTCGGCCGCCCAGCAGACGTCGTATCCGAGGCGGTCCGCCTCCTGGGCCACGGCGAGGTTGTCGCCGTCCATGCCCGCGCCCCAGTAGCCGAGGTTGATGCCCAGCCTCATACCGATCCCCTTACCGCTCCGCACTGCTTCTGATGTGTTGAAACCAGTTCTGACGCAATGATTTACCGATGAGTAATGTCCTGGGTCGGGACTCTAGCGCGGGCAGCGGCGTCGCGGCAGGGGTGGGCGGGCGACGGCTTCGCGGGCGAGTTGTCCACAGGGTCGCTCCGGGTGGGGCCGTGGCCAGTAATCTCGCGCCCATGGAGCAGAGGCATCTCGGCCGTACCGGACTGCGCGTGTCCCGGATCGGGCTCGGCACCCTCACTTGGGGGCGGGACACCGGCGAGCACGACGCCGCGGACCAGTTGAAGGCCTTCTGGAACGCCGGCGGCACGCTGGTCGACACGGCGGATGTCTACGGCGGCGGCGAGGCGGAGTACCTGCTCGGCCAGCTCGTGGAGCGGCTGGTCCCGCGGCGCGACCTGGTGATCGCCACCAAGGCCGGCAGCGTCCTCGACCCGGTGCGGCGGTACGACGGCTCCCGCGGCCATCTGCTGGCGGCCCTCGACGCCTCGCTGGAGCGGCTGGGGACCGACTACGTGGATCTCTGGCAGGTGCACGGATTCGATCCGCATACACCGCTGGAGGAGACGCTCCGGGCACTGGACATCGCGGTGGGCAGCGGCCGGGCGCGCTACGCGGGCGTCTCGGGCTTCTGCGGCTGGCAGCTGGCCAGGGCCGCCACCTGGCAGCTCGCGGCGCCGGACACACGGACCCGCCTCGCCGGTACGCAACTGGAGTACTCACTGCTGCAGCGCGGCGTCGAGCGGGAGGTGCTGCCCGCGGCGCTGGACCTCGGTGTGGGGCTGCTGCCGTCCTCCCCGCTCGGCAGGGGGGTGCTCACGGGCAAGTACCGGCACGCGACGCCGGCCGACTCGCGCGGGGCGTCGGAGCAGCTGGCGGCCTTTGTGGAGCCCTATCTGGACGAGTCGGCGACACGCATCGTGGAGGCGGTCGCCACCGCCGCCGACGGGCTGGCGGCGAGCCCGCTCGAAGTGGCCCTCGCCTGGGTCCGCGACCGGCCGGGCGTGGCGGCGCCGATCGTCGGTGCCCGCAACGCGCAGCAGCTCACGCAGGCGTTGTCAGTGGAGGGTCTTAGTCTTCCTGACGAGATCAGCCGGGCTCTGGACGACGTGTCGGCGCCCGTGCACCGCTATCCCGACCAGGACTGGAGCACGCTGTGACTGCGCTTCCCGGGGCGAGCCCCGGCACCCCCGCCGAGGACGACCCGGCGGCCCGGGACTCCGCGGCCCGGGACTCCGCGGCCGGGGACTCCCCGGCCCAGGACTCCGCGGCCGGGGGTTCCGGGCCGGAGGCGGAGCGCGGGTTCCCGCCGGCCGGGGACGGCGGCTGCACCGAGGACCCCGCGGCGGGCAGAGCTGCCACCGCGGCGGCCGCGAGCCGTACCGGGAGGGCCCCGGACCGGGCGCCCGGCGGCGGCGCGAGCGGAGAGGCCGCCGACGCCGGTGGGGCGGGGGGCGAAACCGGGCCGCCGATGAGCCCAGAAACCGGAGGCGGAGCCGAAACCGGGCCGCCGATGAGCCCAGAAACCGGAGGCGGAGCCGAAACCGGGCCGCCGATGAGCCCAGAAACCGGAGGCGGAGCCGAAACCGGGCCGCCGATGAGCCCAGAAACCGGAGGCGGAGCCGAAACCGGGCCGTCCGGCGGCGAGCCGTCCGGCGCGCCCCAGGGCGATGGCTCCGGGGGCGGCGAGCCGTCCGAGGCGCAGGCGGAGCTGGCCGCGCAGCAGGAGCTGCGGTCTCGGATCGAGAAGCGCAAGGCCGGGAAGTCGGGGCCGATCGAGGCCGGCGGAAAGCTGAGCGGCACCGCGGCCGATCTGCTGGCGGCAGTGCGGGCGGTGGAGAGCGGCGCCAGCCCGTCGGGCACGTTCTTCGAGGCTTCCGCCGCACCGAGGAAACCGGCCCCGACGTCCGTGACCGAGCCGAAGCGGCCGCGGGTGCCGGCGCCCGAGCCCGCCCGGCGGCAGGTCGGCCCGGGCACGGTGACGGCCGTTCTGGAGGTGCTCGTGTCGGGCGGTGCGCCTGAGGGTCTGGCCGCGCGGGTCGCCGATGTGCTGGGGGAGCAGGCCGCCGACGCGCTCCGGGCGGACCCCTGGCGGCTGCTGGCGGTGCCCGGGGTGCAACCGGAGCAGGCGGACGGTTTCGCCCGGGCACTGCTCGGCGCGGAGTGCCGGCCGGACGACGGACGGCGGGCCGCTGCACTGGTCGGCTGGCTGCTGGAGCGCGCCGCGCTCAGGGGTCATACGGCCCTGGAGTCCGCGGCGGTGCGCACGGCGCTCGCCGGGCACTCCGTGCCGGAACCGGACGAGGCGTTGCGGCACGCCGTGGCGGAGGGGGCCGTGCTGGTCTTCCAGGACGGCGTCGACGACGCCGCGGAGCCGGCGCAGGCCGAGGACACCGGAGCGGACGACGGGCACGGGGCACCGGAGGCGGAGGAGGCGGCCGGGCCGGGGCCGGTCCCGGTCCTCCTCGGCCTGGACCGGTACGCCCTCGCCGAGGAGAGCCTCGCGGACGGTCTCGCCCGGCTGGTCAGGACCGCGCAACCGGCGTCCTGGGAGGCCGCGGCCGGTGCGGCGGGTTCACCGTCGGCCGCGGAACTGATCCGTGCCGCCGCCGGGCACGGCCTGGTCGCGCACACCGGCGGCGAGACGGCCCGCGGCGAGCCGGCCGCCCTGGTTTCGGCCGTCCGCGCCCTGGGCCTGCGGGCGGTCGCCGCGGTGCACAGTGACAACGGCCGACGGAGGATCGGGGCCGAAGCGGTCACGGTGCGGGGCTTGCTCTCCGGTGCGGAGGGACCGGGCCGGGACGACGACGGCGCGCTGGCCGTGGATCTGCTAGCGGTCCTCGACTCGCCGCAGCTCGACGTCGAGACCGCGGCCGCACTGGTGGAGTCCCTGCCGGACGGTTGCCGGCTGGTGCTGAGCGGGGACCCGGGGGTGCTGTGGTCCGCGGGCGCGGGGCGGGTGTTCGCCGACGTGCTGGCCGCGCGGGTGTGCCCGGTCGTCGCCTCCCGCACACCCGATCCCGGGCCGCTGGGCGAGCTGGTCTCGGGGGTCGGCGTCGGCGAACTCGCTCGGGTCGACGCCCCCGGCAAGGAGGTGGTGATCGTCCCGGTTCGGGACGCGGGCGAGGCCGTGCACCGTGCGGTCCAGCTGGTCGCCGACTCGGTACCGAGGGCGATCGGGGTGCCGTCGGCCGAGACCCAGGTCATCACCGTCGGCCACGGCGGCTCCGCGGGCACGAGGGCGCTGAACGCCGCGTTCAAGGAGCGGTTCAACCCCGGCCCCGGCCGCTTCGGCGGCTTCGACCCGGCCGACCGCGTCGCCTACTCCCCCGCCCCCGGGCTGACCCTGGCCGGCACGGTGGTCTCGGCCGAGGCGGGGGGTCTTCGCGTCGACTGCGAGGGCTCGGCCGTCGTCGTCCCCCGGGACCGGGTGGGCTCGGTCCTGCGGCACGGCTGGGCGCTCACCGCGCACCAGGCGGCCGGAATGCGCTGGCCGGCGGTCGTCGTGGTGCTGCCGGGAGACGCGGCGCAGGGCCTGAACCGCCCCTGGGTCTACACCGCGTTCAGCCGCGGTGAGCGCCATCTGTCCGTGGTCCACGGCGTGGAGCAGGCCCTGCCGCGCGCGGTGGCCGACATCCCGTCCGAGGCCAGGACGACACGGCTGCGCCCCCTGCTGGAGAGTCTGCTCCGACCCGGCGGGGCGGAGGCCGCCCCCGCCTGAGCGGGGCTGCCCCCCGTTGCGGCGCCGCGCCGGCGCGAGGCTCTGCGCCGGGCGGCGCGCAACCGCCTCGGCCGCACGGCGGCGACGCCGCAGCCGCTCGCGCCCCGGGCGGGCGACGGCTCCCCGGCCGTCCACGGCCCTGTCCCGGCCTCTGTCCCGGCCCGGGGCTTGGGCAGGGGCAGGGGCCCGGAGCCCGTGGTGTGCGGCGGGGGCAGCCGTCGCCGGTTCGCGGCGGCAGCGGACGGCCGGACACCTCCGCTGCCGGCTCGCCGGTTGCCGCCGGACGGCCTTCCCGGCCCGGGGCCCGCCGGGATCCCGCCGGACGGCCTCCCCGCACCACCTCCCATGTCTTCGGTGCGGCCCGTCCCGCAGCCCGCGAGCGGCGGCGCCGGGACAAGGCGAGGCGCCCTGTGAGGACCGGATCCTCCGGTCCTCACAGGGCGCCTGTCAGCGCGTTCCGAGCGGTTCCCGCTAAGCGGAGTGGAGGTCGCCCGGGCCCTCGCCCAGGTCCTCCTCGTCGAAGACGGCGCTGACGTCGAAGCGGCAGACCACGCGCTCCGGATCAGCCTGGTCGAAGGGTGTGCTGAGCCATTCGCCGGGCTCGGGCAGTTCGTCGGCGGCGGAGACCCACAACGTGGAGTCGCCCTCCTCCAAACCGAACTCCTTGTGCCTCGACGCGATCTCGTCCGGCTCGAACTCGCCGAACAGCACCCCGAGCGCGGCATGCACGCTGGCTCCCACGACGGCCGCGGACGTGTCGTCCGCGGTCTCGTCCCGATCGAGGTCCGCGATCCGCTGGGCCTGTGCCAGCAGCCGCTGCGGCTCCACGACGGCGTAGTCGCGGCGGATCAGGACGCTCAGCGCATTCGGTTCGTCCGGTCCCGTGTAAGGCGGCATCGAGTCGTCCGCACCGGGGATCTCGAACGGAGTGACTTCGTCGTAGCGGTCGTAGAGGCGCTCGTCATACGCCTCGGCCGCGGCGGCAAGGGCGTTGAAGGCCGCGTACACCGCCGGGTCGTCCTCTCCCGTGCGGCGTTCGACCGCTTCGAGGTGGCGGTCCAGCGCGGCTTTGACCGCCTCGGCGGCGGCGCGGACCTCGGCAGCCGTGGGCTGCGCAGGAGCGGAAGCATCAGACATAGTGCAGACGCTATCCGTACTCGGCCCATGCCCGCACAATAGATGCGATGCCGGAATACGAATTTGTCGACGTGCACGTGCCTCGTGGGGTCTCTCGCAGAGAGGCCACCCGTCTGCTGACCGACCATGCCGAGTACGGACACTGGGAGTTGGACAGGCTGACTCTGCTCCGTGACGGCAGCCGCCGCGTACGGCTGCGCCGTCGCATCATCCGCCAGGTCCGTGCCACCTGGTGAACGCCCGTCGCACACAGTACGGAGCGGTTCGCGGTCGCGAGCCCGCTCCGTTGCGTGGTCGCTCAGTCACGCGGAGGCCCGAGCCCTGCGGTAGAGGACCGCTCCGCCGAGCAGCAGACCGGCGGCCGCGGAGGCCCCCAGCCCGAGCGAGCCGGCGCCGGTTCGGGCGAGTTCCTCGGTAGCCCTGGGCGGTGCGGCGGTGTCGGTGCCCGGGGTGTTCGGAGCGGTGGGCTCGGCCGGAGCGCCCGGCGTCCCCGGCTCTCCGGGCTCTCCGGGCTCTCCCGGCTCCCCCGGCTCCCCCGGCTCCTCAGGTTCACCAGGCGTCCCCGGCTCTCCGGGCTCTCCCGGCTCCTCAGGTTCACCAGGCTCACCGGGCTCTCCCGGCTCCTCAGGCTCACCGGGCTCCTCCGGGTTGTTCCCGTCGTCCCCGTTGCGGCACTCGTTGCCGAACGCGGGGTTCAGCGCGCCGATGACGTCGACGCTGTTCCCGCAGACGTTCACGGGCACATGGACAGGCGCTTGGACACTGTTACCGGAAGCCACGCCTGGAGAGTCCGAGGCGCCGCCCTCCGCGTGCGCACCGCCCCCGTTCTGCGACGTGTTGGCGCACCTGTTGCCGAACGCGGGGTTCAGCGCGCCGATGACGTCGACGGTGTTGCCGCAGGCGTTGACCGGCACGTGGACCGGCACCTGGACCGAGTTCCCGGAGAGCACGCCCGGGGAGTCGGAGGCGCCGCCGTGGGCGCCCGAGCCTCCGTGCGCGTGAGCGTTGCCGCCGCCGAGGACGAGCACGCCGCCCGCGGCCGCCACGGTGATCAGGCCCTTGCGCGTGACCTGTCGCATAGCTGGTTCCTGCCTTCTGACTTCCGGACTGCCCCGGGCGCGGTGCCCGGGAGCGGGGTCGATGCGGGCGGTCCCGGAGCGCACGGCGTACGCTCCGGGGCCGCCGGTCAGTCCCTCACAGGGGCGAGACGCAACGTCAGTCGTTGACGCAGACGTTGCCGAAGGCCGGGTTCAGCAGACCGATAACGGATACCGTGTTGCCGCAGACGTTCACCGGCACGTGGACGGGCACCTGCACGAGATTGCCCGAGAGCACGCCGGGCGAGTTCACGGCGGCACCCTGGGCACCGGAGTCGGCGAGGGCCATGCCCGCACCCGCGAGAACCAGGCCACCAGTGGCAGCCGCAACGGCGACGACCTTCTTGATCATTATTCCTCCTCGTTGGCAATGCGATCCCAACTGCGGACCGCACACCTGTAACGAGGAGGAGCTAATGGGGCTACTAGCGTATGAGCCCATTCACTCTTCTCAGTCCGATACGCACGCGCGGACGAATGTCGGCGTCACGTTTCCGCAAGACGTCCCCTGCCCGGGCGACCGGCGTGCGCCGGACGCGAGGCCGGACGCGGGGCCCGCACCGCGGTGGGACCCCGGACGACCGGGCAGGCACCGCAGGCTCAGCTCGCGTCGAGGAAGCGGTCCAGCACCCGCACACCGAACTTCAGGCCGTCCACCGGGACACGCTCGTCCACACCGTGGAACATCCCCGCGAAGTCCAGCTCCGGCGGCAGCTTCAGCGGCGCGAAGCCGAAGCAGCGGATGCCGAGGGCGTCGAAGGACTTGGCGTCCGTACCGCCGGAGAGCATGTAGGGCACGGCCCGGGCGATCGGGTCCTCGGCCCGGAGGGCCGACTGCATGGCGTCCACGAGGTCGCCGTCGAAGCTCGTCTCCAGCGCCTTGTCGGCGTGGACGTCCTCGCGGCGGACCCGGGGGCCGAGGATCCGGTCGAGATCGGCGAGGAACTCCTCCTCGTGACCGGGCAGAAAGCGCCCGTCCACGTGCGCGGCCGCCTGACCGGGAATGACGTTCACCTTGTAGCCGGCGCCCAGCATGGTGGGCGCGGCGGAGTTGCGGAGTGTGGCCCCGACCATCTTGGCGATGCCGCCGAGCTTGGCGAGGGTCGCCTCCATGTCCTCGGGGTCGAGCGGGGTGCCCAGCGCATCCGAGAGCTCGTCCAGGAAGGACCGCACGGTCTTGGTCACCCTCACCGGCCAGGTGTGCCGGCCCAGGCGGCCGACGGCCTCGCACAGCTCGGTGATGGCGTTGTCGTTGTTCGTCATGGACCCGTGCCCGGCGGTGCCCTCGACCGTGAGCCGCATCCAGTGCATGCCCTTCTGGGCCGTCTCGACGAGGTAGAGACGCAGGTTCTCGTTGACGGTGAAGGAGAAGCCGCCGACCTCCCCGACAGCCTCGGTGACGCCCTCGAACAGGTCGGGGTGCCGGTCGACGAGGTGGCGGGCGCCGTATGTCCCCCCCGCCTCCTCGTCCGCGAGGAACGCCAGCACCACGTCGCGCGGAGGCCGGCGGCCGCTGCGCAGCCGGTCGCGCACGACGGCGAGGGTCATCGCGTCCATGTCCTTCATGTCCACCGCGCCCCGGCCCCAGACGCAGCCGTCGGCGATCTCGCCGGAGAAGGGGTGGTGGGTCCAGTCGCCCGCGTCGGCCGGTACGACGTCGGTGTGGCCGTGGACGAGCAGTGCCGGGCGCGAGGGGTCCTCGCCCTCGATCCGGGCCACGGTGGAGGCTCTGCCCGGGTGCGACTCGATGATCCGGGGCTCGAGACCGACCTCGGCGAGCTTCTCCGCCACGTACTCGGCGGCCGCGCGCTCGCCCGGCCCCGAGTGGTCGCCGTAGTTGCTGGTGTCGATCCGGATCAGATCGCGACAGAGGTCGACGACCTCGTCCTCGCCGGAGACCCTCCGGGCGGTGTCCGTCTCGCTCACGCTGTTCCTCCCGCTGTCGCACTGGTGGTCCTCCACATCCTCCCCTGCCGGGGGCCTCGCCCCAAGAGCGGCGCCGGACGCCACGCCTGCGGCACGAACGGGCCCCGGGAGGCCTCCGCGGCCGGGGGCAGGGGGGTGATCGGGCACCTCGAATGTTTGCTATGGTTTTCCACGTCGGAACGGCCTGCGGCCGGGAGACAGACACCTTGTCCGGGTGGCGGAATGGCAGACGCGCTAGCTTGAGGTGCTAGTGCCCTTTATCGGGCGTGGGGGTTCAAGTCCCCCCTCGGACACCAGCAGAAACCCCAGTTGATCTGGGGTTTTCTGTTTCTCCGGCTGTGGCGTGACCAACCACGTGACCAACAGCCGAGCGAATCTCCTGGTCAGCCCAGGGATGACAGGCCGAGACGGCTGGCGCTCGAAGCAGCCGGCTTCCTCGCTCCCCCAGCGCGACGCCTCCGTACCGCGCTATCGCGGCGGGAAGAGGTGGCCGCGTACGAGGTCCACAGCGGGGCGCCCCGAAGGCAGTGGTGGGTCGGCCCTCCGT
Organism: Streptomyces spongiicola; assembly: GCF_003122365.1. NCBI lineage: Bacteria > Bacillati > Actinomycetota > Actinomycetes > Kitasatosporales > Streptomycetaceae > Streptomyces > Streptomyces spongiicola. The sequence continues at coordinate 443,133 of NZ_CP029254.1, forward strand.
CACACGCCCGGTTGCCACACGGCTTCCCCGCCTGCAGGATCGGCGGCCACCTCCGCTTCCGCCCCTCGGAGGTGGACCGGTGGATCGAGCGGGAGGGCCGAGCGGCCCCTGACGGCGACGACCATTCACCGCCTCAAGGAGGGAGGCGCATGTCCCGCCGTCCGGCGGGCGTCCCCGGCACATCCAGCGCCACTCGGAAAGGGGAGTGTCCGCGTGGGACGCATGCCGTTCCAGTTCGCAGGCGACTTCGCCGCTGTGTCCCAGGAGGAGTACAAGCGGCGGGGAAGAGACCCGCGCTTCGCACACCGCCACCGTGTCGAGTACGCGGCCATGGGGTGGGCGAGCCCGGATCGGGCACGCCGAGTTACCGCCGGGTGAGCTGAACAAGATCCTGGCCGACGGGTACGGCACCGTGCCGGGCGAGGACGCCGTGAACAACCCTGTGCGCCGAGCGAAGGAGCGGGGCCTCATCGAGGCGGAGTCGAACCGCCGATGCCTCGTACTGCCGGACTACCGGATTCAGAGGGGCATCGGGGACAGGACGTGCGGCGAGCGCGGCATCCGCCCGCCCAAGCGCTTCAGGCTCCAGCCGACACGTGTGGTGTGTCGGTCGATCGGGGCAGCGACCCAGGAGGCCTGTCGATCAGGGGCTCAACGACAGTTGTCCTGTGTCACTGCAACGCTGTGACCTGGGATGATGTGTCGCACCTCCTCAGTGGCGGCCTCTGGTCCGGCCGCCGGACGGGAGCGGGCAAGGTGGCAGCCAACCACCGCACGGGCCGCTTCGCCCCCGTGCCGTCTCTCAAGGCGGAACTCACCGTGAAGGCCCCGGCCGACCGCAACCCCGGTAAGCGATCGGTGCAGGGTGAGCCCGTGCCCGTGGTGGCCGAAGCCGTGCCGGCGCGGCAACACGACCGGGCTGTGCCCGGTGCAGCACCGTTGGGCAGGGATTGCAGAGCCAGTTGGACATGCCGGCCCGTGCCGACTGCACGAGGGTGTTCTCGGAGAAGATCAGTACCCGTGTGAAGGAGCGGCCGGAACTGGAGAAGGCGCTAGCCCCTGCCCGGCACGCCAAGGGAGAGAGCGTCACGGCCATCGCCAAGGCGCTGGGGATCTCCCGTGCCACCCACCTTGTACCGGCACATCGGTGAGAGCGCCTGAGGCAGGCGCACAGGGGCACGGTCAGGCGCTCACCTCGGAGTGCACCGGGACCGGCGGGCGCACTCCGGTGAGCGCCTCTGCACGGGCCACGAGGCGGGGCGCAAGGTCGGGGTACCAGCCACGGGCTACGGCTTGCAGCATCTCCGCCAGGGCCGCGAGCTCCCCGATTCGGCCGGCCGGGGTGTCGAGGATCGGGGCGAACTCCTGTCGGACGCGGGCCGCTACGTCGGGCACGAGCAAGCTGTTCGCGTGGAGGAGACCCGCGTCATAGCCGAAGGGCACCCGTCCCCACCGCTCCCAGTCCAGCAGGCACAGGGGCGCGGCGGTGAGGTTGCCCCAGTGCAGGTCACCGTGCCCGGTCACCCGCTCCACCCTGGCGGGGGCCGGGACGCCGAGGAACTGGGGAAAGGCTCGTTCGATCCACCCGTCCCGCACGGTTGCCTTCGCTCCCTCCGCTTCAGCCAGGAGGGCAAGGGCTTGGCGAAGGTCAGCCCACCAATCGTCGGGCAACCCCGGGTCGTGGTCGATGTCGGCCCGGTCCGGGGACACGACGGGTTGCGTGAGGTAGTCCTGGACTGCCGACTCGAAGGCCCACTCGCCGTCAGTCCAGTCATGCACCGCGTGCAGGTGGGGGCGGGGCACTCCGTCAGGCAGCAGCTCCGAGGCACCGACCGTGCCTTCCCCCGCCTTCCTGCCCGCGTTCCTCTTCGCCGTCCGGCTCACCCGCAGCCACCGGTCCCCCGCTCGGCGCCCGAGGGTGACACCGAGGAAGCCCCACGCCAGCGGCCCCGTGCAGGTGAGGCCCAGCGCCTTGGCCGCCCGGTCGTGGGCGGCCTCCATCAGGGCCTGCACCTCCTCATTCACCGGCGAGTTCATCCGTCACCCTCCTGAGTTCCTCGGCCGTCAGCGGCGCAGCCAGAGCCTTGGCCACATCGTCCCAGTGCTCGCGGCTGCTCGCGGAGGTGAGGACGACATCGAGGCCAGGGCACGAGCCGGCGGCCAGCAGGGCAGCGGCTGCGGCCGACAGGCCGGGGCGGATGAGGTTCACCAGTTCGGGTGTCATGGCGTCAAGGAGTGCGCCGCCGTGCAGGGGCGCGGAGCCGAACGTGATCAGTCCCGCCTCCTTCGCCCGCACCAGTGGTCCGCCGCCGTTCAGGGCCTGTGTGAGCGAAGCATCCATGATCAGGCTGACGGGCATCTGCAAGCCCGTGAAGTGATGCTCGGCGGAACCGGCAGCATGCCGGGCGAGCGCGAGCAACTCGGGAACGCTGAACGCTCCGGAGGTCAGGCCCGACCAGGTGGCGACGCCGTACCCGCCGATCCTGCCCGCATGGACGAACTCCTCCAGCGCCGTGAAGGCTTCCCGCACACGCCCGTGCAGAGCGGCACGGTCACGGCCGTGACCGTGGTGCTCCGGGTTGTGCACGAACACCAGGTCCACGCGGCCGAGCGCGGCCACCGACCGCTCCGTCTGCCAGCGGACGAAGCCCCGCTCAAGGCAGTGCCTACCGGCCGCCTCCTCCCGGGTGAGTACGCCCTCAGCCAGGGCGGTGCGGCCTTGCTCCTCCGTCAGGAACCCCGTCTTCGTGGCTACCCGCACGGTCGGGTACTCACCGAGAACCGGGCGCAGTTCCTCATGCGCCCGACCAAGCGCGTAGTTGGGTGCCGTGTCCACCCAGGGACTGCCGGCGGCCAGGGCGGTGCGTGCCGCCTGGCTGACGGCACGCACGCGGTATGTCCCCAGGGAGAGCGCGGTGGTCACAGTGCCGTCCCCACGACTGCGACGGCGTGGCCGTCGATGAGGGCGGAGACCAGTTCGGCCACGTCCTTGACCTCCAGTCCGGCGGAGTCGGCGAGTTCGCCGAGCGTGGTCGGCTGGTTGCTCAGCAGCGTGCCCAGCGCGGGCGCGGCGGACTCAGCGAAGTCCCAAGCGGTACCAGCCGCCGAGAAGGTGACCGTGCCCTGTTCGCGGTTCGCCGTCAGGCGGCCCCTCGGAGCGGTGAGCTTGACTGTGATCTCCCCCCGTGCGGGGATGCCGTCCACGTAGGGTAGGGACGGAATCGCGTGGCCCAGCTCCGTCATGTCGATCGACTCTGCCCACCGCTCCACGAGGCGGGGGTCCGCCATCATGTCGGCCACTTCACGGCGCACGGCGTCGGTGAAGTCCGACTGTTCCGTCAGCGAGCCGAAGCGCGGGATGTCCCTGCGAAGCGCGAGGGACGCCCGAAGCTGGTCGACGACCCAGAGCATCAGGTCAGCGCCCGTGTGCGGGACCATCCCGAACGTGAGGTGAAGGGATTCCGTCCCTGGAACAGCAGGAAAGAACAGGAGAGACGCCCGCCGAAATCAAGCGTGAGCAGCGGGCGCTTCCCCAGGTCAGAGCGGTTGGGGGCTGGTGCCCGGGAGGAGAGTTCACGTCCCCCCTCGGACACCGGCGGGTACCCCACTTCATGTGGGGTTTCTCTGTTTCCGCGGCTGGGGCGTGCCCCGCCTGGTACGGCGCGAGCCGCCTCTGTGCGATGCGATCCGGCCGCTGGACTCCGGTGCAAGGGCGTGGCGGCAGGTTCCCCCGGTCAGGGGTCCGGGCCAGCCCCGTGCGCCCGTGGGGAGGAGAGCGTTCCGGGCCCGTCTCGCCGGCCCTCCCCCGCCTCCGGCCCTCCCTCGCTTCCGGGCCGCGCGTGTCTCCGTGCAGACTTGGCGTGGCGGCGGGCGGGTGCCGGCCGGTGGTCCCGGCGGCTCCGGAACAGCCGGCGGGAACCGGCTGGAACTGCGCGGAACTATCGGGAACTGCCGGGTGTGCCGGGATGTACCGGGAAGAGGAGTGGCTCCCGGACCGGGCGTTCCGGCGAGTGTTCGCCCGGCGTTCACCCGGGCGGTGCCGGAGCGCTCGCGGCCGGTGCCCGAAGGGAGGTCGCCTCTCCCTGGGACATCCTCGGAGAAGGCGGGCTGAGCTGCGGTTCTTTGTTGGCGCCGGGGTTGCGCCCCGGCCGGTGCGGGACGAGGTGCGGGAGCTGTGGGACGTCGACGGGCGGCGGCGGTGGCTCCGCTGCCGCAGCGGGACGGGATCGACCCGGTGCGGCTCCGGCTGCCCGCGGACCCGGACGGGGCGTGGCCCACCGTGCGGGACCATCTCGTCCACCGTTTCGCCGGGAGGGTCGGCGCCGAGCGGGTGGACGCCATGTTGAGGGACGGGCGGTTCGTCGGCACGGACGGCCCCCTCGCCGCGGACGAGCCCTACACCGCGGGGGGCCGCGTCTGGTTCCACCGCGACTTCGCGCCCGAGGTCCCGGTGCCGTTCGAGGTCGGGATCCTCCACCGCGACGAACGGCTGGTGATCGCCGACAAGCCGCACTTCCTGGCGACCACGCCGCGCGGCAGCCACATCACGGAGACCGCGCAGGCCCGGCTGCGGCGCGAGCTGGGGCTGCCCGCGCTCCAGCCGGCGCACCGGCTGGACCGGCTCACGGCGGGGCTCGTGCTGTTCGTCGTACGGCCCCGGGACCGGGGCGCCTACCAGGCGCTGTTCCGCGACCGCCGGGTGCGCAAGGAGTACGAGGCGGTGGCCCCGTACGACCCGGGGGTCGCGCTGCCCGTGACGGTACGCAGCCGCATCGAGAAGGAGCGCGGGGTGCCCGCTGCCCGGGTGGTGCCGGGCGAGCCGAACAGCGAGAGCCGGATCGAGCTGCTGGAGCGGCGGGGCGGGTACGGCCGGTACCGGCTGCTGCCGGCCACCGGCCGTACCCATCAGCTGCGGGTGCACATGAACGGCGCCGGGCTGCCGATCCTGAACGACCCGCTGTATCCCGCGGTGCTCCCCGAGGGGCCGGAGGACTTCTCCCGTCCCCTGCAACTGCTGGCGCGGGTGCTGGAGTTCACCGATCCCTTCACCGGTGAGCGGCGGCTCTTCACCAGCCGGAGGCGGCTGGCTCAGTGGCCGCGGTCGATCCACTCCTGAAGGTGCGGCGCCTCGGCGCCGATCGTGGTCGTCCCGCCGTGCCCCGGGCGGACCAGTGTCCGCGGGGGAAGCGTGAGCAGCCTGCCGCGGATCGAGTCGATGATCGTCGGGAAGTCGGAGAACGACCGGCCGGTCGCTCCCGGGCCGCCCCGGAAGAGGGTGTCCCCGGTGAGGACGGTGACCAGTTCGGGGGCGTGGAGGCAGACCGCGCCGGGTGCGTGGCCGGGGGTGTGCAGGACGGTCAGCGTGACGCCGGCGACGGTCAGGGTCTGCCCGTCGGCGAGTTCGCCGTCGGGGGCGCGGCCGGGATGGGTCCGCTTCCACAGGGGGAGGTCGTCCGGGTGCAGCAGCACCGGCGCGCCGGTGGCGTCGGCGAGTGCCGGGGCCGCGTCGATGTGGTCGTTGTGCGCGTGGGTGCAGACGACGGCCCGCAGCGTCCGGCCGCCGAGGGCGGCGATGATCGCGTCGGCGTCGTGGGCGGCGTCGACGACGATCGCCTCCTCGTCGTCGCCGACGATCCAGACGTTGTTGTCGACGTCCCAGGTGCCGCCGTCCAGGGAGAAGGTGCCGGAGGTGACCAGCAGGTCGACACGCGCGGTCACAGGACCACCACCGAGCGGAGCACGTCGCCGGCGTGCATCCGGGCGAAGGCCTGCTCCACGTCGCCGAGCCCGATGGTCTCGGTGACGAACGCGTCGAGGTCGATGCGCCCCTGGAGGTGCAGGTCGACGAGCATGGGGAAGTCGCGGGACGGCAGGCAGTCCCCGTACCAGGAGGACTTGAGCGCCCCGCCCCGGCCGAAGACGTCGAGGAGCGGGAGGTCCAGCTTCATGTCGGGGGTGGGGACGCCGACGAGGACGAGGGTGCCGGCGAGGTCGCGGGCGTAGAAGGCCTGCCGGTAGGTCTCGGGTCGGCCGACGGCGTCGATCACGACGTCCGCGCCGAAGCCGCCGGTCAGTTCGCGGACGGCTGCCACGGGGTCGCCGGTGCGGGAGTTGACGGTATGGGTGGCGCCCATCGTCCGCGCGGTCTCGAGCTTCCGGTCGTCGACGTCGACGGCGATGATCGTGGTGGCGCCGGCCAGCCGGGCGCCCATGACGGCCCCGTCGCCGACACCGCCGCAGCCGATGACGGCGACGGAGTCGCCCCGGCCGACCCGGCCGGTGTTGACGGCGGCCCCGATGCCGGCCATCACGCCGCAGCCGAGCAGGCCCGCGGCGGCCGGGGAGATCGCCGGGTCGACCTTGGTGCACTGGCCGGCGGCGACGAGGGTCTTCTCGGCGAACGCGCCGATGCCCAGGGCGGGCGACAGTTCGGTGCCGTCCGTGAGGGTCATCTTCTGCCGGGCGTTGTGGGTGTCGAAGCAGTACCACGGGCGTCCCCGGCGGCAGGCGCGGCAGCGGCCGCACACGGCGCGCCAGTTGAGGACCACGTAGTCCCCGGGCTCGACCTCGGTCACCCCGTCGCCGACGGACTCGACGACGCCGGCCGCCTCGTGTCCGAGGAGGAACGGGAAGTCGTCGTTGATGCCGCCCTGCTTGTAGTGCAGATCGGTGTGGCAGACCCCGCACGCCTGCACCTTCACCACGGCCTCCCCCGGTCCCGGGTCGGGGACGACGACCGTCCCGACCCGTACCGGCTCGTTCTTCCCGGGTGCGACCACACCCTGCACCTGCTGCGGCATTGCCGGACCTGCCCTTCGTCGCGCGGCGGATGTCGCCACCCACTATGGCGTGCGGCGGGGGCTGCCGCTGCGGGAGGGGCGCGGGCGGGCGGCGTCCGCCGGTGCGGAAACCCGTCGTCGGGGCCCGGCGGTCCCGGCTCCGGGCGGGGCGGGGCGGCCCCGCCGTGGATCACGGTTACGGCGGGGCGCCCCGTCCGCGCGGTGTGTGCCGGGCCCGGAGGCGTCAGGGCGCCCGGCGCCCGGCGGCGATGCGCCGGACCCGGCTGCGGACGGCATACCAGCCGCCGACGAGGGCGAGCGCGATCAGCGGGAGGCACTCGACGGTGGTGCGGCCGATGCCGCCCTCCAGCCACATGAGGACGAGGACGCAGGCGAGGAAGGCCAGGGTGGCGATCTGGGTCCAGGGGGCCCAGGGAAGCCGGTACGCGGGGCGGGTGAGCCGGCCCTGGCCCGCGCGGTTCACGAACAGCAGCGAGCAGACCATGATCATGCCCCAGGTGCCGATGATGCCGATCGAGGCGAAGTTCAGCACGAGTTCGAACGCCTTGCCGGGCATGACGTAGTTCAGGAACACGCCGACGACGCCGAAGCCCGCGGTGAGCAGGATGCCGCCGTAGGGGACACCGCCCCTGTTCATCACGCCGGTGAACTTCGGCGCGGAGCCCGCTACCGACATGGAGCGCAGGATGCGGCCGGTGGAGTAGAGACCGGAGTTGAGGCTGGAGAGGGCCGCGGTGAGCACGACGAGGTTCATGACGCTGGCGGCGCCGGGGATGCCCAGCTTGTTGAGGACGGTGACGAACGGGCTCTGGTCACCGGTGTAGGCGGTGTACGGCAGCAGCAGGGAGAGGAGCACCACGGAGCCGACGTAGAAGAGGCCGACCCGCCACATGATGGAGTTGATCGCCTTCGGCATGATCTTCTCGGGGTTCTCGGTCTCACCGGCGGCGACGCCGACCAGCTCGACGGAGGCGTAGGCGAAGACGACACCCTGGATGAGCAGCAGCATCGGCAGGACACCGCTGGGGAAGAGGCCGCCGTTGGCGGTGACGGTGGCCAGGCCCGGAGTGTGGCCGCCGACCTCGTGCCCGGTGGCGACGAGGAAGATGCCTGTCAGCATGAACAGCACCAGCGCGCCGACCTTGACGATCGCGAACCAGAACTCCATCTCGCCGAAGTACCTCACCGAGATCAGGTTGGCGGTGAGGACCACGGCGAGGGCGATCAGTGCGAGCACCCACTGGGGGACGTCGCTGAAGGCCGACCAGTAGCGGGCGAACACCGCGGCGGCGGTGATGTCCGCGATGGCGGTGGTCGACCAGTTCAGGAAGTACAGCCAGCCGGCGGTGTAGGCCCCCTTCTCTCCCATGAACTCGCGCGCGTAGGAGACGAAGGCCCCGGAGGACGGCCGGTAGAGGACCAGCTCGCCGAGCGCCCGGACGACGAGGAACGCGAACACGCCGCACAGGGCGTACGCGATGAACAGCGACGGGCCGGCGCCGGCCAGGCGCCCGCCCGCGCCGAGGAAGAGGCCGGTACCGATGGCGCCGCCGATGGCGATCATGTTGATGTGGCGCGCCTTGAGGTCCTTGCGGTAGCCGGCGTCTCCGGCGTCCACGTGGAGGGCGCCGTCCGCCGGGGCGGCGGTGGGCGCGTCGGACGCGGCCAAGCTGTGGTCACTCATGCAGTGGTTCGCCTTCGTGAGGGGTGCGGAGGCCGGAACTCCTCCGGTGGTCTTCCCCCCAGCGCGGAGGGCGGTCGCCGCTGAAGGGGCGGGCGGGCGGAGACGGCCCGGCACCACGCGGTCGCCTCAACCTGGGATTCTGACAGCGACTAACGTCGCTCGTATATAAATCTGAAGTATTCAAGTGGTTAAGACGAAGTAAAACAAGGTCAACTTGTTTTGAGGGAGAGGCATCGGACGGCCGGCAGGCACATGCGCGCAGCTTCCGGGCACCGCGGCGCCGCTCGGCCCGGTCAGCCCCTCGGCCGACCGGCGTCGCCTTCGCGAACGGCTTCGGCAACCCGGCGCGGAGCACGACGGCGGCCGCGTCCCGTTCCCGAACGGCGGGGACGGGCACGACCGTCGGGCGCGTCTCGGGCCACGGCACCGCCCGGGCGGGCGGGGTCTTCCGTCCGGATGCACCGGGCACGGCGGGGGTCCGGAGCCGCCCAGCACAAGGGGCTTCCGGAGGAGGCCGGGGACGACGGGCTTCCGGAGGAGGCGCCGAGCACGACGGGCTTCCGGAGGAGGCGCCGAGCACGACGCAGCGGGAACCCTTGCCGTACGCGGCCGACCCTCCGGCCCGGAGTGCGGCGACCGCGCCGATGGCGCACCCGGTGGGCGCGGCGCGCCGACGGCACGCCGGACGGCCGCCCGGGGCCGCCCGTACCCCCGGGCACGTCGCACCTCATACTCTCAGTGGCGCACGGCCCGGCGCCGGGCCCGGCGCACGGCCCATGTCGAGAGGACGGCGAGGCACTTTGGACACCCCGCACGCCGTCGTGGTGATGGGCGTGTCAGGCACCGGCAAGACCACCGTCGGTGTCCTGCTCGCCGAGGCACTCGGCGTTCCCTACGCCGATGGCGACGACTTCCATTCCGCGCACGCCATCGCCAGGATGTCCGCCGGCGTCCCGCTGGACGACGCCGACCGCGAGCCCTGGCTGGACGCCGTCGGCCGGTGGGCGCACGGCAGGTCCGGCCGGGGCGGTGTCATCAGCTGCTCGGCCCTCAGGCGGGCCCACCGGGACCGGCTGCGGGCCGCCGCGCCGGACGTCGAGTTCCTCCATCTGACCGGCGACCGCGCGCTGATCGAGCGCCGGACTGCCGAGCGCGAGGGCCACTTCATGCCCGCCGCGCTGCTCGACTCGCAGTTCGCCGCCCTGGAACCCCTGGAGGGCGACGAGGCCGGCGTCGCCGTCGACGTCTCCGGCTCCCCCCGTGAAATCGCCGAACGGGCCGTCGCCGCGCTGCGCCGGCCGGAGGACTGAGACATCACCCCGACGCCCTTCCCCGCCCCGGCCGGCGGGATCCCGGCTCACGCCGGCCGGAGGGCGGGCCGGGTGCCGCGCCGGCACCGGCACCGGCACCGGCACCGGCCGACCGCCGCCGCATCCGGGCCCGGGACGGTGACGGGACGAGGACCGGGACGGCCACCGTGCCCGGATGCCCCTGGTGCCCCTGGTGCCCCTGGTGCCGACGGCTGCGACTGCGAGCGCGGTCGATGCGATCGGGCTGGTCGGGAAGCGTGCGGCCGCGCAGCGGTCCGCCCGCTTCCCGACCGCCGCGTCGTCGCCGGTTCGGCCGGGTGCCGCTCACGGCGGATACGGCGGGGAAACCCGCACGGATGCTCAACGACCGTCACCTTACGTCCCCGTTCGCCCTTTTTCGCACTTGTCCGCCCCTGTCCGCCCCCCGGTCGCCCCCTGTCCGTCCCTGTCCGGGTCCCACAGCGGGTGCTCCCGGCGGGCCCAGGAGCGCTCGACCGTCCCGTGGCGCATACCGCGGCGCGCCTCCGGATCGGCGAACGCCTTCCTGATGTGCCCGATCAGTACCACCCCGATGGCCAGCGCCAGCCAGTCGTGCACGAACGTCGCGCCGTTGCGCCAGACCAGCGGGGCGAGCCCGGTGAACCACATCAGCAGCCCCGTGCCGAGCATCACCAGCACCGCGCCGGCGATCCACGCGGCGTACAGCTTCTGCCCCGCGTTGAACTTCCCGGCCGGGCGTTCCCCGGGGCCGTGCCGGCGGCGGAGCGCGGCCCGGAGCCAGCGGCGGTCGTGCTGCCCGAAGCGGTTCAGCCGCCGCAGGTCCTTCCGGAACGGACGGGAGGCCAGTCCCAGCAGGAACGGCACCGGGAGCAGCAGCCCCGACCACTGGTGCAGGGTCACCACGAGGTGGCGGCGGCCCACGAGTCCGGCCAGCGCAGGCACGTACAGACAGGCGGCCGTCGCGACGCACAGCAGCATCAGCACCGCGGTGGCGCGGTGGACGAGGCGTTCGGCGCGGCCGAACCTCCGTACACGGCCCGGGGCCTCAGACGGTGGGGGTGTCGTCGCGGCCGTTCGAGCGGCCGACCCAGGCGTCGACGTCATAGCCTCGCTCCTCCCAGTACCCGGGGCGCACGTCCCGGGTCAGGGAGATCCCGGAGAGCCACTTCGCGGACTTGTAGAAGTACATGGGTGCGACATACAGCCGCACCGGCCCGCCGTGCGCGTGGGAGAGGGGTTCGTCACTCATCCGCAGACAGACCAGGACGTCGGAGCGGCGGGCCTGTTCGAGGGTCAGGCTCTCGCTGTACACACCGTCGAAGCAGGTGAACCGGACCGCCCGGGCCTCCGGCCGTACGCCGACGGCGTCCAGCAGCTCCGACAGCCGGACGCCCTCGAAGGGGGTGTCGGGGACGCGCCAGCCCGTCACGCACTGCACGTCGCGCACCAGACGGGTCTGCGGCAGTGCGCGGAGGGCGCGGAGGGTGAACTCGGCGGGCCGCTCGACCAGTCCGCCGACGGTGAGTTGGTAGCCGGCGGCGGTCTCGCGGGGCACGGACGCGGCGACCGAGTAGTAGCGGAAGCCGCCGCCACCCGGCAGCAGGCCGGTGAGCTTCGTCGGGTCCGTGTCGGCGACCGGCCCGAGGACCGCTTCGAGACCGCGTTGCAGCCAGGGAGCGGCGGCGACGCCGGCGGCACCGAGGCCCAGGACGGCGAGCACCGTGCGACGCCCGAGGGGTACGCCCTCCGCGTCCGGGTCCGCGACGGCAGCCGGATCCGGGGGCGGTGCCGGTGCCGGTGCCCCGGTCGGGGTCGGTGCCGGTGCCCCGGTCGGGGTCGGGGGCGGAGTCGGGGGCGGTGCCGCGTCCGGCGGACGCGGGTCCGGGTCCGTGTACCGGTCCGGATCCGCGTACCGGTCCGGGTCCGGACCCGGCCGCGCCGGATTGGAGGGGGTCGGACCCGGGGGCGGGGTGGTCTCGTTCACTCCTCGATTCGAGCACCCGCGGCCGCCGGGATCCAGCGGCCGCGGGCGTCCGTCAGAATTCCGTCACACCTCGGCGCGGGGTGCCGGGACCTGCTCCGCGGCCTGCTCCAGCCGGAAGGCCTCGTTGCCGAGCCCGATCCGGGCGTGCACCTCGGGCCGCAGGGACTTCAGGACCACGCCGTAGACGAGCCCGCCGGCCAGGGACAGGCCGATGATGCCGGGCAGGATCCAGCTCAGCGCCGAACCGGGTCCGGCTCCGATCAGGACATCGAAGTCCTTCACCGTGTAGGCGGCGATCGCGAGGAGCGAGAGCCCCGCCAGCCCGGAGCAGACGAGCCGCCACGCCTGCGGGCCGGCCGCGCCGCGGCGTACGAAGAAGGCGATCACGGCGAAGGAGGCCGCGGCCATCAGCAGGATCACCCCGAGGGCCCCGATGTTGCCCATCCAGGTGAACAGCCGCAGCACCGGAGTGGTCGGGTCGCCCGCGGGCCGGCCGTCGGTGGCGGCGAAGGCCGCGATCACTGCGGCGGAGACGAGGGACTGGAGCACCGAACCGGTGGCGGGGGCCCCGCTGGTACGGGTGGTCCGGCCGAAGCCGGCGGGCAGCAGCCCCTCCCGGCCCATGGCGAACGCGTAGCGTGCGACGACGTTGTGGAAGCTGAGCAGCGCCGCGAACATACCGGTCACGAAGAGGACGTGCAGCACATCGGTGAAGGCGGTGCCGAGTCGGTCGCCGGTGAGCGAGAACAGCAGTCCGGGCCCCTGCTCGGCCGCCTCGCGGGTGACGGCGCCGGGACCGGTGGCGACGGTGATCGCCCAGGCGCTGAGCGCGAGGAACAGCGCGGCGTAGCCGACGGCGAGGAACATCACGCGCGAGACCACCACCTGGGGGCGGCTGGTCTCCTCCGCGTACACCGGGGACTGCTCGAAGCCGACGAACGCCGCGATGCAGAAGCACAGGGCGGTACCGAGGCCCGCACCGGTGAGGGTGGCCGGGTCGAAGGCGCTCAGGGAGAGGCCCTCGGGGCCGGGCTCGGCCACGGCGGCGACGTCGAAGACGACGACGAGGGCGCACTCGACCACGAGGAGGACGCCGAGCACCCTGGCGTTGAGGTCGATCTTCAGCCAGCCCAGTACGGCGACGACGGCGGCGGCCGCGAGCGCGGGGACCCACCAGGGGACGGTCAGGCCGAGGTGGGTGGCGAGCAGGCCCGAGACCTCGAATCCGAGGATGCCGTAGATGCCGACCTGCATGGCGCTGTACGCGACGAGGGCGACCAGCGCGGCCCCGGCGCCCGAGGTGGGGCCGAGGCCGCGGGCTATGTAGGCGTAGAAGGCACCGGCGTTGTGGACGTGGCGGCTCATCTCGGCGTATCCGACGCTGAACAGCATCAGGACGATGCCGAGGACCACGTACAGCAGGGGCTGGCCGACGATCCCCATCACGCCGTAGACGGTGGGCATGACCCCGGCCACGACCATCAGCGGTGCGCTGGCGGCGAGGACCGAGAGCAGCAGGCCCGCGGTCCCGAGCCGGTCGGCGCGCAGCGCCCGGTCCTGGCCCTTGTAGGTGTTGATCTCGCTCGTGCTGGTGGCGCTCGTGCTGGTGCTCGAACTGGCCGGCGGCATGACGGGGCGGTCCCTTCCGGGGGATAGGTCGTTCAGACGGAGCCGAGCGCGGCGTCGCGCGCGGCGAGGAAGGCATGGTGCGGATCCCGGTCCGGGTAGGACCAGGGGTCCGGGGTGGCGTGCGGCCCGATGCGGTGGAAGAGGGCGGCGGCCTCGGCCGAGCGGCCCTCGCAGTACTTGGCGTGGGCGAGGAAGTTGAGGTCGAGCCGGTTGCGGGGGTGGTCCTCTCCCTCCCATTCCAGCCACCAGTCGAAGGCCGTCTTCATCACCTGGCGGGCCCGGCGGCTGGTCCAGTGGCCCGAGACGGCTGGGTCGGCGGGCCAGCCCCCGGCCGCGGCCAGCACCCGGTACCGCTCCGTGTGCGCGACCACGGGCAGGACGGCGAGCGGGGAGTCGGCGGGGGCCTGCTCGGCCGCCCAGGACGCGAAGTCGTACACCTCGTGCAGCGGGTCCTGGCCGGCGCCGACGCGGCGTTCGGCGAGCCGGGCGACCATCAGGTGGTGGGCGTGGTGGTGTTCGGGGTGGCGTACCCGTACCTCGTCGAAGAGGCGGACGACCTCCTCCTCGGTGCCCATGGTGCGGGCGAGGAGCAACTGCGCGAGCCACGGGGTCGGATCGTGGGGCGCCCGTCCCGCGGCCACCAGGCAGGCGGCCCTGGCGGACTCCGCCGGCTCCCTGCCGCGCAGGGCGGCCCGGACGGCTGCGCAGGCGAGCAGCGCGGCCGCGTCGGAGCTCTCGGGCTCGGCGAGGAGCCAGTCGCGCGCCCAGGCGGCGCTGGACGGCGGCTCGCCGAGGACGACGAGCCGATGGCCGCGGCGGTCCCAGTCGTCGCCGGTGGCCGAGAGCAGGGAGCGGACCGCGTTCCAGCGTCCCTGGGCCAACTGGCCTCGTACGGATATGAGTTCGGTGTCGTCGAGCGCGGGGTCGAAGGACTGACCGGAACGCCATGCGCGACGGCGGCGGCCGAGCGGAGGCGGAGGTGGGGGCATCCGCATTGCTACTTTCACATCAGACAGTGAGCGAATGATCGCTCTCAGCAAATCGGTAGGGAAGGCTCTGCGTCAAGGCCGGGCCCCTCGGGCTCTCCCTCACTGCCCCTCCGCCGACCCTCCGCGGACCGCCCATGGACCGCCCGCCGACCCTCCGCGGACCGACCACGGACCGACCACGGACCCCTGCACCGTGCCCCTCCGCCAGCCCTCCACCAACAGTCCACCGACCCCTGACCGACCGCCGCCCGCAGACCGCCGACCGCCGACCGCCCGCCGACCGCCAACCGCCGACCGCCCACGACCCCTGCGCCACCCCTCCGTCGCATCGTCCGCTTCCCCCTGCTGTGCGGGGAGTCGCGTCCCGCCGGCGCCGCGCGGCCGCCCCGTCGCGCCGCTACGAAACCGCCTTCGACGCCGCCCGGCCCGCCGCGCGCCCCGAGAAGATGCAGCCGCCGAGGAAGGTGCCTTCGAGGGAGCGGTAGCCGTGGACGCCACCGCCACCGAACCCGGCCGCCTCGCCCGCCGCGTACAGCCCCGGCAGCGGCTCCCCGCCGTCGGTGAGGACCCGGGAGGAGAGGTCCGTCTCCAGGCCGCCGAGCGACTTGCGGGTGAGGATGCTGAGCCGTACGGCGATGAGCGGCCCGGCCGCGGGGTCGAGGACGCGGTGCGGGGCGGCGGTGCGGATCAGCTTGTCGCCGAGGTATCGCCGGGCTCCCCGGATCGCGGTGACCTGGAGGTCCTTGGTGAAGGGATTGGCGATCTCGCGGTCGCGGGCGGTGATCTCGCGGCGCAGCGCCGCCTCGTCGATCAGGGGTTCGTCGGTGAGCGCGTTCATGCCGCGTACCAGCGCCGTCAGGTCCTTCTCGACGACGAAGTCCGCCCCCTTCTCCATGAAGGCCCTGACCGGGCCGGGTACTCCGGCGCGCGCCCGGTCGATGACACCGCGGACGGAACGGCCCGTGAGGTCGGGGTTCTGCTCGGAGCCGGAGAGGGCGAACTCCTTGCCGATGATGCGCTCGTTGAGCACGAACCAGGTGTGGCCGTGGCCGGAGCGCGTGATGTGCTCCAGCGTCCCGAGCGTGTCGAAGCCCGGGAACAGCGGGACCGGCAGCCGCCGTCCGCGCGCGTCCAGCCAGAGCGACGAGGGCCCCGGCAGGATGCGGATGCCGTGCCGGGCCCAGACGGGGTCCCAGTTCTCGATGCCCTCGGTGTAGTGCCACATGCGGTCGCGGTTGATGTGGCGGGCACCGGCCGACTCGGCGATGCCGAGCATCAGACCGTCGACGTGGGCCGGGACGCCGGAGAGCAGCTTCCCGGGCGGGGTGCCGAGCCGGTCGGGCCACTGCGCGCGCACGAGGTCGTGGTTGCCGCCGATGCCCCCGGAGGTGACGACGACGGCCTGGGCGCGGAGTTCGAAGTAGCCGTTGGCCTCGCGGCTGCTCGCCTCACCCCGCGGCACCGCGGACGGCTCCAGGACCTCCCCGGTGACGGTGTCGAGAGCGCCCGCGGTCCGGCCCAGCCCGGTCACCCGGTGGCGGAAGCGCAGTTCGACCAACCCGCGGGCGACGCCCTCCCGCACCCGGCGCTCGAACGGCTCCACGAGGCCGGGGCCGGTTCCCCAGGTGATGTGGAAACGGGGCACCGAGTTGCCGTGTCCGCCGGCGTCGTAGCCGCCGCGCTCGGCCCAGCCGACGACGGGGAAGAACCTCACGCCCTGGGCGTGCAGCCAGGGCCGCTTCTCGCCCGCGGCGAAGTCGACGTACGCCTCCGCCCAGCGGCGCGGCCAGAGGTCCTCGCCGCGGTCGAACCCGGCCGTGCCGAACCAGTCCTGGAGTGCCAGGGCATGGCCGTCCCTGATGCGCATCCGGCGCTGCTCCGGCGAGTCGACGAGGAAGAGCCCGCCGAACGACCAGTGGGCCTGCCCACCGATCGACTGCTCGGGTTCCTGGTCGAGCAGAAGGACCTTCCGGCCGGCTTCGGCGAGTTCGGCGGTGGCCGCGAGCCCCGCCAGCCCTGCCCCGATCACGATGACATCAGCGTCGTACGCCATGGTTGCTGTCCCTCTCGGAGCGGGCGCCCGGCGGCGCGGCCCAGTGCGATGGGCTCCGATCTTCTTTACGCGGCGGTAACTCGTCAACCGTTCCGATCGGAGCGGTCGCTCCCGTCGGGGCGGCCGTTCAGGCCGAGGAAGGCCGCCTCATGCCCCGGTTCCTGCCCGAGAGCGAACCGGAGGCACTCCTCGCGGATCGGGAGTGGGTCCCCGACGGCCTCGCCGCGTGCGAGCGGCTGCGGCGCAACCGGCCGCGTGAGCGCCGATCCGGAGCCGGAAGGGACCCGGGCGGCGCGAGAGCGCTCGGGTGGAAGCGGGTGCGCTGAGCGGCAGCGCTGAGCGGGACCGCTGGGGGAAGCAGCAGCAGCGGCAGCGCTGGGCGGAAGCGGCAGCGGCCCCGCCGGAGGGGCCTGCGCGCCGCGGCGCCGGTAGGGTGCGGCGCGTGAGCGACTTCGTACGCAACCTGGGGCTGTGGCTCGCGCCGCGCCGGATCCACGAGGAGGGCGAGACCCCCGACTACCGCTTCTCACTCGCCAACGAGCGTACGTTCCTCGCCTGGATCCGGACCGCGCTCGCACTGATCGCGGGTGGCTTCGCCGTCGACCAGTTCCTGCCGGACCTGCGATGGGGGATCCGGGTGGGACTGTCGCTCGCGCTGATCGGGACCGGGGTGCTGTGTGCGTTCCGGTCGGTCCACCACTGGGTGCGCTGCGAACTCGCGATGCGGCGCGGTGAGGACCTGCCGCTGTCGCGCTTTCCGTCGGTGCTGGCGCTGGCGGTGGGCGCCGTCTCGGTCACCATGGTGGTGGTCGTGGCCTCGGGTCGCGGATGAACGCGCTCACGCGCGATCCGGGGCTTCAGCCGGAGCGGACCCGGCTGGCCTGGCGGCGCACGACACTGGCGTTCACGGTGGCGGCCGCGCTCGCGGTCCGGCAGGTGGTGCGGCACGGTTCGGTGACGGCGGGCGATGTCGTCGCCTTCGCGCTGAGCGCGGTGGTGTGGCTCGGCTTCCTCGCGGTGGCGCACCGGCGCATCCGGGCGATGGCCCTGCTGCGGCCGCCGGGCGCCATGCCCTTCGCCCAGGCGGCGGCCGCGACCGTCTGCACACTCGCGCTCGCGGGGTTCGCCGCCGCGATCGTGTGGTGAGCGGTCGCGGGTGTCGGCCGGCGTCCGCGACCGATTCGACGATCCTGCCCTGGGGGCGACCCCGGCTGAGCCGGTGGGCCTCTGCCGTACGCTCCGGCGGGAGGACCCGCGCCAGACGGACCGAGAGGGCCTTTTCCCAGGCGAGTTCGCCCAGCGGGCAGAGGCCGGCCGCATCGGACCGTACATACACAAGGCACCCGCGTCGGACCGTACATACACAAGGCACCGGCATCGGGCCGCACGGACGCAAGGCACCCGCATCGGGCCGTACGAACAGACGACGCCGGCCCGGTCCTGCGACACGGGTCGGCGGCGGAGGCGATCCTGCCGCCCTCGGCGAGCACCCGGGCCGAGACCTCGCGGGGGCCTCGCCCCGCACACAGCCGACGACCGCGCTCACCCCGTCCGGGCGAGGGCCCGTACCGGCCCGGTCGGCCCCTCGCCGTGCGCCACGGGTCCGGCACCCGGGGCATGCGGGCGAAATCGTGCGGCGGATCGCCTCCGGCGCCGATCACGCGTGCGCCGAAGTGCCGGGCCGGCCGGGGCCGCCGGCGGTCCCGGCCGGCCCGGCACCCCCGCTCTGGACGACATACCGACCGGTCGGTCATGATGGGTGGGACGACCCGCCCCGCCCCACCGGAGGTATCACCGATGAGTTCAGTCCACCCCCCGGGCCTCGACCCCGAGAAGCTGCGGGTCCATCTCGACCGCGCGCTGCCGGGCCTGGTGAAGGGGCCGCTCGAGGCCCGGTGGATCGAGGGCGGCCGTTCGAACCTCACCTACTCCGTCACCGACGGCAGCGGCCGGTGGATCGTCCGCCGGCCGCCCCTCGGCCATGTGCTCGCCACCGCGCACGACATGAAGCGCGAGCACCGGGTGATCAGCGCCCTGCACCCGACGGCCGTCCCGGTGCCCGAGCCGCTGCTGCTCTGCGAGGACGAGGACGTGCTCGGCGCGCCCTTCTACGTCATGGAGTTCGTGGAGGGCACCCCGTACCGGACGGCCGAGGAACTCGCGCCCCTCGGCCCCGAGCGCACCCGTGCCGCCGTCCTGGCCCTCGTCGACACGCTCGTCGACCTCCACGCCCTGGACCCGGAGGCCGTGGGGCTGGGCGACTTCGGCCGGCCGGACGGCTTCCTCGACCGCCAGCTGCGCCGCTGGGGCAAGCAACTGGCCGCCTCCCGGGGCCGGGAACTCGCCGGCATCGACGAGCTGCACACCGCGCTCGGGCGGGGCCTGCCGGACTCCCCCGCACCGGCGGTCGTCCACGGCGACTACCGCCTTGACAACGTGCTGGTCGGCGAGGACGACCGGATCAGGGCGGTCCTCGACTGGGAGATGTCCACGCTCGGCGACCCGCTGACCGATCTCGGTCTGCTGGTGATGTACAGCCGAGAGCTGGAGCTGCCGGACTCCCCCGTCGGCACCACGGCCGGGGCCGCGGGCCACCCGGACGCCGCGGAACTCGTCGAGCGCTACGCGGCGCGCTCCGGCCGGGACACCTCCGCCGTCTCCTGGTACACGGCGTTCGCCTGGTTCAAGCTCGCCGTGATCCTGGAGGGCATCCACTACCGCTACACGCTCGGCCAGACCGTCGGCGCCGGCTTCGACCGGATCGGCGAACTGGTGCCCCTGTTCATCGAGCACGGCCTCGCCACCCTCCAGGAAGGCTGACCACCCATGGACTTCGCTTTCGACGCCCGCACCGAGGAACTGCGGGCCAGGCTGCTCGCCTTCATGGACGGGTACGTGTACCCGGCCGAGCCGGTCGAGCAGGAGCAGCGCGCGAGGCTCGCCTCGCCGTGGGACACCCCGGCCGTGATGGAGGAACTCAAGGCGGAGGCGCGCCGGCAGGGTCTGTGGAACCTCTTCCTGCCCGACTCCGGGTACGGCGCCGGACTGACCAACCTCCAGTACGCGCCGCTCGCCGAGATCACCGGCCGCAGCCCGCATCTGGCCCCGATCGCGCTGAACTGCGCCGCGCCCGACACCGGCAACATGGAGGTGCTGGCCCAGTTCGGCACCGAGGAGCAGAAGAAGCAGTGGCTGGAGCCGCTGCTGGCCGCCGACATCCGCTCCGCCTTCGCCATGACCGAGCCCGAGGTGGCGTCCTCGGACGCGACCAACATCGAGACCCGGATCGAGCGCCGGGGCGACGAGTACGTCGTCAACGGCCGCAAGTGGTACATCTCCGGGGCCATGAACCCCGACTGCCGGATCCTCATCGTGATGGGCAAGACCGATCCGGAGGGCGCGGACATCCGGCGCCAGCAGTCGATGCTCCTCGTCCCGCGCGACACCCCGGGTGTCGAGGTGCGCCGGGCGATGCGGGTGTACGGCTTCGAGGACCACTCCCACGGCGGCCACGCCGAGGTCGTGTTCGACGACGTCCGGGTGCCGGTGTCGAACCTGGTCGGCGAGGAGGGCGGCGGCTTCGCCATCGCCCAGGCACGGCTGGGGCCCGGCCGCATCCACCACTGCATGCGGCTGATCGGCATGGCCGAGCGGGCGATCGAGCTGATGTGCCGACGGGCCCTGTCGCGCACGGCGTTCGGCAAGCCGATCGCCCGGCAGGGCGTCGTGCAGAACTGGATCGCCGACGCGCGGGTGGCGGTGGAGCAGCTGCGGCTGCTGGTGCTGAAGACGGCCTGGCTGATGGACACGGTCGGCAATCGCGGGGCCCACACGGAGATCCAGGCCATCAAGATCGCCACACCGCGTACGGTCGTGGACATCCTGGACAGGGCGGTCCAGGTGCACGGGGCGGGCGGGGTGAGCCAGGACTTCCCGCTGGCCGAGCTGTGGGCCGCGGCGCGGACGCTGCGACTGGCGGACGGCCCGGACGAGGTGCACCAGCGGTCGCTGGCGCGGCGTGAGCTGAAGCGGTACCGGTGAAGCGATACCGGTGGGGCGATACCGGTGGGGCAGTGCGGGTAGGGCGGTAGGGCGGTACCCCGGTGGGGCGGCGGTCGGCCGGCAACGGCACGGCGGTGGCGGCGAGGCAGGGCCGCCCGCCCCGCGGGTCCGCGCCTCCGTCACGCGCCTCCGGCACGCGGCACCGCCCATGCCGCACCCACCGGCACGCCACACCACCGCCCACGCCGCACCACCGCCCATGCCGCACCACCGCCCATGCCGCACCGCCGGCACGCCACGGCACTGTCCGCGCGGCGCCCCCGCGAGCCGGGACGCCGTGCGGTTCACGACCCCGCGGGTGTCAGGGGCGCAGTGCCCGCAGGAGCAGGTCGGCGAGTTGGTCGGCCACCTGCTGCGGGCTGAGCGGACCGTCCGGGCGGTACCAGGTGGACAGATGGTGCACCGAGCCGAAGTGGTAGTCCACCACGAGGTCGGCGGGGGTCGCGGCGGAGAACACCCCGCTCTGCTGGCCCTCCTCGATCAGTGCGCGGAACCGCTCGTGGTAGCGCCGGCGTTCGGCTCGGACCTGCTTGTTCTTCTCCGGGCTGAGGTGGTGCATGGAACGGAAGAAGATCGAGGCGTCGTCGAGGTTATCGATGGTCGTGACGACGACGTCGGCGGCGGCCGACCTGAGCCGCTGCTCGACGGGGGCGTCCGCCTCGGCGAAGGCGTCGAGGCGTTCCTGCTGAAGCCTGAGCACCCGGGAGTAGACCTCCTGGAGGAGGTCCTCCTTGGAGCCGAAGTAGTGGTAGAGGGCGCCCTTGGTGACGCCCGCCGCCTCGACGATCTCCTGGACGGACGTACGGTCGTAGCCCTGCTCCGCGAAGAGCCGGGTGGCGGTGGCGAGCAGCCTCTGGGGGACGGGCACGCCGTTCCCGTCCGTCGTCCTGGCCATTGCCGCCACCCGCCCTTCCGTTCGGTCGTCCTTGTGCCGCGCTCCCCGGTCGCCGGGGCCGACGGGGTCTCATACCCCGCCGGGGCCCGGCGGGGTCTCATGCCCGGGAACGCAGCTCCCGCCTGAGGATCTTCCCACTAGTCGTCTTCGGGAGCTCCTCGAGGATCTCGACCTGCCGCGGGTACTTGTAGGCGGCGAGCCGGTCGGCGCAGTAGCCGGCGAGTTCGTCGGGGCCGACGGAGGTGCCGGGGCGGAGGCTGACGTACGCCTTGACGGTCTCGCCGCGGTAGGCGTGCGGCACGCCGACGACCGCCGCCTCCCGGACCGCCGGGTGGGTGTGCAGGACGTCCTCGACCTCGCGCGGCCAGACCTTGAAGCCCGAGGCGTTGATCATGTCCTTCTTCCGGTCGACCACGTAGAGCCAGCCGTCGGGGTCCATGAATCCGATGTCCCCGGTGCGCAGCTCGCCGTCCGGGAAGCCCGCCGCGGTGGCCTCCGGCAGCCGCCAGTAGCCGGGCACGACCTGCGGTCCCCGGACGGCGATCTCGCCGTGCTCGCCGAAGGGGACCTCCTCGCCGCGGTCGTCGAGGATCCGTACGACGGTGTCCGCCCCGGGGAGGCCGACGGAGAGGGTGCCGGAGGCGGGGTCGACCGGGGCCTCCTTCCCCGGGGGCACCGAAGCGCAGGGCGCGGTGCACTCGGTGAGCCCGTAGCCGTTGCGGATGTAGGGGCCGAACTCCGTGCGGAACCTCTCCACCAGGGCGGGCGGCACGGGCGCGCCGCCGGAGGAGAGGACGGCGAAGGACGCGAAGTGGGCTGGTCCGGCGCCGGGGTGGGCGGCCAGGGCCATGAAGGCGGTGGAGGGCCCGACGGTGTAGGCGGGCCGGTGCTCCAGGAAGGCGTCGAGGACGACGCCCGCCTCGAAGCGGTACGCGAGCGCGAGCGTGCCCGCGTTGGCCACGCAGGCCGCCAGTTCGCACACCAGGCCCGTGATGTGGAAGAGCGGAGCGAGGGCGAAGTAGCAGGCGCCTTCGGGCACGGGGTGGCCGGTGCGCTGGCGCTCGGCGTTGTAGGTGATGCCGCCGTGGAGGTTCATGGCGCCCTTGGGTCTGCCGCTGGTGCCCGAGGTGTAGCTGATCAGGGCCACGTCGCCGGCCGCCGGGTCTCTGCCTTCCGGGGCGGTGTACCCGGCGCGGGCGACGGCGACCAGGTCGTCGGTGTCGCCGGGCGGCGGCAGCCGTTCGAAGCCGAGGACCCGGCTGTCGTCGCGGGTCTGCAGGTCCTGCTCGCAGGCGGTGACGGCGAACCGGACGGGGGTGGCGGCGGCGGTGCCGCGCAGCCCGGTCTCCCAGGCGCGGTCCGAGCAGATCAGCGCCGTCGCGCCGGAGTCCTCCAGGGCGTGGGTCGCCTCGGCCGACTTGTACATGGGGTTCAGCGGGACGACGGCCGCCCCGGCCTTCCACGCGCCCAGCAGGGCGAGGACGAAGTGGGGGGTGTTCTGGAGCATCAGGGCGACCCGGTCGCCCCGGGCCACTCCGCGGGCGGCGAGGTAGCCGGCGAGGGAGTCGGAGAGGGCGTCGGTCTCGCGGTAGCCCAGCCGGCCGTCGAAGTAGGCGAGGGCGGTGCGGTCCGGGGCCCGCCGGGCGGCGGCGCGGAAGGAGTGGACGACGCTCGCGGGCGGGTGCACGGGGGCGCGCTGGTTCGCGGTCAGCTGGGAGAGCCATGGCCGGGCGGCGTAGTGGGAGGCCCTCACCGGGCGGCCTCCCACTTCTGCTGGATGTGGTTCATGGTGCCCAGCCAGCGGTCGGGGTCGCCGGCGCGGGCCTGGTGGTACCCGGCGACCTCGGGGTGCGGCAGGATGAGGAAGCGATCGGCCTCGATCCCCTCGAACAGGGCGTCGGCGACGTCCTCGGGCTCGATGGCGTCGGGGGCGAGGACGAGTTCGCCCGCCGATCCCGCCGCGGCGAGCATGTCGGTGCGGACGCCCTGCGGGCAGATGGCGTGCACCTTGAGGCCGCGGTGGCGGTACGTCAGCGACAGCCATTCCGCGAAGGCGAGCGCGCCGTGCTTGGTGACGCTGTACGGGGCGGCGCCGATCATCGTCAGGAGCCCGGCGGCGGACACGGTGGAGACGAAGCGGCCGCCGCCCCGCTCCAGCCAGTCGGGGAGCAGGGTGCGTACGGCCCGGACGTGCGCCATCACGTTCACGTCCCAGGCGGCGGCCCAGACCTCCTCGGCGGCGAGGGCGTCGCCCGGTGAGGCGAGTCCGGCGTTGGCGCAGTAGACGTCGACGGTGCCGCCGAGGGCCTCCCTGGCCTCCTCGACGACGGCGGAGGCGTCGCCGGGGACGGCGAGGGCGCCGATCTCCTCCGCGACGGCCCGGGTCCGGCCCGGGTCGATGTCGTTGACGGCGACGCGTGCGCCCTCCGCCGCGAAGCGGCGTGCCAGGGCGGCGCCGATGCCGCCGCCCGCGCCGGTGACCACCACGTTCGCGCCCTGAACCGTACCCATCGGACCTGCCTCTCCGTCGCGGCTCACTCAGAAGTGCAGACTAACCAGTCGGTATGTGCAGGCGGAAGAGGGCCCCGGCGGACGTGCCGCCGGGGCCGGGAACGCACCCGGCGGACGTGCCGCCGGGGCCGGGAACGCACCCGGCGGACGTGGTGCCGGGGGCGTTCCCGGCGGCCCGGCCCCGCGCTAGCGTGCATGCCCATGACAGCCATCACGACAGCCATAGCGATCGCGGAGGTGGTGCGATGAGCCTGACCAGACGAGGTCTGCTGGCCGCGGGAGGTGCCGCGGGCGCCCTGGCGGCGACCGCGTCCGCGACCCCGCCCGCGGTGGCGCACGACGGGCGGAGCCGGGTCCGCACCGGTTTCGAGCGGCTCGCCGCCGACGGCTACCGGCTGCTCTCCGGCGAGCGGGTCGGCGTCGTCACCAACCCCACCGGCATCACCCGCGACACCCGTCACCTGGTCGACGTGATGCACGCGGACGACCGCGTGGACCTGGTCGCCGTCTTCGGCCCGGAGCACGGATTCCGCGGCACCGCCCAGGCCGGAGGCTCGGAGGGCCGCTACGACGACCCCGCCACCGGTCTGCCGGTCTACGACACCTACCTCAAGAGCGGACAGCCCCTCGCCGACGTCTTCACCGCCTCCGGCGTGGACACGGTCGTGTTCGACGTCCAGGACGCCGGCGCCCGCTTCTACACGTACATCTGGACGATGTACGACTGCATGGCCGCGGCGGTGCTCGCCGGGAAGCGGTTCGTGGTCCTGGACCGGCCCAACCCGGTGACCGGCCGCGCCGCCCTCGGACCCGTCCTGGACAAGGCGTTCGCCACCTTCGTCGGCCGCGAACCGATCGCCCAGGCGCACGGGATGACCGTCGCCGAACTGGCCCTGCTGTTCAACGCCGAGTTCCTGACCGCACCGGCGGAGCTGGACGTGGTGCGGATGTCGGGGTGGCGACGGGACGACTTCCACGACGCCACCGGCCTGCCCTGGGTGCCGCCGAGCCCCAACATGCCGACGCCGGAGACCGCGCTCGTCTACTCCGGGACCTGCCTCTTCGAGGGCACCAACCTCTCGGAGGGCCGCGGCACCACCCGCCCGTTCGAACTGCTCGGCGCGGAGGGGATCGACCGCGCGTGGGCGGAGGCGGCGAACGCGCTGCACCTGCCCGGAGTGCGCTTCCGCGAGGCCTACTTCGCCCCGGTCTTCTCCAAGTTCCAGGGCAGGACCGTGGGCGGGGTGCAGCTCCATGTGCACGACCGCGAGGCGTTCGACCCGGTCCGCACCGGCGTCGGACTGCTGGTGACCGCGAAGCGCAGCTGGACGGGCTTCGCCTGGCGGCCCGACCACTGGATCGACAAGCTCACCGGGTCCGCCCTGGTGCGCACGATGATCGACGCGGGCGCCGGGACGGACGAGGTCGTCGGAGCGTGGCAGCAGGACCTTGCGGCGTTCCGCGCGCTGCGGCGGGAGTACCTGCTGTACCGGTGACCGCGAATCGGCCAAGTCCCGCCGGCAACCGCGACTTCAGGGCGCGTTCGCGCGGGGCGTCCGGGGCGGGTCCGACCGAGCGCCCGAGCGGCCTTCGGGCGAGGTCCTTCCGGCGCGCCCGACCTCCGTGAACCGGGCCTCCCTGTACCCGCGTTCACGTCCGGGCCCCGGCCCGCCGGCACGCCCGGGCCCGCCCGGGGCCGGATGCCCGCTACGGCGGCTCCCCGGGCCGGCGCTCCCTCCGCCGCACCCCGAGGCGGCCGGTCGGCGCGCGCCGACCGGCGCGGACCCTCGGTACGGCCTGGCCGGGAAGGGTTCCGGCGCCCCGGCGCGGCCCGCCGGCCGCCGTGGCGTCGCCGGTCTCCATCGACCGCGCCGCCCCCGGCCGGATCTCTGCTCCGGCACACAGTTCTTGCCGAATCCCTTCACCCCGTCTCGCAGTACGGACGTTCAGGGGAGCCGTACGGGGTACTCGTACGTCCATTCCTTGACGCGGAAGTACCAGCGACGGCGTTCGAGCGACGGAGGTGGCAGGACGATGGCCGGATTCCGGAGTCTTGCGAGACAGGTCCGCGACCCGCGGTGTGATCTGGCGCTGCGGCGCTATTCACTGCGCAAGTGCCTGGAGCGGTTCGCCCCCTACGGGCACCGGGCGACCTGGGACCATCTGTGCACCAGGCACGGGATCGATCCCGACGACAGAGACCCCGATCCGGCGCGGCTGGTGGCCGCGCTCGCCGAACTGGAGGAGGCACGGGCCGTGTGGCTCGCGTACGAAGGGGACTTCGCGGAGCGGCGCAGGCGCGAGAAGCACGGCGGCCTGCGGCGGCCGGGGTCCTTCGACGACTGGCACCGGCGGACCTGGGGCGGCAACGGCATCGCCCGGTGCGGCGACCCGGGGGTGCACCCCACGGATCCGCTCGCCGATGTGCTGCGCCGGCTGATCACCGCGCTCGAGGCGGCACCCTCCGCGGTGTGCCCGGTGTGCGCGGGCTCCCGGATCGTCTGGCGGCAGGACCTGGACCAGGAGCCCTGGTTCGGCCCGGTGTGCTCGGGCTGCGGGATCGTGGTGCCGCAGCCCGTGCTGACCCGGGAGGCCCTGATGGCCGCGAAGCGGGCGCGCGTGGGGGAGCTGGCACCGGTGGCCTGACACGGGCGGGGGCGCGGACGGCGCCGGTGACCCGGCACGGGCGGGGGCGCGGACGGCGCCGGTGGGGCCCGGCAGGGGTGGGGGTCGCGGAACGGCGCAGGTGACCCGGCACGGGCGGGGTCGGACGACGGCGCCGGTGGCCTCGCACGGGTACGCGTCGCAGATCCGTGTGCGACGGCGGGACGCCGGGGCACGCGGCCGGGGCCGGACCGGCCGTGTTCGCCCGGCTGCTCCACGCCCCGTCCTCCGACCGCGCCCTCCTCGACGCCCACGCGCCGGCCCGCCTTCCCTGCGGACTTCGGTACGAGCCGGCCGTGCGGCCCCGCCGTCCGGGGCGCCGGGAGTGTGGGCACGGCCCGGGCCCACGGTCGGCGCAATGCCCTTCGGCCGGGCGGGGCGGGCGCAGACTCGGCGGGATGCGGGCGAAACGCGGGACCTTCCTGATGTGGGCGATGGTGGCGCTCACGCTGACGACGGGGATGGTCGAAGCGGTCAGCTTCCTCGCCCTGGGGCCGGTGTTCACCGCCGTACAGACCGGCACCATGCTGTTGCTGTCGTTCGCTCTGGTGGGCGTGGCCGGACTGGCCGTCGTGCCGTGTCTGGCCTCGGTGGCGGGGTTCACCGTGGGGGCGGCGCTCTCCGCGCGGTTCGAGTCGCGGTCCCGGGTGAGAGGTCACCGGTGGTTCCGGGAGGCGCTGATCGCGGAGAGCCTGGTCCTGGCCGTCGCCGCCGCGGTGGCGTGGGGTATCGATCGCCCCGGCGAAACCCTCACCGGACACCACTACACGGCGGCCGGCCTGGTGGCACTGGCCATGGGGATCCGCAACGTCTCCACGCTGCGGGCGGGCGTACGGGGCATGCCGGTGACGGTCATCACCCGAGCCCTGGCGGCGCTGATCGGCGGCTCCCCGCTGACGGTGGACACGCGCCTCGCCCCCGGGGCGGGCGAGCAGGTCCGGCGGACCGTCTCGGTGGCCGCGATGTTCGCGGGCGGTCTGTTCGGCGCCTGGCTGCTGCACGACGTCCGGGTCGGCGCGGGCGCGGTGCTGCTGTTCACCGCGGTGCTCGGAATGGCCGTCGCACTCGCCTTCACCCTGGCGCCGCGGGAGCGGATGCCCGACGCCGGCTGACGGCACTCGGCAGGCGACAGGCGACAGGCGACAGGCGACAGGCGACAGGCGACAGGCGACAGGCGACAGGCGACAGGCGACAGGCGACAGTACGCGGTGACGCGGTGACGCGGGAAAAACCCTCGGGTGCTCCGTTGACAGGAAGCCCCACCCCGGTCAGACTAAGCAGTCGCTTAGCCGTTGTGCAGCATCCGGATGAGAAGGGCAGGGACAGGGACATGGCCGAACCGAGGATCTTCACGTCCGCCGAGGAGCTGGCCGCCGGGGTCGGCGAGGAGTTGGGGCCCAGCGACTGGCTGGAGGTCGACCAGAAGCGGATCGACCTGTTCGCCGAGGCCACGGGCGACCACCAGTGGATCCATGTGGACCCCGAGCGGGCGGCCTCCGGGCCGTTCGGGACGACCGTCGCACACGGCTATCTGACGCTCTCACTGCTCCCGGCACTCGTCCCCCGGATCATGCGGGTCGAGGGCATGAAGATGGGCATCAACTACGGGACCAACAAGGTCCGCTTCCCCGCCCCGGTCCCGGTGGGCTCGCGGCTGCGGGCCACGGCGGTCCTCAGCAGCGTGGCGGAGGTGGGCGGCGGTGTGCAGGTGACGGCGGTGGTCACCGTGGAGCGCGAGGGCGGCGGCAAGCCGGTGTGCGTCGCCGAGTCGGTGTCCCGCTACTTCTTCTGAGCTGAGGCTTCCTCCGGCCCTTCCCCCGGTTCGCCGGGCGCATCCCCTGCTCCGAAGCGCGAGCGGGCCCCGCTGCGCCCGGCCCTCAGGAGCCGCCCGTTCCCCCACAGCCGCCGCCCGGGGTCACCGGCCGGGCACGGCCGACCCTCCGCCCGCACCGCTACGACCGCTACGACCGCTACGACCGCTACGACCGCGCGGACACCATACGCAGGACGAGGTCGGCGTACAGCTCGCCGACCTCCTCCGGCGTCCTGCGCCCCTGCACGTTGAACCAGCGCGCCACGTCGATGCAGAGCGACAGCACCGCCAGGGTGGTGCCGGACACGTCCGGGACGTCGAACTCGCCCGACTCCACGCCGTCGCGCAGGATCCCGCGCACCACGGCGTCGCTGCGCCGGCGCAGCGCCATGATCTCGGCCCGGTGCTCCTCGGACAGTGCGTCGAGCTCGTACTGCACCACGCGTGCGGTGTCGTGCCTGCCGGCGTGCCAGCGGACGAAGGAACGCACCGCCTCGGCGAGCCGCTCTCCCGGCGCTCCGCCGCCCTCGGACGCGGCCGACAGCACTTCGAGCGCCTTGTCGTGGCCGATCCGGCTGATCCGGTGGAGCAGCTCCTCCTTGGTCTTGTAGTGGATGTAGAGGGCGGCCGGGCTCATGCCCGCCCGGCCCGCGATGTCCCGGGTCGTGGTCGCGTGGTAGCCCCGCTCCGCGAAGGCCTCGACTGCGGCGACGAGGAGCTTGCGCGCGGCTTCGGGCGCGACCTCGCCCCACGGCACGTCGTCGGCCGTCGTTTCCTGCGCCGCAGTCATGGCTCACCCCTTCTGCCCGCCGTCCCTGTGAGTGCGGGACGAACACCATACCCCGAACCTGAGCAAGCGCTTAGGGCACGGAACCCGCCTCCGCGGGGGAACCGCGCGGGAGGGGGAACGGAAGCGGAACCGCGGGCGGGAGCGGGACCGCGCGGCCGTCTGCCGCCCTGACGGACCGGTCCTGCCCGTTGCCGCACCCTGGCTGCTGCGGCAACGGGACCCCGGTTGCCGCCCCGTACGCGGCGCACGGCACACACGGCACGGGACACAGCGCGCACGGCACGGGACACAGCACGCAGGGCACGCACGGGGCACGGGGCATCCCGGGGCCCGGCTGCGCCACTCGCCCGCCGGAGCACATCCCGTGACTCCCCGCCGGGCGCCGGGCGGGCCTCCGGCCGCCCACCCCGCACCGCACAGGCCCGAATCCGGTACCCGCCCCGGCCCCGGGGCCGCCTCCGGACTCCGCCGCGACCAGCACTGCCGGTGCCGCATCAGGCAGGGCCTACCATGTGCCGCATGGCCCGACCCCGCAAGCCCCTCCTCAGCAGAGAACGCATCGTCGGGGCGGCGAGCGCGCTGGTGGA
The DNA here is from genome assembly GCF_003122365.1 of Streptomyces spongiicola. Lineage (NCBI taxonomy): Bacteria > Bacillati > Actinomycetota > Actinomycetes > Kitasatosporales > Streptomycetaceae > Streptomyces > Streptomyces spongiicola. Next base: position 472,904 of record NZ_CP029254.1, read on the forward strand.
CTCCGAGGGTCTGGGCGCCGTCTCCACCCGCCGCCTTGCCGCGGAACTCGGTGTCAGCGGCCCCTCGCTCTACAACCACTTCCGCAACAAGGACGAGATCCTCGAGGCCGTGGCCGACGCCGTCAGCGCCAAGGTCGATCTGTCGATGTTCGAGGAGTCCGACTCCCGCGACTGGCGCACCGCCCTGCACGACTGGGCCGTCTCCTACCGGGCGGCCCTGACCGAACACCCCAACGTCGTCCCGGTCCTGGCCCGCGGCCCGGGGCGCCGCCCGGCCGCGCTGAGGGTCGCCGACGCGGTCTTCGGCGCGATGGTCCGCGCGGGCTGGCCGCCCGCCCAGGCCACCCGCATCGGCGCCCTGATGCGCTACTTCGTCACCGGTTCCGCCCTGGGTTCGTTCGCCCGCGGCTTCGTCGACGACGAGGCGGCCTACGACCCCTGCGACTACCCCCACCTGGGGCAGGCGCATCTCCTCGCGGAACGCCAGGAGGAGATCGACGAGGGCGCGTTCGAGACGGGTCTGCGGGCCCTGCTGGACGGCCTGGCGGCGCAGCACGAGACGTTGGTACGAGCCGGCGGGCCGGGGCACCCACGCGTGGACGGCCCGTAGAGCGCCGACCCGCCGCCCGAAGCCGGGCTTCGCGTACCGCCCGGCCCGCCTTCGCCCGTCGGCCGCCCGTCGGCTGCCGGGCCCGTCGGCTGCCGGGCCGCGTCCGGGCCCGCACCCGCCCGGACAGGTGTTCCTCGACCGGCTCGTGCCGGCTCAGGCCGTGCCGTGCGTGCTCGGAGACGGCCTCCCACTGCTTGCCGCCCGACAGCCGCGCCCGATGCCGATGCCACCCACCGCGTCCCGGGACGGTGGGGAACGGCGGGGGTCGTTCTCAGCGCCGGCCGCGGTTCGACCGCTCCGACGGGGCCGGAGGCCGCGGCGGTTCCCGCCGAGCCGCGGGCGCGCGGCGGACGGCGCTCCCTCCCGCCTGCCCGGCACCCAGGCCAGGCGGCCCGGATCGGCGCCGCAGGCCAGGCGGCCCGGATCGGCGAGAGGGAGGCTGCGGCGGACTCCCGGGGCCGGGGTCCTTGTGCGTCACTCCCGGGCGGCGGCCCGCTTCGCCAGGACCCTAATCGAGCCGAGCGCGACGACGGCCAGCACGGTGATGTAGGCGGAGACGGCCATCGACGTGCCCGTCGCCTCCAGCAGCAGCACCATGACGAACGGGGCCAGGCCGCCGCCGAACACCGCCGCGATCTGGTAGCCGAGCGAGGCTCCGGTGTAGCGCATCTCGGGGGTGAACAGCTCGGCGAACAGGGCTGCCTGCGGCCCGTACATGATGCTGAGGAAGCAGCTGGTGACGAAGGTGCCGACGGCCAGCCACAGCAGCGACGCGGTGTCGATCAGCAGGAAGAGCGGGAAGGCCCACGCCAGCAGGCCGATCGCGCCCGCGGCGTAGATGCGCAGCCGTCCGACCCGGTCGGAGAGGGCCGCGGCGGCCGGTATCAGCGCGAGCTGGGTGAGGCTGACGCACAGGGAGACGGTGAGCACCGCCTCGCGCTCCATGCCGAGTTCCCGCGTCGAGTAGTCCAGCACGCCGGTGATGATGATGTAGAAGGTCGCGGTGTTGACGGCGAAGGATCCGCCGGCGAGGAAGACGGTGCCGAGGTGCCGGCGCAGGATGGTCCGCAGCGGCGAGCGGGGCTCGCTCTTCTCCTTCTCGGCCAGGGTCCGTTCGGCCTCGCGGAACTCGGGGGTCTCCTCGACCCGGGCGTGGATGTACCAGGCGAGGCCGAGGACCAGGAAGCCCACGAGGAACGGCACCCGCCAGCCCCAGGACGCGAACGCGGCATCGTCGGTGAGGGCGCCCGCGGCGAGGAACACGGTGTTGGCGGTCACCACGCCGATGGGTACGCCGAGTTGGACGAGGCTGCCGTACAGCCCGCGCTTGCCCTCCGGCGCGTACTCGGTGGCCATGAGCATCGCGCCGCCCCACTGGGCGCCGACGGCCAGCCCCTGCATCACCCGGAGCAGCACGAGGAGCAGCGGTGCGGCGACGCCGATGGACTCGTACGTCGGCAGCAGGCCGATGCCGGTGGTGGCGAGGCCCATGAGGGTGAGGGCGAGGACCAGCATCGGCTTTCGGCCGCGCTTGTCGCCGAGGTGCCCTGCGATGATCCCGCCCACGGGGCGCGCGAGGAAGCCGACGGCGAAGGTCGCGAAGGCGGCGAGGACTCCGGCCGTGGCGCTGCCCGCGGGGAAGTAGAGGTCGCCCAGCACCAGCGCGGCGGCGATGCCGAAGACGAAGTAGTCGTACCACTCGACGGCCGAGGCCAGGGCGGCGGCGCCGGCCACCCGCCGGCGGTGCCGGTCGTCGGGAGCGGTCGACCGGGGATTGCCGGCGAGCGGGGAAGGGGGTGCCGTGTCCATGCGTGCACACTCCGGTGGGTGCGGGGGACGAAGGTGCGGGGACCGTACCGACCGGATGGTATGGAGGTCAACGGGTCGCGCGACAGGACTTTTCGCTCGATCACCACCCGTCAGTAGCGCGAGGGCCGCGCCGGGCCGGGCCTGTGGAACCCACGCGTCCGCCCGCCGGCGCGGCCTGGCTCCACCGGGGCTCCCGGCAGGGCTTCGAAGCGGCCTTCTCCTCCGGGGCGGGGACGACCGCTCCCCGACGCGGTGCGCGCGCCGCCGTGCCCTGCCTGCCGCCGGGCGCCACAGCGACCTCGACCACCGGCCATCGACTATCGACCACCGGCCCTCGACTACCGGCCACCGGCCACCGGCCCGACACGGTACGCGCGCCGGGGCGGCGGTCCCGCAGCGCGGGCTAGGCCCGTCCTCCGCACGAAACTCGGACGAGTGAAGATCGAATGCACCACTCGCCCAGCTGTGGGCTGGTTTCACCCTCCGGCGTGGCGTCCACATCGTGAGATGTTGTCCTCGCCGCCGGCCGCAATCGACCTCTTCCCCCATGTGCGGAGGATGGGGCTAGGAGAAGACGACCAGCGCCCTGCCGCCCTTGCCGGCGAGCATGTTCTCGAAGGCGGCCGGGATGCCGTCGAGGCCGATCCGCTCGGTGACGAGCGCGCTCAGGTCCAGCCGGCCGGCCCGGATGTGCTCCGCGAGCACCGGCACGTCCCGGGCCGGGTCGGAGTTGCCGTAGACGCAGCCCGAGAGCGTACGTCCCCAGTGGAACAGCTCCAGGGCGTGGAAGGTGACCCGCTGGTCCTTGCCGCCGATGCCGACCACCGTCGTCCGCCCGCCGCGCCTGGTCGAGTCCCAGGCGGTACGGATCGTCACGGCACGGCCCACGCACTCGACGGCCACGTCCGCGCCCTGACCGCCGGTCAGGGCGCGGACCTCGCGGGCGGTGCCGTCGGAGGCGGCGACGAAATCGGTGGCGCCGGCGGCGCGGGCGAGTCCCTCCTTCTCCGGCGACACGTCCACGGCGACGATCCTCGAGGCGCCGGCGATCCGGGCCGCCTGGAGGGTGGCGAGCCCGACTCCGCCGACGCCCAGGACGACCACGGTCTCCCCCTCACGGACCCGGGCCGAGTGGTGGATCGCGCCGTAGCCGGTGAGGACCGCGCACCCGAGCAGGGCGGCCTCGGCCAGCGGCACCCCCTCCGGCAGCGGCAGCACGCAGTTCGCCGCGACGACGGTCTCCTCGGCGAAGGCGGCCACGTTCAGTCCCGGATGGAGCGGGGTGCCGTCCCCGGTGACGGCGTGGACGGCACCGGCGCCCCTGAGCGCACCGGCGCAGAGCCACACCTCGCCGATGGAGCAGTGGTGGCAGTGCCCGCAGGACGGGGCCCAGTTGAGCACCACCCTGTCGCCCGGAGCGACACGGGTGACGCCCTCGCCGACGGACACCACGGTGCCCGCGCCCTCGTGGCCGAGGACGGCGGGCACCGGCACCTGCATCGTGCCGTTGGACAGGGACAGGTCGGAGTGGCACACCCCGGCCGCCGCGAGGCGGACCCGCACCCGGCCGGGACCTGGCTCGGGAAGCTCGATACGGGTGATCTCCAGAGGGGAGCCGACGGCGGGCAGGACTGCGGCGCGGACCACGGTGGTTTGCTCCCGGTTCAGAACTGGAGGGACTTGGTGTGCAGGTACTCGGCGAGGCCGTGCGCGCCCAGTTCGCGGCCCACGCCCGACTGCTTGTACCCGCCGAAGGGGGCCAGCGGGTTGAAGCGGCCGCCGTTGACGTCGACCTGTCCGGTGTCCATCCGGCGTGCGAAGGCGACGGCCTCGTCGTGGTCCCCCCACACGGCTCCCGCGAGCCCGTAGACGGTGCCGTTGGCGATCCGCAGGGCGTCGTCCTCGTCCTCGTACCTCATGAGCGAGACGACCGGCCCGAAGATCTCCTCCTGGGCGATGGTCATCTCGGGGGTGACGTCGGCGAAGACCGTCGGTGAGACGTAGTAGCCCGTCGCGCACGGGGATTCGGGACCTCCGGCGACGAGCCGGGCCCCCTCGGCGACGCCCTGCTCGATGTAACCGCGGACCCGGTCCCGCTGCCGGGCACTGACGAGCGGGCCGAGGCGGTCGCCGGGAACGTACTTGGCGACGGCCTCCGCGGCGAGCGCCACGGCCTCCTCGTACCGGTCCCGGTGCACCAGCATGCGGGTCCAGGCACTGCACGTCTGGCCCGAGTTGGACATGACGTTGGCGATCCCTGCGTTCACGGCTCGGCTCAGATCGGCCCCCGGGAGGATCACGTTGGCGGACTTGCCGCCGAGCTCCAGGGCCACTCGCTTGACCGCGCCCCCGGCGGTCGCACCGATGCGGCGGCCGACGGCGGTGGAGCCGGTGAAGGAGACCAGGTCCACGCCGGGGTGCTCGGCGAGGGCCTGACCGGCGACCGGGCCGAGACCGGTGACGAGGTTGAACACCCCGTCGGGGAGCCCCGACTCATGGACGGCCTCGGCGAACAGCCGGGCGGTGAGCGGGGTGTCCTCCGCGGGCTTGAGCACCACCGTGCAGCCTGCGGCGAGGGCGGGGGCGACCTTGGCCACGATCTGGTGGAGGGGATAGTTCCACGGGGTGATGGCACCGACGACACCGACCGGCTCGTGCAGCACGGTGGAGTTGCCGACGGTCTCCTCGAAAGCATAGGAGGCGGCCAGTTCGGCGTACGAGCCGGCGACGAGGACCGGCAGTCCGGCGTGGACGGTCTCGGCGAGTCTGGGCGGGGCACCGAGTTCGGCGGTGACCGTCCCGGCGATCTCGCCCTTGCGGGCCGCGAGCACGTCGCGGAGCGCGGCGATGCGCGCGGCACGGTCACCGGGCGCGGTGGCGGCCCAGCGCGGGAAGGCGTCCCGGGCGGCGCGCACCGCGGCGTCGACGTCCTCCGGGGACCCGGCCGGCACCTGGGCGATGACCTGCTCGTCGGCGGGATTGACCACCGCGATGGTGCCGGTGCCTGTGGCGGGACGCCACATGCCGCCGATGTACATCCCGTCGTAGGCCTTCATCCGCTGCTCCTTCGGGCGTGGCAAGGGGGACCGCAACCCAAACTAGCGGTGTTAGTTTTTCGGCGCCAGAGCCGGAGGGTGCGGGTCGCTGCGATTCTGCCGCACGGCGCGGACGGGGGTCACGGGTGGAGTGCGGGTGGCGGGGCTCAATGGGCGCGGCGCGTCCGGCGGCGCTGACGGACGGTGCACGGGTGGCGTGCACGGTGGTGCACACATATGGCGCGCACAGATGGTGCGCACAGATGGTGCGCATCCGGCGGCGCTGACGGACGGCGCCGGCAGGCACATCCGGCGGCACCGGCGGACGGCACCGGCAGGCAACGGCTCTCGGGTGGCACCGGCTCTCGGGTGGCGCTCTCGTCTGGCGTGCCCGGGAGGTCCCCGCCGTCACCGGTACGTCCCGGCACAGGGGCCCGTGCGGAAAGCCGGCACAGGGGCCGGCGCGGGCCGACCGCATATTCCGGCCGCGACAGGTGGACACCGGCCGAAGGTCGCGACGGCGGCCGGAGCAGGCCTGCCGCCAGCGCCGGACCGTGTCTCCGGACGCCGGACGCGTCATCCCCTGGCCCGTCCGGCGTCCGGGCCCGCAGGCGCGAGGGTGGGGGGTCCCGCACCCGCGGGGGCGCTCAGGCCGGGGTCTGGCCGAGCGCCGTCGGGGAGGACTGCGGCGGGCGGACGGTCGGCGGCGAGATGGACGCGACCTGCGAGCGGGCGCGGTCCGCCGGCTGGCCCCCGCTGATCGCGGCCGGCTGGCCCTTCTCCTCCTGGGACTTGGACACCGACGACCAGGTACGCAGCCGGTGGCTGGCCGCCTCGTCGAGAGTCACCGGCGCCCCGCGCTGCTCCGCGAGACGGCTCGCCTCGCGGCCGAGCGCCGCCACGTCGTCCCACCGCAGCCTGAGCACCACGGCGAGTTCGGCACCGCCGTCGGCGAGCCCCCTCATGGTCGGCCCGTCACCATCAGTCATTGCCGCTCCTGTCGTTGAGGCACAGACGCTCGAGTTCCCGGGTGCCCATCAGTACGCAGCGGACCCTCCGGGTGTTCATCGCGGTAGCGCCGGGACCACGGGCCCGGTCCGTCCGCGGAGCCGCGGCCCGCTCCTTCCGGCCCCCTGAGCGGGGAGGCTCCCGGGCCGGGCCGTTCGGTACGCCGGCCTGGCCCGGGATGAACGGCGCAGCGACCAGCGTCGTCTCCGCGGCCGCCTGGGCAGGGAACTCGGCGGTGAGCGAGGCGCTGGAGCAGCGGACGGGAGGAGCCAGAGGGGGCCGGGAAGAGGCAGAAGGAGACGAGGCGGGGAGGCGCGCGGGACGGGAGCGACGGCCACGGGGCAGGGAGGCGCGGGACGGGAGGCGACGAAGGCAAAGGCGACCGGGGCGGGAGGCACGCGGGGCGGGAGGCGCGCGGGAGCTGGCGGAGGGAGTAGCGGAGGGAGTAGCGGAACGGTGAGGCGGGCGGCCTCAGCCGGCCGGCCCCACCTCCACGGCGAACCCGTTGAGCACGGCGGTGCCGGAGAGCGGGTCGAGCAGCGAGCCGTCGAGCAGCTGGTTGACGTTGACCCCCGGACGGGCCGCCGCCACCCTCGTCCGGGTGCCCGGGCGGTCGTGCCCCCAGCCGTGCGGGAGGCTCACCACCCCGGGGCGTACATCGTCGGTGATCTCGACCGGGACCTCCACCTCTCCCCCGGCCGCCTTGACGCGGGCGAGGCCGCCGTCCGCGAGCCCCAGCCGGGCGGCGTCGCGGGGGTGGACCTGGAGGGTGCAGCGGTTCGAGCCGCCCTGGAGGGCCGGGATGTTGTGCATCCAGCTGTTGTTGGACCGCAGATGGCGGCGGCCGACGAGCACCAGCCCGCCGCCCCGCGCCCCGAGTGCCCTCCGCAGCCGCGGCAGGTCCGCGGCGATCGGGCCGGGCAGCAGTTCCACGCGTCCGCTTCGGGTCCTGAGCACCTGCTCCAGCCGGGGACGCAGCGGCCCGAGGTCGATGCCGTGCGGTCGGGCGAGCAGATCGTCCAGGGTCAGCTCGTACGGGCCGAGGCGCAGCATCATGTCGAGCCGCCGCTCGGGGCCGCTCCGGCCGGTCAGCCGGGCGGCGAGTTCCCCGGCGTCCTGGCCGTGCACCGGCGAGAGGGGGTCGGCGACTGCCCGGGCGAGGGAGTTCGAGACGACCGTGTCGTCGACCGCGGACGGTTCGGCGCCGTGCATACCGCCGACGGCCAGGATCAGCCGGGCGTGGATCTCGCACTCGTCCAGTGCGCCCTCGTCGAGCGGGATGGCGGGAGGGGTGTAGCGGACCTGGTTGCGGACGGCGAGTCCGTTGAAGGAGAAGTCGTAGTGCCCGCTGCGGGACGGTGGCGGCGGGGGCAGGACGACGTCGGCGTGGCGCGAGGTCTCGTTCAGATAGGGGTCGACGCTGACCATGAGGTCGAGCCCGCCGAGCGCCCGGTCCAGCCGGTCGCCGTCCGGGGCGGACAGCACCGGGTTGGCGGCGATGGTGACGACGGCGCGGATGCGGCCCTCGCCCGGTGTCTCGATCTCCTCGGCGAGTGCGGCGATGGGCAGTTCGCCCTTGGCCTCGGGATGCCCGGCGACCCTGCTGGCCCAGCGGCCGAGGGCGAAGCCCCTGCCGGGCGGGGCCGGTTCGGCGGCGGGCCGGGGTGCGCGGTCGTGTGCGGCGAGCGGGAACAGGGCCCCGCCGGGCCGGTCGAGGTTTCCGGTGAGGATGTTGAGGACGTCGACGAGCCAGCTGGCGAGGGTGCCGTGCTCGACGGTGCAGCTGCCGATGCGGCCGTAGACGGCGGCGGTCGGTGCGGAGGCCAGTTCGCGCGCGATGGTCCGGATGACGTCCGCGTCCATGTCGCAGGCCGCGGCGGCGGCCTCGGGGGTGAAGTCCCGTACCGCCTCGCGTATTCCGTCCACGCCCTCGATCCGTCCGGCGAGCGGGCCGGGGTCGGTGAGGTCTTCGTCGAACAGCACATGGACCAGGGCGGCGAGCAGCAGTGCGTCCGTACCGGGGCGGATGGCCACGTGCCGGTCGGCGAGCCGCGCGGTGCGGGTGCGGCGCGGGTCCACCACGGTGAGCCGGCCGCCGCGGCGGCGCAGCGCCTTGAGCCGGCCCGGGAAGTCGGGCGCGGTGCACAGGCTGCCGTTGGACTCCAGGGGGTTGGCGCCGAGGAGCAGCAGATGGTCGGTGCGGTCGAGGTCCGGTACGGGTATCGCGAGGGCGTTACCGAAGAGCAGTCCGCTGGAGACGTGCTTGGGCATCTGGTCGAGGGTGCTGGCCGTGAAGACGTTGCGGGTGCGGAGCGTGGACAGCAGCACGGGCGGATAGAGCCCGCCGGCCATGGTGTGGACGTTGGGGTTGCCGAGGACGACGCCCACCGCGTCCGGCCCGTGCTTCTCGATCAGCGGGCGTATCCGGGCGGCGATGACGTCGAACGCCTCGTCCCAGCCCGCCTCGCGCAGTTCGCCGTGCTCGTCGCGTACGAGCGGGGTCCGCAGCCGGTCGGGGTCGGAGTCGAGTTCGCCGAAGGTGGCGCCCTTGGGGCAGATGAACCCGCCGCTGAAGACGTCGGACCGGTCACCGCGGACGGTGCCGACCCGTTCCCCGGCCCCGTCGCGTTCGACGGTCAGGGCCAGTCGGCAGGTGGCCTCGCACAGCGGGCAGATGCGCAGGGCGGTGCGGGTGGTGTCGGTTCCTGGCATGGGGGTCCTCCCCGGGGACGGCAGCGCAGGGGCACGGGCACGGGCACGGGCACGGGCACGGGCACGGAGAGCATACCGACCGGTACGCACGTTGTGGAGGGGGTGTTTCCGCGCACCCCGGCCGGAGCGCGCGCCACGCGGCCGGACGGTTCCGTTGACTGGGCGGACCAGGATTCCTATTGTTCTCCATAGGATTCCTTGGACGGATGCATCGGGAGTGCGGATGAGCGGTATCGAGCAGGCGAGGAAGGCGGCCGAACGGCTGGAGTACCTGTCCGGATTCGGCAACGAACACGCCTCGGAGGCCGTCCCGGGCGCCCTGCCGCTCGGGCGGAACTCGCCGCAGCGCGCCCCCCTCGGGCTGTACGCGGAGCAGCTGAGCGGCAGCGCGTTCACCGAGCCCCGCGCGCACAACCGGCGCTCGTGGCTGTACCGCATCCGGCCGTCCGCCGCCCACCCCCCGTTCGTCCGCGCCGGCAGCGGCGCCCTGCGCACCGCGCCGTTCACCGAGTCCGTGCCGGACCCGAACCGGCTCCGCTGGGACCCGCTGCCGGAGCCCGCGCCCGGCACGGACTGGCTGTCCGGTCTGTGGACCCTCGGGGGGAACGGCGACGCCGCCCAGCGCACGGGCATGGCGGTCCACCTCTACCACGCCGACGCCTCGATGGAGCGGGTGTTCGGCAACGCGGACGGCGAGCTGCTGATCGTGCCCGAGCGCGGCGGCGTGCTGCTGCGCACGGAGCTGGGACTGCTGTCCGTCCGGCCCGGCGAGGTCGCGCTGGTCCCCCGCGGCGTGCGCTTCCGGGTCGAACTGCTCGACGACACCGTCCGCGGCTATGTCTGCGAGAACTACGGACAGCCCTTCACCCTGCCCGAGCTGGGCCCGATCGGGGCCAACGGGCTGGCCAACCCCAGGGACTTCCGGTTCCCGGTCGCGGCGTACGAGGACGTCGAGGGCGATGTCGAGGTGGTGAACAAGTTCTGCGGCAACCTGTGGACCGCCGTCCACGACCACTCGCCGCTCGATGTCGTCGCCTGGCACGGCAGCCATCTGCCGTACGTCTACGACCTGCGGGCGTTCAACGTGATGGGGACCGTCTCGTACGACCACCCCGACCCGTCGATCTTCACCGTGCTCACCTCGCCCAGCGACACCCCGGGGCTCGCCGGTGTCGACTTCGTGGTGTTCGCGCCGCGCTGGCTGGTCGGCGAGGACACCTTCCGGCCGCCGTACTTCCACCGCAACGTGATGAGCGAGTACATGGGCCTCATCGAGGGCGCCTACGACGCGAAGGCCGCCGGCAGGGGCGGCTTCGTCCCCGGCGGCGGCTCGCTGCACAACATGATGTCCGCGCACGGACCCGACCGGGAGACCTTCGACCGGGCGAGCGCCGCCGAACTCAGGCCGCAGAAGGTCGACGACGGGCTGGCGTTCATGTTCGAGACCCGCTGGCCGGTGACCGCCACGGCCCAGGCTGCGAACGCCGACCACCTGCAGAGCGGGTACGACGACGTGTGGCAGGGTCTGGAGCGCCACTTCCGGTCCTGAGGCCGGATCTGATACGGAGTGTGCCGTGACCGCCTTCGCCCCCGACTCGCTCGTCCTGAACCGCAAGCTGCCGCTCTGGTACCAGGTCTCGCAGTCGCTGCGTGCCTCCATACTCGGGCGCAGACCGCACGACCCGCTGCGCCTGCCGACCGAGGAACAGCTGGCGGAGCACTACGGGGTGAGCGTGCTGACCATGCGGCAGGCGCTCAAGGAGCTGGAGTCGGAGGGCCTGATCAGCCGGCACCGGCGGCGCGGCACCTTCATCGAGCCGGGTGCCCGGCGCGGTGCGCCCCGGCGGCTGCTGGGCTCGATCGACGCGATCGTGGCCCAGCAGTCCGGCGAGCGGACGACGGTCCTCGGCCACGCCGCGGAACCCGTGCCGGGCGAACTCGCCGAGTACTTCCCGGACGGCGAGCAGGTCGTCACGTACCGCAGGCTGCGGTGCGACGGCGACAGCGGGGAGCCCACCAACTGGGCGGAGAACGCGGTCCGGCCCGACGTCGCCGCCCGGCTGGACGTGGCGGACCTGGAGCGGTGGCCGATGACCAAGGTGTTGCGCGACGCCGTCGGGGTGCGGATCAGCCGCATCACGGACACGGTGGAGGCCCGGCTGGCCGACCCGGAGACGGCGGAGCTGCTTCGGGTGCCCCTGCTGTCGCCGATCCTCCACTACACCGGAGTGACGTACGACGCGGAGGGGCGGGTGGTGGACGTGGCGCGGATCCGGTACCGGGGCGACCGGTTCTCGTTCTCCGTGACCGTCGAAGCCGAGTGAGCGGCCAGGAGAGCGGCGCGGGCGGCGCGGGCGGCGCGGGTGCGGAAGGGTCTCGCACCCGCCGGGGGTCCCCCACCGCCCCCACCGGGGTGACACGGGTGGCGGCCGCACGGTATCAACGGCTTTCATGAGCCAGCCGCTGCCCCTGGAAGGCATCACCGTCGTCTCCGTCGAACAGGCCGTGTCGGCTCCGTTCGCGACCCGTCAGCTCGCCGACCTCGGCGCTCGTGTGATCAAGGTGGAGCGGCCCGACGGCGGCGACTTCGCCCGCGGCTACGACACGGCGGCCGGCGGGCTCGCCTCGCACTTCGTCTGGTGCAACCGCGGCAAGGAGTCCCTCGCGGTGGACCTCAAGGACTCCCGTGGCCTGGCCGCGGTACGCAGGCTGGTCGGGCGGGCCGACGTCTTCGTCCAGAACCTCGCCCGGGGCGCGGCCGCCCGGCTCGGACTGGACGCCGCCACGCTCTGTGCCGCGCACCCGCGGCTCGTCGCCGTGGACATCTCCGGGTACGGGGCGGACGGCCCGTACGCCCACAAACGGGCCTACGACATGCTCGTCCAGTGCGAGGCGGGACTGGTGTCCGTCACGGGCACCGCCGAGCGGCCGGTCAAGGCGGGCATCCCGGCGGCGGACGTAGCCGCGGCGATGTACGCCTTCTCGGGGGTGCTGGCGGCCCTGCTGCGGCGGGGCGCCACCGGGCGCGGCGGCCCGGTGGAGATCTCGATGCTGGAGTCGCTCGCGGAGTGGATGGGGCACCCCCTGCACCACGGGATGCACGGGGGCGAGGCCCCGGAGCGCACGGGTCTGGCGCACGCGGTCATCGCGCCCTACGACGCGTACCCGACGGCCGACGGGGGCCAGGTGCTGCTGTCGGTGCAGAACGACCGGGAGTGGCAGCGGCTGGCCGAGCGGGTGCTCGGCCGGCCCGAGCTGGCCGAGGACCCGGCCTTCGCCACCAACAAGGCGCGGACGGCGAACCGCGGCAGGACGGACGCGGTGGTCGCCAGGGCGCTGGCCCGGCTGGACACCCCCGGGGCGGTGGCGGCACTGGAGGAGGCGGGCATCGCCTGCGCCCGGCTGAACAGCGTGGCGGATCTGGCGGCCCATCCTCAGCTGGCGGCCCGGGACCGCTGGCGGGACGTGGTCACGCCCGCCGGGCCGCTGCGGGCGATGCTGCCGCCGATCACCTTCCCGGACGGGCCGGAGCCGGGCATGGGCGCGGTGCCTGCGCTCGGCGAGCACAGCGACGCCCTGCTGCGCGAGGCGGGACTGACCGCGGCGGAGGTCGCCGAGCTGCACCGGGACGGGGTGGTGCCGACGGAGCACGGGCGCGGCGGGCATCTCGTGTGACCAGAGTGGGCATCTCGTGTGACCAGGGCGGGCATCTCGTGTCGCCAGGGCGGGTACGGGGGACCGGAGGCTCCGAACGGTACGCGGCGGCCCGGCCGGTGGCACCGGGGTACGGGCCGGTGACACCTGGGCCGGTGCGGGGCGTACCGCAGCCGGTGGCGTCCGTGCGGCCGCCGGTGGGGACCGGGGCGCGGACGTGCGAAGCGAGCCGGGACTCGGCGGGGTGGTCGGGCCTGCGGTGACCGGACGGGAGCGAGGGGGACGGGTGCGCGTGAACGGTCACGCGTGCCCGGGCCGCCGGCCGGCCACCCCGCCGGTCAGAGGCCTCGGCTGCCGAACAGCGAGCGGCGCAGCCGGCGGAGCGGCGCGAAGAGCGAGACCCGCGCGCTCCTGCTGCCGTGGCTGTGTGCGACGTCGCGCGTGGTCAGCTCACGCATCAGGGACGTCGCCTCGGCCGCCTCGCGCTGCGGCACGGCAGGCCCGCCGAGCACCGCGAGGTGGCGGTCGAGACGCGAGCTGGTCGCACTCGTCCCGCAGGTGACCGCAGGGACCCGCGCCCTGCTGCGCATCGTTATCTGTTCCATGTCACTCCCCACCCGTACGAGGGCACCCGGCCCGGGCAGATTAACCCTATCGCCCCGGCCTCACACCCGTGTATCCCGCCTGAGCGATTCAGCACACATGTACGGGGGTTGACGAACTCCACGTCAATACACCCTATTCCAGGGCGAGTTGGACACTTGCAAAAGTCGACCAAACCTTCGGCCCGGCAGCCCCGAACACCTGTCACCGGGCAGCGGGGACCGCCTCGTTCACGGCAGTCCGAGCAGCCCGAGCAGTCCAAGCAGTCGACGAGAGTCCACGACAGGACGGGACCGAGACATGTTCTCTCATCTCATCAGGAGCACACAGGGGCGCAGGAGTCTCACCGCGCTCGTGTGTGGTGCGCTGGCGGCAGGGGGGCTCGCGGCCGCCGGAGTGGGCTCCGCGCTCGCGCCGGGCGCCGCCAGCGCGTCCAGCCACCGCGAGGCTCCGCTGATCTCCGGGCAGCCGCAGTACGACACGACGGACGTGTACGCGTTCGTGAGCCCCGACCGGCCGGACACCACGACGATCATCGCGAACTGGCTGCCGTTCGAGGAGCCGGCGGGCGGACCGAACTTCTACCGCTTCGCGAACGACGCCCGCTACGACATCAACATCGACTCGGACGGCGACGCCCAGGCAGACCTGCTCTACCGCTGGACGTTCCACGACCAGGTCAAGAACGGCGACACGTTCCTGTTCAACACCGGCCCGGTGACCAGCCTGGACGACCCGGACCTCAACATCACCCAGACCTACGACCTGGAGCTGATACGGCTGCGGGGCCACCGCGTGGCCTCCACCACGAAGATCGCGAACGATGTGCCGGTCGCCCCGTCGAACGTGGGCAAGGCGTCCATGCCGGACTACGCGGGGCTCCGGAAGGAGGCCGTACGCAAGCTGAAGGACGGCAGCACCGTCTTCGCCGGCCAGGCCGACGACCCGTTCTTCCTCGACCTGCGGGTGTTCGACCTGCTGTACGGAGGCGACCTCTCCGAGGTCGGGCGCGACACCCTGAAGGGCTACAACGTCAACAGCATCGCCCTGCAGGTGCCCTCCGAGCACATCCGGCAGTCGGTGGGCCAGCCCGTGGTCGGGATCTGGACGACCACGCACCGCAAGACCGCGGGCGGGGACTGGACGCAGGTCTCCCGGCTGGGCATGCCGCTGGTGAACGAGGTCGTCATCCCGCTCAAGGACAAGGACAAGTTCAACGCCTCCCACCCGCTGAACGACGCGGACTTCCTCAAGTCCGTCACCAACCCGGAGCTGCCCAAGCTCATCGAGGGCATCTTCAAGATCGAAGCCCCCGAGGAGCCGCGCGACGACCTGGTCTCCGTGTTCCTCACCGGGGTGAAGGACCTCAACCAGCCGCCGCAGGTGCGGCCGGCCGAGGCGCTGCGGCTGAACACGGCCGTACCGCCCACGGAGGCGCCGAAGCGGCTGGGCGTGCTGGACGGCGACAACGCGGGCTTCCCGAACGGACGCCGGCTGACCGACGACGTCCTGGACATCGCGCTCCAGGTCGTCGAGGGCGAACTCCTGGGCAAGAAGAACGACCTGGGCGACGCCGTGGACAAGAACGACGTGGAGTTCGAGAAGGCCTTCCCCTACGTGGCACTGCCGGCATCGGGCTCGGACGGCCCGCTGGCCGAGGCCGGCGGCAACCGCGCCCAGCTCGACGGCGCCGCGGAGCTGACCTCCGGCAGTGCCGCGGACGACCGCACGGTGCTGATGGTCTCGGCGGGCGCCGGGGGCGCGGGCGCCGTGCTCGCCGTACTCGGCCTCGTGTGGTGGCGGACCCGGCGGCGCGGCAGGTGGTCATGACGCGGACCGCACGGTCCGGATGGCGCCTGGGAGCCGGTGTCGTGGGACTCGCGTTCGCGCTCACCGCCGCGGGAGCGGTGCTGGGCGGCCCGGACGAGGTGCCCGCGACTCCGGCCGCCGCGGGGGCGCTGGTCCTCGGTGCGGATCCCGGGCACGGGGTGCGCGCCCTCCAGGCCCGGCTGAAGGCGCAGCCCGAGGACGCGGGCGCCTGGGCGGCGCTCGGCACGGCGTACGTCGAGGAGGCCCGGGGCGGCGGCGATCCGTCGCGGTACCCGCAGGCCGCCGAGGCGTTCGCCCGGTCGCTGCGGCTGCGGCCCGACGGCAACGCCGACGCGCTCGCCGGCCGGGCAGCCCTGGCGGCGGCACGGCACGACTTCCCCGCGGCGCTCCGGGACGCCGACCGGGCGCTGGCGGTCAACCCGTACAGCGAGCACGGTCTCGCCGTACGGATCGACGCACTCGTCGAACTCGGCCGCTACCCGGCGGCGTTGGACGCGGCGCGCCGGGCGGACGCCCGCCGCCCGGGCATTCCGGTGTTCACCCGGCTCGCCTACGTAAGGGAACTGCGCGGGGACACCGAGGAGGCCCGGCGGGTGCTGGAGCTGGCGCGGAACTCGGCGAGCAGCCGGGCCGACATCGCCTACACGGCGACGGCCCTCGGCCGGCTCGCCTGGTCCCAGGGCGACTACGACGAGGCGCTGCGGCAGTGCGGCCAGGCTCTGAAGGCCGAACCGGACCATCTGGAGGCCCGCGAGTGCCGCGCCCGGGCCCTCACCGGAAAGGGGCAGCTCGCCGCCGCCGTCGCGGAGTTCGAGGAGATCGTCGACCGGTCCCCGCTGCCGGGGCGGCTGGTCGCGCTCGGCGAACTCTACGAGGCGAGCGGCAGCCCCGGGCCCGCCCGCCGGCAGTACGAGGTGCTCGGCACCTGGGCCGGCCTCGCCCGGGCGGGCGGGGTGAACCCGGATCTGGACACGGCCCTCGCCGCCGCCGACCACGGCGACCGCGCCGAGGCCCTGCGGGCGGCCCGAGCCGAATGGCAGCGCCGCCGCACCGTGCACACCGAGGACGCCCTCGCCTGGGCGCTGCATCGCGCGGGACGCTCCGAGGAGGCCCTGCCCCATGCGCGGGCGGCGACCGCGACGGGCTACCGGGACGCGTCCTTCCTCTACCACCGCGGCATGATCGAACGCGCCGCGGGCGAGCGGGCCGCCGCGCGTTCCTCGCTGTCCCGCGCCCTGGCACTCAATCCCGCCTTCTCCCCCCTCGGCGCACGCGAGGCGCGCCGCGCGCTCGACGGTCTGGAGGCGACGTGACCCGGAAGCCGAGTCGCCCGTGCGGCGATTCGCCCTCCCCCGCCCCGCTCCGCAGGAGTCCGGCCCCTCCCCCGCCCGAAGCCGGGGGCTTCCCCGGAGGTTCCCGATGACCGATCCGATCCCCGGCGCCCTCGCGGCACTGCTCGCGCTCCTGGCACCGGCGGCCACCGGTGCACGGGGGTGCCTGGCCCGCGTCCCCGCGCCCGGCTCCACCCGGCCGGCGCCGGCCGGCGCGCGGCAGGCCGCCGGGCCCCGGGAGGCAGCGGCGGCCGGCCCGCACACCGGGCACCGGGCACCGGGCACCGGGCACCGGGCACCGGGCACCGGGGAGAAACGACCGGGACACCGGCGGGGACGCGGCCGCGCCGCCCGGTGGCGCGGCCGCGGGAGAACCCGTGCGGAACGGAGGCGCACCGCCGGTGGCGTGGCGGGAAGACCGTGCCGGACCACGGAAGTGCGCCGTCCCGGGACCGAACGGCCGGGTGCCGTTCGCCCCCGGGACGGCGCATCGCGGGACGGGTCAGGCGACCAGGGTGGTGCCGCTGCCCTCCCTGGGAGAACAGCAGCCGTGCCTCGTCCTCGGCGAAGACACAGCCCGCGGCGCGCAGTCTGCCGACGCCGTCGTCGGCGGCACCTCGCTGGGCCGGGAGGCCCGCGCGGTCGCCGGGTCGCTGGCGGCCGGGGACCTCGGCGCCGCCAGGGAGCGGCTGCCGCACCTCTGCGGGCGCGACTCGCAGGCGCTGGACGGTCCCGGCATCGCCCGCGCCGTCGTCGAGTCCGTCGCCGAGAACACCTCGGACGCCGTCGTGGGCGCCCTCGTCTGGGGCGCGATCGGCGGGGTTCCGGGCCTGCTCGGGTTCCGCGCCGTCAACACCCTGGACGCGATGGTCGGTCACCGTTCCCCCCGCTACCGGCGGTACGGCTGGGCCTCGGCCCGGCTGGACGACCTCGCGGGCTGGCCCGGGGCCCGGCTCACCGCGGCGCTGGCGACCGTCGCGGGCGGCGACCCGCGCGGCGCGGCCCGCGCCTGGCGCCGGGACGCCGCGAAGCACCCGAGCCCCAACGCGGGTCCCGTGGAGGCCGCGTTCGCCGGGGCCCTCGGCGTACGGCTCGGCGGGACGCTGTCGTACGGCGGACGGGTCGAGCACCGGCCGGTACTCAACGGCGACGGCGGACGGGCCGTCCGGACCGCCGACATCGAGCGGGCGGTGCGGCTCTCGGCGCGCGTGGGGGTGCTGGCGCTCGCGGTGTGCGCGGGCGGGCGCCTCGCGGCCGGGGCGCTGCGGCGGAGGCGCGCATGAGCGGGGGCGGACTGCTGGTCGCCGGCACCACCTCGGACGCCGGCAAGAGCGTCGTGACGGCGGGGATCTGCCGCTGGCTGGTGCGCCGGGGCGTGAAGGTCGCCCCCTTCAAGGGGCAGAACATGTCCCTCAACTCCTTCGTCACCCGTGAGGGCGCCGAGATCGGCCGGGCGCAGGCCATGCAGGCGCAGGCCGCCCGGGTGGAGCCGACGGCGCTGATGAACCCGGTGCTGCTGAAACCCGGCGGGGACCGCTCCAGCCAGGTCGTGCTGCTGGGCCGGCCGGTGGGCGAACTGAGCGCGCGCGGGTTCTTCGGGAGGCCGGGGCCCCCGGCGGGGCCGGAACGGGGCGCGCAGGCCGCCGGAAGCCTGCCGGGAGGGACCGGGGGCACCCCTGTGGGGATGCTGCGCGGAGGGCGCCGGGAGGCGCTGCTCGAACCGGTGCTGGCCTGCCTGGAGGAGCTCCGCGGCACCCATGACGTGGTGATCTGCGAGGGCGCCGGCAGTCCCGCGGAGATCAATCTGCGGCGCACGGACATCGTCAACATGGGCATCGCCCGCGCCGCGCGGCTCCCCGTGCTGGTCGTGGGCGACATCGACCGGGGCGGGGTGTTCGCCCAGTTCTTCGGTACGACGGCACTGCTGGCCCCCGGTGACCAGGAGCTGGTCGCCGGCTATCTCGTCAACAAGTTCCGCGGCGACGTCTCGCTGCTGGGGCCGGGGCTGGAGATGCTGCGCGGGCTGACCGGGCGGCGGACGTACGGCGTGCTTCCGTACGCGCACGGGCTCGGCATCGACGAGGAGGACGGGCTGCGGGTCTCCCTGCGCGGCACCGTGCGCGAGTCGGCGGTGGCGCCGCCGGTCGGCGAGGACGTGCTGCGCGTGGCCGTCTGCGCCGTGCCGCTGATGTCCAACTTCACCGACGTGGACGCGCTGGCGGCCGAGCCGGGCGTGATCGTGCGCTTCGTCGACCGCCCCGAGGAGCTGGCCGACGCCGACCTGGTGGTCGTGCCGGGCACGCGGGGCACGGTGCGCGCGCTGGAGTGGCTGCGCGAGCGGGGCCTCGCGGGCGCCCTCGCCCGGCGGGCGGCCGAGGGCCGGCCCGTGCTCGGCATCTGCGGCGGCTTCCAGGTGCTCGGCGAGCACATCGACGACGAGGTCGAGTCGCGGACCGGAGCCGTGCCGGGGCTCGGGCTGCTCCCGGTCCGGGTGCGGTTCGCCGCGGAGAAGACCCTCGCCCGCCCGTCGGGCGAGGCACTGGGGCAGCCCGTCGAGGGGTACGAGATCCACCACGGCGTCGCCGAGGTGCTCGGCGGCGAGCCCTTCCTCGACGGCTGCCGGGTCGGCGAGGTGTGGGGCACCCACTGGCACGGGTCGCTGGAGAGCGACGGGTTCCGCCGGGCGTTCCTGCGGGCCGTCGCCGCGGCGGCGGGCCGCGGGTTCGCCCCCGCCCCTGACACGTCCTTCGCCGAGCTGCGCGAGGCCCAGCTCGACCGGCTCGGCGACCTCGTCGAGGAGCATGCGGACACCGACGCGCTGCTCCGCCTCATCGAGGGCGGCGCGCCCCCGGGCCTGCCGTTCATCCCGCCGGGGGCGCCCGACCTCCCCGCTGCGACCGCCGTGCCCACCGCGACCCCCGTGCCCACCGGGACCACCGGGACCCCTGGGACCACCATGCCCACCGCGACCACCGGGACCGCTGTGCCCACCACAACCGCAGCGTCGACCGCGACCGCGACCGCCGCCGGAACCCCAGGAGCCGCACAGTGAGCAACGCACCCCACTATCCGTTCACGGCGGTCGTCGGCATGGACGACCTGCGGCTCGCCCTGCTGCTGAACGCCGTCAGCCCGGCCGTCGGCGGTGTGCTGGTGCGCGGGGAGAAGGGCACCGCCAAGTCGACGGCGGTGCGGGCCCTCGCCGCGCTGATGCCGGACGTCGACGTGGTCGCGGGCTGCCGGTTCTCCTGCGCGCCCGCGGCGCCCGACCCGCGATGCCCGGACGGTCCCCACGAGGCCACCCCGGGCACGGCACGCCCGGCCCGGATCGTCGAGCTTCCCGTCGGCGCCTCGGAGGACCGTCTCGTCGGAGCGCTCGACATCGAACGGGCCCTGGCGGACGGGGTGAAGGCGTTCGAGCCGGGTCTGCTCGCCGACGCCCACCGGGGCGTGCTCTACGTCGACGAGGTCAATCTGCTCCACGACCACCTCGTCGACCTGCTGCTGGACGCGGCCGCGATGGGTGCCTCCCATGTGGAGCGCGAGGGCGTGTCCGTACGGCATGCCGCCCGTTTCCTGCTGGTCGGCACCATGAACCCCGAAGAGGGCGAGCTGCGGCCGCAGTTGCTGGACCGCTTCGGGCTGACGGTGGAGGTCGCCGCCTCCCGGGAGCCGGAGCAGCGGGTGGAGGTCGTGCGGCGCAGGCTCGCCTACGACGACGACCCCTCGGCCTTCGCCGCCCGCTGGGCGGCGGAGGAGGCCGCGCTGCGCGAACGCATCGTGGCCGCGCGGGCGACGCTGCCCCGGGTGGGGCTCGGGGACGCGGCGCTCCGGCAGATCGCCGCCACCTGCGCCGCGTTCGAGGTGGACGGCATGCGCGCCGACATCGTGATGGCCCGCACCGCGGCGGCGCTGGCCGCCTGGGCGGGCCGTACCGAGGTACGCGAGGAGGACGTGCGGCAGGCCGCGCTCCTCGCCCTCCCCCACCGGCGCCGGCGCAATCCGTTCGACGCGCCCGGCCTCGACGAGGACAAGCTCGACGAGACGCTGGAGCGGTTCGGCGGGGACGGCCGACCGGACACGGATTCCGGCCCCGGCACCGACGCCGATCCGGACCCCGACACGGACCCGCCTCCGGACGGCGGCCCCGGCGGCCCCGGCGGCAATGACGTCCCGCCCCAGGGCCGGGGGCCGGACTCCGCCGCCTCCGCCGGACAGCCCGAGCCGTCCAGCCCGTCCAGCCCGACCGAGCCGCCCGCCGGGCAGCCGGAGCCCTCCGGAACGCCCGCCGCGAGCGCGGCCGAACGGGCCGCCGAACGGGCCGGGGAGCCGTTCCGCACCAGGACCCTCAGCGTGCCCGGTCTCGGCGAGGGCGCCGCCGGACGCCGCTCCCGGGCCCGTACCGAGCACGGCAGGACCACCGGAGCGCACCGGCCGCGGGGGGCGCTGACCGCGTTGCACCTGTCGGCGACCGTGCGGGCGGCGGCTCCGCACCAGCACGCCCGCGGCCGGCGCGGACCGGGCCTCGTGGTGCGCCGGGACGATCTGCGGCAGGCTGCCCGCGAGGGCCGCGAGGGCAATCTCGTACTCTTCGTCGTCGACGCCTCCGGCTCCATGGCGGCGCGCAGGCGTATGGGCTCCGTGAAGGGCGCGGTGCTGTCGCTGCTCCTGGACGCCTACCAGCGCCGTGACAAGGTCGGCCTGGTCACCTTCCGGGGCGACGCGGCGGAGCTGGCGCTGCCGCCGACCTCGTCCGTGGACGCCGCCGCGGCACGGCTCGGGGAGCTGCCGACCGGTGGCCGGACCCCGCTGGCCGCCGGTCTGCTGAAGGCCCGCGACGTGCTGCGGGTGGAGCGGCTGCGCGACCCGTCGCGGCGGCCGCTCCTGGTGGTCGTGACCGACGGCCGCGCGACCGGGGCGGGCGGCGGCGACGCCCTCGCGCTCGCCGGGCGCGCCGCGCGGCTGCACGCCGCCGAGGGCACGGCCGCGGTGGTCGTGGACTGCGAGACGGGCCCGGTGCGGCTCGGCCTCGCCGGAGATCTCGCCCGTGACCTCGGCGGCACCGCCGTCACCCTGGACGAGCTGCGCGCCGACAGCATCGCGGGGCTCGTCCGGGACGTGCGGGCGGCGGCGGACACGAGAACGGCGACGGCGACCGGAACGAGAACGGCGACCGGAACGGGAACGGGCAGCACGGTCCGCGACAGGAGGGCAGCGTAGTGCCGCAGGGAAAGCCGGACGTCGTGCCGGACGACGGTCTCACCACCCGCCAGCGCCGCAACCGGCCGCTGGTGATGGTGCACACGGGCATCGGCAAGGGGAAGTCCACCGCCGCCTTCGGGATGGCGCTGCGCGCCTGGAACCAGGGGTGGCCCGTCGGGGTGTTCCAGTTCGTCAAGTCGGCGAAGTGGCGGGTCGGCGAGGAGAACGCGCTCAGGGTCCTCGGCGCGAGCGGCGAGGGCGGCACCGTCCACTGGCACAAGATGGGCGAGGGCTGGTCCTGGATCCAGCGCCCTCCGGCCGAGGGCGAGCAGTCCCACGAGGACAGGGCGCGCGAGGGCTGGGAGCAGGTCAAGCGGGATCTGGCCGCCGAGACGTACCGGTTCTACGTGCTCGACGAGTTCGCCTATCTGCTCCACTGGGGCTGGATCGACACGGCCGAGGTCGTCGAGGTGCTGCGCGACCGGCCCGGGACCCAGCACGTCGTCATCACCGGCCGCAACGCCCCCGCGGAACTCGTCGGGTTCGCCGACCTCGTGACCGACATGTCCAAGGTCAGGCATCCGATGGACGCGGGCCAGAAGGGTCAGCGGGGCATCGAGTGGTGACGAGGTCGGCAGGCAGAAGGTGGTAGCGCGTCTCGTCGTCGCCGCACCGGCGTCCGGCAGCGGCAAGACCACCGTCGCGACGGGGCTGATGGCGGCCTTCACGGCCGCCGGTCTCGCCGTGTCGCCGCACAAGGTGGGGCCCGACTACATCGATCCCGGGTACCACGCGCTCGCCACCGGGCGCCCGGGCCGCAACCTCGACGCGTACATGTGCGGCACGGAGCTGATCGCCCCGCTGTTCGCGCACGGCGCGCGCGGGTGCGACCTGGCGGTCGTCGAGGGAGTGATGGGGCTGTACGACGGGGCGGCCGGGGCCGGTGAACTGGCCTCCACCGCCCAGGTCGCCAAGCTGCTGCGGGCGCCGGTGGTGCTGGTCGTCGACGCCTCGTCGCAGTCCCGGTCGGTCGCGGCCCTGGTGCACGGATTCGCGTCCTGGGACCCGGAGGTGCGGCTCGGCGGGGTGATCCTCAACAAGGTCGCCACCGACCGCCACGAGGCCCTGCTGCGCGACGCCCTGGAGGAGTCCGGGGTGCCGGTGCTGGGGGTGCTGCGCCGTGCTCCCGGGGTGGCGACACCGTCGCGGCATCTGGGGCTGGTGCCGGTCGCCGAGCGGCGGACGGAGGCGGTCGGCGCGGTCGCCGCGCAGGCCGGTCAGGTGCGGGCGGGCTGCGACCTCCAGGCGCTGCTGGCCCTGGCGCACAGCGCGCCGCCCCTCGCCGGGGACCCCTGGGACCCCGCGGCGGCACTGGGCTCCCCCGCCGCCGGAGCCCCGTACCGGCGGCCTGCCGAGGCCCCGGGCAAGAGGCCCGCCGGGCCCGGTGAGCGGCGGCCCGCCGGGCCCGGCGACCTGGGAAGAGCAGCCGAGTCCGGCGACCTGAGAGCAGCCGGGTCCGGTGCTCTGAGGGCGGTCGGGGCCG
The DNA here is from genome assembly GCF_003122365.1 of Streptomyces spongiicola. NCBI lineage: Bacteria > Bacillati > Actinomycetota > Actinomycetes > Kitasatosporales > Streptomycetaceae > Streptomyces > Streptomyces spongiicola. Next base: position 496,241 of record NZ_CP029254.1, read on the forward strand.
ATGCTCTGAGGGCGGTCGGGTCCGATGGCCGGCGGCCCGTCGTCGCCGTGGCCGGGGGCGCCGCGTTCACGTTCTCGTACGCCGAGCACGCCGAGCTGCTGAGGGCCGCGGGTGCGGACGTGGTCGCCTTCGACCCGCTCCGCGACGAGGAACTGCCCGACGGCACGGCCGGCCTGGTCATCGGCGGCGGCTTCCCGGAGGTGTACGCCCCGGAGCTGTCCGCCAACTCCCGCCTCCGCAAGACGGTCGCCGAACTCGCCCGTGCGGGGGCACCCGTCGCCGCCGAGTGCGCCGGGCTGCTGTATCTCGCGCGCTCCCTCGACGGCAAACCCATGTGCGGGGTGCTGGACGCCGACGCCCGGATGACGGAGCGGCTGACGCTGGGCTACCGGGACGCCGTGGCGGTGGGCGACAGCGTCCTGGCCCCGGCCGGGACCCGGATGCGCGGCCACGAGTTCCACCGCACCGTGACGGAACCGGGCGCGGGAGCCGCGCCGGCCTGGGGGCTCCGGCAGCCGGAGCCCCGGGTCGAGGGCTTCGTACAGGACGGTGTGCACGCGAGCTATGTGCATACGCACTGGGCCGGCGCACCCGGCGCGGCCCGCCGGTTCACGGAGGGATGCGCGGCGTGGGACGCGCGGGGATAGCGGCCGGCGGCCCCGGTGCGTCGCTCGGCCGGGCCGTCGCCAGCCGGTCGACCGGCCTGTCGGGGCGGTTCGTCGTGGGAGTCGGGGCGCGCCGGGGCGCGCCCGTGGAAGAGGTGCTCGCTCTGGTGCGGGACGCGCTGCGGGAGGCCGGGGCGGCGGCGAGTTCGGTCGTGGCGCTCGCGACCGTGGCCGCCAAGGCCCGCGAACCGGGCGTCGCGGCCGCGGCGGCCGCGCTCGGCGTGCCGGTGCGGTCCTACCCGGCCGCGGAACTCGCCCGCGTGCCGGTGCCGAACCCGTCCGCGGCGGCGGCCGCGGTGGGCACCGGGTCGGTGGCGGAGGCGGCTGCCCTCGCCGAGGGGGGAGAACTCGTGGTGGGGAAACGAAAGTCCGGAGGTCAGGGACGCCCCGGTGCGGTGACCTGTGCCATCGTGCGGATTGCGGATCCTTCGGCTCCGGAACCGATCCCGCCACGCGTGGAACCGGTGGCGCCGGACGACCCGGACTCAGTCCCGGACATAGTCCCGGAGGTAGTCCCGGACGGTGAAGGCGGCGCGGACAGCGCGGACGGCGAGGTCAGCGGTGACAGCGCGGGCGGCGCGGACGGCGCGGCGCTGCCGGACTCCGCGGAGCGCCTGGGCAGCCGCCGTCTGCCGCACGTCCTGTTCGGCGGCGTCCCGGCCGAACGGGCCGGGACGCAGCACGAGGGCCGGGCCGCTGCGCACCCGGGCTCATCGGTCCGGCGCGCCGACGTGACCGGCGCGGCGGACGAGCCGTCCGATCGGGTCGTCGACCGCTACCGGCAGGCGGCCGCCTCGCCGGTCCGGGCCCGGGCGGGACGACCGTGAACGCCGGCTTCCACGACCTGCGGCACCACGGTGACGCGGAGGTCCGCGAGGGCGGGCTGACCGATCTCGCGGTCAACGTCCGCACCGGCACCCCTCCGGTGTGGCTGCGGGAGCGCATCGCGGCGTCACTGGCGTCGCTCGCCGCCTACCCGGACGGCCGTGCGGCACGGGCGGCGGTCGCGGCGCGGCACGGGGTGCCGGTGCAGCGGGTGCTGTTGACCGCGGGCGCGGCGGAGGCCTTCGTGCTGATCGCGCGGGCCCTGCGGGTGTACCGCCCGGTGGTGGTGCACCCCCAGTTCACGGAGCCCGAGGCGGCGCTGCGGGACGCGGGGTACGAGGTGGGCCGCGTGGTGCTGCGCGCGGAGGACGGCTTCCGGCTGGACCCGGCGGCCGTGCCCGAGTCCGCGGACCTGGTCGTCGTCGGCAACCCCACCAACCCGACCTCGGTCCTCCATCCTGCCGCCGAGTTGGCCCGGCTCGCCCGGCCCGGGCGGATCCTGGTCGTCGACGAGGCGTTCATGGACGCGGTTCCCGGTGAACCGGAAACCCTCGCCCCGAGGACCGATGTGCCCGGACTGATCGTGGTTCGCAGCCTCACCAAGACATGGGGGCTCGCGGGGCTGCGGATCGGCTACGTCCTCGCCGGGCCGGGGACGGTCGCCCGGCTCGGGCGGGCCCAGCCGCTCTGGCCGGTGGGGACCCCCGCGCTCGCCGCGGCCGAGGCGTGCATGTCTCCGGGGGCGCTCGCGGAGGCCGCCCGCGCGGCGGAGCGGATCGCGGCGGACCGGGCCCATCTGCTGGCCGGTCTCGCGGAGTTCGACGGGGTACGGGCGGTGCCGGCGGCGGCGGGCCCGTTCGTCCTCGTCCGCATCGACCGCGCGGACGAGGTACGCGGACGGCTGCGGGCGCTCGGCTTCGCCGCCCGGCGCGGGGACACCTTCCCGGGGCTGGACCGCGACTGGCTGCGGCTCGCGGTCCGCGACCGGGCCACGACGAACCGCTTCCTCCAGGGCCTCGACCAGGCCCTGAGGTTCGTCGCGGTGTAGGCGCCACGCTGGGGGGCGTCCAGTGAAGTGCTCGGCGACGCGCCCAGTCGCGTACGCAGTGCCGCGCCCAGTGACGTACGCAGTGCCGCGCGCAGTGACGTACGCAGTGACGTACGCAGTGAAGTGGCGCGTCCACGCGGGGAGACGCGGCGGGGGTGCGCGCGAGCGGGCGGCGGCTGCGAGGTGGCGGGGCGAAGGGAACCGTCCGGTCGGGGTCGCGGTCCGTCAGCCGACGACGCGCCCCCGCATGACCACCGCGCTCGGCGCCGCCAGCACCCGTACGTCCGCCCTCGGGTCGCTCTCGTACACGACCAGATCCGCCGGGGCTCCCTCCTCCAGGCCCGGCCGCCCCAGCCAGTCCCGCGCGCGCCAGGTGGTCGCGGAGAGCGCGTCCACCGCCGGGAGCCCGGCCTTGACCAGTTCGGCGACCTCTGCGGCCACGAGCCCGTGCGGCAGAGAGCCGCCGGCGTCGGTGCCGACGTAGACGGGGATGCCCGCGTCCCAGGCCGAGCGGACGGTGTCGTAACGGCGTTCGTGGAGCCGTCGCATATGGTCCGACCAGCGGGGGAACTTGCTCTCGCCACCGGCCGCGAGCTGCGGGAAGGTGGCGATGTTGACCAGCGTCGGGACGATGGCCACACCGCGCTCGGCGAACAGCGGGATCAGGTCCTCGGTCAGTCCGGTGGCGTGCTCGATGCAGTCGATGCCCGCCTCGACGAGGTCGCGCAGCGAGTCCTCGGCGAAGCAGTGGGCGGTGACCCGGGCGCCGAGGCGGTGCGCCTCGGCGATGGCGGCCTCGACCGCGCCGCGCGGCCAGCAGGCGGCGAGGTCGCCCACCTCACGGTCGATCCAGTCGCCGACGAGCTTGACCCAGCCGTCGCCGCGCCGGGCCTCGCGGGCCACGTAGGCGACGAGGTCCTCGGGCTCGATCTCATGGGCGTAGTTGCGGATGTAGCGGCGGGTGCGCGCGATGTGGCGCCCGGCACGGATGATCCTCGGCAGGTCCTCGCGGTCGTCGATCCAGCGGGTGTCGGCGGCGGATCCGGCGTCGCGGATGAGCAGGGTGCCCGCGTCGCGGTCGGTCAGCGCCTGCTTCTCGCTGGTCGCCTCGTCCACCGCGCCGTGCCGGTCGAGCCCGACGTGGCAGTGCGCGTCGACCAGACCGGGGAGCGCCCAGCCCCGGACGGTGCGGACGTCCCCGGTGGCCGGGCGCCGGTAGGTGACGCGCCCGCCGACCACCCACAGCTCGTCCCGTACGTCGTCCGGCCCGACGAGCACCCGCCCTGTCACGTGCAGCACCGCGTGATCGCTCATGGGGAGCACTCTACGAGTCCCGCCCCGGTGGCCGTCCCGCGACCGGGGACGCCCGGCGCAGCGGGGACACGGGGAACGCCGAGTACCCCGAGTACGCCGAGTACGCCGAGCCACCGGGCACGCTGAGCACCCCGGGCACCCCGAGTACGCCGCGGACGCCGCGGACAACGACGGCACCGCGGGCACCGACGGCACCGCGGGCACCGACGGCACCGGGAACCCCGGCGCGCGTCAGCGGTGCCGTTCCGCACTGCGGATGCCGCCGGCCCCACGCCGTGGAAACCGCCGGCGCCGGTCGCGCGGACTTCCGGGGGCGCGCCTTCGAGGGCTCGGCAGAACCAATTCCCCGAACCGCACCGAAAAAACAAACAGCGCATTAATAGGAGAATTACGTGAGCCACCTTTTACAAGAGCTGCCTCCCGAGTTCGTCTGCCCGCTTTCCGGAGCGCTAAACGCATCGGTTCCCAAGAGATCCCAAGAGCCATTCCGCGGGCCCCACCGCCATGTGACGGACACCACACAAACGGCGTTCTGTCCGATAACTCCCGGTCAAAAACGGATAATTCGCCCCACCCTCACGCCAGGGTGCGCGCCCGCGCGATAACATATAGCGCGGGACTCGCCAACCCCTCCCCACGATGCAATTTATGAATTTGCTCGGTAAATTAAATCCGCATGACCACCGCATTGAGCATCGACAGCCCGAGCGTGGAGGACGGAGCCGCCATCTGGCGCATAGCCCGCGACTCCGAGGTCCTGGACCTCAACTCCTCGTACAGCTATCTGCTGTGGTGCCGCGATTTCGCCGCGACCTCCCTGGTGGCCCGCGGCCCGGACGGCGAGCCGATCGCCTTCGTCACCGGTTACCTCCGGCCCGAGCGTCCGGACGTGCTGGTCGTATGGCAGGTCGCCGTCGACGGCGAGCACCGCGGCCGCGGACTGGCCGGCACGCTCCTCGACGCACTCACACACCGGGTCGTCCCGCGCGGCATCCGCGCGGTCGAGACGACCGTCACCCCGGACAACACCGCCTCGGACCGCCTCTTCGCCTCGTACGCGGCCCGGCACGGCGCGTCACTGGACCGCGAGGTCCTGTTCGACGGCGGGCTCTTCCCCGACGGGGGACACCAGCCCGAGGTGCTGTACCGCATCGGACCCATCGGACCCATCGGACCCATGGAACCCACGGAAGCCGTCGGCCCCGGCGCCTCGATCGGCACCGCCGCCCCCGTCGGCGACTGAGACCGGCGCTCCGGCCGGTCCCGGACACCCGTTCCGCGCCGGGCCGCCCCGGGCAGGCCCGCGCGACCCCGCACGACCCCGCACGACCCGCATCCCAGCTCCGTCCGACCCCACATCAGGAGTGAAACGCTGTGACCATCACCCCGCCCGCCCTGAGTGTCTTCGAGACCCTGGAGTCGGAGGTGCGCAGCTACTGCCGCGGTTGGCCCGCCGTCTTCGACCGCGCGCAGGGCGCCCGCCTCACCGACGAGGACGGCCACACCTATCTCGACTTCTTCGCCGGCGCAGGGTCGCTCAACTACGGCCACAACAACCCCGTACTCAAACGCGCGCTGCTGGACTACCTGGAACGCGACGGCATCACCCACGGCCTGGACATGGCGACGACCGCCAAGCGCGCCTTCCTGGAGAGCTTCCAGAACGCCGTACTGAGGCCGCGTGACCTGCCCTACAAGGTGATGTTCCCCGGCCCGACCGGCACCAACGCCGTCGAGGCCGCGCTGAAGCTGGCCCGGAAGGTGAAGGGCCGCGAGTCGATCGTCTCCTTCACCAACGCCTTCCACGGGATGTCGCTCGGCTCCCTCGCCGTGACCGGCAACGCCTTCAAGCGCGCCGGCGCCGGCATCCCGCTGGTCCACGGCACCCCGATGCCGTTCGACAACTACCTGGACGGCCAGGTCCAGGACTTCCTCTGGTTCGAGCGCCTGCTCGAGGACCAGGGGTCCGGGCTGAACAAGCCCGCCGCGGTCATCGTCGAGACCGTGCAGGGCGAGGGCGGCATCAACGTCGCCCGCCCCGAGTGGCTGCGGGCGCTGGCCGACCTGTGCCGGCGTCAGGACATGCTGCTCATCGTCGACGACATCCAGATGGGCTGCGGCCGCACGGGTGCCTTCTTCTCCTTCGAGGAGGCGGGCATCACCCCGGACATCGTCACCCTGTCGAAGTCCATCAGCGGCTACGGCCTGCCCATGGCGCTCTGCCTGTTCAACCCGGAACTGGACGTCTGGGAGCCGGGCGAGCACAACGGCACGTTCCGCGGCAACAACCCGGCCTTCGTCACGGCGGCCGCCGCGCTGGACGCCTACTGGGCCGACGGGCAGACGGAGAAGCAGACCATCGCCCGCGGCGAGCAGGTGGAGCAGGCCCTCCTGGGCATCTGCGACGAGAACTCCGCCCTCGGCGCCCACTACCGCGGCCGCGGTCTGGTCTGGGGCCTGGAGTTCACCGACAAGAGCCGTGCGTCGGCGGTCTGCGCGCGGGCGTTCGAGCTGGGCCTGCTGCTGGAGACCTCGGGCCCGGAGAGCGAGGTGGTGAAGCTGCTGCCGCCGCTCACCGTGACGCCCGACGAGCTGGACGAGGGCCTTCGCACGCTGGCCCGTGCCGTCCGCGAGACCGCCTGAGGCCCCCGCGGCACCCCGACCCACCCCGTACGGCGAGGAAAGAAAGGTTCTGAAAGCACCGTGATCGTCCGATCGCTCAAGGACATCGAGAACACCGACCGGCACGTCCGGTCGAAGTCCGGCACCTGGGAGAGCAAGCGGATCGTGCTCGCCAAGGAGAAGGCGGGCTTCTCCCTCCACGAGACCGTGCTGTACGCCGGTACGGAGACGTCGATGTGGTACGCGAACCACATCGAGGCCGTGCTCTGCGTGGAGGGCGAGGCGGAGCTGACGAACGACGAGACCGGTGAGGCGCACCGGATCGAGCCCGGCACGATGTACCTGCTGGACGGCAACGAGCGCCACACCCTGCGTCCCAAGACGGACTTCCGCTGCGTCTGCGTCTTCAACCCGCCCGTCACCGGGCGCGAGGACCACGACGAGAACGGCACCTACCCCGCCCCCGGACCCGAGGCCCGGGGGGACCACCAGCACACCGAGGAGGGCTGACCATGACCACCGCGATCACCGACCTCTACCCGACCCGCGGCGCCACCGAGACCGCCGTCCCCCGCCGGGACCCGGTGGTGTGGTCGGCGCCCGGAGCGCCGGGCCCGATCTCCGCAGCCGACCTCCAGGGGTACGAGCACGACGGCTTCCTCGCCATGCCGGAGCTGCTCACCCCGGCCGAGGTGGAGGTCTACCGCACCGAGCTGGACCGGCTGGTCGACGACCCGCTGATCCGCGCCGACGAGCGCTCGATCGTCGAGCCGAGGTCGCAGTCGGTCCGTTCGGTCTTCGAGGTCCACAAGATCAGTGAGGTCTTCGGGGCCCTGGTACGCGACGAGCGCGTCGTGGGCCGGGCGCGGCAGATCCTCGGCTCCGACGTCTACGTCCACCAGTCGAGGATCAACGTCAAGCCCGGATTCGGGGCCTCGGGCTTCTACTGGCACTCGGACTTCGAGACCTGGCACGCCGAGGACGGGCTGCCGAACATGCGGACCGTGTCGGTGTCGGTCGCCCTCACCGAGAACCACGACACCAACGGCGGGCTGATGATCATGCCCGGCTCGCACAAGACGTTCCTGGGCTGCGCCGGTGAGACGCCCAAGGACAACTACCGGAAGTCGCTGCAGATGCAGGACGCCGGCACCCCGTCGGACGAGGCGCTGACCGCGTTCGCGGACCGGCACGGCATCCGGCTGTTCACCGGCCGGGCCGGCTCGGCGACCTGGTTCGACTGCAACGCGATGCACGGTTCCGGGGACAACATCACCCCGTACGCGCGCAGCAATGTCTTCATCGTGTTCAACAGCGTGGAGAACGCCGCGCGGGAGCCGTTCGCGGCACCGGTGCCGCGCCCGACGTTCATCGGCGCGCGGGACTTCACGCCGGTGAGGTGAACTCGGGGCCGGTCCCGGGGGACGCCCCGGGACACGGCGTCGGAGCGCGGTGGTCCCACCTCGGTGGCGCCGCCGTGAGATGCGGGCAGGGGGCCGGCCGCTCGTGCGGCCGGCCCCTTCCCCGTGCGCGGACCGGTGCCGGGAGCCCTTCCGCCCGGACCGGGCAGCCCTCGCCGCCGGCGGAGGGCCGGATGCCCTCCGTGATGACGAGCCCGGCCGAGGCGCCGCTGCGTGTGGTGGTCGACGGTGGAGCCGGTCGGATGAGGCCCGGGCCGAAGGCGCGGCTGCGGGTCATGGGCGCCGTGGCGATGCGGCTGGCGAGCGGTGTGCCGCGGAGGTCGAACGGGTCGAAGGCGGTGGTCATGACAGCTCCCACGGAGACGGGCGGAGAACACTGCCGGTCGGCCGGGCATCGGCCCGGCGGTCACCCGGCCCGGCCCGGCCCGGGAACACACCCCGCGGGGCGGAGGGGAATCGCACCCGGCCCTGAGCCGGGCCGTCACGGCCGCACCGGACACCCGCCCCGGCCCCGGGCGGCGGCAGTCCGACCGCCCCGTGCCCGGCAGGACCTCACCCGGCCCGGAAGGTCCCGCACCCGGCCCCAGGGGGGCACGCCGGGCTGCCCCGCCGCGAGCCTCCCCCGCCGCCGGGCGCGCCCGTCCCGGCCGCCGGGCGCGCCCGGTCAGCCCGCGAGCACGTCGAGGGCCCGGTCGACATCGGCGGCCGAGTTGTAGAAGTGGAACGAGACCCGCAGAATCCCGGCGCGGGCCGACACGACGACTCCCGCGCGGTCGAGCAGGGGCTTGCGCTCGCCGAGTCCGGGTACCCCGACGATCGCCGAGTCGCCGGGCACGGGCTCGTGCCCGAGCCGCACCAGCCCGTCCCGGAACCGGGCCGCGAGCGCGGTGGCGTGGGCGTGCACCGTCGCGATGCCCGCCTCCTCCAGCAGCGGCAGGGACTGCGCGGCCCCGTGGTAGGAGAGGTACGAGGGCGGCTCGTCGTACCGCCGGGCGGAGCGGGCGAAGTGCTCGACGGGTCCGTAGGTGCTCCCCGCCGGGTCCTCGGCCGCGTACAGACCCGCGTGCACCGGGACCAGCGACTCCTGCGCCTCCTCGGTGACGGTGAGGAAGGACGCGCCGCGTGGGCACAGCAGGTACTTGAACCCGGCCGTGACCGTGTAGTCGTACCGCCCCGCGTCCAGCGGCAGCCAGCCCGCGGCCTGGCTCGCGTCCAGCAGGACGCGCGCCCCGTGCCCGGCCGCGGCGGCCCGCACCGCCGGGAGATCCGCGATCCGGCCGTCGGCGGACTGCGCAGCGGACAGGGCCACCAGCGCGGTGCCGGGCCCCACCGCCTCGGCCAGCGAGTCGAGCGGCGCGTACCGCACCTTCAGGTCCCGGGTGGTGAAGGGGGTGACCACGGAGCTGAACTCGCCCTCGGGCACGACGACTTCCGCCCCGGCGGGCAGGGAGGCCGCGATCAGCCCCACATGGACCGCGACCGAGCCGCCGAGCGCGACCCGGTCCGCGGACACCCCCACCAGCCGGGCGAAGGACGCCCTGGCGGCCTCGACGGCCCCGGTGCTCCCCGACCCCTCCGGGCGCCCGTCGGCGATCTCCCGGGCGAGCCTTCCGACCGCTTCCACCGAGCGTCTCGGCAGCAGGCCGCAGAAGGAGGTGTTCAGATACGTCGACGTGGGCGCGAACTCGGCGCCTCCCAGGGTCTCCATGCGCCCCCACCCTAACGGGGCCGGCCTCCCCGGCCGCGGCCTCGACCGACCCGCTCCAGCGGCTTCCCGGTTCGAAGGCCCGTACTCCACACTGGTGCCGCACCCGCCGCGGCCTCCTCCCCCGGGTGGCTCGGTGGCCGAACCCCGACCGCGAGCAGAAGGCCAAGGGCGCGCTGTCCGGCGCCCGGGCCGGCCGGCTCCCGTCAACAGGAGGCTCTGATGGAGGTCGTCCTCCGCGAGGTCCGGCGCCCCGATCTCGACACCTTCTTCGCGCTGATGCAGGACCCGGAAGCCGCGCGCATGGCAGCGTTCACCCCCGGGGACGCGGGCGACCGGGCCCGGTTCGACGCCCGCTGGGAACGGGTCCTGCGCACGGACGACGTCAACCGCACCGTCGTCGCCGACGGGGTCGTGGCGGGACACGCCGCCGTGTACGGGCCGCCAGGTGAGCGCGAGGTGACGTACTGGATCGACCGTGCCCTGTGGGGGCGCGGTGTGGCGACCTCGGCCCTGCGGGCACTGCTGCTGCTGGTACCGGAACGGCCGCTGCACGCCCGGGCGGCGGCCGACAACGCGGGCTCCCTGCGGGTACTGGCCAAGTGCGGGTTCACGGTGGCGGGGCGGGGCACCGGCTTCGCCCACGCGCGGGGCGGGGAGACCGACGAGCTGCTGCTCCGGCTCGACCGCTGAAGACGGCGCGGGCGCGGCCCTCCGTCCGGCGGCCGAGCCCCGCACGGGGGAGGACCGGACGCGGCCGGCCGGGGGCGGCCTCCCGGAACGGACGGCGCCGGCCGGGCGGTCCCGGACAGGCGAGTCCCGGGCAGGCGAGTCCCGGGGGGCGAACCCTCCCGGGCAGGTCGGTCCCGGTCGGCGGCTCACCGCCGCAGAACGTGCTCGGCCCGACCCGTTCGGGGAATCACGCCGGGGAATCACGCCGGGGAACCCCGCCGGGGAACCCCGCTGAGGGAATCACGCCGGGGAACCCCGCCCGGGGACGCCCTCCCGGGAAACCCCGCCCGGGGCGCTCCCCTCCCCTGATGAGGGTTCGGTGAGAAAACCGACCTGTCCGGAACGGTACTCCCCGTGCGACTCGTCCTTCTCCGAGATGAACAAGACGATCAGGCGCACCGCGGTCTTCAGCCTGCTCCTGGTGTTCGCCCTGCTGCTGCGGGCGACCTGGGTGCAGGCCTACGAGGCCAAGGCGCTCGCGGACGACCAGCACAACCGGCGGAACACCATCGCGCAGTACGCGCAGCCGCTCGGCGACATCGTCGTGGCCGGTTCCCCGGTCACCGGCTCGCAGCGGACGGGGGGAGGCGATCTCGCGTACAAGCGCACGTACACGGACGGCGCGCTGTACGCACCCGTCACCGGCTACAGCTCACAGGCGTACGGGGCCACCCAGCTCGAAGGCGTCTACGGCGATGTGCTCGACGGCACGGACAGCCGGCTGAAGAACCCGCTGGACGTCCTCATCGACAAGCAGGCCCAGCCCGGGGACGTCCTCACCACCATCGACCCGGCGGTCCAGCAGGCGGGCTTCGAGGCGCTCGGCGGCAAGAAGGGCGCCGCGGTCGCCGTCGACCCTGCCACCGGGCGGATCCTGGCCGTGGTGAGCACTCCGTCGTACGACCCGTCGCGGATCAGCGGGACCACGGACGGCGAGGCGTGGCAGCAGCTCACCGGGGATGAGGACCGGCCCATGGTCAACCGGGCCCTGCGGCAGCCGCTGCCGCCCGGCTCGACCTTCAAACTGGTGGTCGCCGCGGCGGCGCTGGAGGACGGGCTGTACTCGTCCGTGGACGAGCCGACCGACAGCCCCCAGCCCTACACCCTGCCGAACACCCGGACGGTGCTGGTCAACGAGAACGCTTCCGCCCCCTGCGAGGACGCCACGATCCGCACCGCCCTGCGGTACTCCTGCAACAACGTCTTCGGCAGGATGGCGGAGCAGCTCGGCAAGGACAAGCTCCGGGCGATGGCGGAGAAGTTCGGCTTCAACGACTCCGAGCAGGACGTCCCCGTGCGCGCCGCCACGAGTGTGTACCCGACGGACATGGACGAGGCGCAGACGGCACTGACCGGCATCGGGCAGTTCGAGGTCACGGCCACCCCGCTGCAGATGGCCATGGTGTCCGCCGCCCTGGCCAACGACGGGCTGCTGGCGTCGCCGCACATGGTGTCCAGGGTCGTGGACGCGGACGGGACCACACTGCGGGAGTACCCGGACTCCGACACCGAGCGGATCGTGTCCTCGCGGACGGCGGAGCAGCTGCGCAGCGCGATGGTCACGGTCGTGGAGGACGGCACCGGCAGCAACGCCCGGATCGACGGCGCCGAGGTCGGCGGCAAGACGGGCACCGCCCAGCACGGCGAGGACAACAGCGCGACGCCGTACGCCTGGTTCACCTCGTACGCCGAGGACGCCGGGTCCGGGGCCAGGGTGGCGGTCGCCGTGGTCGTCGAGGACTCCGGGGCGGCGCGCTCCGAGGTGAGCGGCAACGGACTCGCGGCGCCGATCGCGGAGAAGATGATGCGGGCGGCGCTGGCGTAGCGCGGACCGGCGCCGGAAGATTCGGTTCCGGTTGGCGGGCGGGGTGCGGGGCGCGGTATGCAGGGTCCTCCACCCTTTCCATGTCCCGCTTCCGGGGAGGACGTTGTGCGGCGGCTGCCCCGTTCCCTGTCCGGCTGGACGATGGCGGTGTTCGGCGTCCTGGCCGCGGTCATGGGCCTCGCGGGCCTGGCCTCGCCGGACTTCCTGCTCGCGGTCCTCGGTCTCGGCTCCGACGGCGGGCCGGCCGGCGCCGGCGCGGACGGCCGCACGGCAGCGTTCGTCACCGCCTCCTCCATGGCCGCGCTCAACATGGGCGTGTACTACGTGCTGGCGGCCCTGTCCGACTGGAAGCCGTTCTTCCGCTGGACCGTCCCGTTCCGGCTGCTCACCTTCCTGGTGTTCCTCCTCGCGGTGCTCGCCGGGCGGGCGCCCGCGCCGTTCCTCGGCATAGCCGTCTGGGAGGGTCTCGGCGCGCTCGCGACGGGCCTGGCCCTCCGCTTCGACGCACGCCGCGCGGCGCGCCGCGGGGGCGTGCTGCGAACGTAGCCCCGTCCGCCCGCGGGACGGGCCTGCGGCGTCCGGTGCCCGCGATCACAGGGCGGAGGATCCGGAGGATCATCCGGATCCTCCGGAGGGTCACCCCGTACCGGACGCACCCGGATGACCTCGGCAACCCGGCGCGGGGCACCTTCCGGACCCGAGGGGCGGCGGGGAAACGCGTGCCCGACGCCGCAGGCCGGGAGGGATTCACCACACCCGTGGAGCCGCGTCAGACTGCGGACGCCCCGTACCGGTTCGGCGCAAGGTAAGGGAACGGCAAAGCGACCTCGCTCGTTACCCCAGTCATGACAGCTATGACCCCCGGCTCGAACATCCCCCTGGCCGCCACCCGTGTGGCGGTGGACGTCGCCGCTCCGGTGCGGCTCGACGTATCGGGCCTGCTGCTCACCGCCGACGGCAAGGTGCGCTCCGACGACGACTTCATCTTCTACAACCAGCCCTCGGGCGCCGGGGTGGCATACCGCTCCGGCGGCGGCTCCGCACCGGACGCGATCATCGTCGACACCGCGGCCGTTCCGCCCGGCATCGAGAAGATCGTCGTCACCGCCAGCCCGGACGCCGCGGGGCAGACCTTCCAGGGCATCGAGCCCACCGCCACGATCCGGGACGCCGACGCCGGCTCGGCACTGGCCACCTTCACCCCGCCGCGCCTGGGCGCGGAGACCGCCCTGGTCGTCGTGGAGATCTACCTGCGGAACGGGGCGTGGAAGGCGCGTGCCGTCGGTCAGGGGTACGCGAACGGGCTGGCCGGCATCGCCACCGACTTCGGGGTCTCGGTCGACGAGGAACCGGCCGCCGCGTCCGCGCCGGCCGCTCCGACGGCCGCTCCGGCGGGCGCACCCTCGGCGGCTCCGGCGGCACCGGCAGCCGCCCCCTCGCCCCCGCCCGCGGCCCCTCCCGGCTCCGGCAAGATCAACCTCGACAAGGGGCGGGTCAGCCTCCAGAAGAACCAGACCGTGTCCCTGGTCAAGGGCGGCCGCCCGCTGCTCTCCCAGGTCAAGATGGGGCTGGGCTGGGAGCCCGCCTACCGCGGCCGGGACATCGACCTGGACGCCTCCGTGATCGCCTACGGTCCGCAGCGCAACCACCTCGACAGCTGCTACTTCGGCAAGCTCTCCATCCTGAGCGGCGCCATCAAGCACTCCGGCGACAATCTGACCGGCGAGGGCGCGGGCGACGACGAGGTGATCGTCGTGGATCTCGGCAGGCTCCCGGCCGAGGCCACGGGGCTGGTCTTCACCGTGAACTCCTTCTCGGGCCAGAAGTTCACCGAGGTCGCGAAGGCGTACTGCCGGCTGATCGACGCCGCCACGGGCGAGGAACTGGTGCGCTTCGACCTCACCAGCGCCGAGCCGCAGACCGGGGTGATGATGGCGAAGCTCATCCGCCAGTTCTCGGGCGAGTGGGAGATGACCGCGATGGGCGAGTTCGTGAAGTCCCGCACGGTCCGGGGGATGGTCAAGCCGGCCGCCCAGGCACTGTAGCCCGGGCGCACACCGGGAGCGCCCGGGCCGCCGCTCGTCGGCGGCGGCCCGGGCGTCCTGGTGCCGTGTCAGGCGACGTCTGCCCCGTCACGGCGTCCGGTACGGCGACTCGCCGCGTTGCCGGACCGACCGGGTAGACCGGCTACCAGGCCGATCCGGCGCCCTGCGATCCACCGCGCCGGACGCCGCTCCGCGCCGGGGCTGACGGGTGGACCCCGCCCGACGCGGCACCGGGTCAGAGTTTGACCAGTTTGGTGAACGGGCTCAGGATCCTCCCTTGCCTCCCTGAGAAGTCGACGAGGACGGCGTCTGCGCCCTCGACTCCGGTGACTCTTCCGAGTCCGAATTGATCATGCGAGACCCGGTCTCCGACCTCGAACTGCTCGATCGGTGGGGCGGCCGGGTCAGGGCGGTGGAAGGGGCTGGTGGGCAGGCGCCGCCGGGAAGCGAAGGATTCAGTCATCCTGTGCAGTATGTGCCCTCCACCCGCCTCCGGTTCAATCCTCGCGGCCGGTCGCGTCGGCCGGTGTCGGCTCGTCACCGGCGAACGGCCGGGGAATTGCCCTCCCTTGGCGGGTTGACGGGGCCGCCTGCCGTCACTCTGACATCGCGGTCCCCGGAGGCAGGCGGCGGCCCTCGCCGCGGAGGCGGGCGGGCGCGACCCTTGCCGCGGGAAGGCTCGGGAAGGCTCGGGAAGGCACGGGAAGGCGGAGCGAGGCTCGGGACGCGCGGGCCGCCCGCACGGCCGTGCCGCACACCAGCCGCCCGCCCGGCGCCGAACGGAATCCGCCGCGGGGCCGCCCGCGCGCGGCCCCGCCGGGGGGTGACGGCGTCAGCTCCGCGAGCGGGCCTTGAACGCCGCCTTGCGGGCGTCCTTGGCCGTCTTCTTGTCGGGGTGGAGGCGGCCCATCGCCTCGAGGACGTCGACCGTGGCCGGATGGTCGACGCGCCAGACCGCGTCGAAGAAGCCGCCGTGCCGGCCCACGAGGCCCACGATCAGGTCCTGGAGGTCCACCAGGTCGCCCTCGGCGTCGAGCTGGGCCGCGATGGTGTCGACGGCGAGCCAGAAGACCATGGCCTCCGGCGGCGGCGGTACGTCCGGTGAGCCGCGCTCGGCGAGCCAGACCCTGGCGAGGCCGCCGAGTTCGCGGTCGTCCAGGACGTCCCGGACCGCCGGTTCCGCCTCCGGTCCGGCCATCGCGAGCGCCTGCTGGCAGCGAAGGCGGCGCAGCGGCGCACCGGGGTCGGCACCCCGGGCGGCGGCCAGCAGCTCGCGCGCGGCCTGCGCCGGGGCGCGTCCGTCCAGCCAGTGCGCCGTCTCCGCCTGCGCCGCGCCGTCGGGGTAGTGCGCGACCCCGTCGAGCAGCGCGTCAGCGTCCTCGTCCGCGAGATCGCCCAGGGCCGGCACCGACTCCCCGCTCTCGATCAGCCGGTTCCGGACCCCGTACAGCCCGAGCGGGGTGAGCTTGACCAGCCCGTAGCGGGAGAAGTCCTCCTCCTCGGCCGGGAGCGCGGAATCGGCGCCCTCCTCGGCCATCAGCGCCTCGTCGACGGGGCGGTACTCCACCAGCCCGATCGGCTCCAGAACCCGGAACTGGTCGTCCAGGCGCATCATCGCGTCGGACACCTGCTCCAGTACGGCGTCGGTGGGCTCCCTCATGTCGTCGGGAACGATCATCGACGCGGCGAGCGCCGGCAGCGGGACCTGTCCCTCGGCCGCGCCCGTCTCGCCGACGGTCAGCAGATACAGGTTGCCGAGGACCCCGTCGAGGAACTCCGTCTCCACCTCGGGATCCCAGCCGAGCGCGTCGAAGTCGATCCGGCCGTCCGGACCGATGATCGCGTCGGGGTCCTCCAGCACGGGGGCGATGGCGTCGGCGAAGACCGCGTCGAAGGCGTCCTGCCAGAGTGCGAGGACGTCCTGCGGACCGCCGCCCGCGACCAGCGGCAGCGCGCCGCCGGCCGTGACCGTGCCGTACTCGGCCCCGTCGTCCTCCGGATCCGCGGCCTCGACGAGCCCGGTGTCCACGGCGATCCGCCAGGCCTCGCTCGCGTACGCGCGGCCGTCGTCGTCCGGGTGCAGCCCCAACACCTGCGCCGCCGGTGCGAGTTGCTCTTCGGCGAGTTCACCGCCCGCGCCGACCCTGGTCTCCGGCCCGGCCCAGCGCGCCAGCCGGACGGCCCGGGCGAGCAGCGGGGCCCCGAGCGCGTCCCGCGCCAGTTCCGCCTCCGAGGGCAGTCGCACGGGCGGCAGGGCACGGCGTCCGGCGGGGCGGTCTTCTGGCATGTGGGGCTCTCCTCGGCTCTGGTCGTCTCGGCTCGTGGCGGCCCCCAGCGTAGACGCAATTCGCCCGGTGCCTTCCGATTCACGGACCCGTCAACCCCCGTGCACCCGGCACCTCTTGACAAGCCGTACGTCCACACAAGACATTGACGCGCGTAGAACCGTCAGTGGTCACACAAGCCACCCCTCAACCCTCACCCCGGAGTTCCCTGATGCCTTCCATACCGAGATCCGCCGCCGTCGCGGCCGTCGTGGCCGCCGCACTGGCCGCGGGCCTGCTCGCCGGCTCCTCCTCGGCCGCCGCCGATGGCGAGAACGACGGCCCGGCCGTCCGCGTTCACGACATCCAGGGCACGACCCGCACCTCCCCGCTCGTCGGACAGCAGGTCGCGGATGTCGAGGGCATCGTGATCGGTGTCCGCACCTACGGCTCCTCGCGCGGATTCTGGATGCAGGACCCGCAGCCCGACGCCGACCCCGCCACCAGCGAGGGCCTGTTCGTCTACACGGGCTCCACGCCTGCGGTCGCCACCGGCGACGCGGTCGAGGTCTCGGGCACCGTCGGCGAGTACGTCCCCGGCGGCCTCGGCTCCGGCAACCAGTCGATCACCCAGATCTCCAAGCCGGCCGTCACCGTGGTCTCCTCGGGCAACGCGCTGCCCGCGCCCGTGACCATCACCGGCCGGTCCGTACCGTCCGCGTACGCGCCCGAGGGCGACCCCGCCGCCGGGAACAGCATCAACGCGCTGCCGCTGCGGCCCCGCAGCTACGCCCTGGACTACTACGAGTCCCTGGAGGGCAGCAACGTCCGCATCGGGTCCTCGCGGATCGTCGGCGCCACCGACCCGTACTCGGAGCTGTGGGTCACGGTGAAGCCGTGGGAGAACCCCACCGAGCGCGGAGGCACCCGCTACGGCTCGTACGCCTCCCAGAACTCCGGCCGGCTCCAGATCCAGTCGCTGACGCCGACCTCCCAGCAGCCGTTCCCGAAGGCGAACGTCGGCGACGTGCTGTCGGGCACGACCGAGGGCCCGCTGGACTTCAGCCAGTACGGCGGCTACACCCTCACGGCCCGCACCCTCGGCACCGTGCAGGACCGGGGCCT
Source organism: Streptomyces spongiicola (assembly GCF_003122365.1). Lineage (NCBI taxonomy): Bacteria > Bacillati > Actinomycetota > Actinomycetes > Kitasatosporales > Streptomycetaceae > Streptomyces > Streptomyces spongiicola. Next base: position 513,832 of record NZ_CP029254.1, read on the forward strand.
GGAGCGCGAGCGCACCCGCCGGGAGCGCCGCGGCGAACTGTCCGTGGCCACGTACAACGTCGAGAACCTGGACCCGTCCGACCCGCAGGAGAAGTTCGACGCCCTGGCCGCCGCCGTCGTGGAGAACCTCGCGACGCCGGACATCGTCGCCCTGGAGGAGATCCAGGACAACACCGGGACGAAGAACGACGGCGTGGTCGCGGCGGATGAGACCGTCCGCAGGTTCACGGACGCCATCGTCGCCGCCGGAGGGCCCGCATACGACTTCCGCTCGGTCGACCCGGAGGACAACGAGGACGGCGGCCAGCCCGGCGGCAACATCCGCCAGGTGTTCCTCTTCAACCCCGAGCGGGTCTCCTTCACCGACCGCCCGGGCGGCAGCGCGACCGCGGCGACCGGTGTCGTCCGCGAGTACGGCCGCGCCGCCCTCACCCTCTCCCCCGGCCGGGTCGACCCGGCGAACGCCGCCTGGGAGAGCAGCCGCAAGCCGCTCGCGGGGGAGTTCGTCTTCCGCGGCCGCACGGTGTTCGTCGTCGCCAACCACTTCGGCTCGAAGGGCGGCGACGAGAGCCTGACCTCGCACCACCAGCCGCCGACCCGCTCCTCCGAGGCCAAGCGCCTCCAGCAGGCGCAGACGGTGAACACGTTCGTGAAGGACATCCTCAAGGCCCAGCGCAACGCCAACGTGGTGGTGCTCGGGGACATCAACGACTTCGAGTTCTCGGAGACCACGAAGGCGCTGACGGACGGCGGCGCGCTGTACCCGGCGATCAAGTCGCTGCCTCGCGCGGAGCGCTACTCGTACGTGTACCAGGGCAACAGCCAGGTGCTGGACCAGATTCTGATCAGCCCGTCGATCGACGACTTCAGCTACGACAGCGTCCACATCAACGCGGAGTTCGCGGAGCAGAACAGCGACCACGACCCGCAGGTGCTCCGCTTCCGCCCGTAGCCCGTCAGGGCCCGTCGGCCCGTCTCGGCCCGTCTCCGTCAAGGGGGGCCCGTCTCGGCCCGTCTCGGAAGGGACTGCCGAGCCGGGCGCCGGGCGCGGCCGGGACGCCCGCGCTCGGAGCGGGCGCGGGCGTCCAGCGCGTCGCCCGGCCGCCCTCAGGGACCCGGGCGGATCCCGCCCCGAGCACGCTGCCGGGGCCGGGCTCCGGGCTCCGGGCTCCGGGAGGCCTCGGCGCTCCGCGCGGAACGCCCGCTCGACGACGGCACCGGCGCCCGAGACGGAGTCGCAGTCGCAGTCGCAGTCGCAGTCGCAGTCGCAGTCGGCAACGGCAACACCGGGCGCCGGTGCCGGTGCCGGTGCCGGTGCCCGGGTCTGCCTGGGCATCCGCGTCCACATCCGAAACACTTCAGCGATGCTTCCCCTTGCCTGGCAGCAGAACTAAGTGGACCTTCACGGTCATCGGGGCGAAGACTTCGGGTATGACGACGACTCGACCTCGGCCGCGCCCGTTCGGCCGCGCGCTCTGCGCGATGATCACACCCTTCACCGCAGGAGGCGGGCCCGACCTGGACGGCGCCCGGAAGCTGGCCGCGCACCTGGTGGCCGAGGGCTGCGACGGGCTCGTGCTGAACGGCACCACCGGCGAGTCGCCCACCACGACCGACGCCGAGAAGACCGCACTGGTGCGGGCCGTGCGCGAGGCCGTGGGCGATCGCACGGCCGTCGTCGCCGGTGTCGGCAGTGCGAGCACCCGGCACACCGTCGAGCTGGCCAGGGCCGCGGAGGAGGCGGGGGCCGACGGCCTGCTGGTGGTCACCCCGTACTACAGCAAGCCGCCGCAGGACGCCCTCGCCGCCCACTTCCGGCAGGTCGCGGACGCGGTGGGCATCCCGCTGATGCTGTACGACATCCCCGGACGCACCGGCACCCGCATCGAGCCGGACACCCTGGTGCGGCTGTCCGCCCACCCCCGGATCGTGGCCGTGAAGGACTGCGCGTACGACCTGCTCGGCAGCACCAAGGTGATCGCCCGGACCCCGCTCGCGTACTACTCGGGCTTCGAGGAGGCGAACCTCCCTCTCTACGCGGTGGGCGCCGCCGGGTTCGTCAGCACCGTCGCGAACGCGGCCCCGCGCCCGATGCGGGCCGTGCTCGACGCCTTCGACGCCGGCCGGACGGCGGAGGCCGCCGCGCTCAACCGGCTCACGCTGCCGCTCGCCGAGCTGATGATGGCGTCGGGGCTGCCGGGCACGGTGACCGCCAAGGCCCTGCTGGAGGCGATCGGGCTGCCGGCCGGCCCGGTCCGCGAACCGCTGCGGCCCGCCGGCCGCGAGGCGGCGGGCGGGCTGCTGGCGGCGTACGAGGAGCTGGCCGGGCTGTACCCGGCGGGCCCCGGGCCGGCTCAGTCGTACACGTAGGTCGTGCCGAGGACCGCGGTGTGCTCCAGGACGTCCTCGAGCGGATCGTCGATCTGGCCGGTCGACACCAGCGCCACCACCGGGGCGTTGTGCGAGCCGGTGTGCGTCTCGTCGGCGTGCGCGAGTCCGCACTGACCCGCCGACGCCCACAGCGCCGGCACTCCGATCGCGGCCACCCTGGTCCTCATGCCGTCTCCTCGCCTTGGCATTTCGTCCGACTCCGCGGTCACCCGTCCATCCGCCCGGCGGCGCCGTAGGTCACGCGGAGTCACCCGAAAGCGTCAGCGGCCCCGGGGAGCGGCCCTCCGGCCCCGGGGCGGCGACCGCGTGACTCAGTTGTGGCTGTGGAGCACCTCGTTGAGGCCGCCCCAGACCGCGTTGTTCGGGCGGGCCTCGACGGCGCCGGTGACCGAGTTGCGGCGGAAGAGGATGTTCGAGGCGCCGGAGAGTTCGCGGGCCTTGACGATCTGGCCGTCCGGCATGGTGACGCGGGTGCCCGCGGTGACGTACAGGCCGGCCTCGACGACGCACTCGTCGCCGAGCGCGATCCCGACACCCGCCTCGGCACCGATGAGGCAGCGCTCACCGACGGAGATGATCACGTTGCCGCCGCCGGAGAGCGTGCCCATGGTGGAGGCGCCGCCGCCGATGTCGGAGCCGTCGCCGATCACGACGCCCGCGGAGATGCGGCCCTCCACCATGGAGGTGCCGAGCGTGCCCGCGTTGAAGTTGACGAAGCCCTCGTGCATGACGGTGGTGCCCTCGGCGAGGTGCGCGCCGAGGCGGACCCGGTCGGCGTCGGCGATACGGACGCCCCTGGGCGCGACGTAGTCCGTCATCCTCGGGAACTTGTCGATCGAGGTCACCTGGAGGTGAAGGCCCTCGGCGCGGGCGTTGAGCCGGACCCGCTCGACGTTGTCGACGGCGACCGGGCCCAGAGAGGTCCAGGCGACGTTGGCGAGCAGGCCGAAGACCCCGTCGAGGCTCTGGCCGTGCGGCCGCACGAGCCGGTGCGAGAGCAGGTGGAGGCGCAGATAGGCGTCGTGCGCGTCGATCGGCTTCTCGTCCAGCGAGGCGATGACCGTACGGACGGCGACGACCTCGACCTCGCGCCGGGCGTCCACGCCGACGGCCTTGGCAGCGCCCTCACCGAGCAGGTTGACCGCCTGGTCGGGCGTGAGCCGCTCGGTCCCGGACGGGCCGGGCTCGGCGGACAGCTCGGGGGCGGGGAACCAGGTGTCGAGCACGGTGCCGTCGCCGGCGATGGTGGCGAGGCCGGCGGCGACGGCGCCGGTGGGGCGAGGTGCGGTGGTGCTGTCGGGCGAGTCAGTCATGAGGAGAACCTAACCGGCGGGGGCGGGCGGGGGCGAACCGGTCTCAGGTGCCGGCCGCCGCGGTCGTCCCCCGTCCCGTTCCGGCCCGGCCGGGGCCCCACCCGGCACGGACCCCGTCCCGGGTGGGGCCCCGTCCCGTTCCGGCCCGGCCGGGGCCCCACCCGGGACGGGGTCCGTGCCCCGGGCAGCGGCGGCCGGGGCATCGGCGGCCGCGGTCGCGGCTGCGGCTGCGGCCGCCTCTGCTCCCGATGCCGAGGCCGATGCCGATGCCGATGCCCCAGCCGTTCCCGAAGCCGTTCCCGATGCCGTTCCCGGCGCCGATGCCGATGCCGATGCCGATGCCAGGATGCGGGCCAGCATCACACGGGTGTACTCCTCGTCGTAGGCGGTGTCCGTGAGCAGGACCTGGAGGCAGATTCCGTCCATGAGGGCCACCAGGGCCCGCGCCGTCACCGGATCGCTGCGGCGTGCGAGTACCTCGGTGACGCCCTCGGTCCACTCCGCGACGACGGGACGCAGCGCGGGGCGGCGCAGGGCGGCGAGATAGAGCTCGTACTCGAGTTCCACTCCACTGCGTTCGCCCCCGAACCACTCCCCCAGCAGCCGGGCCAGTTCCCCGGCCGGATCACTGCGGGGGTCGGCGAGGACCTCGCTGTCCCGGACCGCGGCGGCGAAGCCCTCGTTCGCCTGGCGCAGCGCGGCGACCAGCAGTTCGTCGAGCGAGGTGAAGTGGTAGGTCGTCGAACCGAGGGGGACCTGCGCCTCCGCGGCGACGGTGCGGTGGCTCAGCCCCGCGATACCCCGGCGCCCGACCACCCGGATGGCGGCGTCGATGATGCGCCGGCGCCGATCGGGGTCGTGCCGGCGCCCCATCAGTGCGCGCCGCCGAGGTTGAGCACGACGACGCCCGCGACGACCAGGGCGATCCCGGCGATCTTCACCAGGCTGGTGGACTCGTGCAGGAACACCATGCCGATCGCCGCGACGGCGGCGGTTCCGACCCCGGCCCAGATCGCGTAGGCCGTGCCGACGGAGAGCGTCTTCAGCGTCTGCGCGAGCAGCGCGAAGGCGATCACGTACCCGATGACGGTGGCCAGTGACGGCCAGAGCCGGGTGAAACCCTCGCTGTACTTCATCGCCGTGGTGCCGGCGACCTCGGCCGCGATCGCCGCGGCCAGGAGTCCGTAAGCCATGTGTACGACCGTACACAAGGACGGGTGCGGCCGTACACAGCGCGGGGACACCGTCCTCGGAATACGGACCCGCCCACCTCGGCCCGATCTCTCCGTGTGACGGACGGCCCTCCCGCGGCGTACGGTGCTCCCGCGGCGGGCGATCCGCCTCGGGAACGGCCCCGCCCGGGACCGGCCCTACCGCGGGACCGGCCCGCTCCCGACGCCGCCGCCGCGAGGGGAGACACCCGGGGGGGCCGGGCACCGTCAGACGTTGAAGCCGAGCGCCCTCAGCTGCTCACGGCCGTCATCCGTGATCTTGTCCGGTCCCCACGGCGGCATCCAGACCCAGTTGATCTTCAGCTCGTTGACGATGCCGTCCGTCGCCGCCTTCGCCTGGTCCTCGATCACGTCCGTCAGCGGGCAGGCCGCGGACGTCAGTGTCATGTCCAGGGTGGCGATGTTGGCGTCGTCGACGTGGATGCCGTAGATCAGCCCGAGGTTGACCACGTCGATGCCCAGCTCGGGGTCGACGACGTCGTACAGGGCCTCCCGGACCTCCTCCTCGGACGCCTTGGTGCCCGTCGGCGCCGCGGCCTCGGAGGAGAAGGTCTCCTCGTCCGGCCAGTCCTTCTCCGCCGTGGTCTCGGGGTTCTCAGTCATGCGGTCTTCCCTTCGGACAGCGCCTGCGCCGTCGCGTCCTTCCATGCCATCCAGCTGAGCAGGGCGCACTTCACGCGCGCCGGGTACTTGGAGACGCCGGCGAACGCCACCGCGTCCTCCAGCACCTCCTCCATCGCGTCGTCCGGCTCGATCCGGCCCTTGGACTGCATCAGTTCGAGGAACGCGGCCTGGATCTTCTGCGCCTCGGCGAGTTCCTTGCCGACGAGCAGTTCGTTCAGCACGGAGGCGGACGCCTGGCTGATGGAACATCCCTGGCCGTCGTAGGAGATGTCCTCGATGCGGGTGCCGTCGTACTTCACCCGCATCGTGATCTCGTCGCCGCAGGTGGGGTTGACGTGGTGCACCTCGGCGTCACCGTCCCGCAGGCCCCGCCCGTGCGGGTGCTTGTAGTGGTCCAGAATGACGTCCTGGTACATCGAATCAAGCTTCACGTCAGGCCCCTCAGCCGAAGAAGTTGCGGACGTGCTCCAGGCCGTCGATCAGCGCGTCCACCTCGCCCGGCGTGGAGTACAGATAGAACGACGCCCTCGTGGTCGCGGGAATTCCGTACCGGAGGCACACCGGCCGTGCGCAGTGGTGGCCGACCCGGACGGCGATGCCCTGCTCGTCCAGCACCTGCCCCACGTCGTGCGGGTGGATGTCCCCGAGCACGAAGGAGATCGCCGCGCCGCGGTCCTCGGCCGTGACCGGGCCGATGATCCGCAGATCGGGGACCTCCTGGAGCCGCCGGACCGCGTACTCGGTGATCGCGTGCTCATGCTGGGCGATCCTGTCCATGCCGATCGCGGTGAGGTAGTCCACCGCCGCGCCGAGGCCGACGGCCTGGGCGACCGGGGGCGTACCGGCCTCGAACTTGTGCGGCGCGGGGGCGTACGTCGACGAGTGCATCGAGACGGTCTCGATCATCTCGCCGCCGCCGAGGAACGGCGGGAGGTCCTCCAGCAGCTCCTGGCGGCCCCAGAGCACGCCGATGCCGGTCGGGCCGCACATCTTGTGGCCGGTGAAGGCCACGAAGTCGGCGCCGAGGGCCTGGACGTCCAACGGCATGTGCGGGGCGGCCTGCGAGGCGTCGACCAGGACGAGCGCGCCGACTTCCTGGGCGCGGCGGACGATCCGCTCGACCGGGTTGACCGTGCCCATGATGTTGGAGACCAGCGTGAAGGAGACGATCTTCGTCTTCTCGGTGATGACCTCCTCGATGTCGGAGAGGTCGAGGCGGCCGTCGTCGGTGAGGCCGAACCACCTCAGCTTCGCGCCGGTGCGCTGCGCGAGCAGCTGCCACGGCACGATGTTGGAGTGGTGCTCCATCTCCGTGATGACTATCTCGGTCTCGCGGTCCACCCGGTACGGCTCGTCGGCCCAGCCCAGCATGTTCGCCACGAGGTTGAGCGACTCCGAGGCGTTCTTGGTGAAGATCACCTCGTTGCGGCTCGGCGCGTTGACGAAGGAGGCGACCTTGTCGCGCGCGCCCTCGTACAGCGCCGTGGCCTCCTCGGCGAGCACGTGCACACCGCGGTGGACATTGGCGTTGTAGCGCTCGTAGTACTCGGCGAGGGCGTCCAGCACCTGGCGGGGCTTCTGCGAGGTCGCCGCGTTGTCCAGGTAGACGAGCCTGTGGCCGTCGTGCAGCACGCGGTCGAGGATCGGGAAGTCCTTGCGGATCGCCTCGGTGTCGAGGAGGCCCGGCAGCTGTGTCACGCGGATACGCCACCCTTCGTGTAGGCCTCGTAGCCCTCCGCCTCGAGCTTGTCGGCGAGTTCGGCTCCGCCGGACTCGGCGATGCGGCCGTTCGCGAACACATGGACGAAGTCGGGCTTGATGTAGCGCAGGATGCGCGTGTAGTGCGTGATCAGCAGGGTGCCGACCTCACCGGTCCCCCGGACGCGGTTGACGCCCTCGGAGACGGTGCGCAGTGCGTCGACGTCGAGGCCGGAGTCGGTCTCGTCGAGGATCGCGATCTTCGGCTTGAGGAGCTCCAGCTGCAGGATCTCGTGGCGCTTCTTCTCACCGCCGGAGAAGCCCTCGTTGACGTTCCGCTCGGCGAAGGAGGGGTCCATCTGGAGCCGCTCCATGGTCTCCTTGACCTCCTTCACCCAGGTGCGCAGCTTGGGGGCCTCGCCGCGGATGGCGGTGGCGGAGGTGCGCAGGAAGTTGGAGACCGAGACTCCGGGGACCTCGACCGGGTACTGCATGGCGAGGAACACGCCGGCGCGGGCGCGCTCGTCGACGGACATCTCCAGGACGTCCTCGCCGTCCAGGGTCACGGTGCCACCGGTGATCGTGTACTTGGGGTGGCCCGCGAGGGAGTAGGCGAGGGTCGACTTGCCGGAGCCGTTGGGGCCCATGATGGCATGGGTCTCGCCCTGCTTCACGGTCAGGTCGACGCCCTTGAGGATCTCCCGGGGGCCGTTCTCGGCCTCGACGGAGACGTGCAGGTCGCGGATTTCAAGCGTTGCCATGGGTGACTCAGGACTCCTGGGTGACGGAGACGAGCACGTCGTCCCCTTCGATCTTTACGGGGTACACGGGGACGGGGCGCGTCGCGGGAAGGCCGGACGGTTTGCCGGTGCGGAGGTCGAAGCTGGAGCCGTGCAGCCAGCACTCGATCTGGCAGTCCTCCACCTCGCCCTCGGACAGGGAGACGTTGGCGTGCGAGCAGATGTCGTGGATCGCGAACACCTCGCCCTCCGTGCGGACGACGGAGACCGGCGTACCGTCGAGTTCCACCCGCTTCGGGGTGTCCTCCTCCAGCTCGCTCAGCCCACAGGCGCGGACGAAGGCCATCAGACGGACGCCTCCAGCTCCGCCTCGATCTTGGCGATGAGGCGCTCCTCCACGTCCGGCAGGCCGATCTGCTGGACCAGCTCGGCGAAGAAGCCGCGGACGACGAGGCGGCGGGCCTCGGCCTCCGGGATGCCCCGGGCCATCAGGTAGAAGAGCTGCTCGTCGTCGAAGCGGCCGGTGGCGGAGGCGTGGCCGGCTCCGACGATCTCACCGGTCTCGATCTCCAGGTTGGGCACGGAGTCGACCCTGGCGCCGTCGGTCAGGACCAGGTTGCGGTTCATCTCGTAGGTGTCGGTGCCCTCGGCCCCGGCCTCGATGAGGACGTCGCCGATCCAGACGGCGTGGGCCCCCTCGCCCTGCAACGCGCCCTTGTAGACGACGTTGGACTTGCAGTGCGGCGTGCTGTGGGTGACCAGGAGGCGGTGCTCCTGGTGCTGGCCTGCGTCGGTGAAGTACAGGCCGAACAGCTCGGCCTCGCCACCCGTGCCCGCGTACTCGACGCGCGGGTGCAGGCGCACGACGTCGCCGCCGAAGGTGATGACCACCGACCTGAAGCCGGCGTCGCGGCCGACGAGCGCGTTGTGCTGGGAGCAGTGCACGGCGGTGTCGTCCCAGTCCTGGACGGAGACGAAGGTCACCTTGGCGCCGTCGCCGATCAGGAAGTCCACGTTGGCGGCGCGCACGGCGTCGCCGGTGTGGTCGATGACGATGACGGCCTCGGCGAAGGCGCCGATCTCGAAGACCGTGTGCCCGAAGGTGGTGCCGCCCTCGCCGTGGAGGGTGACCCGCACCGGCTCGGTCAGCACCGTCTCCTTGGGGACCGAGACGACGGTGGCCTTCTCGAACGAGGAGAACGCCTGCGCGGCGACCCGGTCGACGGGCGTGCCCGCCCGGCCGACGCGCGCGTCGTCACGGCCGACGGACTCGACGGTGACGCCGTCGGGGGCGCTCACCTCGGCCCTGATCGAACCGTCCGCCGTGGCGGTGCCGTCGTGGAGGCCCCTCAGGCGCTCCAGCGGCGTGAACCGCCACTCCTCCTCCCGGCCGTGCGGCACCGGGAAGTCCGCCACGTCGAACGACGGGGGCGCGCTCATACGGGTGGCGACGGTCGACTCCGCGGCCACCGCGATGGAGCCGGCGGTGGTGGAGCCCACCGGTGGGGGTCCCCCCGCCCGGGCGGAGTCGGGGGTGGGGGAGTTCTGAGCCTCAGCCATGGCTGTCGTGTTGCTCGCTTCCTACGTGAGAGTTCTGCGTCGCTGCGGGCGGTGCGGTGGCGTCAGCCGACCGCGCCCTCCATCTGCAGCTCGATCAGCCGGTTGAGCTCCAGCGCGTACTCCATCGGCAGCTCCTTGGCGATCGGCTCGACGAAGCCGCGCACGATCATCGCCATCGCCTCGTCCTCGGAGAGGCCGCGGCTCATCAGGTAGAAGAGCTGGTCCTCGGAGACCTTGGAGACGGTGGCCTCGTGCCCCATGGAGACGTCGTCCTCGCGGACGTCGACGTACGGGTAGGTGTCCGACCGGGAGATCGTGTCGACGAGCAGGGCGTCGCAGAGCACGTTGGACTTGGCGCCGGGGGCGCCCTCACCGATCTCGATCAGGCCGCGGTAGGACGTGCGGCCGCCGCCGCGCGCCACCGACTTGGAGACGATGTTCGACGAGGTGTTCGGCGCCATGTGGACCATCTTGGCGCCGGCGTCCTGGTGCTGGCCCTCGCCCGCGAAGGCGATGGACAGGGTCTCGCCCTTGGCGTGCTCGCCCATCAGGTACACGGCGGGGTACTTCATCGTGACCTTGGAGCCGATGTTGCCGTCGACCCACTCCATGGTCGCGCCCTCGTACGCCACGGCGCGCTTGGTGACCAGGTTGTAGACGTTGTTCGACCAGTTCTGGATGGTCGTGTAGCGGCAGCGGGCGCCCTTCTTGACGATGATCTCGACCACGGCGCTGTGCAGCGAGTCCGAGGAGTAGATCGGGGCGGTGCAGCCCTCGACGTAGTGGACGTAGGCGTCCTCGTCGACGATGATCAGCGTCCGCTCGAACTGGCCCATGTTCTCGGTGTTGATCCGGAAGTAGGCCTGGAGCGGGATCTCGACGTGCACGCCCTTCGGCACGTAGATGAAGGAGCCGCCGGACCACACCGCGGTGTTCAGCGAGGCGAACTTGTTGTCGCCGACCGGGATGACCGTGCCGAAGTACTCCTTGAACAGCTCCGGGTGCTCCTTCAGCGCGGTGTCGGTGTCCAGGAAGACGACGCCCTGCTCCTCCAGGTCCTCGCGGATCTGGTGGTAGACGACCTCGGACTCGTACTGCGCCGCGACACCGGCCACCAGGCGCTGCTTCTCGGCCTCGGGGATGCCGAGCTTGTCGTAGGTGTTCTTGATGTCCTCGGGCAGGTCCTCCCAGGACGCCGCCTGCTTCTCCGTGGAGCGCACGAAGTACTTGATGTTGTCGAAGTCGATACCGGAGAGGTCCGAGCCCCAGTTCGGCATGGGCTTCTTCTCGAAGAGCCTCAGGCCCTTCAGACGCATCTTCAGCATCCACTCGGGCTCGGACTTCTTCGCGGAGATGTCCCGGACCACGTCCTCCGAGAGGCCGCGCTTCGCTGCGGCACCCGCGGCGTCGGAGTCGGCCCAGCCGTATTCGTACTTGCCCAGGCCCTCGAGCTCGGGGTGGGCAGTCTCCGTGGGGAGAGTCATGCGGGGTTCCTCCCGGACGTGCTTGCAGATGCTTGCGAACTGATCTTGGCAGCCTCGGCGGTCCTGGCCGCCTCGGCCGCCCCGGCGGGGCCGCCGGTGGTGCCGGTCCTGCCGGACCCGCCGGCCGACCGGCCGCCGGACCGGTGCGCGGCCCTCGGGATGAAGGTCGTGCACACGCCGTCGCCGTGGGCGATGGTGGCCAGGCGCTGTACATGGGTGCCGAGCAGACGGGAGAAGACCTCGGTCTCCGCCTCGCACAGCTGCGGATACCGCTCCGCCACATGGGCGACGGGGCAGTGGTGCTGACACAGCTGCTCGCCGACCGGTGCGTTACGCGCCGTGGCAGCGTACCCGTCCGCGGTCAGCGCCCTGGCCAGCGCCTCGGTGCGCGCCGCGGGGTCGGCGGCCTCCACGGCCCGGCGGTACGCCTCGGCCTGGGCCTCCATGCGGTCGCGGGCGAAGGCGGCGACGGCGGCCTCGCCTCCCGCGTTCTCCTCGATCCAGCGCAGGGCGTCCACGGCGAGCGCGTCGTAGGACTGGTCGAAGGCGTCCCGGCCGCAGTCGGTGAGCGCGAACACCTTGGCGGGCCTGCCGCGGGTGCGCGTGCCGTACACACGCTGCTCGCGGGCCTCGACGACGTCGTCGGAGGCGAGCGCGTCCAGATGGCGGCGCACGGCGGCCTGGGTGAGCCCGAGGCGCCCGGCGAGGTCGGCGACGGTGGACGGGCCGTGGTCCAGGATCGACCGCGCGACCCGGTTGCGGGTGGACCGCTCCCCGGTCGCGAGTTCCTCCTGGGGGGACTCCCCCACGGCTCCGACGTTTTTCACAACGCCATTGTTGCGTAATTCCCGAGAGACTGACAAGCCGCGTCCCGCCGGACGGACGGTGCCGTGCATCACTTAGGGAAACCTAACCTGACCTGCGGAAACGATCAGCCGTGAACTCGGCTCCGAAAGGTCCGCCACGGGCCGGAGGAGGGCGCGAACGGGGCCGGCCCACCCCCGCTGACCGGCGATTCGTCCCTTTCGGGCACCCCTCCGCGGCACCGTCCCGGGACAGCCGCCACCACCCTCCCGGGGCCCCGCCAGGTGGCCGGATCCGGCCCCTCCCCCGGTCCGGGATCCCGCCCCGGGCCCCGGCCGCACCCCACCCCTCCCTAGACTGCCCGGCATGAACAACGAGTCCGCCGTCCGGGTACGGGGCCTGGTCAAGCGGTACGGAGCCAGGGCCGCCGTGGACGGGCTCGACCTCGACGTCCGCACCGGCACGGTCACCGCGGTCCTCGGCCCGAACGGAGCCGGGAAGACCACCACCGTCGAGACCTGCGAGGGCTACCGGCGCGCCGACTCCGGCACGGTCCGGGTCCTCGGCCTCGACCCGGTCGCCGACGCGGCGCGGCTGCGCCCGCGGATCGGTGTGATGCTGCAGTCCGGCGGCGTGTACCCGGGCGCCCGCGCCGACGAGATGCTGCGCCACATGGCGAAGCTGCACGCCCACCCGCTCGACGTGGACGCCCTGGCCGAGCGGCTCGGCCTGGGCTCCTGCGGCCGCACGGCCTACCGGCGGCTCTCGGGCGGACAGCAGCAGCGGCTGGCGCTGGCCATGGCCGTCGTGGGCCGCCCCGAACTGGTCTTCCTCGACGAGCCGACCGCCGGACTCGACCCCCAGGCCCGCCGCGCCACCTGGAACCTCGTACGCGAGCTGCGCGCCGACGGGGTGACGGTCGTGCTGACCACGCACTTCATGGACGAGGCCGAGGCGCTCGCCGACGACGTCGCGATCATCGACGGAGGCCGGGTCGCCGCCCAGGGCAGCCCCGAGCAGCTGTGCCGGGGCGGCGCCGAGAACACGCTCCGCTTCACCGGCCGTCCCGGCCTCGACCTCGGCTCCCTGCTGAAGGCGCTGCCGGACGGCACCGCGGCGGCCGAGCTGACACCGGGCGGGTACCGGATCAGCGGAACCGTCGGCCCGCAGCTGCTCGCCACCGTCACCTCCTGGTGCGCTCAGCACGGGGTGATGCCGGACGGCATCACCGTGGAGCGCCGCACCCTGGAGGACGTCTTCCTGGAGCTCACGGGGAAGGAGCTGCGGTCGTGACCGCCGAGGTGACCACGGACCGGACGCCCGGCACACCGGGCCCGCCCGGCGGCAGGGGCGACCACGCCCCCAGACCGGGCGGTGCGCCGGTCGTCAGGATGATCGCGGCGCAGGCGGCGCTGGAGACGCGGATGCTGCTCCGCAACGGCGAGCAGCTGCTGCTGACGGTGGTCATCCCGTCGCTGCTGCTGGTGCTCTTCTCCACCGTCGACGTCGTCGACACGGGCGCGGGCCGGGCCGTCGACTTCCTCGCCCCCGGCGTCCTGGCCCTGGCCGTGATGTCCACGGCCTTCACCGGGCAGGCGATCGCCACCGGCTTCGAGCGCCGCTACGGCGTGCTGAAGCGGCTGGGCGCCTCCCCGCTCCCCCGCTGGGGGCTGATGGCGGCCAAGACCCTCGCCGTCCTCGTCACGGAGGTCCTCCAGGTCGCGCTGCTGACGCTGATCGCCCTCGGCCTCGGCTGGTCGCCGCAGGGCAACCCCGTATCCGTGGCGCTGCTGCTGGTCGCCGGCACCGCGGCCTTCTCGGGCCTGGGCCTGCTGATGGCCGGCACGCTCCGGGCCGAGGCGACGCTCGCCGCGGCCAACCTGGTCTTCCTGCTGCTGCTGGTCGGCGGCGGGGTGATCGTGCCGCTGGACCGGTTCCCGGACGCGGCGCAGACGGTCCTGGCGCTGCTGCCGATCTCCGCGCTGTCCGACGGGCTGCGCGACGTGCTCCGGGACGGCGCGGCGCTGCCGTGGGGCGAGCTGGGGATCCTGGCGGGCTGGGCGGTGCCGGGACTCGCCGCGGCGGCGAGGTTCTTCCGCTGGGAGTGAGCGCTCCCCGGGCCGCTGCCCGGCCCGGGGAGGGGCCCGCGGCCCCGCCCCGGGGACCCCTCGTGAAAACGCGCACAAGCCCCCCTCTACGATGGTCGCCGTGCAGACCCCCCTCGCCCACATCGCCCGGCGCTGGACGCCGTCGCCCAAGGTTCTCCGGCGTGCCGCGCTCGCACCCGTCGTGATGAGCGTGGTCATCATCGTCACCGGCGGCGCGGTCCGGCTGACCGGCTCCGGTCTCGGCTGCGACACCTGGCCCAAGTGCACGGACGACAGCCTGTTCGCGACACCCGAGCAGGGCATCCACGGCGCCATCGAGTTCGGCAACCGGTTGCTGACGTACGTCCTGTGCGCGGCGGTGGGCTGGGCCATCGTCGCGGCGCGCTCCACCAAGCCGTGGCGGCGGGGGCTCACCCGGCTCGGCTGGGCGCAGTTCTGGGTGGTGATGAGCAACGCGGTCCTCGGCGGCATCACCGTGTGGGCGGGTCTCAACCCGTGGTCGGTGGCCGGGCACTTCCTGGCGGCCAACGCCCTGCTGACGGTCGCCGCCGTCACCTGGATCCGGGCGGGTGAGGGCGACACCGCGCCCCGGCCCCGGGTCCCCCGCCCGGTACGGCGGCTGTCGTGGGCGCTGACCGGCGCGGCGGGACTGCTGATCGCGGCGGGCACGACCGTCACCGGCTCCGGCCGGCACGCCGGCGACAGCAGCGACGTGCCGAGGATGCCGTTCGACTGGGTGGACGCGGCCCATGTGCATGCGGCGCTGGCCTGGCTGGTGTGCCTGCTCGGCGTGGCGATGTGGCTGGCGCTGCGGATCGTGGACGCGCCCGACGACACCCGGGCGCGGGCGCGGGAACTGATCGGCGTGCTGGTCGCCCAGGCCGCCGTCGGCTATGTGCAGTTCTTCACCGACGTGCCGGAGGTACTGGTGGGCGCGCACATGCTCGGCTCCTCGCTGATGTGGATCGCCGTGCTGCGGCTGGCGCTGAGCCTGCGGGAGCGTCCCGCCGCCGCCCCGGGTACGCCGGCCGCTCCGGACGCCGCGCTCACGACCGTCTGAACCCCCGGAACCCGCCGGACCGCCGGAACCCCCGCCAGGAACCGACTGAACCGCCCCGCAACCGGCTGAACCGGCTCAACCGGGTTCAGGGGCTCAAGGGGCTCAACCGCCGGAACCGGCCGGTTCAGCCGGCGAGGCCGTAGACGCGGCGGGCGTTGCCGGCCGCGACCATCCCGGCGACCCGCCGGGCGTCCGCCCGGCACCAGGCGCCGTCGCGCACCCAGTTGCCCAGCACCCCCTCCAGCGCCTCCCGGAAGATCCGCGCCCCGACCACATGGGACTCGGGCAGCCCCCGGGCCCCGCTGGAGAACAGCAGCTTCCCGAACGGGGCGCGCTCCAGGGCCTCGGCGAGGACGCTCGCCGCCCCCGCGCCGGTGCGGGCGAGGGCGGGCCCGACGTCGGCGTACACATGCGGGAAGGCGCTCGCCAGATATGCCGCGTGGCGGTGGTACGGGCAGCCGTGCAGCAGCACCAGATCGGTGCCGAGCCCCTCGGTCGCCGCCGCGAAGCCGCTCAGCGCCAGCGGATCGCCCGCCCCGACGTGGATCTGCAGCGGCCGTCCCGTGGCGACGGCGATCCACCGCAGATGGCTCAGCAGGACGGGATCGGTGAGCCGGGCGCCGGGCGGCCGCCCGTCGAGCCAGCGCCCTACGGCGGCGCGCACCCCACCGGGCCCCGGCGCTTCGGGGGCGGCGGAGGCGTGGTGCCGCAGTCCCGCGACCGAGGTGAGGGCGACGGCCGAGTCGGCCGCGCCGTGCACGGCCTCGGCGAGGTTGGCGAGAAACGCGCCGACGGTGCCCGAGGTGTCGGCGACCTGCTCGGCGAGCAGTTCCAGGCGCACGATCTCATGGGCGTCCGCCATGCCCGCGGCGGCGGTCTCGGGCACCGAGGTGAGGTCGCCGGGCGGGCCGGTGTCCACGAGGTAGGTGGAGATCCCGCTCGCCCGCAGCAGCCGCCTGCCGGACTCCAGGACGCCGAGCTCCCGGCGGCGCGCGAGGTAGCGCGCCGGCGGGCAGTGGGCTTCGAGGCCGAGCAGCGGCGCGCACCAGCGGCGTACGGCGAAACCGGTCTGGGTGTCGAAGAAGGTGGTGCCGGGCGCGGGCGCCCCGCCCGTCCCCCCGAGGTGGGCCTCGAAGGTGCCGAGGCCCAGCTCCGTGCGGAGGACGCCCCGGCAGTAGTGGTCCACCAGGGACGGGGTGTCGATCATCCGGGGCTCCCAGCGGTGGACGTCGTTGCACCCGTCCTAACGGGTGAGCCCCGCGCGAGGTGCTGCCCCGGCCCGCGACGGCCGTGCTCCGGTGCCGTCACCGGGACGCGGAGCGGTCAGCCGTTGGACGGGCCGCCGAGCTGGATCCCCGCCATCCGGGTCCACTCGTACGGTCCGGTCCGGACCTTCAGGGCGAAGTCGCCGTCGAAGGACTCGTGCAGGGTGATGCCTGACTTCTCGGCGGCCCTGACGGCGATCTCGTGGGTCGGTGCGACCAGGTCGCCCCAGCCGCCGTCCTCGCCGACGAGCACGATCCGGGTGCCGCTCTGGCCGATGTAGGCGAGCTGGCCCTCGGCGCCGCCGTGCGCCTTGGCGAAGGCCCCGATCCGCCGGGCGAGTCCCGCCGCCTTCCGCTCGGCCTTCGCGGACTGCTTCTCGTCAACCTGGGTGTCTGCCATGACCAGGATGCTACGCGCGGGTAGATCCACTGGCGACCGCCCCGGCGCGTGGCCTCCGCCACGCCGTGCGCCGGTCGCCTCCCGTGCGGCGGTCGCCTCCCGTGCGGCGGGTCAGCGCAGGAAGGGGTCGACGGCGACGGCGACGAACAGCAGCGAGACGTAGGTGATCGACCAGTGGAAGAGCCGCATCTCCTTGAGCTTCCCGCCCGTCACGCCGACCTTGGCACGGCTCTGCAGGGCGTGGGCCTCCCAGAGCCACCAGCCGCCGGTCGCCAGGGCGACGGCGGTGTAGAACCAGCCGGTGTAGCCGAGCGGGGTCAGCAGCAGCGAGACCGCCACCATCACCCAGCTGTAGACGACGATCTGCCGGGCGACGACCCTGTTCGAGGCGATGACGGGGAGCATCGGCACGCCCGCGCGCGCGTAGTCCTCCTTCACCTTCATCGACAGCGGCCAGTAGTGCGGCGGGGTCCAGAAGAAGATGACGAGGAAGAGGACGACGGCGGCCCACGACACGGAGTCGGTGACGGCGGACCAGCCGATCAGCACCGGCATGCAGCCGGCGATGCCGCCCCAGACGATGTTCTGCGCGGTGCGGCGCTTCAGCAGCATCGTGTAGACGACGACGTAGAAGAGGAGTGCGCCGAGCGCCAGGGCCGCCGACAGCCAGTTGACGAGCAGTCCGAACCACAGCGTGGAGACCGCGGCCAGGGCGAGGCCGAAGGCCAGGCCCTCGCGCGGTGACACCATGCCGGTGACCAGGGGGCGCTGAGCGGTGCGGTCCATCAGGGCGTCGATGTCGCGGTCGATGTACATGTTGAGCGCGTTGGCGCCGCCCGCGGAGAGGTATCCGCCGACACAGGTGGCGACCACGAGCCAGAGGTCCGGCACGCCCTGCGCGGCCAGGAACATCACCGGTACGGTGGTGATGAGAAGCAGCTCGATGATCCGCGGCTTGGTCAGCGCCACGAACGCCTTGACGCGGGCCCCGAACGGCCGGCGGCCCCCCGGGCTGGGAGTCAAGACGACCCCGGCGGGTCGGGACTCGACGGCCGTCACGCACACCCCTGACAGAGAATTCCCAGCAAGCTTCGCGGGGGCACCGCTGGTACCCGGGAGGGTTCGCGGAGGCGTGGATGCCCGGTGAAGGCTTGCGCGTACCACGCCACTCTAGACGTTGGCCCCATGCCGGTCTTCGCGGGGGTGGGTCGTGTTGAGCGCTGCCGCGGCCCCGTCCGTAATCACCGGAGTCAGCCGTCGACAAGAGGCGAAGTCGGGCCGCTACCCGCAGGCTGGTTGATGTGTCCGATTGGAGAGACGTGCACCCGAAAGGACGCACGCTGCTGCGAGGGTAGGCTCGACACCGCCCGGTACCCCTTGTCACCGGGACCCGAACATGTGGAGAGGAGCCCTGACCCAGGGTGAGCACCAAGCCGACCACCACAGACCTCGAGTGGACCGCATTGGACCAGCGGGCCGTGGACACCGTCCGCGTCCTCGCCGCTGACGCCGTACAGAAGGTCGGCAACGGCCATCCCGGTACGGCGATGAGCCTGGCCCCCGCGGCGTACGTCCTCTTCCAGAAGCTGATGCGGCACGACCCGGCCGACGCCGACTGGACCGGCCGCGACCGGTTCGTCCTCTCCGCGGGCCACTCCAGCCTGACCCTCTACATCCAGCTCTACCTGGCCGGGTACGGCCTGGAGCTCGACGACCTCAAGTCCTTCCGCACATGGGGCTCCAGGACCCCGGGCCATCCCGAGTACGGCCACACCACGGGTGTGGAGACGACGACCGGCCCGCTCGGCCAGGGCGTCGCCAACGCCGTCGGCATGGCCATGGCCGCCCGCTACGAGCGCGGCCTGTTCGATCCCGACGCGGCTCCCGGCACCTCCCCGTTCGACCACACCGTCTGGGTCGTGGCCGGCGACGGCTGCCTCCAGGAGGGCATCTCCCACGAGGCGTCCTCGCTCGCCGGGCACCAGAAGCTCGGCAACCTGGTGCTGCTCTGGGACGACAACCACATCTCCATCGAGGGCGACACCGAGACCGCGGTCTCCGAGGACACCCTGAAGCGGTACGAGTCGTACGGCTGGCACGTCCAGCGCGTGGCGCAGCTGCCGAACGGCGACCTGGACCCGGCCGGGCTGTACGAGGCGCTGAAGGCGGCCAAGGAGGAGACGGGCCGCCCCTCCTTCATCGCCGCCCGCTCGATCATCGCGTGGCCCGCGCCGAACGCGCAGAACACCGAGGCCGCGCACGGCGCCGCGCTGGGCGACGACGAGGTGGCGGCCACCAAGCGCGTGCTCGGTTTCGACCCGGAGCGGACCTTCGAGGTCTCCGACGAGGTCCTCCGGCACACCCGCGAGGCCCTGGACCGCGGGCGCACCGCCCGCGAGGAGTGGGAGAAGACGTTCGCCGAGTGGCGCGCCGCCAACCCGGAGCGGGCCGCCGAGTTCGACCGGATCCGCGCGGGCGAACTGCCGGCCGGCTGGGAGGAGAAGCTCCCGGTGTTCGAGACCGGCAAGGCGGTCGCGACCCGCGCCGCGTCCGGCAAGGTGCTCCAGGCGCTCGGCGCCGTCGTGCCGGAGCTGTGGGGCGGCTCCGCCGACCTCGCGGGCTCGAACAACACCACGATCGACAAGACCTCGTCGTTCCTGCCGAAGGGCAACCCGCTGCCGGAGGCGGACCCCTACGGCCGCACCGTCCACTTCGGGATCCGCGAGCACGCGATGGCCGCGATCATGAACGGGATCACGCTGCACGGCAACACCCGTGTCTACGGCGGTACGTTCCTCGTCTTCTCCGACTACATGCGCAACGCGGTCCGGCTGTCGGCGCTGATGCACCTGCCGGTGACCTACGTCTGGACCCACGACTCGATCGGTCTCGGCGAGGACGGCCCGACGCACCAGCCGGTGGAGCACCTCGCCTCGCTGCGCGCCATCCCGGGTCTGAACGTGGTGCGCCCGGCCGACGCCAACGAGACGGCGATCGCCTGGCGCGAGATCCTCCGCCGCTGGACGAAGGAGTTCCGGGTGGGCACCCCGCACGGTCTGGCGCTGACCCGCCAGGGCGTGCCGACGTACGAGCCCGACGAGGACGCGGCCAGGGGCGGTTACGTCCTGTTCGAGGCCGAGGGCTTGGGCGGGGAGAGCGCCGAGGCCCAGGTCGTGCTGATCGCCACCGGGTCCGAGGTGCACCTGGCCGTGGAGGCCCGCGAGCAGCTCCAGGCCGAGGGCATCGCCACGCGCGTCGTCTCGATGCCGTGCGTCGAGTGGTTCGACGAGCAGGACCGGGGGTACCGGGACGCGGTGCTGCCCCCCTCGGTGAAGGCACGGGTGGCCGTCGAGGCCGGCGTCGGGCTGACCTGGCACCGCTTCGTCGGCGACGCCGGCCGGATCGTGTCGCTGGAGCACTTCGGCGCCTCGGCCGACGGAAAGGTGCTGTTCCGCGAGTTCGGTTTCACCCCCGAGGCGGTGGCCGCCGCCGCGCGGACCGTGCTCGGTTCGACGACCGGGACCGCCGCCGCCGCGGGCTGACGCCGGCCATACGACCAACAGGAGATGCAACTCTCATGACAGACGCACTCAAGCGCCTCTCCGACGAAGGCGTCGCGATCTGGCTCGACGACCTGTCGCGCAAGCGCATCACGTCCGGCAACCTGGCCGAGCTCATCGACCAGCAGCACGTCGTGGGCGTCACCACCAACCCGTCCATCTTCCAGAAGGCCATCTCGTCCGGCGACGGGTACCAGCCGCAGGTCTCCGACCTCGCCACCCGCCGGGTGACCGTGGAGGAAGCCCTCCGCATGATCACCACCGCGGACGTACGCGACGCCGCGGACGTGCTGCGACCGGTGTTCGACGCGACGGGCGGCCAGGACGGCCGGGTGTCGATCGAGGTCGACCCGAGGCTGGCGCACCACACGGCGGCGACCGTCGCCGAGGCCAGGCAGCTGGCCTGGCTGGTGGACCGGCCGAACACCTTCATCAAGATCCCGGCCACCCGGGCCGGCCTTCCGGCGATCACCGAGGTCATCGGCCTCGGCATCAGCGTCAACGTCACGCTGATCTTCTCGCTGGAGCGCTACCGCGAGGTGATGGACGCCTATCTGGCCGGTCTGGAGAAGGCGAAGGCCGCGGGCCTGGACCTCTCCAAGATCCGTTCGGTGGCGTCCTTCTTCGTGTCCCGGGTGGACACCGAGATCGACAAGCGGCTGGACGCGCTGGGCACGGACGAGGCCAAGCAGCTTCGCGGCAAGGCGGCCCTCGCCAACGCCCGCCTCGCCTACCAGGCCTACGAGGAGGTGTTCGGCTCGGCCGACAAGTCGGTGCCGCCGTCGGAGCGCTGGGCCGCGCTGGACAGGGCGCGGGCCAACGCACAGCGCCCGCTGTGGGCCTCGACCGGCGTCAAGGACCCGGCGTACCCGGACACGATGTACGTGGACCGGCTGGTCGCCCCGGGCACCGTCAACACCATGCCGGAGGCCACCCTGGAGGCGACCGCCGACCACGGGCGGATCACGGGCGACACGGTGCGCGGGACGTACGAGCAGGCCCGCGCGGAGATCGACGCCGTCGAGGCGCTCGGGATCTCCTACGACGACGTCGTCCGGCTGCTCGAGGACGAGGGCGTCGAGAAGTTCGAGGCGTCCTGGAACGACCTGCTCAAGTCGACCGAGGCGGAGCTGCAGCGCCTCGCTCCCTCGGAGGGCTGAGCACCTTGACTTCCGCACACGGAGCGAATCCGCTTCGTGACGCCGCGGACCGACGGCTCCCGCGCATCGCGGGGCCGTCGGGTCTGGTGATCTTCGGCGTCACGGGCGATTTGTCACGGAAGAAGCTGATGCCGGCCGTGTACGACCTCGCCAACCGCGGGCTCCTGCCTCCGGGCTTCTCCCTGGTGGGCTTCGCCCGCCGGGAGTGGGACGACCAGGACTTCGCGCACGAGGTCCACGAGGCGGTGAAGGAGCACTCCCGCACCCCCTTCCGGGAGGAGGTCTGGCACCAGCTCATCCAGGGCATGCGTTTCGTCCCCGGCGAGTTCGACGACGACGACGCGTTCGAGACCCTGAAGAAGACCATCACGGAACTCGACCAGGTGCAGGGGACCGGCGGCAACTTCGCCTTCTACCTCTCGGTGCCGCCGAAGTTCTTCCCCAAGGTCGTCAGGCAGCTGAAGAAGCACGGGCTGGCGGAGCAGAAGGACGACTCGTGGCGGCGCGCCGTCATCGAGAAGCCGTTCGGCCACGACCTGGCGTCCGCGATGGAGCTCAACTCCCTCGTCCACGACGTGTTCGAACCGGACCAGGTCTTCCGCATCGACCACTACCTGGGCAAGGAGACCGTCCAGAACATTCTGGCGCTCCGCTTCGCCAACACCCTCTTCGAGCCGCTCTGGAACCGGTCGTACGTCGACCACGTCCAGATCACCATGGCCGAGGACATCGGCATCGGCGGCCGGGCCGGCTACTACGACGGCATCGGCGCGGCGCGCGACGTCATCCAGAACCACCTGCTCCAGCTGCTGGCGCTGACCGCGATGGAGGAGCCCGCCTCCTTCGAGGCGGACGCGCTGGCCGCCGAGAAGACCAAGGTGCTGGGAGCGGTGAAGCTGCCCCGCGACCTGGCCGCCGGCACCGTGCGCGCCCAGTACGCGGCCGGCTGGCAGGGCGGCGCCAAGGTCGCCGGCTACCTGGAGGAGGACGGCATCGACCGGCGCTCCAAGACCGACACCTACGCGGCGATAAAACTGGAGATCGACAACCGGCGCTGGGCCGGAGTGCCGTTCTATCTGCGCACCGGCAAGCGGCTCGGCCGCCGGGTCACCGAGATCGCGGTCGTCTTCCAGCGCGCGCCGCACTCCCCCTTCGACCGCACCGCCACCCAGGAGCTGGGGCAGAACGCCCTGGTCATCCGGGTGCAGCCGGACGAGGGCGTGACACTGCGCTTCGGCTCGAAGGTGCCCGGCACCTCACTGGAGGTCCGCGACGTCTCCATGGACTTCGCCTACGGCGAGTCCTTCACGGAGTCCAGCCCTGAGGCGTACGAGCGGCTGATCCTCGATGTGCTGCTCGGCGACTCGAACCTCTTCCCCAGGGTGGAGGAGGTCGAGCTGTCCTGGAAGATCCTCGACCCGATCGAGGAGTTCTGGGAGAAGCACGGCAGGCCCGCGCAGTACCCGGCCGGGACCTGGGGTCCGGTCGAGGCGGACGACATGCTCGCACGAGACGGACGGAGCTGGCGCCGGCCATGAAGATCGACCTTACGGACACCACCTCCGGCAAGATCAACAAGGCGCTGGTGCAGGGCCGGCGGGCGATCGGCACCCCCGCCGTCGGCATGGTCCTCACCCTCGTCATCGTCACCGACGAGGAGAACGCCTACGACGCGCTGAAGGCGGCCAACGAGGCGGCCCGCGAGCACCCCTCGCGCAAACTCGTCGTGATCAAGCGGGTCTCCCGCTCGCCGCGCGACCGCGCCAAGGCCCGTCTGGACGCCGAGGTCCGGGTCGGCGCGGACGCCGGCACCGGCGAGACCGTCGTCCTGCGGCTGTACGGCGAGGTCGCCGACCACGCCCAGTCCGTGGTGCTGCCGCTGCTGCTGCCGGACGCACCGGTCGTGGTGTGGTGGCCGGTGAACGCCCCGGTGGACCCGGCCGGCGACCCGCTGGGCGCACTGGCCCAGCGCCGTGTCACCGACACCTACGCCTGCGAGCAGCCGGTCGCCGAGCTGACCGCCCGCGCCGACGCCTACACCCCCGGCGACACGGATCTGTCCTGGACCCGCATCACCCCCTGGCGCTCGATGCTCGCGGCCGCGCTGGACCAGGTGGACTGGCGGATCACCGGAGCGGAGGTCGAGGGCGAGGGGTTCAACCCGAGCTGCGAGCTGCTCGGGATGTGGCTCGGCGACCGGCTCGACGTACCGGTGACGCGCACCGCCTCCGGCGGTCCCGGCCTCACGGCCGTGCGGCTGACGACGGACAGCGGCAGCATCGTGCTGGACCGGGCGGACGGCTCGCTGGCGACGCTGTCCATCGAGGGCCAGCCCGACCGTGCGGTGGCGCTGAAGCGGCGCGACACGGCCGAGCTGCTGGCCGAGGAGCTGCGGCGGCTGGACCCGGACGACATATACGCCACGACGCTGCGGTTCGGGGTCGGCCGGCTCAACGAGCAGACCCCCGCGGCCGCCGGCGGCTCCGCCGCGAGGAGGAGCGCGGCGGGGAGCACCGCGAGGCGCCCGGAGGCGCCCGGGGAGCGGGGCGCAGAGCAGGGAACAGAGAAGGGAACGGAGAAGGGCACGGCAGGGGGCGGGGACAAGAGCGGAGCGAAGACCTCCGCGAAGACCCCGGCGAGGAAGGCGGCGCCGAAGTGAGCACCCCGCAACTCGTCGTCCACCGCGACAAGGAGCTGATGGCCCAGGCCGCGGCGGCACGGCTGATCACGAAGATCGTGGACGCCCAGGCCGCCCGGGGCTCGGCGTCGGTGGTCCTCACCGGCGGGCGCAACGGCAACGGCCTGCTGGCCGCGCTCGCCGCGGCCCCGGCACGGGACGCCGTCGACTGGACGCGGCTGGACCTCTGGTGGGGCGACGAGCGCTTCCTCCCCGAGGGGGACCCGGAGCGCAACGTCACCCAGGCCCGCGAGGCCCTGCTGGACTCGGTACCGCTGGACCCGGCCCGGGTGCATCCGATGCCCGCGTCGGACGGGCCGCACGGCAGCGACCCGGACGGCGCGGCCGCGGCGTACGCGGCGGAGCTGGCCGCCGCCGCGGGGCCCGAGCACTACCGGTCGGCGGCCGCCCCCGCGAGCGGCGGCGTACCGGCGTTCGACGTGCTGATGCTGGGTGTCGGCCCGGACACGCACGTCGCCTCCCTGTTCCCCGAACTCCCCGCGGTCCGGGAGACCGAGCGCACGGTCGTCGGCGTCCACGGGGCGCCGAAGCCGCCGCCGACCCGCGTCTCCCTGACGCTCCCGGCGATCCGGTCGGCGCGCGAGGTGTGGCTGCTCGCGGCCGGCGAGGACAAGGCGGGCGCCGCGCGCATCGCCCTGTCGGGCGCGGGCGAGATCCAGGCCCCGGCGGCCGGCGCGTACGGCAGGTCGAGGACGCTGTGGCTGCTGGACGCGGCGGCCGCGTCCCAGCTGCCGCGCGACCTCTACCCGCCCGCCTCCGCCTGACCCGGCCCCACCGCCGGGCGCGAGGTGGCCCGGTGCGAGACGGCCCGGTCCGCCCCCACCGGCGGACCGGGCCGTGCGCCGTCTCAGCGCGCGCCGTCGTTCTCTCCGGTGGCGTACGCGGGCGGAGGGCCCCGAACCACCGAGCACGGAGCCGCTGACGGCGGCCCCGACGAGGGCGTGGGCACCGAACGGCGATCTGCCGAGATGTTCACGAGAGTCGTGATCCCGGCCCCGGCGGGGGAATCACCCGCTCCGGACGTGGCATCGCTCAACGCCCCGTGCGCGTCGTCCCCGCAACACCTGTCACCCCCGCCGTGACCGTCATGCGCACCGTCCCCGCAACACCTGTCACCCCCGCCGTGACCGCCGTGCGCACCGTCCCCGCAACACCTGTCACCCCCGCCGGCTCAAGCGTGGCCGTCGCCCCCGCCCGGTCGTTCGAGGAACGGCTCCAGCAGCCCCGGTACCGCCCGGGAGGCGAAGTCGAGGATCTCGTGCTCGTCGGCGTCGTACACCGGGTACGCGCCGTCGCCCGCCGCCGTGGTGGCGGTCAGGGTGAGCAACCCGGCACGGCGCTGGAACCACGACTGCTTCAGGGTCCAGCCGATCACGCCGCCCCGCCGCAGCGCCACCGTGGCCCGCCGGACGGTCCCCGAGCGGGCGACCAGGTAGTCGCCGGCGAGCGTGTGGCCCAGACCGCGGTAGGCGTCCAGTGCCAGCAGCACCGCGAGCGGCACGGACACCGCACCGCACACGGCGGCGGCGTACAGCAGGACGTCGGCCAGGGACAGCCCCAGCGCGACGAGCAGCAGGACGGGTGCGAGGGCGGCGGCCAGGGCCCAGCGCAGTCTTCGGGAGCGCGCCGCGCGGGGATGCGCGGTGAGCGCCGCGCTGGTCGGTGGGACCGGTTCCCGCAGCACCCGGGCCACCACGTCGCCGGCGACCGGACCGGGCGCGGGCGGCAGCAGCGTCCTGTGGGCGGCGTTCCTGCCCTGGTCGTCCTTGAGCAGGCCGGTGGCCACGGCATCCACCCGCGCGGCGCCGCACAGCCGCACTCCGAGGGGTTCGACCAGTTCCACCCCGCGCAGCCGGCGCTCCTCGATCGACAGCGAGCGGGAGGTGAGCAGCCCCCGGCGCAGCCGCAGGGTGCCGCCGGGTTCGCGTTCGAGCCGGTAGCCGAACCACATCTCCACCCAGAGGCCGAGCGCCCCGGCGGCCCCCGCCGCCAGGGCCAGCGCGCCCAGCACCACGGCCGCCCAGAGCAGCGGGGTGTCCCGGAGCCGCTCGCCGACCCAGCCGACCACCTCGGCCTGCACCCCGAGCCACTGGCTCACCTGCATGACCGCGCCGACCGCCGCGCCGCCGAGCAGGGGCGCGACGAAGGACACCGGCGCGTAGCGGATCCAGCGGGGGTCGAGGGTGGAGAGCACTCCGTCCCGGTCCGCCTCGGCTGCCAGGCCGGACCGCCCGGCCAGCAGTTCCCGGCGCAGGCGCTCGCCCTCCGGCCGGGAGACCGGGTCGAGTTCCAGCGTGGACGCCCCGGCGCCGGTGTGCTCTCCGGTGCCGATCCGCACCTTGACCAGGCCGAGTATCCGCAGCGGCGGAGAGGCCGTCAGGTCGACGGTGCGGATGCGCTCGCGTGCCAGGGAGCGCCGTCTGACCAGCACCAGTCCGGTGCGGAGTTCGGCGCGCTGGGGTCCGATGCGGTACCGGGTGCGCCGCCAGCGGAGCCAGTCCGCGCCCGTTCCCCCGGCGACGAGCAGCAGGGCCCCGGCGAGCACCCAGCCGAGCGCCTGCCACCAGGGCATGCTCCCGGCGAGCCCCAGCAGCACCGGCAGCCCGGCGCCGCCCGCCACTCCCGCCATCACGGTGGCGGTGACGAGCACGGTGCGCGGGTCGAGCCGCCGCCAGCCCCCGTCCGGGCCGCCCGGGGCAGTCATGTGGCGTCTCCGGGGGTGGCCTGGGTGATCCGTGTGAGCCGTTCGGCCAGTGCGGCCGCGACCTCGTGGTCCAGGCCCTCGATCCTGAGCGCGCCCTTGGCGGAGGCGGTGGTGACGGTGACCGAGGCCAGCCGGAAGAGCTGTTCCAGCGGGCCGCGTATGGTGTCGACGGTCTGGATCCGGGACATCGGGGCGATCCGCCACTCCTGCCAGAGGGCGCCCGTACGGAGGTACACGGCCTCGTCCGTGATCTCCCAGCGGTGCACCCGGTACCACCAGGACGGGAGCAGGACCGCGCCGGCCAGGCCGAGGACCGCGAGGGCCCATGCCGCGTACCGCAGCCAGGTCCCGGCGGGCCCGGCGAACGCGCCCAGGGCCGCGAGCGCCGCCACCGGCAGGGCCGTCGCCGACAGGCACCGGGCCCGCCACCACCAGACGGCCCGTGCGTCGAGCGTGTTCCTCGGCGGCCTCAGCCGGACGGCCCCCTTCCCCTGCCCGGGCGGTTCCCCCGTCATCGGTTCGCCGCCCCTACGCCCCGCCGCCCAGCGGGCTCCGGCCGCGCAGGGTGCGGTAGGCGGACACCAGCGCGGTCGTGGAGCTGTCGAGGTCGTCGCCGCCGCGGCCTTCGATGAGCACCGGCTCCAGGCGTTTGGCCAGGACCTTGCCGAGTTCGACGCCCCACTGGTCGAAGGAGTCGATGTTCCAGACGGCGCCCTGGACGAACACCTTGTGCTCGTAGAGCGCGACGAGCTGGCCGAGGACGGAGGGCGTCAGCTTGTTTGCGAGGATCGTCGTGGTGGGGTGGTTGCCGCGGAACGTCTTGTGCGGCACCAGCTCCTCGGGGACACCCTCCGCCCGCACCTCCTCCGGGGTCTTTCCGAAGGCCAGGGCCTGGGTCTGGGCGAAGAAGTTGGCCATCAGCAGGTCGTGGTGGCCCGCCGGTCCCGGTGGCAGTTCGTCCACGGGATCGGCGAAGCCGATGAAGTCGGCCGGGACGAGCTTGGTGCCCTGGTGGATCAACTGGTAGTAGGCGTGCTGCCCGTTGGTGCCCGGGGTGCCCCAGACGACGGGGCCCGTCTGCCAGTCGACGGGCTCGCCCTCGCGGTCGACGGACTTGCCGTTCGACTCCATGTCCAACTGCTGGAGATACGCGGTGAACTTGCTCAGATAGTGCGAGTACGGCAGGACCGCGTGCGACTGGGCGTCGAGGAAGTCGCCGTACCAGATGCCGAGGAGGCCCATCAGCATCGGCGCGTTCCTCTCCGGCGGCGCCGTGCGGAAGTGCTCGTCGACGAGGTGGAAGCCGTCCAGCATCTCGCGGAAGCGCTCGGGGCCGATGGCGATCATCAGGGACAGCCCGATGGCCGAGTCATAGGAGTAGCGGCCGCCGACCCAGTCCCAGAACTCGAACATGTTGGCGACGTCGATGCCGAAGCCGGCGACCTTGTCCGCGTTGGTGGACAGCGCGACGAAGTGCCTGGCGACGGCCTCCTGGCCCGCTCCGAGACCGGTGAGGAGCCACTCGCGGGCCGTGGTGGCGTTGGTGATGGTCTCGACGGTGGTGAACGTCTTGGAGGCGATGACGAACAGCGTCTCGGCGGGGTCGAGGTCGCGGACCGCCTCGTGCAGATCGGCCCCGTCCACGTTCGAGACGAAGCGGAGGGTCAGGTCGCGTGAGGTGTAGGCGCGCAGCGCCTCGTAGGCCATCGCGGGGCCGAGGTCGGAGCCGCCGATACCGATGTTGACGACGTTCCTGACGGGCCTGCCGGTGTGCCCGGTCCAGCGGCCGGAACGGACCTGTTCGGCGAAGGCGCTCATCTTGTCGAGCACGGCGTGCACGGCCGGTACGACGTTCTCGCCGTCGACCTCGATGACCGCGTCGCGGGGCGCGCGGAGTGCGAGGTGCAGCACCGCCCGGTCCTCCGTGATGTTGATCTTCTCTCCGCGGAACATGGCGTCCCGCAGCCCGGCGACCCCGGTGGCGGCGGCGAGGTCCCGCAGCAGCGCCAGCGTCTCGTCGTTCACCCGGTGCTTGGAGTAGTCGAGGTGCAGGTCGCCCGCCCTCAGGGTGTACCGGCTGCCGCGCTCGGGATCCGCGGCGAACAGCTCCCGCAGATGCGTGTCCGCCATCTGCTCGCGGTGCTTGGTCAGAGCGGCCCATTCGGGCCTCCGGTTGAGCCGGATTGCGTTCATCTTCAGCCCACTTCTTCTCGTACCTGACTGCGTGCCCCGCTGCCCCACCAACCTAGTTGATCGGATGGGCGCCCGGCGCGTCGCAACGGCGTGCGGGCGGAACGCATCGGGCCCGGCCGGGGGCGGAATCCTGGGATTCCGCCCCCGGCCGGGCCCGGTGTCAGCTGCTCAGATCTCGCCCCGGAGCTTCGCGAGCGCCTCGGCGAGGATCGCCTCGCCGTCCGCGTCGCTGCGCCGCTCGCGCACATACGCGAGGTGCGTCTTGTACGGTTCGGTGCGCGGCGGGTCCGGCGGGTTGTCCCGGTCCTGTCCGGCCGGGAACCCGCAGCGCGGGCAGTCCCAGCTGTCCGGAACCTGTGCGTCACTGGCGAAGCTCGGCTGAGTCTCGTGCCCGTTCGAGCACCAGAAGGAGATGCGCAGACGCGGTGCGGACTCGCCCCGCTCGGCCTCCCCCATCGGCCCCGCGCCGACCCGGCTTCCCCGGATCGCGTTGCCACTTGCCACGGTTGTAACTCCCTGCGTGATGGTGCTCGAGGATGCCCCAGTCTACGTAAGGCCCAACGCTCGTCCAGTGATTGGAGTTACCCACACCCCCCGGGACGCTCTCGGCGGGTCAGCCGCCCAGCTTCATCAGCAGAGCGAGTACGACAATGCACGCGAACCACATCAGGCCGACCACGATCGTGATGCGGTCCAGGTTGCGCTCGGCGACCGAGGAGCCGCCGACGGACGACTGCATGCCGCCACCGAACATGTCGGAGAGGCCGCCGCCCTTCCCCTTGTGCATCAGCACCAGCAGCATCAGCAGCAGGCTGAAGACGATCAGGGCGATCGAGAACCCCATAACCACGGCTGGACCAACTTCCTCGGACGAACGAATTCAGAGTGAACAACTGATCAGGAGAACGGGGGCCGGGCCAGCAGGCCCCGGCCCCCGCAAGCGTACGACGAGGTTACCCATTTCCACGACCCTCGCCGCGGACGAACCCCCTCACCGAAGGTGACGAGGGGGCGGCCCAGCGCTACCTTCCGCTCACTGGTCCCGGAAGCGCACGATCCTCACGAACTCGTCCACGTCGAGGGACGCGCCGCCGACCAGGGCGCCGTCGACGTCGGGCTGCGCCATGATCGCCGCGACGTTGCCCGACTTCACCGAGCCGCCGTACTGGATCCGGACCTTGTCGGCCACCTCCCGGCCGTACAGCTCGGCGAGCCGGCCGCGGATGGCCCCGCAGACCTCCTGGGCGTCCTCGGGGGTGGCGACCTCGCCGGTGCCGATGGCCCAGACCGGCTCGTAGGCGATCACCAGGGTCTCGGCCTGCTCGGCGGTGACGTCCTTCAGGCCGCCGTCGACCTGGTCGAGCGTGTGCTGGACCTGCCGGCCGGCCCTGCGGACGTCGAGGCCCTCGCCGACGCAGAGGATCGGGGTCAGACCGTGCCGGAACGCGGCCTTCACCTTGGCGTTGCACAGTTCGTCGGACTCGGCGTGGTACTGGCGTCGCTCCGAGTGCCCGACGACCGCGTAGGTGCACTTCAGCTTGGCGAGCATGGTGCCGGAGATCTCACCGGTGTACGCGCCGGAGTCGTGCGCCGAGAGGTCCTGGGCGCCGTAGGCGATCTTCAGCTTGTCGCCGTCCACCAGGGTCTGCACGGAGCGCAGATCGGTGAAGGGGGGCAGGACGGCGACGTCCACGTCGTCGTAGTCCTTGTCGGTCAGCGCGAAGGCGAGCTTCTGGACGTGGGCGATGGCCTCGAGGTGGTTGAGGTTCATCTTCCAGTTGCCCGCCATCAGCGGGGTACGGGTGCTCATATGGGGTTCAGTCCTCCAGTGCGGCGAGGCCGGGAAGGGTCTTGCCCTCGAGGTATTCGAGGCTCGCCCCGCCACCGGTCGAGATGTGGCCGAATGCGTTTTCGTCGAAGCCCAGGGTGCGGACCGCGGCGGCCGAGTCGCCGCCGCCCACGACGGTGAAGGCCGTGCTGTCCACGAGTGCCCGGGCGATGGAGCGGGTGCCGCCGGCGAAGTCGGGGTGCTCGAAGACGCCCAGCGGGCCGTTCCAGAACACCGTCGCGGCATCGGCGATCTTGGACGCGTACAGCTCGCACGTCTTCGGGCCGATGTCCAGCCCCTGCCTGTCGGCGGGGATGGCGCCCGCGTCCACCGTGCCGTGCTCGGCGGGCGCCTTGGTCCTGAGGTCCGGGAACTCGGCCGCGGCCACCACGTCGACCGGCAGCACCAGCTCGACGCCGTTCGCCTCGGCCCGCTCCAGGTACTCCTTCACCGCCGGGACCTGGTCCTCCTGGAGCAGCGAGGCGCCGACCTCGTGGCCCTGGGCCCTGAGGAAGGTGTACGCCATGCCGCCGCCGATCAGCAGCCGGTCGGCCCTGCCGAGCAGCGAGTCGATCACGGCGAGCTTGTCGGAGACCTTGGCACCGCCGAGGACGACCGCGTACGGCCGCTCGACGTCCTCGGTGAGCTTCCGCAGCACGGCCACCTCGGCGGCGATCAGATAGCCGGCGGCGTGCGGCAGCCGGGCCGGGAGGTCGTACACCGAGGCGTGCTTGCGGTGGACGGCCCCGAAGCCGTCGCCGACGTACAGGTCGGCGAGGGAGGCGAGCTCGTCGGCGAAGGCGCCGCGCTCGGCGTCGTCCCCGGCCGTCTCCCCGGCGTTGAAGCGCAGGTTCTCCAGGACGGCGACATCGCCGTCGCCGAGGCCGGCGACGGTGGCGCGGGCGGACTCGCCGACCGTGTCGGTGGCGAACGCCACGCCCGCGCCGAGCAGTTCACCGAGCCGGGCGGCGGCCGGGGCGAGGGAGAAGGCCGGATCCGGAGCCCCCTTCGGGCGGCCGAGGTGCGAGGCGACGACGACCCGCGCGCCCGCGCCGGCCAGGGCCTTCACGGTCGGCAGCACCGCGCGGATACGGCCGTCGTCGGTGATCGTGGTGCCGTCGAGGGGCACGTTGAGGTCGGCGCGGACGAGGACCCGCCTGCCGGTGACGCCTTCGGCGAGGAGTTCGTCGATCGTCTTCATGCTTGATGGCTCCTAGAGGGTGGTCGGGGACAAGCGACAGGGCCCGCGCAGCGCGCCGTTGCGCTGCCCGAGCCCTGCTCCGCTCACATCGGGGTGTCTACCGGCCGGTGATCAGAGCCGGCCGCCGACGAAGACCGTGAGGTCGACGAGGCGGTTGGCGTAGCCCCACTCGTTGTCGTACCAGCCGATGACCTTGACCTGCTTGCCCTGGGCCATGGTCAGCTTCGAGTCGAAGGTGCAGGAAGCCGGCCAGTTCACGATGTCCGAGGAGACGATCGGGTCCTCGGTGTACTCCAGGATGCCCTTCAGCCGGCCCTCGGAGGCCTTCTGGAAGGCGGCGTTGATCTCGTCCCTGGTGACCTCGCGGTCGAGTTCCAGGACGAGGTCGGTGACGGAGCCGGTCGGGACCGGGACGCGCATGGCCATACCGTCCAGCTTGCCCTTGAGCTGCGGGAGGACCAGGGCGGTGGCCTTCGCGGCACCCGTCGAGGTCGGGATGATGTTCTCCGCGGCGGCACGGGCGCGGCGCAGGTCCTTGTGCGGGAAGTCGAGGATGCGCTGGTCGTTGGTGTAGGCGTGGACGGTCGTCATCAGGCCCTTGACGATGCCGAAGTTCTCGTCGAGGACCATGGCCATCGGGGCCACGCAGTTGGTGGTGCAGGACGCGTTGGAGATGACGTGGTGCCGCGCCGGCTCGTACTTGTCCTGGTTCACACCCATCACGATGGTGATGTCCTCGTCGGTGGCCGGAGCCGAGACGAGGACCTTCTTGGCGCCGCCCGCGAGGTGCTTCGCGGCGTCCGCCTTCTTCGTGAAGATGCCGGTGGACTCGACGACGATGTCGACGCCCAACTCGCCCCACGGGATGTCGGCCGGGTTGCGCTCGGAGAGCACCTTGATGGTGCGGCCGTCGACGGTGATGGTGTCTGCGGTGTGGCTGACCTCGGCCTTCAGACGGCCCAGGATGGTGTCGTACTTCAGCAGGTGAGCGGTGGTCGCGGTGTCACCCAGGTCGTTGACAGCCACGATCTCGATGTCTGCACCCTGCTCCAGCAGCGCGCGGAAGTAATTACGACCGATGCGGCCAAAGCCGTTGATGCCTACGCGGATCGTCACGAACCGATCTCCTCAGTGGTACGCCGGTTTCGACACCGGCGAGCTGATATGGGATGTCCCCGACCGCTTACGACCCTACCTCCCCGGGGCAGCCGGAGCGGCATCGAGCACGCCCCCGGATCGAGCCGAAAACCGGCGGCCCGCGCCTACCGGCAGGTACGGGCCACCGGCGCTTTTCGGCGGCTACCCAGGGTCAGCGACGGATCGCGGCGAGCGCCTCGCCGACCAGGGCGGCCCGGTCGGCGGGCGCGGTGACGTGCTCCAGGCCGAAGCCCAGCAGGACCGTGTCGGCGGTGGCGACGGCCGCGTACGAGGCGAACAGCTCACCTGTGCGCGCCCAGTCACCTCCGAGCACGGGACTGCCCTCGGGCGCCCCCGGGGTGGTCCAGGGGCCGAGCGAGGTCTCGAAGCCCTCGATCTCCCTCTCCGAGCCGCCGACGACCAGGGCCGCGTCGTCGGCGAACACCCCGCGTCCGCCGCTGCCCGGGTCGGTGACGTAGGCGAGCGACAGCTCCACTTCCCCGCCCGCGTAGGCGCTCAGGTCGAAGGAGACCTGCTGCCAGCCGGCGGAGGAGCCGGTGAAGCTGTTCCAGGACCCGCTGGAGCCGGTCGCGGTGCAGCCGCCGGACTCCCGGGTGAGGTAGTGGCGCAGGAAGGGGTGCCCGTCGAGGAAGTACCCGGCCTCGCAGTCCTCGGGCACCGCCGTGCCGCTGCGGCCGCCCTCGTCCGGGAGGGTCGTCCAGTCCCCGGCGCCGGCGGTGCGGGCCTCGAGGAGCGCGTGGTCGTAGCCGGGCTCGGTGTTCCAGTTGAGCGCGAGCCTCAGCCGGGGCCGGTCGGCGGCGGTGGCCCCGGTGAGGTCGACGGTGCGGGTGAGCCGCTTCCAGTCGTTGTCGTCGTGGGTCGCGGAGGCCATCGACGAGCCCGCGTACGGGGCGTAGGGGTTGGCCACACCGCCGTAGCGGCCCGCCCGGGCACTCGTGAACTGCGGGAACTGCGCGGGGGGAAGGGTGTCGGAGGTGACGGTGTACGCGCCGGGCGCGTTCAGCGGGTTGCCGTCCGCGTCGGACAGCGGCCCGCCGGCCCCGGCCAGGGCCCCCGCCCCGGAGAACCCGGTGGCCCCTGGCGCGGAGGCGCGGCCGTAGGCGCCCAGCCAGTACTGGCTGAAGTCGTTGGTCAGCGCCCTGCCGACCTGGGCGCTGCCGCCGGCCAGCTCACCGGCCTCGATCAGCTTGCCGCCCTCGTTGAGGTAGTCGCGCAGGGCGAGCTGGGTGGGGCCGCCGGGGGCCTGCGCGCCGGTGTGGTGGACGGCGGTGGGGAAGTGGCCGAGGACGCCGAGCGGGTGGGGCGCGCCCCGGGTGGCGACGTCCCAGACCACGGCCTTGCGGCCGTTGGCCTTCAGGGCGTCGACGTACACCTGGGCGTGCCGGGCCGGTGCGCCCTCCTCGGCCACCACCACGGTGTCGGCCTTGGGCCGGGGTGCGACGGTGTAGGTGAAGCGCTCGCTGGAGGTGCGCTTCCCGCTTCCGGTCTCGCCGGTGAACCAGACCTCGACCCGGTCGCCGACGTCCCCGTCCTTGACCTTGGCGCGGTACTCGTCGAAGCGGATGTTGTCCTCGCCGCCGTAGGTCTCGCCGCCCTTCCACGGCCTGAGCGCCATGTCGTGGGTACGGCCGCCGTTGACGCGGTACCTGAGTTCCTTGTCCCGCAGGGACTTGCGGGCGACGACGGAGACCTCCTGGTGGCCGCCGCGGGCGTAGGAGGTGGTGAACGGGTCGACGGTGAAGTCGGGGGCCGCCAGGCCGACCGGTGACGACGGCCGGTCGGGGTGGGCTGCGGTCTCGGCGACGGAGAGCGCGAACTCGACGTTCTTGGCGAACTCGGCCTGGATCAGCTTCTCGTCGTCGGGGAAGTTGAAGCCGGAGCGGCAGTCCTCGGGCCGCCACCGGTCGTCCGGGTCCTCGGCCGAGACGGTCTGGCAGGTCGTCATCTCCGGGGTGAACATCATCGTCCCGTTGACGTTGGCCGCGTGGCCGTTGGCCTCGCCGTTGGTGATGTAGAGCTCGGAGGAGACCTGGGGGTGGTAGCCGGGGACGGCCGGGTTGTCCGGGGTGCCCGCCAGCGCCTTGTAGAGCACGTCGTCCGGGGTGGGGGTGGCGACCTGCCAGCCCACGCCGTACAGCAGCAGTTCGGCGGCGGAGTGGTAGTTGATGCCGTACTCGAAGCCGACGCGCTTCTGGAAACGGTCCAGGGCGACGGTCTCGGGCTCGGAGGAGGGGCCGGGCCCGCGGTAGGTCTCGCCGGCGGGGTTGGGCGACGAACCCTCGTTGTCGTAGCCCCACTTGTAGGCGAAGTTGCGGTTCAGGTCGACGCCGTCGCCGGTGGTGATCCTGCCGTCGCCGTTGTTGTCGCGCAGGTTCTTGCGCCAGAGGCGATTGGCGTCGGAGGCGTGGGTGAAGTCGTAGCCGTCCGGATTGGCCGAGAGCAGGAACCACAGTTCGGTGCGGTCCACGATCCGGGTGATGCGGCGGTCCTTGCCGTAGCCGTCCACGTAGTGGTGCAGGAGCCGCCGGGTCATCTCGGGGGTGATCCACTCGCGGGCGTGCTGGCCGGACATGTAGAGGGTGGCCGGCTTCGCGCCGTCCCGGTGCTTCCCGGCGCCCCGGGTCAGCTTGAGGGCGAGGATGTCCGCGCCCCGCACGGTCTCACCGATGCTGACCACCTTGGTGATCGACGGGTGGGCGGCGGCGACGGCGAGGATCTCCTCGCGCAGGCCGCCCTCTCCGCCGTACGGCCGGAAGACGCCGTCCCCGGCGGCGGCGGCGCGCTTCTCCGCCGCGCCGGAAACGGTGTGCTCGGTGAGGCTCACGCCCTGGTCGCGGAGCGCGCCCGCCTGGTCGCCGGTGAGGAACACCTCGACGGTGGCGGTGCCCCTGGCCGGCACCTGCTCGGTCAGTTCATGGCCGTCGGCGCCGGCCTGGAGGAGGAGTGGTACCTGTTCCCTGGTGACCTCGGCCTGCCATACGGAGAGTCCGGCACCGGAAGCACCGGAAGCACCGGCGGCGTCGCCGTCGGCCGCCCGGGCGAGCGGCGCGGCGGCCAGGCCGGCCATCAGCAGTGAGGTCGCGGCGAGGATGGATCTCGCTCGTCGTCTCATGGGCCCCCCTTGCTTCGTCTGTCGCGAGAGAAAACAGATGCCAGGCTCACGACACCTCATGGTCATGTCAAGATGTGCCCGGCGGCCAACCGGCCCGGCGCGGGACGCGGTGGGGCGCTGCGGGAGGCCGGCGTCCCGCTCACCGGGCTCAAGGCCGAGGCGCGTCGGGAAACCTGACCGGCGATCGCCGTCGCGCCGGCGCCCTCGGGGGCGGTCGGCTTCGCGGCGGCAGACGTCAGGCGGTAGGCGCGTGCGGCAGACGGCAGGCGCGTGCGGCAGGCGTCAGGCGTCAGGCGCGTGCGGCAGGCGGTAGGTGCGAGGGGGCGTGTCGACCGCGGCCACCGCGGCGATCGCCGAGGCTGCCGGCAGCCCGCCGAAGACCAGGGAGAGGGGAGCGGTGGCGAGCGACGCCGACAGGCCGCGAAACGGCCGGCCGCAGCGCAGCGGGCGGGTGTCGAGGAACCGGACGCGGACGCGCCTCCTCGCCTCGCGATCGGACCGGAGCCCGCGGCTGTACCTACCGCCGGTCCCCGCCGCCCGAGCACGAGGGCGTACGGACCGCGATCGACCGGTCGCCGGGGATCCTCCGGCGGCGGCGCGATGAGGTGCGTCCGCCGTTTCCCGCCGACGGCTGCGGAGCCCTGCCGCCCCCGGAGCACTCGGCCGGGGTCGGCTTCTCCCGGCCGGCTCCCGGACACCGGGAGGCCGCTCGCACCCCGGGGCCGGCTCAGCCCACGAGGCCGTCGGCCATCTCCTCCGTCAGGTTGGACTCCGTACCCGGGATGCCCAGATCCTGGGCGCGCTTGTCCGCCATCGCGAGCAGCCGGCGGATGCGGCCCGCGACCGCGTCCTTCGTCAGCGGCGGGTCGGCGAGAGCGCCCAGTTCCTCCAGGGACGCCTGCTTGTGCTCCATGCGCAGCCGGCCCGCCGCGGCGAGGTGCTCGGGCACTTCCTCGCCGAGGATCTCCAGCGCACGCTGCACCCGCGCGCCCGCCGCGACCGCGGCCCGGGCCGAGCGGCGCAGATTGGCGTCGTCGAAGTTGGCCAGCCGGTTGGCGGTGGCGCGGACCTCGCGGCGCATCCGCCGCTCCTCCCAGGCCAGGACCGACTCGTGCGCCCCGAGCCGGGTCAGCAGCGCCCCGATCGCGTCGCCGTCGCGCACCACGACCCGGTCCACCCCCCGCACCTCGCGGGCCTTCGCGCCGATGGAGAGCCGGCGCGCCGCGCCGACCAGGGCCAGCGCGGCCTCCGGGCCCGGGCAGGTGACCTCCAGGGAGGAGGAGCGGCCGGGCTCGGTCAGCGAGCCGTGCGCGAGGAACGCGCCGCGCCAGGCGGCCTCCGCATCGCATGTGGCGCCCGAGACGACCTGGGGCGGCAGCCCCCGGATGGGGCGGCCCCGGCCGTCGACCAACCCGGTCTGCCGGGCCAGCTGGTCACCGCCGGCCACGACGCGTACGACGTAGCGCGAACCGCGCCGCAGCCCGCCGGGAGCCATCACCACCAGGTCCGAGGAGTGCCCGAAGATCTCCAGGATGTCCTTGCGGAGTCTGCGCGCCGCGATGCCCGTGTCCAGCTCCGCCTCGATCACGATGCGCCCGCTGACCAGGTGCAGCCCGCCGGCGAACCGCAGGATCGACGAGACCTCCGCCTTTCTGCAGCAGGTCCGGGTGACGGGAAGCCGGGAGATCTCGTCCTTCACCGCTGCCGTCATCGCCATGGGCCGATCCTTCCATGCATCCGAAAAATACGGTCGTACGCGGCGGCCAACAGCTCCGGATCATGCTTCGGAGCCCCGTCGGGTCTGGCCACGGGCGCCAGCTCGACCGCGGCACCGAGCCGCTTCGCCGCGTCGGCGAGGGACTCGCGGTCGGGCACGGCGGCCTCGTCGGCCAGCACCACGTCCAGGGCGAGTTTAGGGGCGTGTCGCCCCAAAACCTCCAAATGACGCTGCGGAGAGAAGCCCTCCGTTTCCCCGGGCTGCGGAGCCAGGTTGAGCGAGAGGACACGCCGGGCCCTGGTCTCGACGAGCGCGTCCAGCAGCTCGGGCACGAGGAGGTGCGGAATCACCGAGGAGAACCAGGAGCCGGGCCCGAGGACCACCCAGTCCGCGTCGAGCACGGCGTCGACGGCGTCCGGGACGGCCGGCGGGTCGTTCGGCACCAGGTGCACGGACTGCACCTCGCCCGGCGTCAGCGCGACGGTCGCCTGCCCGCGGACCGTGCCCACCTCGTCGGGTCGGGCCGGGTCGTGTCCCCTGACCAGTGCCTGGAGTTCCAGCGGCACGGCGGACATCGGCAGCACCCGGCCGTGGGCGCCGAGCAGCCTGCCGACCAGGTCCAGGGCCTGGACATGGTCGCCGAGCTGCTCCCACAGCGCGACGATCAGCAGATTGCCGACCGCGTGCTCGTGCAGCTCGCCCTGGGACTGGAAGCG
This sequence comes from Streptomyces spongiicola, assembly GCF_003122365.1. Classification (NCBI taxonomy): domain Bacteria; kingdom Bacillati; phylum Actinomycetota; class Actinomycetes; order Kitasatosporales; family Streptomycetaceae; genus Streptomyces; species Streptomyces spongiicola. Next base: position 552,558 of record NZ_CP029254.1, read on the forward strand.
GTGCTGGATGACCCGGGACCAGGTCTGGCCCCACTCGTCGTCCCCGCACAGCGCCGCCAGCGCCTTGCGGAGGTCGCCGGGCGGCAGTACCCCCAGCTCCTTGCGGAGCCGGCCGCTGGAGCCCCCGTCGTCGGCGACGGTGACGACGGCGGTGAGGTCGCCCGTGATACGGCGCAGCGCGGCGAGGGACGCCGAGAGGCCCATGCCGCCGCCGAGCGCGACGACCTTGGGCTGGGTTCCGCGCCTGCGGCCGGCGCGGAGCGTGTCACCGCCCCGCAGCCGGCGCAGGCGGGGGTTGCGTCCGGTCACTCGCGCCCCATGTCCCGATGGACGACGACGGTCTCGATCCCCTCGGTGCCGAGCCGGGCGGCGAGCTTCTCGGACATCGCCACCGAGCGGTGCTTGCCGCCCGTGCAGCCGACGGCGATCGTCACGTACCGCTTGCCCTCGCGGCGGTAGCCCGCGGCGATCAGCTGCAGCAGCCCGGTGTACTGGTTGAGGAACTCCTTGGCGCCGGGCTGGTTGAAGACATAGCCCGACACCTCCTCGTTCAGGCCGGTGAAGGGGCGCAGCTCCGGGACCCAGTGCGGGTTCGGCAGGAAGCGGCAGTCCACCACCAGGTCGGCGTCGACGGGCAGGCCGTACTTGTACCCGAACGACATCACGGTGGCCCGCAGCTCCGGCTCCTCGTCGCCCGCGAACTGGGCGTCCATCTTGGCGCGCAGCTCGTGGACGTTGAGGCTGGAGGTGTCGATCACCAGGTCGGCGTCGCCGCGCAGCTCCCGGAGGAGGTCCCGCTCGGCGGCGATGCCGTCGACGATCCGGCCGTCGCCCTGGAGCGGGTGCGGGCGGCGCACGGACTCGAAGCGGCGCACCAGGGCCTCGTCGGACGACTCCAGGAAGACGATCCGGCGGGTGACCTGCTTGGCGTCGAGGTCCGCGAGGGACTCGCGGAGGTTGTCGAAGAACCGCCGGCCGCGGACGTCCACGACGACGGCGATCCGGGCGACGTTGCCCTGGGAGCGTGCGCCGAGTTCCACCATGGTGGGGATCAGCGCGGGCGGCAGGTTGTCCACGACGAACCAGCCGAGGTCCTCCAGGCACTTCGCCGCGGTACTGCGGCCGGCGCCCGACATTCCGGAGATGATCACCAGCTCGGGGATGGCCGCCTCTGCGGCCTGCCCGGCCTCGGTGGTGCCCGTATCCACGTCTCCTGCTCCGTGTTCTGGTCTGTTCTGCTCGGTCATTCCGTGGTTCCCCCGTTCCCTTCCGTCACTGCTGCCCCGTCATCCTCTTCAATGATCTCGCCTGTCGCCATGTTCACCGCCGGAGCGGCCGGCGCGGCCTGCGCCAGCGCGGCGGCAACGGCCTCGGCGGTCTTCCTGCCGAACCCCGGGACCTCGCAGATCTGCTCGACCGTGGCCTGCCGCAGCCTCCTCACCGAGCCGAAGTACTTGATCAGCGCCTGCTTGCGGGCGGCGCCCAGACCCGGCACGGAGTCCAGCGGGCCGGACCTCAGCCGCTTGGTCCGCTTGGAGCGCTGGTAGCGGATGGCGAAGTCGTGGGCGGTGTCCCGCACCCGCTGGATGAGGTACAGCCCCTCGCTGGAGCGGGGCAGCACGACCGGGTCGTCCTCCCCCGGCAGCCACACCTCCTCCATGCGCTTGGCGATCCCGGCGACGGCGACGTCGTCGATGCCCAGCTCGTCCAGGGCCCGCCGGGCCGCCGCCACCTGCGGCTGCCCGCCGTCGACGAGCACCAGCTGCGGCGGGTAGGCGAACCGCCTGGGCCTGCCGTCATCCGCCGGGGCAGCCGGGGCCTCGCCGGCCGCCCCGGCGCTGCCGGCCTCGCCGCCCTCCGGAACCGCCCACTCGCCGGTCTTCTCCCGCTCCATGAGATACCGCCGGAAGCGCCTGCTGATCACCTCGTGCATCGAGCGGGCGTCGTCCTGGCCCTCGCCGTGCCACAGCTGCGTGTCCCCGGCACGGCCCTTGATCTGGAAGCGCCGGTACTCGCCCTTCCGGGGCAGCCCGTCCTCGAACACCACCATGGACGCGACGACGTCCTGGCCCTGGAGGTGGGAGATGTCGAAGCACTCGATCCGCAGCGGCGCCGAGTCCAGGCCGAGCGCCTCGGCGATCTCCTCCAGGGCCCGGGAGCGGGTGGTCAGATCGCTCGCGCGCCTGGTCTTGTGCAGGACGAGGGCCTGCTGGGCGTTGCGCCCGACCGTCGCCATGAGGTCCTTCTTGTCGCCGCGCTGCGGGACGCGCAGCGACACGGCCGAGCCCCGCCGGCCGCCGAGCCACTGGGTGACCGCGGCGGGGTCGTCGGGCAGGGCCGGGACGAGCACCTCCCTGGGGACGGCGTCGCCGCTCTCCTCCCCGTACAACTGCTGCAGCGCGTGCTCGACGAGGCCGGCGGTGTCGACGGCCTCGACCTTGTCGGTGACCCAGCCGCGCTGGCCGCGCACCCGCCCGCCGCGGACGTGGAAGATCTGGACGGCGGCCTCCAGTTCGTCCTCGGCGACCGCGATCAGATCCGCGTCGGTCGCGTCGGCCAGCACCACCGCGTTCTTCTCCATGGCGCGTCCGAGGGCCTCCAGGTCGTCCCGCAGCCGGGCGGCCCGCTCGTACTCCATGTCCTCGGCGGCCGCCGTCATCTCCTTCTCCAGGCGGCGGATGTAGGTGCCGGTGCGGCCGGCCATGAAGTCGCAGAACTCCTCGGCCAGTTCGCGGTGCTCCCCGGCACCGACCCGGCCGACGCAGGGCGCGGAGCACTTGCCGATGTAGCCCAGCAGGCAGGGCCTGCCGGTCCGCTCCGCGTTCCTGAACACCCCGGCGGAGCAGGTGCGCACGGGAAACACCCGGAGCATCAGGTCGACCGTCTCGCGGATTGCCCACGCGTGCGCGTACGGGCCGAAGTAGCGCACGCCCTTCTTCTTGGCGCCACGCATCACCTGGACCCTCGGGAACGCCTCGTCCATCGTCACCGCGAGGTACGGATAGCTCTTGTCGTCCCGGTACTTGACGTTGAACCGGGGATCGAACTCCTTGATCCAGGAGTACTCCAGCTGGAGCGCCTCCACCTCCGTGGACACGACGGTCCACTCGACGGAGGCCGCGGTCGTGACCATCGTGCGGGTCCGCGGGTGCAGACCCGCCAGGTCCTGGAAGTAGTTCGCCAGCCGCTGCCGCAGGCTCTTCGCCTTGCCGACGTAGATCACCCGGCGGTGCGCGTCGCGGAACCTGTAGACCCCCGGGGAGTCGGGGATCTGTCCCGGCTTGGGGCGGTAGCTGGAGGGGTCTGCCATGTCGCCCACCCTACTGGCGGGCACGGACAGGCGGGCCGGCCGAGAGGCGTGCGGACACCCGTCGTCGCGCCGGCGGTCCGAACCCGGCGGTCCCGCGGTCCCGGCCCCGGGGGCCCGCGCCGGAGCAGGGCGCGGGAGGGCCGGGGAGGCAGGAAAGGGCCTGGTGGGGCCTGGGCGGGCCGGAAGCCGGGCCGGGGCGGAGCGGAGCGGGAGAGCCCGGGCCGGCAGAGGTCGGGGCGAGGCGGGAGAGCACGGGCCGACAGAGGCCGGGGCGGAGGGGAGCGGGAGAGCCCGGGCCGGCAGAGGTCGGGGCGGGGCGGAAGAGCACGGGCAGGCAGGAGTCGGGGCGGAGCGGGAGTCGGACCGGGAGAGCACGGGCAGGCGCGGGCCGGCAGGGGTCGCCGCTGCTCCCGGTGCGTCCGGACCCTCACCGCCCGGTGGCGCCGTTCCGGGCGCCCCGGGCCCGGGCCACGGCGCCTTTCGGACGCCCTCCGAACGCCTTTCGGACGCCTTTCCGGTGCCTTTCCGGTGCCTTTCGGGCCGGAACCCGGACAGGCCATTGTCCGGTAGGTGCCGGCACGCTTCAATGCGGTGTGACACGCGGCCGGGCCGGCTGCGCCGCAAGGACACGGTCCGCCGCGGTCGGTCGCGTCCGCACGCCCCGCCCTCGGTGCGAGGGCCCACCGGGCCGCGGTGCACATCCATTGAGGAGCCCCATGGGACACGCCGTGCACTCCGCGCACACGCGGGCCGAGCTGGACCGGGTACTGCTCACGGGCCCCTTCCATCTCGCCCTGCGCGCCGCGCTCGCGGTGCGGGGACTGCCGCTCCAGCGAGTGCAGCACCATCTCGCCCATCGGGGCATCAAGGTCGGGGTGACCAGCCTGAGTTACTGGCAGCAGGGGGCCCGTCGGCCCCGGCGCCCCGAGTCGCTGCGCGCCGTTCGGGCGCTCGAGGACGTGCTCGGGTTGCCGGAGAACTCGCTGCTCCGGCTGCTCCCCGGCGACGGCGCGCCCGGCCCCCAGTGCCCCGCAGCCCCCTCGCCGCGCACGCCCGCCGCGGCGTCCGCGGCGGTCGAGCGACTGCTGACCGGGCTCGGCCGGCCCGCGGACGGGGGCCTGCACACCATGGGGCACCACGAGCGCGTGCGGATCGGGCCGGGCGGCGAACTGCTGGGCCGGGACTCCCAGAAGATCGTGCGCGCCCGGCGCGACGGCGTCGACCGCCTGCTCGCCGTCCACCGCGGCGACGCCGGATGGGATCCGGCACGGGTGACGGTGCGCGCGACGGAGAACTGCCGCCCGGGGCGCGTCCGGTACGACCGGGACGCGGGGGTGCTGGTCGCGGAACTCCTCCTCGACGCGCGGCTGCGGTCCGGTGAGACGTATCTCCTCTGCTACGGCTTCGAGGACGGCACGGCGGGGCCGAGCGGCGAGTACCTGCGCGGCTTCCGCGACTCCGGCGGGCAGTACGTACTCCAGATCCGCTTCGACACGGCGGCGCTGCCGGTGCGATGCCGGCACTTCGCCCAGAACTCCCCCGGCGCGGCGCGGATCTGCCGGGCCGAACTGGCGCCGAGCGGCAGGCACCCGTCGGTGCACCTGGTCGACCAGGAGGTGCGGCCGGGGATCCAGGGGATCGACTGGCAGTGGGAGCGCTGACGCGGGGCCGCCGGCTGGGCACCGCGCAGCGGAGAAGCGGTACGGGCGGGCTCAGACCTCCGGGCCCGCCACCAGCTTCCCGTTCCGCACCCGCACCGGGACCTCCGGAAGCGGCACGGTGGCCGGGCCCCGGAGAGCCGTGCCGGTCGTCACATCGAACCGGCTGCCGTGGCAGGGACAGTTGCCCTCGGTGCCCTCCACCTTGTCGAGGACGCAGCCGGCGTGGGTGCACTGGGCGCTGAACGCCCGGTACCGGCCCTCCGCCGGGCAGTGGACGACGAGCCGCTGCTCGCGGTAGAGCCGGGCGCCTCCCACCGGGACCTCCCCTGCGGCGCCGAGGTCGACCGGCGCGGTCGGCGTCGGGATCCGGGCGTGGCCCAGCTTGGACTCGGTGGAGCAGGCGGCGGCCCCCAGCCCGGCCGCTCCGGCGAGAGCGGCGCCTTTCAGCACGGTACGGCGGGCGGCGGGTCGGCCGGACATGAGGATCTCCACGGTGAGGGGCCCGGGTGGTCGACCCGACGATACCGGTGCAGATCGCGGCCCTTCCGGGCGGGTCCGCCGGGCCGGGACGGGACTGCCGCGCCCCGGAGCGATGGACTACGTTCTCAGCTGTGATCGTCGTCGCCGGTGAGTCCCTGATCGACCTGGTCCCGCTGCGGCCGGCCGGGGACGCACCGCTGCGGCCCCTGCTGCCGAGGCCGGGCGGCGGCCCGTACAACACGGCTGTGGCCCTGGGCCGCCTGGGGTCGCCCGTGGCCTTCTGCTCCCGTGTCTCGTCGGACGGCTTCGGCGAGGCGCTGCTGGACGGGCTGCGCGCGGCGGGGGTACGGACGTCACTGGTGCAGCGGGGCCCGGAGCCGACCAGTCTGGCGGTCGCCGAGGTCGGCGCGGACGGTTCGGCCGCCTACCGCTTCTATGTGACCGGCACCGCCGACCGGCTGTTCGCGCTGCCGGCGGAACTGCCGGACGGAGCCAGGGCGCTGGCCCTCGGCACCTGCTCGCTGGTGCTGGAACCGGGGGCGAGCGCGTACGAGGCCCTGCTGCGGCGCGAGGCGGGGCGCGGGGTGTTCACCCTGCTCGATCCCAACATCCGCCCGGGGCTGGTCCCGGACGCCGGTGCGCACCGGGCGCGGTTCCGGGGCTGGCTGCCCTCGGTGTCGCTGCTGAAGCTCTCGGAGGAGGACGCCGCATGGCTCGGCGGCACGCCTGGGTGCTGGCTTGCCGAGGGTCCGGCCGCCGTGGTCGTGACACACGGCGGTCGCGGTCTCACGGTACGCACCCGGGCGGGTGTGGAGGCCGCCGCCCCGGCCGCGGACGTGGCGGTGGCCGACACGATCGGAGCGGGCGACACCGTGAACGCGGCACTGCTGCACGACCTCGACCGGCGCGGCGCCCTCTCCCGCCGAGGCCTGCTGGCCCTGGACGCCGCCGGCTGGACCGAGGTGCTCGCGTTCGCCGCCCGTGCCGCGGGCGTCACCTGCTCCCGCGCGGGCGCGGAGCCCCCGTACGCCGCCGAACTGGACTGACCCGGCCGCCGAAACGGTCCGTGCCCCCGCGCGGCAGCCCTGGCAGAGCAGGACGGCTCCTCGAGGCGCCGGGACCTCGGAAGCGGGGCCGCGGAAGCCGAGGACCGCAGAAGCCGGGGACCTCGGAAGCCGGGGACCTCGGAACAGTGCGGCCCCAGCACGGGAACACCGCCGCAGCCCGGGGCCGGGAAGACTCCCACGCCCCGAGCACGGGAACACCACCGCGTCCCGGCACGAAACGGCCACTCCGGCCCGGGAGCCGGGGGAGCCGGGGGAGCCGCCCTGGCCCGGGTCCCGGCGGCAGGGTCTGGAACAACCGGCCGGACCGCAGTATCCCGGGCCTCCGCGTCACAGCCCCGCCCCACGGCCCCGCGGCCCCGCCAGCAGACGGGGCCGGTCCCGAGACGGGGTCAGGCCTTGCGGCTGCGGCTGCGCGACGCGGCCGTCTTCTTCCCGACCGGTGCCGCGTCTGCCGTCACCGTCTTCTTCACCGCGGTGGAGTTGGCGGAGACGACCGGTTTCCTGGACGCGGCCTTCTTCGCCGCCGTCTTGCGCGACTGCGGCGGGACGGAGTCGCTGACGCGCTCCGGGCCCAGGATGTCCCGCAGGAACTTGCCCGTGTGACTCGTCGGCACCCCGGCGACCTGCTCGGGAGTGCCCTCGGCGACGACGAGGCCGCCGCCGCTGCCGCCCTCGGGTCCCATGTCGACGACCCAGTCGGCGGTCTTGATCACATCGAGGTTGTGCTCGATCACGATCACGGTGTTGCCCTTGTCGACCAGTCCGGACAGCACGTTGATCAGCTTCGCGATGTCCTCGAAGTGCAGCCCGGTCGTCGGCTCGTCCAGCACGTAGACGGTCCGGCCGGTCGAACGCTTCTGCAGCTCGCTCGCCAGCTTCACCCGCTGCGCCTCACCGCCGGAGAGCGTGGGCGCGGGCTGGCCCAGCCTGACGTACCCGAGACCCACCTCGTTCAGCGTCTTCAGGTGACGGGAGATCGTCGGTACGGCCTCGAAGAAGTGCAGCGCCTCCTCGATCGGCATGTCCAGCACCTCGGCGATGGACTTGCCCTTGTAGTGGACCTCCAGGGTCTCCCGGTTGTAGCGCGCACCGTGGCAGACCTCGCACGGGACGTACACGTCCGGCAGGAAGTTCATCTCGATCTTGATGGTGCCGTCGCCGGAGCAGTTCTCGCAGCGCCCGCCCTTCACGTTGAAGGAGAAGCGGCCCGGCAGATAGCCGCGCACCTTCGCCTCCATCGTCTCCGCGAAGAGTTTGCGGACGTGGTCGAAGACACCGGTGTACGTCGCCGGGTTGGACCGCGGGGTGCGGCCGATGGGCGACTGGTCGACGTGGACGACCTTGTCGACGAGGTCGTCGCCGTCCACCCGCGTGTGCCGGCCCGGCACCGACTTGGCGCCGTTCAGCTCGCGGGCCAGGTGGGTGTAGAGGATGTCGTTGACCAGCGTCGACTTGCCCGAGCCGGAGACGCCGGTGACGGCGGTGAGCACGCCGAGCGGGAACGGCACGTCGATGTCCCGGAGGTTGTTCTCCCGGGCGCCGTGCACCGTGAGCTGCCGGGTGTGGTCCACCGGCCGCCGGGTCCCCGGCGTCGCGATGGACTTCTTCCCGGACAGGTAGAGCCCGGTCATCGAGTCCTTGTTGGCCAGCAGTTGCTTCAGCGGCCCCGAGTGGACGACCTTGCCGCCGTGCTCGCCGGCTCCGGGGCCGATGTCGACGACCCAGTCGGCGACCTTGATCGTGTCCTCGTCGTGCTCGACGACGATCAGGGTGTTGCCCATGTCCCTGAGCCGCACCAGGGTCTCGATCAGCCGGTGGTTGTCGCGCTGGTGCAGTCCGATGGACGGCTCGTCCAGCACGTACAGCACGCCGACGAGTCCCGAGCCGATCTGGGTGGCCAGCCGGATGCGCTGCGCCTCGCCGCCGGACAGGGTGCCCGCGGCCCGGTTGAGGGAGAGGTAGTCCAGGCCGACGTCCACCAGGAACCGCAGCCGCTCGTTGACCTCCTTGAGCACCCGCTCGGCGATCTTCTTGTCTCGGTCGTTCAGCGTCAGCCGGCCCAGGAAGTCGGCGCACTCGCTGATCGACATGGCCGAGACCTCGGCGATGGACCGGTCCATGACCGTCACCGCCAGGACGATCGGCTTCAGCCGGGTGCCGTCGCAGGTGGGGCAGGGCACCTCCCGCATATAGCCCTCGAAGCGCTCGCGGCTGGAGTCGCTCTCCGCCTCGCTGTGCCGCCTCTTCACGAAGGACACCGCACCCTCGAACGCCGGGGTGGTGTAGGCGCGCTCCCGCCCGTAGCGGTTCCGGTAGCGGACCTCGACCTGGGTCTTGTGGCCGTGCAGCAGGGCCTTCCTGGCACGCTGCGGCAGCCCGGCCCACGGGATGTCCGTGCGGAAGCCGAGCGCGTCGGAGAGCCCGCCGATGAGGCGGCCGAAGTACTCCTTGGTGTGGCCGTGCGACCACGGGTGGATCGCGCCGTCGTCGAGGGAGCGGTCCTCGTCCGGGACGATCAGGTCGGGGTCGACCTCCATCCGGGTGCCGATGCCGGTGCAGTCGGGGCAGGCGCCGAACGGCGAGTTGAAGGAGAACGAGCGGGGCTCCAGCTCCTCGAAGGAGAGGTCGTCGTACGGGCAGTAGAGATGCTCCGAGTACATCCGCTCGCGCTCGGGGTCGTCCTCGGGGAGATCGACGAAGTCCAGCACCACCATGCCGCCGGACAGGCCCAACGCGGTCTCCACGGAGTCCGTGAGCCGGCGCTTGGCGCTCTCCTTGACGGTCAGGCGGTCGACGACCACCTCGATGGTGTGCTTCTCCTGCTTCTTGAGCTTCGGCGGCTCGGTGAGCTGGATCGTGCGCCCGTCGACGCGGGCCCGCGAGTACCCCTTGGACTGGAGGTCGGCGAAGAGGTCGGCGAACTCGCCCTTGCGCTCCCGCACCAGCGGCGACAGCACCTGGAAGCGGCTCCCCTCGGGCAGCTCCAGCACCTTGTCGACGATGGCCTGCGGTGACTGGCGGGAGATGGGGCGCGCGCACTCGGGGCAGTGCGGCTTGCCGATCCGGGCGAAGAGCAGCCGGAGGTAGTCGTAGACCTCGGTGATCGTGCCCACCGTGGAGCGGGGGTTGCGGGACGTGGACTTCTGGTCGATCGAGACGGCCGGGGAGAGGCCCTCGATGAAGTCCACGTCCGGCTTGTCCATCTGGCCCAGGAACTGCCGGGCGTAGGAGGACAGCGACTCGACGTAGCGGCGCTGTCCCTCCGCGAAGATCGTGTCGAACGCGAGCGACGACTTGCCCGACCCCGAGAGCCCGGTGAAGACGATGAGTGAGTCACGCGGGAGGTCGAGCGAGACGTTCTTCAGGTTGTGCTCGCGAGCGCCACGGACGATGAGACGGTCGGCCACGCCGGGTCCGCACCTTTCTTGAGTCAGGTCGTGAGAAGCATCGGGGGCACAGCCCCCGGCCCGGACTGCTCCAGGCTAGGACGGCTGCGGGATCGACGGCTGCCGGACGGGTGAGCACCCGGCCCTCCAGAATGCCTCCACCCGAGCCTATAGCACGCGCATTCGATTAACGTCGGTCCACACCCACCTTCACCCGAACGTGTGGCGGGGCTATCGTCTTCCCCATGATCGATCCCGTGGACGACCTGGCCTCCGTACGCGCAGCGACCGAGCGGCTGCTGAACGCGGCCGCCGCCCTGGACGACGCCGCGGCGACCGGGCCGTCACGGCTCCCCGGCTGGAGCCGCGGGCACGTCCTGGCCCATCTCGCCCGCAACGCCGACGCCCTGGTCAACGTCCTCGAGGGCCGTCCCATGTACCCGAGCGCCGAGGACCGCGAGGCGGACATCGAGCGCGACGCGCCGCGGCCGCTCCGAGCCCAGCTCGACGACGTACGCGAGTCCGGTGAGCGCTTCCAGGCCGCGGCCGCTGCGGACGCGGCCTGGTCCCGGACCGTGCAGCTCCGCAACGGCGTCGAGGACACCGCGGCCCGTGTCCCCTTCCGGCGGCTGATCGAGGTCGAACTGCACCATGTGGACCTCGGCATCGGCTATGAGCTGGAGGACCTCCCCGCCGACTTCACCGAACGCGAGACCGGGTTCCTCGCGGAGCGCTTCGACGGGCACGGGGACGTCCCCGCCACGACCGTCGTCGCCGCCGGGGGCGGACGGAGCTGGACCACGGGAGGAGGCGCCGCGGGCGGTCCGGTCACGGTGCGGGGCACCTCCGCCGACCTGCTCGGCTGGCTCGCGGGCCGGCGCGACGGAGCGTCGCTCGAGGTCGCCGGCGGCCCGCTGCCGGTGCTGCCACCGCTGTAGTAGTCGGTGTAGTCGCTGTAGTCGGCTGAGTACGCTGGCCCCATGACTTACAGCGGAGCGGTGAAGGTCGGCGGCCCTGCGGACGTCCACGAGCTGGCGGCCCTGATGATCTCCAAGGTCGCCGTCGGTCCCATGGACAACAACGCCTACCTGCTGCGCTGCCGGGCCACCGACGAACAACTGCTGATCGACGCGGCCGCCGAGCCCGAGACCCTGCTCCGGCTGATCGGTGACGACGGGATCACCTCCGTCGTCACCACGCACCGGCACGGCGACCACTGGGGCGCGCTGGCCGACGTGGTGGCGGCGACGGGGGCGCGCACCTACGCGGGGCGCCACGACGCCGCCGGCATCCCGGTGCCGACCGATGTGCTCGTCGACGACGGCGACACGGTCCGGGTGGGCCGGGTCGAACTCGGAGCCCGCCATCTGGTCGGCCACACACCCGGCTCGATCGCGCTCGTCTACGACGACCCGCACGGCCATCCGCACGTCTTCACCGGGGACTGCCTCTTCCCGGGCGGGGTGGGAAACACCCGGAAGGACCCTCGGGCCTTCGCCTCGCTGATCCGTGACGTGGAGACGAAGCTCTTCGACGTACTGCCGGACGAGACCTGGGTCTACCCCGGCCACGGCGACGACACGACGCTCGGCGACGAGCGGCCGCACCTCCCCGAGTGGCACCGGCGCGGCTGGTGACGACGGGCCCGGGGGCCGTGGGAAGGCCGCCGGAGGGGCGCGCGGCACGGGATGAGCTCGGTGTCTGCCGACGCCCGGGCACCCGGACTGCCTGCCTGGTTACCTACCCGTCTGCCCGTCTGCCCGTCTGCCCGACTGCCTGCCTGCCTGCCTGCCTGCCTGCCTGCCTGCCGCCCATGGCACCGCCCGGAAGCCCCTCCGCGCTCTCCGCACCCGGCTGCCCGCCCGGACCGCGGACCCCGCCGGCTGACGGCCCGGAGGTGCTCCGGGTCCGGACTCCGGGAGAAGAGCAGCGGCCGAGACGCTTCGACGGGACGGCCGGGACGGCCGGGGCGGCCGGGGCGGCCGGGGCGGGCAAACGGGCCGGACGGGTGTCGGATGGGCGGGGCAAGCCGGACGGGGCGGCCGGGGCGGGCAAACGGGCCGGACGGGTGTCGGATGGGCGGGGCAAGCCGGACGGGGCGGCCGGGGCAGGCAAGCGGGCCGGGCGGGACAGGGCCGCGGTCGGCGCCACCGGAGGGCCACCACGGAGGCCACTTCGGAGGGCACTTCGGAGGGCACCGGCGGCCGCTCCCAGCGACCGCGTGACAGGGCCGCGCGAGCGGGGCGCGCGGGCCGTTCCTCCGGTGCACACCCTTTCGCCGACCATGCGCCCATGCGCCCCCGTAACCGCCACGGTGCACGGGTAGTTGGCGCGGCATGCACAATCGTCATGCCACGCCGTCGGTGGAGCCGCCGCCGGTGGAGCCGCCGTCGGCCCGTCCGGCAGCGCCCGCGCAATCCGTCTCCATGCCCCGGCTCGCGGCCGCCTCGCTCGCCGGGACGGCCGTGGAGTTCTACGACTTCTTCGTCTACGGCACGGCCGCGGCGCTGGTGCTCGGGCCGTTGTTCTTCCCCGAGTTCTCCCCGCTGGCGGGGACGCTGGCCGCCTTCGGGACGTTCGCCGTCGGCTTCGTCTCCCGGCCACTGGGATCGGTGCTCTTCGGGCACATCGGCGACCGCCACGGGCGGCGCCCGGTGATGTTCGCCTCACTGCTGCTGACGGGGCTGGCCACGGCGGGCGTGGGGTGTGTCCCGTCGTACTCGACCCTCGGAGTGGCCGCTCCCGTACTGCTGCTGGTGCTGCGTTTCCTCCAGGGCCTCGGGCTCGGCGGCGAGTGGGGCGGGGCCGTGCTGCTGACCGCCGAACACGCTCCGGCCGGGCGGCGCGCACTCTGGGCGAGCTTTCCGCAGATCGGCCCGTCGGTGGGGTTCCTGCTGGCCAACGGGGTCATGCTGGCGCTGTCCGCGGGACTGACCGACGCCCAGTTCCGGGACTGGGGCTGGCGGGTCCCGTTCTGGGCGGCCGGGCTGCTGGCGGCCGGGGGGCTGCTGCTGCGCGGCTCGCTGGCGGAGACCCCGCAGTTCGAGCGGATCACCGAGCGGGCCCGGCTGCCACTGGCGGAGGTGCTGCGCGGGCACTGGCGGCTGGTGCTCCTCACCGCGGGCGCGCTGTCGGTCGGCTACGCGCTCTTCTACGCCGTCTCCACGTGGTCGCTGGCGTACGGCACCGAGCGGCTCGGAGTGAGCAGGACCGTGATGCTCGTCTGCGTGATGGCGGCGGTCGCCGTCCAAGGGGCCGTGACTCCGTTCGCGGCGATGCTCGGGGACCGCTACGGGCGCAGACCGCTCTGCCTCGCCGGGTGCGCGGCGAGCGCGTTGTGGGTGTTCCCGATGGTGGCGCTGCTGCAGACCGCCGAGCCGCTGCTGATGTTCGCCGGCTTCGCGGGCGCCCTGCTGGCGTTCATCACGATGTTCGCGGTGGTGGCGGCGTATCTGCCGGAGTTGTACGAGGCCAGGGTGCGATGTACCGGGGCGGCGGTGGGCTACAACCTGGCGGGAGTGCTCGGCGGCGCGCTCACCCCGCTCGTGGCCACGGTCGTGTCGGGCGGGAGCGGACCCCCGTGGGGGGTGGCCGCGTATCTGAGCGGGATCGCCGTGCTGAGCCTCGGCTGCTTCGCGCTGCTGCCGGAGACGGCGCCGGCACATGAGCGGTCGCGCCGCCCCTCCCGGGACGCGGCCGCCGTGTGAGGCCACGGCCCCTCGGGGCGGCGCGGCCCGTGGCCCCACCGCGGCCGCGCGGCCCGCTGTCACCGGACACGACGGCGCCGGCCGGGTCTCGTACGACCCGGCCGGCGCCGAGGTGCCGTGCGCGCGTCGGGAACGCACCGCGGGGCTCAGGCCTCGATGCTGTCCTTCTCGGCCTCGGCGGCCGTGGGCTCCGTCTCCGGCTTGTCCTGTCCGGCCCGCCTCTGCTGCTTCCTGGAGGCGATCAGACTGGTGATCGTGGTGACGATCAGGACACCGCAGATGAACACCAGCGAGAACGGGGTGGAGATCTCGGGGACATGGACCCCGGACTCGTGCAGTGCGTGCAGCACCAGTTTGACGCCGATGAAGCCGAGGATCACCGACAGGCCGTAGCTGAGGTGGACCAGCTTGGTGAGCAGTCCGCCGATCAGGAAGTACAGCTGCCGCAGCCCCATCAACGCGAAGGCGTTCGCGGTGAAGACGATGTACGGATCCTGGGTGAGGCCGAAGATCGCGGGGATCGAGTCCAGGGCGAACAGGACGTCGGTGGTGCCGATCGCGAGCATCACGAGCATCAGCGGCGTCAGGACCCGCTTGCCGTTGACGCGGATGAAGAGCTTGGTGCCGTGGTACCTGTCGGCGACGCCGAACTTGCGCTCGATGGACTTCAGGAGCCGGTTCTCCTCGAAGTCGTCCTCGTCCTCGTCGGAGCGCGCCTCCTGGATGAGCTTCCAGGCGGTGTAGATCAGGAACGCGCCGAAGATGTAGAAGACCCAGGAGAAGTTGGCGATGATCGCGGCGCCCGCGGCGATGAAGACGGCCCGCAGCACCAGCGCGATGAGCACGCCGAACATCAGCACCCGCTGCTGCAGCTGCGACGGAACCGCGAACTTCGCCATGATCAGCACGAAGACGAAGAGGTTGTCCACGCTGAGCGACTTCTCGGTGATGTAGCCCGCGAAGAACTCGCCCGAGGCCTGGCTCTCACCCGCCATCAGCAGCGCCACGCCGAAGATCGCGGCGAGGACGATCCAGACGATCGTCCAGATTCCCGCTTCCTTGATCGACACGTCGTGGGGCTTGCGCCCGATGAAGAAGTCGACCGAGATCAGGGCGAGGAGACCGAGAATGGTCACCAGCCACATGGTCAACGAAACGTCCATTGCGCCTCCGGCGTCGTACGGCTACTCACCAGCGTCGTCGTTGCCGGAGGTCTCTTCCACCCGGGGTGGCTGGTCGCCGAACCGCGGGCCGGCGCCCCGGGACCGCTCTGGTCTTTCGGTCCGTACTGACGGGCACGCCGCAGGTGGGAGTACTCCCCTCCGTTCGAGGAACCCTACCCGAAAGACAAAAGAAAGGTAAAGGCGGAGGTAAACAAGGGTCAAAATCACAGATCAGCGCACGGAGACCCGGTCCACCCCGAGCCGGATACGACACGGGGGCGGATACGACACGGAGGCGCGCGAGGCGCGCCCCCGCAGCGAGCCGCACGGGACCCGACAGGCCGTCGGCGGTTCGTCCGGCCCACCCGGAAACCGGCCGGCGGCTCACGGTCTCCGCCGCGCCCTGCGTCCGGGGCCAGGTCAACTCCGCCCGGTCCGCCGTGCCTCCGCGACCTTCGCCAGCACCGGCTCTAGCACGGCGCCGTACTCCGCGAACACGGGCGGCTCGTACGTCCAGACGTGCTGGACCCATGGATCGGCCAGGTGGTCGTCCGGGACCGGGGGGATCCGCAGCAGCGAGCGCCACAGCGGGTCGAGCACCGGCCCGTACGCGGAGGCGTCCTCCCGGTCGGCCACCATCAGCAGATGGACGCCGACCGCGGGGCCCTCGTCGGCGAGGTAGCGGAGCCGGGTCACGGCCCGGTCGTCGAAGCCGTGCGGGAAGTCGCTGACGATCAGCAGCTGCTGAGCGGTGTCCAGGTCCGGCGGCAGTGCGTCGGCGGCGCCCCCTCGCACGGCCATCTGCACCAGGTCGACGCGGCGCGTGAGCTTCTCGAGCATCGCGGAGACGCCCGCGGCTCCTGCCGCGGGCGGTTCGCCCAGCACTCCCGACCGCACCAGCGGGCCCAGCGAACGGGCCGCCGTACCCGCGGGGTCGATCACCCGCACGGTGAACTCCCCGGCCGGATGGACCGCGAGCAGCCTGGTCGCGTGGGCGACCGCGGTGTCCATGGCGAGCGCGCGCGCCGGCACCGCCTCGGGCCCCGCGGTGGACTCCGACGGGCCCCGCCCGCTGTCCACCCACAGGCCGCGCTCCAGTGGCAGCCGGACCAGCATCGGGATCCGGAGGCCGGGCCGCTCGGCGAGGTGGAGGTCGCCGAGGCGGAGGGCCGTCGGGGTCTCCGTCGGGACTCGGTAGCGCTGCCAGACCGGGCTGTCCCAGCGGGCGAACGCCGGCGGCAGTGCGGGCTCGACGACCTCCGACTCGGCGGCCAGCTGGTCGAGGTCTCGGTCCAGGGCCTCGCGGGCACGTCCCGTCAGCTCGTCGTGCCCGGCACGGGCCGCCTCACGAGCGGCGTCGCCCGTGCCGGCGAGACGGCTGCGCGGGTCGGACAGGGCGCGGTCGAGTTCCCGGCCGAGCCGTGAGGCGGCGAAGTCCACCGCGCTGCGGTACCCCGCCGTCGTCCGGGCGAGGTCCTCGAACATGCCCCACACCTGGTTGTACAGCCGCTCCTCCATGGACCAGCCGGTGGCGTCACCCGCGACGGGCGCCGGCGGCCTTCCGGGCGCGGCGGGCGGTGCGGCCGGGGGCGGCTGCGGGGCGGCGGAGTTCCTGCGCGGGTGCGTGTAGTCGACGGGGCCGCCGAACGTCCGGGCCGGGGCCTGCGGCGGTGGCTCCGGTTCCGCGGACCGCGGGGCCGTGCCCGAGCCCGAGCCCGTGCCCGAGCCGGAGCCGGAGCCGGAGCCGGAGCCGGATGCGTCCGGGCCGTGGTCGGCACAGGGTCCGGGGGCCGCCGCGTTGGCGGCCGCGGCGGCGCCGCGCCGCACTTCCGCCGTCCGGACCGGGGGCGTGCCGGCGGTGCGGGAGAGGCCGGGCGCGACGGCCTCGTGGACGGCGGCGGCGAGTTCGCCGGCGCGGTCGAGCCCCAGGTCGGCAAGGCAGGCGGCGAGGCCGGCCGCGTATCCCTGGCCGACGGCGCGGACCTTCCAGGCCCCCTGCCGGCGGTAGAACTCCAGGGCCACGACGGCGGCTTCGGATTCCAGACCGGTGATCGTGTAGCTGGCGGTCCCGGGGCCGCCGGGTGCGCCGACGGAGAGGAACGGCGCGGCGACCGCCCCGAAGCGGACGGGGCACCCGGGACCGGTCGGCAGCGCCAGCAGCACCGCCACACCGTGCACCGAGGGGGGCACGGCGTTCAGGTCGACGGCCAGCAGATGGCCGGCGGCGGCCTGGCGGGAGACCTCGACACCGGGCAGGGCCGGCTGGGCCGGGTGGGCGACCCACTCGGTGCCCGGCACCCGCCCGTCCTCGTCGCTCAACGTGACGGCGGCCACGACCGGTTCACCGGCCGACACCCGGATGTCGAGCCGCGTATGGGGCAGGGGATGGTTCTGCCCTCTGACCAGCTCGGCCGTCATCGCCTCTGTCCCCCTCGGTGGTGTGCGGGTCGGCTCCCGGCGTCCGCTGCCTCCGGGAGCCGCCGGGCCGCGGCGGGGAACGCCGCGGCGCCCCGGTGCCGGTGGCCGCCGCCCGGTGCCTACAGGTGGGGCAGGATCGCGGGCATCAGATCCTGGAACGTCCGGCCGTCGGCCGGGTTGCCCAGGGCGGTCATCCGCCAGCCGGAGCCGGCGCGGTGCACCTTGGCCATGATCTGGGCGGTGTACCGGCCGCCGCCGTCCAGTGTGTAGCGGGCGAGTTCCTGGCCGTTGGTCTCGTCCACGATGCGGCAGAACGCGTTCTGCACCTCCTGGAAGGTCTGGCCGGTGAAGGAGTTGACGGTGAAAACGATCTGGTCGATGTGCACCGGCACCCGCTGCAGGTCGACGAGGATCGCCTCGTCGTCACCGCCCCGGCCGACGCCGCCGACCAGGTTGTCGCCGGTGTGGCGGACCGAGCCGTCGTCGCTCACGAGGTGTCGGAAGAAGACCACGTCCACGGGCTGGTCGCCGGCGAAGAGCACCGCCGAGGCGTCCAGGTCGATCTCACGGGTGCGCGACCCGAACAGCCCCCGCCGGGGCGCGGCCTGCCAGCCGAGGCCCATCCGCACCGCGGTGAGGGCGCCGCCGCCCTTCTTCTCCAGGCTGATGGCCTGCCCCTTGGTCAGATTGACACCGGGAGCACTGCCCTTGGATACGTCCGCCACCTGCTGTCCCCTTCTCCCTCGTTCCCCCGCAACCGTCCGTGAGTGCGGTTGACTGCACCCTACGCATTCACTCCGGCGGCGCAGCGGACTCGGTGTGTTTTGTGTCGGTGTTGAGACACTGCCCGGTTCAGGCGATACCGGCTTCCCTCATCTGCCGCAGCTCCTTCTTCAGCTCGCCGACCTCGTCGCGCAGCCGTGCGGCAACCTCGAACTGGAGCTCCGCCGCCGCCGCGCGCATCCGGTCCGTCATCTCCTCGATGATCCCGGCCAGTTCGGCGGCCGGCCGGTCGCTCGTGATCGCTCCGCGGCCCGCCTTCGCGCCCATGCCGGCCTTGGCACCGCTGCCGTCGGCGCCCTTGCCGGAATGCGCGGCCAGCGACGGGACCGGCGCCTTGGCGCCCTTGCCGTCCTTGCCCTGCCGGTAGCCGGAGCCGAGCAGCTGCTCGGTGTCGACCTCCTCTCGGGCGATGGTGGCGACGATGTCGTTGATCTTCTTGCGCAGCGGCTGCGGGTCGATGCCGTTCGCCTCGTTGTACGCGATCTGCTTGGCCCGCCGCCGGTTGGTCTCCTCGATCGCCTTCTCCATGGCCGGTGTGATCCTGTCCGCGTACATGTGGACCTGCCCGGAGACATTGCGCGCCGCCCGGCCGATGGTCTGGATCAGCGAGGTGCCGGAGCGCAGGAAGCCCTCCTTGTCGGCGTCGAGGATGGCCACCAGTGACACCTCGGGGAGGTCGAGGCCCTCGCGGAGGAGGTTGATGCCGACCAGCACGTCGTACTCACCGGCGCGCAGCTCGCGCAGCAGCTCGATCCGGCGGAGCGTGTCGACGTCGCTGTGCAGATAGCGGACCCGGACGCCCAGCTCCACGAAGTAGTCCGTCAGGTCCTCGGCCATCTTCTTGGTGAGCGTGGTGACGAGGACGCGCTCGTCCTTCTCGGTGCGCGTGCGGATCTCGTGCACGAGGTCGTCGATCTGGCCCTCGGTCGGCTTGACGACGACCTCCGGGTCGACGAGGCCGGTGGGGCGGATGATCTGCTCGACGGAGCCGTCGGCGCGGGAGAGCTCGTAGGCGCCCGGGGTCGCCGAGAGGTAGACGGTCTGGCCGATGCGCTCCTGGAACTCCTCCCACTTCAGCGGCCGGTTGTCGAGCGCGGAGGGCAGCCGGAAGCCGTGCTCGACGAGGGTGCGCTTGCGGGAGGCGTCGCCCTCGTACATGGCGCCGATCTGCGGGACCGTGACATGGGACTCGTCGATGACGAGGAGGAAGTCCTCCGGGAAGTAGTCGATGAGCGTGTTCGGCGCACTGCCCGGCAGGCGGCCGTCGAAGTGCATCGAGTAGTTCTCGACACCGGCGCAGGTGCCGATCTGGCGCAGCATCTCGATGTCGTACGTGGTGCGCATGCGCAGCCGCTGGGCCTCCAGGAGCCTGCCCTGCTTCTCGAGCTCCGCGAGGCGCTCCTCGAGTTCCCGCTCGATTCCGGTGATCGCCTTCTCCATGCGCTCCGGACCGGCGACGTAGTGGCTCGCGGGGAAGACGTACAGCTCGCGGTCGTCGCTGATGACCTCGCCCGTGAGGGGGTGGAGCGTGGAGAGCGCCTCGATCTCGTCGCCGAACATCTCGATCCGCACGGCGAGCTCCTCGTACACCGGGAAGATCTCGACGGTGTCGCCGCGGACCCGGAAGGTGCCGCGGGTGAAGGCGAGGTCGTTGCGCGCGTACTGGATGTCGACGAAGCGGCGCAGCAGCCCGTCGCGGTCGATCTCGTCGCCGACCCGCAGGGGCACCATGCGGTCCACGTACTCCTGCGGGGTGCCGAGACCGTAGATGCACGAGACGGAGGCGACCACCACGACGTCCCGGCGGGTGAGCAGGGAGTTCGTCGCGGAGTGGCGCAGCCGCTCCACCTCCTCGTTGATCGAGGAGTCCTTCTCGATGTAGGTGTCCGACTGCGGGACGTACGCCTCGGGCTGGTAGTAGTCGTAGTACGACACGAAGTACTCGACCGCGTTGTTCGGCAGCAGCTCGCGGAACTCGTTCGCCAGCTGGGCGGCCAGCGTCTTGTTCGGCGCCATCACGAGGGTCGGTCGCTGAAGCTTCTCGATCATCCAGGCCGTGGTGGCCGACTTGCCGGTCCCGGTCGCGCCCAGCAGGACGACGTCCTCCTCGCCCGCGCGAACCCGCCGGTCGAGTTCGGCGATGGCCGCGGGCTGGTCACCGCTGGGCTGGTAGGGGCTGACGACCTCGAAGGGCGCCATCGTGCGTTGGATCTCGGTAACGGGCCGCATGCCACCAACCGTACGACCCCCCACTGACAACCGGGCCGGTCCCGCCCGTGCACCGGGCCGGCGGGGCAGGGAGGGCGGGCCGGCGGGGCCGGGATCGGTCAGAGCCTGGATCGGTCAGAGCCTGGAGGGTGGCCCGTCAGGGCCGGCGGACGCGCGGCGCGCCCCGCGGGCGGGCACCGTCCGGTCCGCCGGGCCGCCGCCGTGGGAGGGCCGCCGCTGCGCGGGCACGCCCGCGGCCGCCGCGCGCCCCGGGGCCGGGTGGTGCCGTGTCCCCGGGGCGGACACCAGGAGCGCGCGGTCGGACACGACGATCACCGCCGCCAGGACCGCGAACACCACAGACCCCACCAGCATCGGGGCGAGCAGCGTGGCAGGGGTGCCGTCCCCGGCCGGCGGTACGGGCGCGGCGTCCACATGGACGGTGACGGCGGCCATGCCGGTGTAGTGCATGCCGCTCACCGCCACACCCATCAGCAGCCCGGCGCCGACGCCCGGCAGGAAGCCGCGGACGGACACCGCCGCCCACAGCGCCGCGGTCGCCGCGACGACGGCGATCACGACGGACAGCGCGACGGTCGGGGTGTCGTACTCGATCCGGCCGCTGAGCCGTACACCGGCCATGCCCAGATAGTGCACGGTGGCGATGCCCAGGCCCGTGATCATCCCGCCGGTGACCACGGCCATCGCGCTCGCGCCGCCCTGCCCCACGACGAGGATCCCGATGGCGGCCATGGCGACGGCGACGCCGAGGCCGGCGAAGGTGATCACGGGGTCGTGGCCGACCGCGACCTCCTCCACGGCGAAGCCCGACATGGCCACGTGGTGCATCGTCCAGATCCCGGAGCCGATGGAGACGGCTCCCAGCGCCGGCCAGCCGGGCCGGACGCCGCCGCCGCCCCGCAGCGCCCGGATCGTGCAGCGCAGCCCGAGCACACCGCCGAGGCACGCCATGACATACGCGGCCACGGGTGTGACGAGCCCATGGCTGAAACCGTCCACTGTGCCCCGCATCGAGCCAAGCCCTTCGCCCCGTGTGTCGCCAGGTGTTCTCGCGCGTACCCCGTCGAGAAGGCCGTCCGCGCCGAGCGTATTTGGAGCACCGCGGCAAGCAAAGCTCGTCGGGAAGGTCCGTCAGGAAGGTCTGCCGGGAAGGTCCGTCGGGAACGGCCGTCGGGAAGGTTCACCGGGAAGGGCCGCGGCACCGGAGCCGCGGCACACGGGCCCCGTTCCCTCTGCCGCCGTGCCGCGAACGCATCCGATCGGCCCGTGAGTCCGCCGGACACCGCTCGGCCCGGCCGCACGGTCCGGCGGCGGGAGCCGCTGCCAACGCTGCCCCTGGGCGGGGGTGCCGGGAGCCGCTGCCCCTGGGCGGGGGTGCCGGGGCCGCCGGCCTGCCCCGCGCGTGGGCGGGGGTGCCGGGGAAGGGAGGCCACTGGCACACTGCGGCAGTGGCCCGTACCTCCCGTGAAGTGACCGCAGCCGCCGGCCCCCTGGATCCGGCCGGCCTGCGCCGCCGGATCACTCCCGTGCTGGTCGTGAGCCAGATCCTCGGCGGGCTCGGAGTCGCGACCGGCATCGCCCTGGCCACCGTACTGGCCCGGCAGGTCGGCGGGTCGGAGGCGCTGTCGGGCCTGGCCCCCACCGCGACGGTCGCCGGGACGGCACTGCTGTCGGTCCCGCTCGCCGCGCTGATGGCGGCCCGCGGCCGGCGCCCCGGGCTGGTGCTGGCGTACCTCATCGGATCCGCGGGGGCGGGTGTGGTGGTGCTGGCGTCCGTGCTCGGCGACTTCCCGCTGCTCCTGCTGGGCATGGCCGGCTTCGGGGCCGCGTCCTCGGCGAACCTCCAGGCGCGTTTCGCCGCCGCGGACCTCGCGGAGCCGGCGAGGCGCGCCCGTGCCATCTCCATGGTGGTGTGGGCGACCACGGTCGGCGCGGTCCTGGGCCCGAACATCGCGGCACCGGCGGGCCGGAGCGTCGCCGGGTCCGGGATACCGGAGGCCGCGGGCCCGTTCGTCTGGGCCTCGGGGGTCTTCCTGGTCGCGGCGTTGGTCGTCGCCGTACTGCTGCGGCCGGATCCGCTGCTCACGGCCCGGGCACTCGCGCCGCCGGAGGAGGGGAAGCGGCGGGAGCGGTCGCTACGGTCCGCCGTCCGTGCCGTACGGGAGTCCCCCGGGGCCCGGCTGGCGCTCGTCACGGTCGCCGCGTCGCACACCGCGATGGTGTCGATCATGTCGATGACGCCGCTGGCACTGAGCCACCACGGTGCCGGGGTTCAGCTGATCGGCCTGGTCGTCAGCGGCCATATCGCCGGTATGTACGCGTTCTCGCCGGTGATGGGCGTACTGTCCGACCGCCTCGGCAGGCTCGCGGTGATCGGTCTGGCCGTGGGCCTGCTGTCGTGCGCCGCGCTGCTGGCGGGCACCGCCGGGTCGAGCCACGGCCGTGTCGCGGCGGGCCTGTTCCTGCTCGGCCTCGGCTGGTCCGCGGGCCTGGTCTCCGGTTCCGCCCTGCTGACCGACTCCGTGGAGGGGCCCGCCCGCGCCGCGGTCCAGGGCCTTTCGGACCTGACCATGAACGCCGCCGCGGGCGTCGGCGGGGTGATGGCCGGGCTGATCGTGGCGCGGGGCGGCTACGGTCTGCTCAACCTCGTCGGTGCCGTTCTGCTGCTGCCGCTCGCGGCCCTCGCCGTCCGCCGCGCCGCCGCCGGGAACGGCGCTGAGCGGGACCGGCCGCCCACCGACGCCGTCACCGGCTGATGTGGTAGGCCTTGCGCAGCGTCTCGTGCACCGTCCACGTCGTACGGTCTCCCTCCCGCAGGACACAGGCGTCGCCCGGCCCGACCTCCAGCGTCGCGCCGCCCTCTACCTCGACCGTGGCCCGCCCGCCGACCACGACGAACAGCTCGTCGGCCTCCGTGTCGGTGACGACCCCGGGAGTGATCTGCCACAGGCCCCGCAGCTGCCGACCGTCCTCGGACTGCCACAGCACCCGGCCCGTGACCACCGGGTCGCCCGAGACGATCCGCGCGGGGTCGAGGGGTTCGGGCTCCAGCTCCACGTCCGGGATGTGCACGACGAACGAAGGAGAAGAGGGCCCGGCAACTGAGTGATCAAAGGTCGTCATGGCGGCTCACCTCAGCGGGCGAAAGATCCGCGGCACGCGGCGAGCCGCCTCGGGCGGCACCCGGGCAGGGGGCACGGTCGTGGTACGCCCACGGCTGCCACGCGCGACGGCGTGCGACACCCACGGCAGCGCTTGCCCGAGTTCCCCCTCGTACAGGAGCGACCACCGATGTCAGCAGTGCGCACGGGGCGTCGTATCGCCCTCATCACGGCCGTCTGCCTCCTCTCCGCCCTCACGGCGGCCGGACCGGCCACCGCCGGGGAGACGGCCGGGACCCGCACGACGGCGGGGCATGACACCGACCCGTTCCCCGGCTCCCTGCCCGGATCCGACTTCCGGCGGGCACCCGGCGCCCTCTACAAGCAGGTCCTCGACACCCTGGGCCCGCAGCGGCTCACCGCCGAGCAGCACCGGACCACCGTCCGGAAGGAGGCGTCGGCGTCCGCGTGGTCCCGGCGCCCCGCCGTCCGCGCCCAGCGCGCCGGCTACGTCGTCTCGGGCGGGCTGCACCAGGCCCAGCAGACGTCGTACTGGTGCGGCCCGGCCGCACTGGTCATCACGCAGTCCGCGCACGACGAGGT
The DNA here is from genome assembly GCF_003122365.1 of Streptomyces spongiicola. NCBI lineage: Bacteria > Bacillati > Actinomycetota > Actinomycetes > Kitasatosporales > Streptomycetaceae > Streptomyces > Streptomyces spongiicola. The sequence goes on from NZ_CP029254.1 coordinate 576,466, forward strand.
CGGCGGGCGCTCCCAGCGGGCGGCGGCGGACCTCCTGGAGACCGACTCCAGTGGCACGGCCTGGTACGGGGTGGGCATCGACGTCCCGAAGCCGACCGGCTATCCGATGGCCGACGCCCTCAACCACCGCCTCCCGGGCGCCAACTACGTGCCCCGGGCGCTGCCGTACAGCCCGACAGCGGCCGATGTGGCGGACTTCCGCAGGCACATCGTCCACAACACCGACCACGACTACGCGATCGCCGGCAACGCCTGGGAGGTGCCGGGCGGACCGCACCTGGCCGGACACCCGAACATCGAGATCTTCCACTGGGTCGCCATCGACGGCTACAACAGCGACACCGACGCGCGGCAGGTCCGCTACCTGGACCCGGTCGGCGGGGTGAGCACCAGCATGATCTCGTGGGCCGGCGGAGTCCCCAAGTCCGCCAGGATCTCCGCGGACGCCATCACGACGATCATGGGTGGCCGTGGCTACGTCTGGTAGGTCCGGGCGGGAGCCCCTGCCCGGCGGGGGGCACCCGGAGGGTGGAACGGCACCGGACCGGGCGGTCCGGGAGGGCGGGCTCCGGGGCCGGGCAGGGGTACGGAAGGGCCCGGCGGACGGACGGAACGCCCCCGCGGGCGGACCCCGGGGCCGGGCGGGCGCGACGCTGGTCTCTGCCGTGCTGGGTTCGGCCCTGCTGGTGTCCGCGGGCCTCGGCTGCTCACCGGCCGACAGGTCCGGCCCCGCACAGCCCACGGCCGCCCCCGTCTCCTCGTCGTCCGCCCCGGCCCGGCCCACGCCCGTCCGGGCGGCCTGCAGGACGCCGCTGCCCGAGAGCTGGCGGGCGGCACTGGACGCGGGCGAATTCCGCGCGCCTAGAGGCCAGCGCGCGGTGCTGACCGAGGTCGGCCCCCGGGCCCGCTGGACCGTGGTGCAGCTCTCCGACGGGCAGAGCCGCCGGGCGGCCGTCGTCGAGGACGCCGAGGCTCCGCGCACGCTGCTGACGTTCGCCGACCCCGTCGAGCATCAGCTCCTGGCCGCCGATGTGTCGGCCGACGGGCGCTGGACGGCGTTCGCGGTGCTGGAGGGCCGCACGCTCGACAGTCCTTGGTCGCTCTACGTCCAGGACGCCGAGGGCGGTATGCGCCGGCTGGCGCGGTCCGCCGTCCCCGGGCCGCTCCCACAGCCCGTCGTCCGGGACGGCGCGGTCTTCTGGGCGCAGGGCACGGGCCGGGGACGGGCCACGATCTTCACCAGTCCGGTGCGGCCGCCCGGTTCCGGGGACACGGCGCCCGCGCCGCGCGCCCTGCACTCCGGTGTGATCGAAGCCCCGTTCGCCGCGGGCGGGCTGCTGGCCTGGCGGGAGGCGAGTGCGGACGGCCGGTCGACGAAGCTGTCGGCGCTGTCCTTCGCCACCCTGCGCCCGGCCGGGCTGCCGGGCCCCGTCGCCGCGCTGCGGGGTCTGCGGTCGCCCGCCTCCGACGGCACCACCTGGGCCTGGGTCGAGGACGGCGCGGACAGCGCGGACAGCGCGGACGGCGCAGACGGCGCAGACGGCGCAGACGGCGCAGACGGCGCAGGCGGCGGGGATCCGCGGCTGGTGGTCTGGCGGCAGGGGCAGCCGGCACCGGTGGCACGGCTCTCCGGGGCCCCGGCGGCCGAGGGGCTCGACCAGCTGCGGATCAGCGGTGAACTGATCACCTGGCGCACCCCGGAAGCCGCCTACGCCCTGGATCTGCGGTCCTCCGCTTACACGCGGATCACCCCGCGGTACGGATACGCCCAGGCCAGAGCGGGGGCGCTGGCGGTCGCCTATCACAAGGACCGGGCCAAGGGGCCGGACGCGCGGACCGTGATCCAGGTCGTACGTGCGGACCGGCTGCCCCGGCTGCCGACACCGCGGGACTGCGGCTGACGACCCGGTACACCGCTCGGGTGCGCCGTGCGGTGTACCGGGCCCGGGCCTGCGGAGGGGGCCTGTCCAGGGGTGGCGGAGTCGGCGGCGCGGGGGCCCGGATCCCGCAGGGCCTTGGCGGTCCGGATCCCGCAGGGCCGCGGCGGTCCGGCAGCCGAAACGTTTGCGCACGCCCCTGCCGTGCCAGGGATGTGGACATGCCCGAGACCACGCTGATGCCGTCCGAAGAGGTGCGGGAGGCGCTCTACGCGCGTCGGCCCGTCGTCGCCCTGGAGTCCACCATCATCGCCCACGGACTGCCGCGGCCACGCAACCTGGCCGTGGCCGAGGAGTTGGAGTCCCTGGTCAGAGAAGCCGGCGCGGTCCCGGCGACGGTCGCCGTACTGGACGGCCGGGCACGTGTCGGCCTGGAGAGGAGCGACCTGGAGCGCATCGCGACGGACCCGGAGGTACGCAAGTTCGGGCACCGCGACCTGGCCCCCGCCCTCGCCGCCGGGGCCAGCGGGGCGACGACGGTGTCCGCCACGGCCTTCCTGGCGGCACGCGCCGGGATCCGGGTCTTCGCCACGGGCGGGCTCGGCGGAGTCCACCGGGAGTGGACCGTCTCCCAGGACGAGTCGGCGGACCTGCGGCTGCTCGCCGGGACGGGGATCACCGTCGTCTGCGCCGGGGTGAAGTCCATCCTCGACGTCCCGGCGACACTGCAGCGCCTGGAGACCCTCGGGGTCGCCGTCCTCGGCTACGGCACCGGCTACCTCCCCGGGTTCTACCTGTCCTCCTCCGGGCTTCCGGTCGACTGGACGGTCCGCACCCCGGAAGAGGTGGCGGACGTGATGCGGGCGCAGCGCGCGCTCGGCGGACCGGAGACCGCGCTGATCGTGGCCCGGCCGGTGCCGGAGGACGAGCAACTCGACCCCGCGCTGCACGACCGGGTGCTCGCGGAGGCCCTGGACGAGTGCCGGGAACGGGGCATCGACGGCCAGGCGGTCACCCCGTTCCTGCTGGACCTGCTGGTGAAACGCACGGGTGGCGCCTCGCTCGAGGCCAATCTGGCGGCGGTCCGCGGCAATGTGCGGCTCGGGGCGCGGATCGCGGCGGCCCTGTGAGGACGCCCTCGGGACGGGAGGAGCCCTCAGGACGGGAGGAGACCTCGGTGCCGAGCGGAGGCGGGGCGCTGCTGGTGGTCGGCGACGTGGCCACGGACGTGGTGGCCCGGCACACCGGGGCGCTCATCCGCGGGACGGACACCGCGGCGGAGATACGGACGCTGCCGGGCGGAGCCGGCGCCAACGCGGCCTGCTGGGCGGCGCACTCGGGTTGCTGCGACGTGAGGCTGCTCGGCCGGGTCGGGGCCGGTGCCGCGGACTGGCACGCGACACTGCTGCGGGGCTCGGGAGTCCTCCCGATGCTGGTCCCGGACCGGGAGGCGCCGACGGCCACCGTCGTCGTACTGGTCGACGCGGAGGCGGAGCGGACCTTCCTCACCGACGGCGGAGCGGCGCTGCGGCTGTGCCCCGGCGACTGGTCGGCACGGCTGCTGGACGGGGTGGCCAGGCTCCATCTGTCCGGGTACCTGTTCTTCTCCGAGGCCAGTCGCGAGCTGGCATGCCTGGCACTCGCGGACGCGCTCGAACGGGGTGTTCCGGTGAGTGTCGACCCGGCGTCGGCGGGGTTCATCGCCGGCTTCGGTGCCGACCGCTTCCTCGCGGCGACGGCGGGTGCCGCCGTACTTCTCCCCAACGCCGACGAGGCCCGGCTCCTCACCGGACTGCCCGATGCGGCCGGTGCCGCGGCCCGGCTGAGCCGCCATGTCCCGCTCGTCGCCGTCACGCTCGACGCGGGCGGCGCGCTCGTGGCGGAGTCGGGCGCGGTGACCGCCAGGATCGCCGCCGTCCCCGCGGCACCGGTCGACTCCACGGGCGCGGGCGACGCCTTCACCGGCGCCTTCCTGGCGGCCCTGCTCGCGGGCGCGACCCCGGCCGCCGCGGCTTCGGCGGGATGCCGGGCCGGGGCCCATGCGGTCACCGTCCGCGGGGGCCGCCCGCCGGGGAGCACCGCGGCACCGGTGTAACCGCAGGCCCGGGGCACGGGGTGGGCGGGACGGGCCCGTACACCGCCGGGGAGTCCGCGAGCCGCTCGCCCCCGGCCAGGGCGGCAACCGGCGCCCTCGCCCGGGCAGAGCGACCGGACCGGCTCGCACCGGAGCGGCTCACACCGGAGCGGCTGGCACCGGAGGCCCACACCAGAGACCCACAGCAGAGACCCACAGCAGGGCGGCTCACACCGGCCGACGGTCCGCGGACGGCCGCCTCAAGGGCCGGCCGGAACCCGCGCCGTCAGGCCCGGAACGCGGCCGGCGGACCGCACCCCACCACCGCCGGAGGACCCTCATGCCGCGGAGCGCCGGCCCGCCATGGCGGCCGGGGCAGCCCGACGGCCTCGTCAGCCGTTCCCGGGCGATCCGTTCCCGGGCGACCGGTTCCCGTCGGCCGGCCCGTCAGCGCCCCTGGCCGCTGCCCTGGCCGCTGCCCTGTTCCGCCGCGCCTCGCGACGGGCCGCCGGACGCGTCGACGAGCACGCGCGCGTCCCGGGCGGCGCCCGGCGGCTCCGTCGCCAGCGTGACCGCCAGGGTCCCGCCGCCGGAGACGCGGATGTGCCCGTCTCGTACGCCCTCCTCGAGGCCGATGTCCCCCCGGCTGACGGCGAGGCAGGTCCCGCCGTCCAGCTCAAGCCGGGTGACCGGGCCCTGGGTGGGCGCCGGGCCGTCCCCGTAGCCGGCGGCCCTGCTCCCGTCCGGCGCGGGGCGCAGATGGAACTCCCCCTCAGGAAGGCTCACTTCGACGGTGTCCGTCACACCCGCCGCCTCCAGACGGCGCAGCAGCGGGACGGCGAACCAGTGGGCCCGGACCGCGTCGGTCGGCCGGGGCCCGTCGAGCACGGGCGCGCCCCATTCGGCCAGCGCCCCGACGAGGGGCAGCAACGCCCCTCCGCGTGCGGTGAGTTCGTACACATGGGCCGACGCCGGGGCTGGCAGCCGGCGCCGGGTCGCCAGCCCGTCTCGCTCCATGTCCTTGAGCCGGGAGGCGAGGACGTCCGTGCTGACTCCGGGCAGATCGGCGTGCAGGTCGGTGTACCGGCGGGGGCCGGACAGCAGTTCCCGCACGATCAGCAGCGTCCAGCGGTCGCCGACGGAGTCGAGGGCGCGCGCGACGGCGCAGAACTGGTCGTAGCTTCGGCGGCGCGGAGGACGGGGCATGGGAGGCAGTCTAGACCCGTTGTTGGACTTTCCAAGCTCTCACTTGGTAAAACCAAGTGCCATCGGGTACCACCGTCACGCCAGCCCTGGGGAGGCCTCCACATGGAGTTCCGGCAGTCGAGCAAGCTCAGCGAGGTCTGCTATGAGATCCGCGGCCCGGTGATCGAGCACGCCGACGCGCTGGAGGAAGCGGGCCACAGCGTGCTGCGGCTGAACACCGGCAACCCCGCGCTGTTCGGCTTCGAGGCCCCGGAGGAGATCGTCCAGGACATGATCAGGATGCTCCCGAAGGCCCACGGCTACACGGACTCCCGCGGGATCCTCTCCGCGCGGCGGGCCGTTGCCCAGCGCTACCAGGCCCTCGGGCTGACGGACGTCTCCGTCGACGACGTGTTCCTCGGCAACGGCGTCTCCGAGCTTGTGTCCATGGCGGTGCAGGCGCTGCTGGAGGACGGCGACGAAGTGCTCGTTCCCGCACCCGACTTCCCGCTGTGGACCGCCGTCACGACCCTCTCCGGGGGAAAGGCCGTCCACTACCTCTGCGACGAGTCGGCGGACTGGTACCCCGACCTCGGCGACATGGCATCGAAGATCACCGACCGGACCAGGGCCGTGGTGATCATCAACCCCAACAACCCCACCGGTGCGGTGTATCCGAGGGAGATCGTCGAGGGGATCCTGGACCTCGCTCGCCGCCATCGGCTGATGGTCTTCGCGGACGAGATCTACGACCAGATCGTCTACGACGACGCCGTCCACCACACCGCGGCCGCCCTCGCCCCGGATCTGGTCGTCCTCACCTTCGGCGGCCTGTCCAAGACATACCGGGTCGCGGGCTTCCGCTCCGGCTGGCTGGTCGTCACCGGTCCCAGGCAGCACGCGCGCAGCTATCTGGAGGGGCTCACGATGCTCGCCTCGATGCGGCTGTGCCCCAACGCGCCCGCCCAGTACGCCATCCAGGCCGCACTCGGCGGACGCCAGTCGATCCACGAGCTGACCGCACCGGGCGGACGGCTGCGCGAGCAGCGCGACCGCGCCTGGGAGCGGCTGAACGAGATCCCGGGCGTCTCGTGTGTGAAACCCAGGGGGGCGCTGTACGCCTTCCCGCGCCTGGACCCCAAGGTGCACCCCGTGCACGACGACGAGAAGTTCGTGCTGGACCTGCTGCTGCGGGAGAAGATCCAGGTGGTGCAGGGCACCGGTTTCAACTGGCCCCGGCCGGACCACTTCCGCATCCTGACCCTGCCGTATGCCGACGACCTCGACGCAGCGATCAGCCGGATCGGGCGCTTCCTGAGCGGCTACCGCCAGTAGACCGGACCGAGGCCCACCGGGTCGGAACTCCGGGCACCGCCTGACGGGCGGCACCGGAATGACCGGCGGCACCGGAATGACCGGCGGCACCGGAGTGACCGGCGGCACCGGAGTGACGGGCGGCGGCGTCCGGGGTGAGGGGCACGGCAGGGGCGGGGCACGGCGAGGGCTGGGTACGGCGAGGGCACGGGCTGGGGCGCGGCATCCCGGGGCGGGTATCCGGCCCGGCGTGCGATCCACGGCCCCGGGGACACCGGACGGGACGGGCAGGGGCGGCGCATCCGGTCCGGAACGTATCCGCCGCTACGCCATGGCACGGGCCCGGCGGTACAGCACGGCGCCACCGAGGACGAGGGCCGCGCCGGCCGGGATGGCGAGGCCGAGCGCGGACGGCGTGCCGGTCTCGGCCAGGTGGACGGGGCCCTGCTGGGGCTCCAGACCACGCGTGGCGGGACGGACCTCCGACGGCGTGGTCACCGCCGGAGGGGTCGCCGGCCGCGGCCGGGCCGGCGGGCCGGCGGAGTTCGAGGAGGAGTTGCCGACCGCCGGGTTGCCGACACCGACGACGTTCACGGAGTTGCCGGTGACGTTCACCGGGACGTCGACGGGCAGTTGGACGGCGCTCCCGGAGAGGATCCCGGGGGAGTCCTCCGCCTGCGTCACGGCGAGTGCGCCGCCGGCAGCGGTACCGCCGCCGGTGCCGTCCCCTTCGTTCGCACAGGAGTTGCCGGCCGCGGGGTTCAGCAGACCGATCACGTTCACCGTGTTGCCGCACACGTTCACCGGCACGTGGACCGGGACCTGCACCGTGTCGCCGGAGATCAGACCGGGGGAGCCGACGGCGCTCCCCTGCGCGCCCGAGTCGGCGTACGCGGCCCCGGCGGCGGCCAGCGCGCCACCCGTGACCATCGCCGCGACCAGGCCTGTTCGGCGAAATTGCCTCATGGATTCCTGCCTTCCGGTGGATGAACACGGGTGCTCACCCGCACCGGAGACAACGGACACGGAGCCGACCGGGTTATGGCCGCACACGGTTTCACCCCTTCGGGTGGGGGACGGAAGAACTGTTCAGCGCCGTCCGCGCGTTCGGCTGCCGGAACCGTGACCGCGAGCAGGCGCCCGGGTGCGCCAGGGGCCCCCGGGTGCGCGAGGGGCCCCCGGGTGCGCGGCGGGACGCCCGGGTGCGCGAGGGGCGGCTGGGAGGGGCTCTTCGCGCGCGGGAGAGTCCTGCGCCCGTCCCCGCCGGCCCACGTCCGGGCCGCCCGGACCGTACCCGGGCGGCAGCCGGTCGGTCCGGCGGGCGCCGGTCGGGTACGGTCCGGGCGGCAGCCGGTCGGGCGACATCCGGTCGGGCGGCGGGGCGGCGGGCCCGCCACCGGACTTCCCCCGGTGGAGAGCAGGCGGTGCCGGGTGCCCGGCGGCGGGCATCAGCGACGCAGAAGGGTCGTGAGCGCGCCGACCGGGTCCTCGTCCGGTGTGCCCCGCGGCCACCAGTCGTCCCGGCCGGCGTCGGACTCGTACCCGTACCACAGTCCGTCCCGCCCCAGGCGCAGTTGGAGGGACGGGGTGGAGAGGCGATTGCGCCGGGGGCGGAAGTGCGGGAAGTCCGCGGCCGCGAGGGCGGGACGCGCCCGGTCGAAGGGGCCGGCGGGCGGATCCCACTCCTCCTCCAGGGCCGCCAGGCCGGCGAGCCCGCCCTGGCGCCAGGCCGCCACGGCACGTGCCAGTTCGGTGGGGGTGCGGCCGCCCGCCCGGGCCAGCGCGGTGTAGAGCGCCCGGGTGGAGGCGGTCAGCCCCGATCCGGGGTGGGCGGCGGCGAGCCGGACGGCGTCCTGCCAGACGTCGAGCCCGCCGACCGGGTCCGCGCCCGTGTGGAGGATGGCGTGCGCACGGGCAGCCGCCTCGGTGGCGAGGAGATCGAGGGCGAGCGGGTCGGGGGCGCCGTCGGCCTGCGGGTACACCGGAGGGCGCCCGGGCTGCGGCGGCACCGTCAGCGGGGGTGGGAGCGGGGGTCGGACACGCCGGGTGAGGGCGTCGCGTGCGCGGACCGACGCGAGCGCGGGAGCCGTGCCGCTCCCGCCGTCACCGGGTCGCGGTGCCGTGGCGGGTGCCCCGCCCCGGGCCGCGCCGTCCTCTGCGGCCGCGAGGGCGGCGTTGCGCCGGGTGAGTTCGGCCAGGACCTCCTGTTCGCCGCGGCCGCGCATGAGGAACAGCACGAACGGGTCCTCGTCGAGGATCCCGGCGGTCTGGTAGCAGAGCGCGGCCGCGTGCTTGCAGGGGAGTCCGTCGTCGGGGCACGAGCAGTCGGGGACCAGGTCGCCGGGCGCGGGCAGCAGGTCGGCGGCGGCCGCGAGGGCGTGCGGGACGTCCTTGTCGAGCAGGGCCGCGATGTGGTCCGGGCGGGCCGCCGCGGCGTCCAGCAGCCGCTCCCAGTCGTCCTCGCCGAGGGTGCGCAGCCGGATCTCCGCGCGGTAGGGCCGGGGGCGGGAGCCGTGGACGTATGCGGTGACCCGGCCCGGCGTCACCGTGATCGCGTCGACATGGCCCTGTCCCGCGTACGCCCGGCCGCGGGCGAGACGGGCCGGGTCGAGGGCGCTGCCCTCCAGGGCGTCCACCCAGGCGTTGCCCCACCAGGAGGCGGCGAAGCCGTCGTCCCCCGGCCCACCGGCAGACGCAGACGCAGACGCAGACGCGGGTGCGGGTGCGGGTGCGGGGAACGTGCGGCGCCGGTCGTCCGGCCGGCGCGGGGCCTCCCGGCCTGGCCGCTCGGTGCGGCGCGGCACGGCCGGCCCGCCGGGGCGGTGCCGGGCGGGGCTCACGACGGCCTCCTCAGGGACACCAGATCGGCAAGCTCCCGGTCGGTGAGCTCGGTCAGCGCGGCCTCGCCGGAACCGAGGACCGCGTCGGCCAGCGCCCGCTTCGACAGCAGCAGTTCGGCGATGCGGTCCTCGACCGTGCCCTCGGCGATCAGCCGGTGGACCTGGACGGGCTGGGTCTGCCCGATGCGGTGGGCGCGGTCGGTGGCCTGGTCCTCGACCGCCGGGTTCCACCAGCGGTCGTAGTGGACGACGTGTCCCGCCCGGGTCAGATTGAGTCCGGTGCCCGCCGCCTTGAGGGAGAGGACGAAGACGGGGACGGAGCCCGACTGGAAGCGGTCCACCATCCTGTCCCGCTCCGGCACGGGGGTGGAGCCGTGCAGCAGCTGGGAGGGGATCGCACGGGAGGACAGATGGCCGCAGATGAGCCGCGCCATCGCCACGTACTGGGTGAAGACGAGTACGGATCCGCCCTCGGCCAGGATCGTGTCGAGCAGTTCGTCCAGCAGGGCGAGTTTGCCGGAGCGCGCCGTGAGCCGGGGGCGGTCCTCCTTGAGGAACTGCGCCGGGTGGTTGCAGATCTGCTTGAGCGAGGTGAGCAGCTTCATGATCAGGCCGCGGCGGGCGATGCCCTCGGCGGTCTCGATTCGGGCCATCGTCTCCCGGACGACCGCCTCGTAGAGCGAGGCCTGCTCCCGGGTGAGCGGGACGGGGTGGTCGGACTCGGTCTTCGGCGGGAGCTCGGGCAGGATGCCGGGATCGCTCTTCTTCCGCCGCATCAGGAAGGGCCGGACAAGCCGGGCGAGACGCTCCACCGCCTCCTCGTCGCCGACGTGCTCGTGGTTCTCCACGGCGCGGGCGTGGCGGGAGCGGAAGGACTTCAGCGGGCCGAGCAGTCCCGGGGTGGTCCAGTCCAGGAGGGACCACAGCTCGGAGAGGTTGTTCTCGACGGGGGTGCCGGTCAGGGCGACCCGGGCCGGGGCGGGGATCGTGCGCAGGGCCCCGGCGGTGGCGGAGAAGGGGTTCTTGACGTGCTGGGCCTCGTCGGCGACGACCATGCCCCACTCGCGGGCGGCGAGTTCCCCGGCGCTGGTGCGCATCGTGCCGTAGGTCGTCAGGACGAACTCCCCGGGGCCGGTGCCGAGGCTGCGCTGCGGACCGTGGAAGCGGTGGACGGGCGTTCCGGGCGCGAAGCGCGTGATCTCGCGCTGCCAGTTGCCGAGCAGGGACGCCGGGCAGACGACGAGCGTGGGGGCGGTGACGGCCCGGTGCTCGGCCCGGTGCAGATGGAGTGCGATGACCGTCACGGTCTTGCCGAGGCCCATGTCGTCGGCCAGGCAGCCGCCGAGCCCGAGTGAGGTCATCTGGTCCAGCCAGGCGAGTCCGCGAAGCTGGTAGTCGCGCAGGGTGGCGGCGAGGGCCGCGGGCTGGGCGACGGCGGCGGGACCGCGGGTGAGCCGGTCCCGCAGGGCGGCCAGCGCGCCCTCGGGGACGGCCTCGACGGTCTCGCCGTCGACCTCGGCGGTGCCGGTGAGTGCCACGGCCAGGGCGTCCACCGGTTCCAGCAGGCCGAGTTCCCGCTTGCGGGCCTTGCGCACGAGGGCCGGGTCGACGACCACCCACTGGTCGCGCAGCCGCACGATGGGCCGGTGGGACTCGGCGAGCACGTCCATCTCCTGCTCGGTGAGCGGGTCCCCGTCCAGCGCGAGTCGCCAGTCGAAGCGCAGAAGCCGCTCGCCGTCGAAGAAGGGTGTGCCGTTTGCGGCCGAACCGGGAGCGGGCGCCCGGACGACCGCCGTCGCGGTCAGGCTCCTGGCGAGCTCCCTGGGCCAGTGCACGGCGATCCCGGCGTCGGCCAGGCGGGTGGCGGCCGGGCCGAGCAGCTCGTACAGCTCGTCCTCGGTGACCGGGAGGACGTCGGGCACCTCGCGGTCGAGGAGCCGGCCGAGCGGCGGCCAGACGCGGGCGGCACGGCGCAGGGCCAGCACGGTGTCGATGCGGGCGCGGGGACCGAAGTGCCCGTCGCTCCTCCCCTCCCCCGCCCACAGCCCCGCGGCGTCGACCACGAGCGTCGGGTCGGCGAGGCTGTGCACCTGGACGAGGGCGGCCGCGGCCTGTCGTTCACCGCCGCCCTCCGCGGACACGTCGAACAGCTCGTGTGCGGGCAGGTCGAGCCGCAGGGAGATCCGCACGCCGGCGTCCATTCCGGCCGCGGCCTCGGCCGCCCATGCGCGGGCGCGGGGCAGGTGCTGCGGCGCCGTCGCGGCGAACGGCCCGCCCGCGGCGTACGCGGCCGCCGGGGTGCGGGGCAGGCTGTCCGCGACGGCGTCGAGGAAGGCCCTGATCAGCGCCTCGGGCTCGGGCAGCCGCAGCGGCCGCGGGCCGGGGAGCGGTGCGGCGTGCGCCTCGTACGGCATGGCGGCCGCGATGGCGCGGAGTTGGGCGATGTCGTCCGCGTCCAGCGGTCCGGCGCGCCAGGCGTCGTGGTCGGACGGCGTCAGACCGGGCAGCATCCTGCCGCGTGCGACGAGCTGAAGGGCGTGCAGGGCGGCAGCACCCCAGCACGCCGCGGCTGGATGGGCCGCCGTGTCGTGCCGGGCGGCGGCGAGCAGCGGGACGGCGCCGGCGACGGGCAGCACCAGCGCGGGCACCGTACGGCTGCGGACCCCGGTTCCGTGCCCGCGGACGACGGTGATCCGCGCCGGGGCGGCGGGGGCGGGCGCCCCCGCCGCGGTGCCGGTGGGCAGGGGCCGCCCGTCGGGGCTCCAGAAAGCGACGCTGCCGTCGCGGGGCAGTGCCGCCGGGAGGAACACCGCGGCAAGGGTGTGCAGCATGCCGGGTCGCCGCCTCCCTTCAGCTCGGTCGTACGAGCGGCGTGCGCCTTGGACGCCTTGGACGCCTTGGATGAACGACCATACGGGGAGGGTCTGACATCGAGGCGCGGCCGGTTCCGGTGGTCGCGGCTCAGGCCCTGGGGCACAGGGCCCGCGTTCCGGCCTGGCACCGCCGCGGAGGCGCGGGTGCGCGGGTGCGCGGGTGCGCGCCGGCGGTGCCCGCACCGGACGGCCGCTGCTGCCGCGGGTGCGCGGGTGCGCGGGGCACAGGCCCACAGCCCACAGGCCACAGGACGCAGGCCACAGGGACGCAGCACCGGGCGGGATGGAACCCTCCGGTGCGCGGACACCGGACGGGTTCACCGACGGGCACACCGGACCGATCCGCCGGACCGATCCGCCGGGCCGGCGCCCTGGGTCTGCCCCACCGGTGCGGGACGGTGCGGGACACGCGGGCGCGGACGGCACCCGGACGCAGCAGGATCCGGGCACCGGAACCGGCCACCGGGCGCGCAGTGCGGGAAACGGCCGGCTGTCCGCGCCGGGCCGGTGCTCCACCGTCCGCGGGCACGACACGGGGAGCGTCCGGTCGGAAGCGCTATGCGAACCGCCGGAGTCTCACACCCTCCCGTCGTCCAGCGACTCATGGCCGCCGTGCGCCGGGTCGCTCAGGGCCGCGGGGCTCTCCGGTACCACCGGCATCGGGAGGTCCGGCATGGCGGGCACGGCCGTGGCGTTGGTCACCGGCGTGTTCAGCGGCGGCTTCACCGAATGCGGCTCATGGTGGAACTCCTCTTCCCGGGTGGGGTCCGAACCGCGTTCGAGGAAGCGCAGGAGCTCCACCGGGATCGGCAGGACCAGGGTGGAGTTCTTCTCGGCGGCGACCGCCATGACGGTCTGCAGCAGGCGCAGTTGCAGCGCCGCCGGGGTCTCCGACATCTGGCGCGCCGCCTCGGCCAGCTTCTTCGACGCCTGGAGTTCCGCGTCCGCGTTGATCACGCGTGCCCGGCGCTCCCGGTCGGCCTCCGCCTGGCGTGCCATGGAGCGCTTCATCGTCTCCGGCAGCGAGACGTCCTTGATCTCCACCCGGTCGACGCTCACGCCCCAGCCGAGGGCCGGGCTGTCGATCATGAGTTCGAGGCCCTGGTTGAGCTTCTCGCGGTTGGACAGGAGGTCGTCCAGCTCGCTCTTGCCGATGATCGAGCGCAGCGATGTCTGGGCCATCTGGGAGACGGCGAAGCGGTAGTCCTCGACCCTCACGATGGCGTCGGCCGCGTCGACCACCTTGAAGTAGACGACGGCGTCCACCCTGACGGTGACGTTGTCCCTGGTGATTCCCTCCTGGGCGGGCACGGGCATCGTCACGATCTGGAGATTGACCTTGTGCAGCCGGTCCACGACCGGAACGATCATGGTGAACCCGGGCTCGCGGACCCGGTCGCGCAGTCGGCCGAGGCGGAAGACCACACCCCGCTCGTACTGCTTGACGACCTTGGCCGCGGCCATGGCATAGGCGAGGCACGCGGCCCCTGCCGCGACACCGAGCGCCACGAGATCCACATCCATCACGGCACCCCCTGCCGTTTCACACGTCCGGGAGTCTCGGTCTGTGCTTCAACGGTATTCCTGTCCGGTGCGGCGGTCGAGCGCCGTGCGGGGGCGGGCCGTCCCCTGAGCGGGCGCATCCGGCGTGCGGACCCCCGAGGAGTTCCGGCAGGGTCTGAACAGGAGTCCGCACCACAGACGGGGACCAGTCATGGCCGATCACCGGCGCCTCGGCATCGCCGCCGGGGCAGTGCTTCTGACCGCCGCCCTCACCGGCTGCTCCGGCCTGGGCCGGACCGCCGTGGGCACCGTCAACTACGAGGCCGGCGCCTTCCGCGCCGTCACGGTGTCCAACCCGGTGGTGACCGGCTGCCACAGACTGCTGCCGGCCGGTGCGGTGCGCATCGAGAACGCGACGCTGATCGACCTCATCGCCTACCGGACACCGGACTGCACCGGCGGCGACACGACCTACATCGCGACGACGCTGTTCGACAACATCGCTCCCGGCACCCAGCCCTGGCTCAGTTACCGCTGGGTCCACTGAGCCACCGCGCCGGTTCCTCCCGGCGCCCGGCCCCGGCCCCGCCGTCCATCCCCCGCCCGGGTTCGCCGCCTCGCCCCGCCGTCCTTCCCGCTCGGGCCTCCTGCTCGGGCCTCCCGCTCAGGCCTCCCACTCCGGCCCGGCACCGCACCCCCGCATCCTTCCCCGCCTCAGCCCGGCCCCCCGGGCCTTCTCCGGAGCCGCCCCGGAGCCGCCCCGGGGCCGCCCCTCCGCACGCGCCCTACCGGTCCCCGCGGTCCGGGTGGATGCTGGAGGGGAAGGGACGAGGCCCATGCGTACGGGAAACGAACCGGCCACGGCCCGCAGTCCGCTGCGGATGCGGTTCTGGCTTGGCGTCTGGGGGCTGCTGTGGGCGGTCTCCGGGACGGCCGTCTTCGCGCTGGCGGAACGCCCCGGGTGGGCGATCACCTGCGCGGTGCTGAGCCTGGTCGTCATGACCGACCTGATGATCGTGGTGCACCGGCTCCACCAGGGACCGCACTTCCAGCCCGGTCACGGCGTCCCGCCCTACGAGCCGGACCGCGGGAACGACCGGCGGCGCCGTTAGGGCTCAGGAGTCGAAGCGCGCGGCTTCCAGGTACTCCGGCCTGGGATCGAGCGCGGCGGCGAGCCGGAAGTGCCGCTGTGCCCGGTCCGGGCGGCCGGAGCGCTGGAAGGTGCGGGCCAGCGCGAAATGAGCGAAGGCGTTGTCGGGTTCGTGGTCGACTATGTGCTGGAACTCGCGCTCCGCCGCACGGAGTTGCGCGGACGCGAAGTAGGCGCGCGCCCGCATCAGCCGGGCCGCCCCGCTCTCCGGGTGGGCGGCGATGACCGAGTCCAGGAGCTTGATCGCCCCGCGCGGATCCCGCGAGGCGAGCAGTCGCTCGGCCGCGCGGAAGCCGATGACGTGGGTTTCCGGGTTGGTCTCGGGCACGCTCGCATCCTTCCCCGCCCCTGCCCTGTTCAATGTTCCGCCTTCGATGTCCCCCGTTCGGCATCCCCGGTCGCGGGCTTCCCCGTGCGCGCGCGACGGACCCGGCGCGCGGCGTGCCGTCCCCGCGGTCTGCGCGCCTCCGCCACCCGCGCGTGCCCGGCCTCGCGAGCCGGGAGGGACTCTCGCACGCCCCTGGCTAGGCCCCCGCGCGCCCCCTCAGCTCGGCCCAGACCTCGCGGACCCGGGGCTCCAGTGCCTCCAGCGGCCCGTCGTTGTCGATGACCAGATCGGCGACGGCCCTGCGCTGCTCGGGTTCCGCCTGCGCGGCCATCCGGGCACGCGCTTCCGACTCGGTCATGCCGCGCAGCCGTACGAGCCGGTCCAGCCGGGTCTCGGGGGCCGCGTCCACGACGACGACCAGGTCGTACAGGGGGGCGAGGCCGTTCTCCGCGAGCAGCGGCACGTCGTGGACGACCACCGCGTCCGGGCCTGCCGCGGCCTCCAGTTCGGCCGACCGCGCCCCGACCAGCGGATGCACGATGGCGTTGAGCCGGGCCAGCCGTTCCGCGTCGGAGAAGACGATCGTGCCGAGCCGGGGCCGGTCGAGGGTGCCCTCCGGTGTGAGGACATCGGGTCCGAACTCCTCGACGACGGCGGCCAGGCCCGGTGTGCCGGGCTCGACGACCTCTCGGGCGATCCTGTCCGCGTCGATCAGCACCGCGCCGTACGACACGAGAAGCCGTGACACTTCGCTCTTGCCGGCGCCGATACCGCCGGTCAGGCCCACCTTCAGCATGGGCGGAAGCATAGGCGCGCACCGGGGGCGACGGTCCGCCGGGCCCGATCCGAAGACCCCGACCCGAAGACCCCGACCCGAAGACCCCGACCCGAAGGCCGCGACCCGAGGGCATACGAGTCGCCCTGACGAGGGCGGTGCGGGCGGCGGTGGGCAGGGCCCGGCCCGCGGGCCTACGAGTCGCCCTCGCGTTCGGCCAGGAACCGCTCGAACTGCCTGCCGATCTCGTCGGCCGACGGGAGATCCACCGGCTCGGCGACCAGACTGCCCCGGGTGTCGGCACCGGCGATGGCGTCGTACTGGTGCTCCAGCCCTCTCACCAGCGCCGTCAGCTCCTCGTCACCCTCGCCGATCTGGCGTTCGATCTCGGTCTGGGTGCGCTGGGCACGGGCGCGCAGGGTGTGCGCGATACCGGGGAGCACCAGCCCGGTCGCTGCGGTGACCGCTTCGAGGGCGGTCAGCGCGGCGTCCGGGTACGCGGAGCGGGCGACATAGTGCGGCACATGGGCGGCGACGCCGAGCACGTCATGACCCCACTGCGCCAGGCGGTACTCGACCAGGGACTCCGCGCTGCCCGGTACCTGGGCCTCGTCGAAGGGACTGCGGTGACCGGGCATCAGGTCCGTCCGGGTGCCGTGCGGGGTGATGCCCACGGGACGGGTGTGCGGCACGCCCATGGGGATGCCGTGGAAGTTCACGGACAGGCGCACACCGAGCCGCTCGACGATCTGCCGTACGGCCGCGGCGAACAGCTCCCACTCGACGTCCGGCTCGGGACCGGACAGCAGCAGGAACGGTGCGCCGGTGGCGTCCTGGACCAGCCGGACTTCCAGCGAGGGGGTCTCGAAGGCGGTCCAGCGGTCCCGCCGGAAGGTGAGCAGCGGGCGGCGGGCCCGGTAGTCGACGAGCCGGTCGTGGTCGAAGCGGGCGACCACCTGGTGGGGCAGGGATCCGAGCAGGGCGGTGACGAGCTGCTCGCCCGTCTCGCCCGCGTCGATGTACCCGTCGAAGTGGTACAGCATGGCGAGCCCGGCCGACTCCTGTGCCAGCGCCACGTCGACGACCGCCAGGCCCTTCGGCTCCCACTCGTACAGACTCTGCGGATCTCGCACCGTTACCGCCCCTTCTCCGTGTCTGAGGTATCAACCCCGCACCCGCTGCGATCATTCCCGGCGGTGCCCGGGTCGCACCGCGGAGCCGGTCGGGCGGGGCATCGGCGCGTTCGCTCGGGGTCGGGGGCGCGTTCGCTCGGGGCGTGTTCGGTCGGGGCGCGTTCGGAAAAGGGCGGAGGCCCGCCCCCCGTGAAGGGGGCGGGCCTCCGCACCGGTTGCCCGGTGGCCGGCGGGAGCCTCAGCTCTGGCCGCCCGCCAGCTTCTCGCGGAGCGCGGCGAGGGCCTCGTCCGACGCCAGGGCGCCGGAGTTGTCGTCCGACTCCGAGGAGTACGAACCGCCCTGCGGCGCGGCGGCCGGAGCGGCCTGCCCGCCCTCGGCAGCGGCCTGCTCGTCGGCCTCGCGGGACTTGATGACCTGCGCCTGGTGCTGCTCGAAGCGCTGCTGCGCCTCGGCGTACTGGCCCTCCCACTCCTCGCGCTGCTTCTCGTAGCCCTCGAGCCAGTCGTTGGTCTCGGGGTCGAAGCCCTCGGGGTAGATGTAGTTGCCCTGGTCGTCGTAGGACGCGGCCATGCCGTAGAGGGTCGGGTCGAACTCGACCGCGGCCGGGTCGGCGCCGAAGGACTCGTTGGCCTGCTTGAGGGACAGCGAGATCCGGCGACGCTCGAGGTCGATGTCGATGACCTTGACGAAGATCTCGTCGTTGACCTGGACGACCTGCTCCGGGATCTCCACGTGGCGCTCGGCCAGCTCGGAGATGTGGACCAGACCCTCGATGCCCTCGTCCACGCGGACGAACGCGCCGAACGGCACCAGCTTGGTGACCTTGCCCGGGACGACCTGGCCGATCTGGTGGGTGCGGGCGAACTGCTGCCACGGGTCTTCCTGCGTCGCCTTCAGCGACAGGGAGACACGCTCGCGGTCCATGTCGACGTCGAGGACCTCGACGGTGACTTCCTGGCCGACCTCGACGACCTCGGACGGGTGGTCGATGTGCTTCCAGGACAGCTCGGAGACGTGCACCAGGCCGTCGACGCCGCCCAGGTCCACGAAGGCACCGAAGTTGACGATCGAGGAGACGACGCCGGACCGGACCTGGCCCTTCTGCAGGGTGGTGAGGAACGTCTGGCGGACCTCGGACTGGGTCTGCTCCAGCCAGGCGCGGCGGGACAGGACCACGTTGTTGCGGTTCTTGTCCAGCTCGATGATCTTCGCCTCGAGCTCCTTGCCGACGTACGGCTGGAGGTCGCGGACACGGCGCATCTCGACCAGGGAGGCCGGGAGGAAGCCGCGGAGGCCGATGTCGAGGATGAGACCACCCTTGACGACCTCGATGACGGTACCGGTGACGATGCCGTCCTCTTCCTTGATCTTCTCGATGGTGCCCCAGGCACGCTCGTACTGGGCGCGCTTCTTCGAGAGGATCAGGCGGCCTTCCTTGTCCTCCTTCTGGAGGACGAGGGCCTCGATCTCGTCACCGACGGCGACGACCTCGTTGGGGTCGACGTCGTGCTTGATCGAGAGCTCGCGGCTCGGGATGACACCTTCGGTCTTGTAACCGATGTCGAGCAGGACCTCGTCCCGGTCGACCTTCACGATGACGCCGTCGACGATGTCGCCGTCGTTGAAGTACTTGATCGTCTCGTCGATCGCGGCGAGGAAGGCTTCCTCGTTACCGATGTCGTTGACCGCAACCTGCGGGGTGGTGGCGGTGGTCTCGGTGCTGCTCGTCATGTGGGAAAGGGCTCCGGTACGGACATTGAAGTCGTAGGTACTGCTACGCCGTGAGCCCGTATCGCAGCTGCAGAAGCCGGACAGCCAAGGAAGCGCCAACCCCAGCAGGAATGGCGCCTCGACAACCGAGGGGACATACAGCAGATGCGAGCGCGGCCTGCTCCGTCTGAGGCGCGCAAGCCCGCAGCGCAACCTTTAGCATACGGGGGCGGCAGGGCACGGTCAATGCGCGAAGGCCCCCACCCGGGGCGGAACTCCGCATACCCGGCACAACCAGGGTTCGCCGAGG
Source organism: Streptomyces spongiicola (assembly GCF_003122365.1). Classification (NCBI taxonomy): domain Bacteria; kingdom Bacillati; phylum Actinomycetota; class Actinomycetes; order Kitasatosporales; family Streptomycetaceae; genus Streptomyces; species Streptomyces spongiicola. Next base: position 595,539 of record NZ_CP029254.1, read on the forward strand.
CCATGACGGCCGCGCCTCGCTCCCCGCGACACGGCCCCAGGGGGCCCTCGCGGCACTTCCGGGCGAGGCACCGGCAACGTACAACGACGGGCGAGATGATCCAAGAGCACGAACCGCAGGCGACCCGGCGCCCCACCGGCGGTGCGGAGAGCAGCCGCGCCAGCCGCGGCTGGTGGGACCGCAACGCCGACGAGTACCAGAGCGAGCACGGCTCCTTCCTCGGGGACGACCGGTTCGTCTGGTGCCCCGAGGGCCTGGACGAGGCCGAGGCCCGGCTGCTCGGTCCGGCGGAGTCCCTGCGGGGCGCCGACGTACTGGAGGTCGGCGCCGGAGCGGCCCAGTGCTCCCGCTGGCTGCTGGCCCAGGGCGCGCGTCCGGTGGCCCTGGACCTCTCGCACCGCCAGCTCCAGCACGCCCTGCGGATCGGCGCCGGCTTCCCCCTGGTCGAGGCGGACGCCCGCGCGCTGCCCTTCGCCGACGGCTCCTTCGACCTGGCGTGCTCCGCGTTCGGGGCCGTGCCGTTCGTGGCCGACCCGGTGCGCGTGTTCCGGGAGGTGCGGCGGGTCCTGCGGCCCGGCGGGCGGTGGGTCTTCTCGGTCACGCACCCCTTCCGCTGGGCGTTCCCCGACGAACCGGGCCCCGAGGGGCTCGGAGTCTCCGCCTCGTACTTCGACCGCATCCCGTACGTGGAGCAGGACGAGGACGGCCGGGCCGTCTACGTCGAGCACCACCGGACGATCGGGGACCGCGTCCGCGACGTGGTGGCGTCCGGCTTCCGGCTGGCCGACCTGGTGGAGCCGGAGTGGCCGGCCTGGAACAGCCAGGAGTGGGGCGGCTGGTCCCCGCTGCGCGGGAACCTGATCCCGGGGACGGCGATCTTCGTCTGCGAGCGGAGCGGGACCGGCCCCCTGGACGGGGCGACCTGACGTGGTCCGCGAGGAGGCCCTCGGCCTGCTTCCCGTAGGCACGGCCCTCCCCGCGCTGCGACGGGCCCTGGACACCCGCGGCGCCGCCGTGCTGTGCGCGCCGCCCGGCACGGGCAAGACGACACTCGTGCCGATCGCGCTCGCCGGACTGACGGACGACGCCGGCGCCGGCGCCCGGGGCCGGGTGGTGGTCGCCGAGCCGCGGCGGATCGCGGCGCGGGCGGCGGCACGGCGGATGGCGTGGCTGCTCGGCGAGAAGGCGGGCGGCCGGGTCGGCTTCACGGTGCGCGGAGAGCGGGTCGTCGGACCGGACACCGCCGTCGAGGTCGTCACCACGGGCGTGCTGCTCCAGCGCCTCCAGCGCGACCAGGAACTCCCCGGGGTCGGCACCGTGATCCTCGACGAGTGCCACGAGCGGCACCTGGACGCGGACACCGCGGCGGCGTTCCTGCTCGACGTGCGCGAGACCCTGCGGCCCGAACTGCGGCTGGTGGCGGCGTCGGCCACGACGGACGCGGAGGGCTGGGCCCGGCTCCTCGGCGACGCTCCGGTCGTCCGGGCCGAGGGCACCGCCCACCCGGTCGAGGTGGTGTGGGCGCCACCCGCCCGCCCGGTGCGCCCGCCGCACGGCACCCGGGTCGACCCGGCGCTGCTCGCACATGTGGCGTCGGTGGTCCGCGGGGCGCTGGCCGAGCGGACCGGGGACGTGCTCTGCTTCCTGCCGGGGGTGGCCGAGATCGCGCGGGTCGCCCGGCTGCTCGGGGACACCGGGGCGGAGGTGCTCCAGGTGCACGGGCGGGCACCGGCGGCCGTGCAGGACGCGGCGCTCTCCCCCGGACGGCACCGCAGGGTGGTGCTGGCGACCTCGGTCGCGGAGTCGTCGCTGACCGTGCCGGGCGTGCGGGTCGTCGTGGACGCCGGACTCGCCCGGGAGCCGCGCACCGACCACGCCCGGGGCCTCGGCTCGCTCACGACGGTACGGGCCTCCCGGGCCGCGGCCCGGCAGCGGGCGGGCCGGGCGGGGCGCGAGGCTCCCGGCACGGTCTACCGCTGCTGGGCCGAGGCGGAGCACGCCCGGCTGCCGCGATTCCCCGCGCCGGAGATCCGGGTGGCGGACCTGACGGCGTTCGCCCTGCAGGCGGCGTGCTGGGGCGATCCGGACGCGGCCGGCCTCGCCCTGCCGGATCCGCCGCCCCCGGGCGCGATGGCGGCGGCCCGCTCGGTCCTCGCGGCCGTGGGCGCGGTCGGCCCGTCGGGGCGGGCGACCGGCCGGGGGCGGCGGATGGCCCGGCTCGGACTCCACCCGCGGCTCGCGCGAGCCCTGGTCGACGGCGCGCCGGAGGTGGGTCCGCGGCGCGCCGCCGAGGTCGTCGCGCTGCTGAGCGAGGAACCCCCGCGGGAGTACGGGGACGACCTGGCGGCCGCCTGGCGCACGGCCCGTAGCGGCCGCGACGGCTACGCCGCCCGCTGGCGCGCGGAGGCGGACCGGCTGACCCGCTCGCTCGGCGGGGCGGGGGACACCCCGGCCGGCACCGCCGCCCCGGCCGACGCCGGGGACGACCTGGCCGCCCCCGGCCCCGGCCATGCTTCCGCTTCCGCCTCCGCCTCCGCCTCCGCCTCCGCCTCCGACGACACGGTCGCCGGGTTCGTGACCGCGCTCGCCTTCCCCGAGCGCATCGCGCGGGTGAGGAGCGGCACCTCGTACCTGATGGTCTCCGGGACCGGCGCGGAGCTCGGCGAGGGCTCACCGCTGCGAGGCTCCACCTGGCTGGCGGTGGCGGTGGCCGACCGGGCGGCGCAGGCCGCGTCCGCGCGGGTGCGGCTCGCCGCCGCCGTGGACGAGGGGACGGCACGCGCCGCCGCTGAGCATCTGCGCTCCCTCGGCGAGGAGGTGCGCTGGGCGGGCGGCGACGTCGCCGCCCGCCGGGTGGAGCGGCTGGGCGCGGTGGAGCTGTCCGTACGCCCGCTGCCGGAGCCGGCGGCCGGGCTGGTCCGGGACGCGCTGCTGGAGGGACTCCGGCGCGAGGGCCCGGGGCTGCTGGGGTGGTCGCGGGACGCCGTGGCGCTGCGGCAGCGGCTCGGTTTTCTGCACCGGGTACGGGGCGCCCCCTGGCCGGACATGTCGGCCGCGGCCCTGCTGGACCGCGCCGGTGAGTGGCTGGAACCGGAGCTTTCCCGGGCCCGCCGCCGGGCCGATCTGGCGGGGATCGACGCCGGGCCGTGCCTGCGACGGCTGCTGCCCTGGGCCACAGGCGAGGCGGCCCGCCTCGACGAACTGGCCCCGGAGCGGATCGAGGTGCCCAGCGGGTCGCGGATCCGGGTGGACTACACGGGCGAGCAGCCCGTGCTGGCCGTGAAGGTCCAGGAGTTGTTCGGGCTCCTTCAGACACCGCGCCTGGCGGGGGTGCCCGTGCTCGTCCATCTCCTCTCCCCCGCGGGGCGTCCCGCGGCGGTGACCGCGGACCTCGCCTCGTTCTGGCGCGACGGCTACCGGGCGGTGCGGGCCGAACTGCGCGGGCGCTACCCGAAGCACCCCTGGCCGGAGGACCCGGCGACGGCGGAGCCCACGCGGGGTGTGAAGCGCTGACGCCCGCCCCGCGGACCGGGAACCGCGGCGGTGCTCCTCACGCCCCGGCCGGCCCGGGCTCGCGGTCAGGCGCGCCGCCCTCGCCGCGACCCGGCGTGCCGTCGCCGTGGCGATCGGGCGCGCCGCGGCCGGCGCCGCCGGGTCGGCGTGAGCGTGCTTCGAGGAGGAGGGAGACCGCGAGGAGGCCCGCGCCGAGGCCCAGGAAGGTCCACGGCAGGCGGGAGACCAGCAGCAGCACGAGCCCGCGCTGGGACGACACCTGGGCGACCGTGCGGTCCACGTAGTCCTCGCGCATCCGGACGTGCCCGGAGAACGCGGTCACCCGGTCGCGGCCGCCGAGCAGCGAACCGCCGCGCAGTTCCTCGGTGTGGATCTCCTCGCCGTTGACGGGTGCCCCGGTGACCGGCTCGACCCAGAACATGCGTGTGGTGGTGTACCAGCGGGTGGTGCCGGTCCGCTCCTCCAGCGTCGCCGCGTCGATGCCGGGTATCGGCATCTTCTTCGGGTACGGCACCCGTGTCCACGGGACCGTCTGCTCGAAGTAGTAGACCTCCAGTCCGCGGAAGGTCCGGGTCCCCCTGTAGTGGATGGGGGCGGAGGTCCTGGTCTGGGCGTCGAAGTACGCGTAGTCCCGCTTCTCGGTGAGGAAGGGCCACTTGAACTCGATGCCCTCGCGCCGGACGGGGTCGCCGTCGACCATCTCCCCCGGGGCGTGCACGGGTGCCTGGGTGTGGGCGTCGAAGATGTACCGCTCGGGGATCTGGGAGACGGTCTTCCCGTCCGGCCCTTGGACGTGGGAGAGCGAGTCCCAGACCACCACGTCCCGGCCCGTGCGGCGCCCGATCCGCTCCGACTCCTCCACGTTGCCCCTGAGGGTCTGCACGATGGTGACCTTCTCCACCCGCTCGGCCCGCATGGTGTCGTACCGCAGCAGGGTCGCCGGTCTCGCCTCCAGCACCGTCTCCTGGTACAGGCCCGGGGGGATCTTGGCCAGTTGGGGGAAGGCGTACCAGCGCAGCACCGGCGCCAGCGCAGCGAAGAAGACGGCGAACGACAGGAGCACGAGACTTGCTCTGCGGCGCACGGCGGCTGCCCCTCCCGCTACTTCAAGACTTCAAGGGTCCGGGGACCGTGGTGAGGAGGGGTCTGGGCGAGGTCTGCCCGGGCGGCGCGTCGAGGACGGCGAGGAGCAGCACGACGAGCAGCACGGGGGCCAGCCCGGCGGCAACGGCGACGAGGGCGCGCATGGTCGGCCTCCCGGGTACGCGGACTGATGGTGCGTCAGGGCAGCGGGCGGGGGCACCGTAGCAACGGGGCATCGAGAAGAGAACACGTCGCACCGCACACGGCGCCGCCCCTGCGCGGGGATACACGCGGAGGGGCGGCGCGGTCTGCGGCCCGCCGGGTCAGGCGGCGGGGGATTCCGAGGCTGCCGGGGTGTCCGAGGCTGCCGGGGTGTCCGAGGCTGCCGGGGTGTCCGGGGCGGCGGGGGTGTCCGGGGCGGCCGGGGTATCCGTGGTGTCCGGGACGGCGACCCGGAGTTCGAGGGTCAGCACGGCGCCGCCCTCGGTCGTCAGGCGCAGCAGGAACGTGCCGGACCGGTCGTCCGAGAAGATCCGCGGCAGCACCAGCATGCCGTCGGCGTCGGTCCTCAGCTCCGTGAGCGTGCGGACCGGATCGCCCTCGGCGTCCTTGAAGTACGGGCCCCCGGGGTTCTCGTCCGGGTCGTCGGCCGCGCCGGCCATCGTGGCCGTGACGGCCACACCCGCGGCCGTCGCGCCCTTGAACGTGGCGGTGACCTCGACCGCGTGGGCGAACTCGGAGGACGGCGAGGCCGTCAGCTCCTCGTCGCCGGTCCGAGCGAGGGCGTCCGCCTGGCGGGGGGTGACGGTCGCGGTGTAGTCGAGCCGGGGCAGGGCCCGGCCGGCGACGGTCACCCGGATGGTGAAGTCACCGGTCTTCTCACCGGCCTTCAGCGCGGGCGCGGCGGCCAGGCCGCCCTCACCGGTGCGCACGACCGCGCTCGTGCGGTCACCGGAGAAGCGGGCGTCGGTCTCGCCGACGAGTTCGAAGACCAGGTCGGCGCCCACGACCGGCCGACCGGAGCGGCTCTTCGCGCGGACCTTCGGCAGCTCGGCGAAGTCCTCGCCGGCGGTGGCGGTGGGACGTCCGCCGCCGGCGTTCTCGATGCCGAACACCGTCGCGGACGTCGGAGGGGACGGGTGGGACGGCTTCGCCGGGGTGGTCGGGGTGGTCGGGCCCGGGGACGGCGTGCCGGGGCCCGGCTTCGCCGGGGGAGGCTTGGGGCTCCCGGTCGGGCCGCCGGGTGCCGAGGGGGACGGCGACGGCGCGGGAGCGGTGCCCGGTGTGGTCGGCTTGGCCGGTGCGGCGGGCACGGCCGGTGCGGTCGGCTTCGTGGGAGTGACGGGCGTGGTCGGCGTGACGGGCGTGGTCGTGGAGCCGCTGCCACTGCTCTCGACGGGCAGGACACCCGATCCGTCGGGGACCTCGTGGGTGCCCCGCTGGTAGTACTCGAACCAGGACAGGACCGTCCGCAGGTACTCCCTGGAGCGGTTGTAGCTCAGGATCGCCCTGTCGAGGTCCTCCTTGACGGACAGGTCGCGGCCGCCCGCACAGAGGTACTTCGCGGCGGCGAGCGCCGCGTCGTGGATGTTGTTCGGGTCCCTGCGGCCGTCGCCGTTGGCGTCCTGGCCCCAGGTGGCCCAGGTCGACGGGATGAACTGCATCGGGCCGACCGCGCGGTCGTGGGTGCGGTCGCCGTCGTACGCGCCGCCGTCGGTGTCGGGGATGTCGGCGAACCCCACCCCGTTCAGCACCGGGCCGAGGATCGGGGAGAACGTCGTGCCGTCGGCGTCGACCCGCCCGCCGCGCGCCTGGCCGGACTCGACCTTGCCGATCGCGGCGAGCAGTTGCCAGGGGAGGCGGCAGCCGGGATTGCTCGCGGCGACGGTCTGCTCGGCCTGCTTGTACGCGCCCAGCACCGTGGCCGGGATCCCGGCCTCCGCCTCGCCCGTCACGGGCAGCGGGGGCGAGGCACCGGGCTTGTTGGGGCTGTTCAGCGGCGGCAGGTCCGTGTGGTAGGGGGAGTCGCCGGTCGCCGAGGAGCCCGCGGGCGGGGTCGCTTCGGAACCTCGGGCGTCACCGCCGGTGGCGGTCGGCACGACACCCGGCGCCTGCGACGCGGAGAGCGCGGCCACGGCGACCGCCGCCACCGCCGTGGTGGTGGCCCCCTTGCGCAGCCGGCGGCCGAATTGCGCTGCCATACCCCTGGTCCCCTCCCCGTAGGCCGCTGTTCGCGCTCGCGCGCGATGTACCGTGCGACACTACGGCAACCCCCCGCACCGCGACACAGGCGCCCCGGCCACTCTCGCCGGGTGTTCACCCCGCGTCCACAGTCGGCATGCGGGCGTCCGGATCGCCCGGCGCACCGCCGGATTCCCGCATACTGGTTGGCATTTGCCCGAGCAGTCTCACGAGGCGGCCGACCATGCCTTTCACACTCAGCCACGCGGCGGCGGTACTGCCCTGCATCCGCAGGGACGGCACGGCGCGGGGGCCGCTGGTGGCCTCGGCGCTCGTCGCGGGCTCGTTCGCACCCGACGCGACCTACTTCACGGCCGGTGTGCTGCCCGGTGCGATGCGGTTCGGCGAAGTGACGCATGGCCCGCTGGGGGTGCTGACGGTCGACGTCGCCGTCGCGGCGGGGCTGGTGGGGCTCTGGCTGATGGTGCGTGAACCGCTGCTGGCCCTGCTCCCGCGGCGCCTTCAGGCACGCGCCCACGCCGTCGCGCGGGGCGGCGCCCGGCACGACCGGAGCCGGGCGGCACTGGCGCTGTGGTTCTGCGTCTCGGCGGCGATCGGTGCGGCGACGCATGTGGTCTGGGACGCGTTCACCCACCTCGACCGCTGGGGCACGCGGGCGCTGCCGGTGCTCGCGGAATCCGTTGCCGGAATCCCCCTCTACACGTACACGCAGTACGGGAGTTCGATCCTGGCGCTGGTGGCGCTGGGCTGGTTCACCCGGTCCGCGTGGCAGCACGCTCCGGGGAGCGCCGGCCCGGTGCCCGTGCCGTCGGTCGGCCGGCGGGGGCGGTGGGCCGCGGTGGTCCTGCTGACGCTGTGCGTACTGGCGTCGACGGTGCATCGCTGTGTGCGCTTCTACCACTACCGGGGCGGGATCGACACGCCCCTCGACATCGTTCCGACCGTGTGCTTCGGGGTGGGGGCCGGGCTCGCGGTGGGCGTGGTGCTGTACGGCGCGGCGGTCCGGGTGCGGTCGCGGCGGAGCACGGGCCCGGACACGGCGCCCCCGCCGGAGCGGGCGGGTGTGTCCTGACGGCCCCGGCCAACGGAGAGCCGGTCGAGTCCGGGCCGGTGCGGGCTCACGCCTACCGGACGCCGCATCGGGCACGAGCCCCAGCCCCGCAACGCCCCCGCGAGAGGGCCGGACCGGCCGAGGTCCCGGCCGGCGCCGGAACGCCCGCACCGGACGCCGCGTCAGGCACCCGCCGTCACCCGCGGCACCCGCGTCACCCACGGCACCCGCAACGCACGCGGCACCGCACGGAAACGCCGGCCCGGCGAAGGCCGCGCGGGATCAGCCGCCCATGGCGGCAGCGGCCCCCCGCAGCGCCCGCGCGGGAACGCCGGCCCGGAAGACGCGACGCCGGGCGGCTCACGCCCCGGTTCGCAGTCGCCGGACGAAGGGGCGACGCCGCGCACGCACGCCGGGTCCACCGCACCCCGGGCGCACAGCACGCCGGGCCCACCGCGCGGCGCCGCACGATCACTCGGCGCGCCCCGTGCCCGTCCGCGGCGCCCGCCCCGGTGGTGTCCCGCGGCCCCGCCCCGGTGGTGTCAGTGGGCGGCGGACTCCCAGTCCGGGCCGACGCCGACCGAGACGTCCAGCGGTGCGCGCAGCTCCGCCGCCGCGGACATCTCACGGCGGACGAGTTCCTCGACCCGCTCCCGCTCGCCCGGGGCGATCTCCAGGACGATCTCGTCGTGGACCTGGAGCAGCATCCGGGAGGTGAGCCCCGCCGCCCGCAGCCCCTCGTCGACCCGCAGCATCGCCATCTTGACGATGTCCGCCGCCGTGCCCTGGATCGGCGCGTTCAGCGCCATGCGCTCGGCCGCCTCGCGGCGCTGGCGGTTGTCGCTGTTGAGGTCCGGGAGGTACCGCCGGCGGCCGGACATCGTCGCCGTGTACCCCGTGGCCCGCGCCTCGTCCACGACACGGCGCAGATAGTCGCGGACCCCGCCGAACCGCTCGAAGTAGGTGTCCATCAGGGTCCGTGCCTCGGCCGCCTCGATGTTCAGCTGCTGGCTGAGGCCGAACGCGGAGAGGCCGTAGGCCAGTCCGTACGACATCGCCTTGGTCTTGCGGCGCATCTCCGCGTCGACCTCGGACCGGTCCACGCCGAAGACCTGGGAGGCCACCGTCGTGTGCAGGTCCTCGCCCGAGGTGAACGCCTCGATCAGGCCCTCGTCCTCCGAGAGGTGGGCCATGACGCGCAGCTCGATCTGGCTGTAGTCGGCGGTCATCAGCGACTCGAAGCCCTCGCCGACGACGAAGCCGCGGCGGATCGCCCGGCCCTCGTCCGTGCGCACCGGCACGTTCTGCAGGTTCGGGTCGGTGGAGGAGAGCCGTCCGGTCGCGGCCACCGTCTGGCTGAAGGTGGTGTGGATCCGGCCGTCCGCGGCGATGGTCTTGATCAGGCCCTCGACGGTGGAGCGCAGCCGGGCCTGCTCGCGGTGGCGCAGCATGATGACCGGCAGCTCGTGGTCGGTCTGGCCGGAGAGCCAGGCCAGCGCGTCGGCGTCGGTGGTGTAGCCGGTCTTGGTCTTCTTGGTCTTGGGGAGGTTCAGCTCCCCGAAGAAGACCTCCTGGAGCTGCTTGGGCGAGCCGAGGTTGAACTCGTGGCCCACCGAGGCGTGCGCCTCCTTGACGGCCTGCTGCACCGCCCCGGCGAACTGCTGCTCCATGGCCTCCAGATGGGCCCGGTCGGCGCGGATGCCGTGCCGCTCCATCCTCGCCAGGAGCAGCGACGTGGGCAGTTCCATGCCGTGCAGCAGCTCGCCGGCGCCGACCTCCTCGAGCTTCCCGCCGAAGGCCTCGCCCAGGTCGAGGACCGCACGGGCCTGCGCCATCAGGGCGTCGGCCTCGGCCTGCTCGTCCTCGGTGCCGAAGGCCAGCTGCCCGTCGGCGGCGGCCGGGGCCAGCTCGCGATGCAGGTACTCCACGGAGAGGGCGTCCAGCGCGAAGGACCGGCGGCCGGGCTTGACCAGGTAGGCGGCGAGGGCGGTGTCCATGGCGATGCCCCGCAGGTCCCATCCGTACTCGGGGAGGACCCTCAGCGCCTCCTTCGCGCTGTGCACGACCTTCGGCCGGTCCGGGTCGGCGAGCCAGGCGGCGAGGGCCCGCTCGTCGGCCTCGTCGAGCCGGGTCGTGTCGAACCAGGCCGCCTCTCCCCCGGCGGCCGCGAGCGCGATCTCGCTGACGCTGCCGACGCCCAGCGCCCAGGCGGCGACCGAGGCGACACCGAGGGGCTGTCCGCCGTGCCGCTCCAGCCAGGGCGCCAGCTCGCCGGGGCCGAGCACACTGCCGTCCAGCTCCACGCCGGCGGCCGGGGCCGGGACGTCGTCCTCGGCGGCGCCCGGGTCGACGGCGAGCAGCCGCTCGCGCAGGCTCGGGTTGCGGATCTCCAGGACCTCCAGGAAGCCCTTCAGCGCGGTCCGGTCGTACGGCGCGCGCCCGAGGTCGGCGACGGACTTCGGCAGCTCCACGTCACGGACCAGTTCCGTCAGGTGACGGTTGAGCCTGACGGCCTCCAGATGGTCGCGGAGCGCCTGGCCGACCTTGCCCTTGACCTCGTCGGCGCGCCCGACCAGCTCCGCGAACGAGCCGAACTGGCTGATCCACTTGGTGGCGGTCTTCTCGCCGACGCCGGGGATGCCCGGGAGGTTGTCGGACGGGTCGCCGCGCAGGGCGGCGAAGTCCGGGTACTGGGAGGGGGTCAGCCCGTACTTCTCCTGGACCTTCTCCGGGGTGAAGCGGGTCAGCTCGCTGACGCCCTTGGTCGGGTAGAGCACCGTGACGTGGTCGGAGACCAGCTGGAAGGAGTCCCGGTCGCCGGTGACGATCAGCACCTCGAAGCCCGCGGCCTCGGCCTGGGTGGCCAGGGTCGCGATGATGTCGTCGGCCTCGAAGCCGTCCACCGCGAACCGCACCGCGTTCATCGTGTCGAGCAGCTCGCCGATCAGCTCGACCTGGCCCTTGAACTCGTCCGGGGTCGAGGAGCGGTTGGCCTTGTACTCGGGGAAGTCCCGGGACCGCCAGGTCTTCCGGGAGACGTCGAAGGCCACGGCGAAGTGCGTGGGCGCCTCGTCGCGGAGCGTGTTCGCCAGCATCGACGCGAAGCCGTAGACCGCGTTGGTCGTCTGGCCGCTCGCGGTGGTGAAGTTCTCCGCGGGCAGGGCGAAGAACGCCCGGTACGCCAGCGAGTGCCCGTCCATGAGGAGCAGGCGCGGACGGGTTTCCTCATGGGTCTTCTTCGACGCTGTCTCAGCCACGCCCCCGATCCTGCCACGGCCCACCGACAGTGCCGCCCGTGCCCGCCCCCGGACGGGCACGGGCCGACGGCCGCCCGCCCGGGACCGGCGCCTCGTGACAGGATCGAAGGGTCACGTCACGTCCTCCCCCGACCGTCCGCGCCCGAAGGAGAACACGATGGCCACCAAGCCGCCCGAAGGCGACCCGGTGCAGGACGCGCCCCGGGTCGACGCCCCCCGGCACAGCGCGGCCGGCCTTCCCGCGATCGGGCACACACTCAGGATCGCGCAGCAGCAGATGGGGGTGGCGCGCACCGCCCGCACCCTGCTCAAGGTCAACCAGAAGGACGGCTTCGACTGCCCCGGCTGCGCCTGGCCCGAGGGCGAGCGCCGCCATGTGGCGGAGTTCTGCGAGAACGGCGCGAAGGCGGTGGCCGAGGAGGCGACGCTGCGCCGGGTCACACCGGAGTTCTTCGCCGCGCACCCGGTGTCCGACCTGGCCTCCCGCAGCGGGTACTGGCTGGGCCAGCAGGGCCGGATCACCCGGCCCGTGTACCTCGCGGAGGGCGCGGACCACTACGAGCCGGTGACCTGGGAGCGGGCCTTCGAGATCATCGCCGGGGAGCTGCGGGCGCTGGACTCCCCCGACGAGGCCGTCTTCTACACCTCGGGCCGCACCGGCAACGAGGCCGCCTTCCTGCTGCAGCTCTTCGCCCGCGAGTTCGGCACCAACAACCTGCCGGACTGCTCCAACATGTGCCACGAGTCCTCCGGCTCGGCGCTGACCGAGACGCTGGGCGAGGGCAAGGGCAGCGTCCTGCTGGAGGACCTGCACCGGGCCGACCTGATCATCATCGCCGGGCAGAACCCGGGCACCAACCATCCGCGGATGCTGTCCGCGCTGGAGGAGGCCAAGCGGTCCGGAACGAGGATCATTTCGGTGAACCCGCTGCCCGAGGCCGGACTGGAGCGGTTCAAGAACCCGCAGACCCCCCGGGGCCTGATCAAGGGCGTCCCGCTCACCGACCTCTTCCTCCAGATCCGCATAGGCGGCGACCAGGCCCTGTTCCGGCTGCTCGGCAAGCTGGTCCTCCAGGCGCCGGACGGGGTCGACGAGGCGTTCGTACGGCAGTACACGCACGGCTACGAGGAGTTCGCCGCCGCCGCGCGCGCCGCGGACTGGGACGAGACGCTCGCCGCGACCGGCCTGGACCGCGCGGACGTCGAGCGCGCGGCGCGCATGGTGCTCGCCTCCGAGCGGACGATCGTCTGCTGGGCGATGGGGCTGACCCAGCACAAGCACGCCGTCGCCACCATCCGCGAGGTCGTCAACCTGCTGCTGCTCCGCGGCTGCGTCGGCCGTCCCGGCGCCGGGGTGTGCCCGGTGCGCGGCCACTCCAACGTCCAGGGCGACCGCACGATGGGGATCTTCGAGCGCCCCTCGGAGGGCTTCCTGGACGCCCTTGAGCAGGAGTTCGGCTTCGCCCCGCCGCGGCACCACGGCCTCGACACCGTGCGGGCCATCCGGGCGCTGCGGGACGGCGAGGCGAAGGTGTTCTTCGCCATGGGCGGCAACTTCGTCAGCGCCACGCCCGACACCGGGGTCACGGAGGCGGCGATGCGCCGGGCCCGGCTCACGGTGCACGTGTCGACGAAGCTCAACCGCTCGCACGCGGTGACCGGGAAGCGGGCGCTGATCCTGCCCACGCTCGGCCGGAGCGACCGGGACGAGCAGCGGGGCGGCCGGCAGTTCGTGACGGTCGAGGACTCCATGGGCATGGTGCACGCGTCCCGCGGCAACCTGCCGCCGGCGAGCGGGCACCTGCTGTCCGAGCCCGCGATCGTGGCGCGGCTGGCCCGCGCGGTGCTCGGCCCGACCTCCAGGACCCCCTGGGAGGAGTTCGAGAGCGACTACGCCGCCATCCGGGACCGGATCTCCCGGGTCGTGCCCGGGTTCGAGGACTTCAACACGAGAATCGCCCGCCCCGGCGGTTTCACCCTCCCGCACGCCCCGCGCGACGAGCGCCGCTTCCCCACGGCGACGGGCCGGGCGAACTTCACCGCGGCGCCGGTGGAGTACCCGAAGGTCCCCGAGGGCCGGCTGCTGCTGCAGACGCTGCGCTCCCACGACCAGTACAACACCACGGTCTACGGACTCGACGACCGCTACCGGGGCGTCCGGGGCGGCCGCCGCGTCGTCCTGGTCAACCCGGAGGACGCGGCGGCGCTGGGGCTCGCGGACGGCGCGTACGCCGATCTCGTCGGCGAGTGGACGGACGGCGTGGAGCGGCGGGCGCCCGGCTTCCGCGTGGTGCACTACCCGACCGCGCGGGGCTGCGCCGCCGCGTACTACCCGGAGACCAACGTGCTGGTGCCGCTGGACGCCACCGCGGACACCAGCAACACCCCCGCCAGCAAGTCCGTCATCGTACGTCTGGAACAATCACCGACCGACTGAGCGTCCGCTCAGGCGGCGGAGTGCCCCCGCACACCGCAGACGCACGACGATCGGAGCCGGCCCATGGGTGAGCAGACGACGGTGAAGTTCCCGCAGGAGGTCGTCGACGAGTACGCCGCACTCGGCGTCGACCTGCCCGCGCTGTTCTCGGCGGGGACGCTCGGCAACCGGATGGGCGTGCGGATCGTCGAGGCCTCGGCGGAGCGCGTCGTGGGCACGATGCCGGTCGAGGGCAACACCCAGCCGTACGGGCTGCTGCACGGCGGGGCGTCGGCGGTGCTGGCCGAGACGCTCGGCTCGGTCGGCTCCATGCTGCACGGCGGCAGTTCGAGGATCGCCGTCGGTGTGGACCTCAACTGCACACACCACCGGGGGGTGCGCTCCGGACAGGTGACGGGCGTGGCCTCGCCCGTGCACCGGGGCCGCTCCACCGCCACCTACGAGATCGTGATCACCGACGAGCAGGACCGGCGGGTCTGCACGGCCCGGCTGACCTGCCTGCTCAGGGACGTCCGCCCCCAGGACGCCGGCCACGTCCCGGGGACGGCGGGCTGACGCGCGGCCGCCGCGCTACCCGGCGACCGGCAGGGTGACGCTGCTGACCCCGGCCCGGACGGCCAGCTCCGTCCCGGCCGGGTGGCGCAGGGTGTGGTCGTGGTCGGTGGAGATCAGCACCACGCCCAGCCGGTGGCCCTTCTCGAAGACGTGGTCCTGGGGCTGCATCGCCCACTCCAGCCGGTACTCGCGGCCCTCGACGACCCTGCTCTGCCGCTCCACCGAGTGCCGGTTGCGGATGTCCAGCCAGCCACGCGAGACGATCTTGAAGTCGGCGGTCTCGGTGCGGTGCCGGGTGCGGTAGGCGCATCCGGTGTCCCCGGGGACGCCCTCGCCGTAGCAGACCTGCCGGCTGATGTCCGTGACCGTGCCGGCCGTCGCCCGGGTGTCGGTCCCGTAGTCGACCAGCAGCGCGGTCACATACGGTGACGAGCCGTCGAGCGAGGCCCGTACCGACAGCTCCGGCACGCCGTTGACCCTGAGGTCGGCCGGCAGCGGGCCGGTGGTGTACGCGAGCCGGTCCGGCCGGGCGGTGCCCGGGTCCGCGACGAGGTCCTCGGCGGGTACGGTGCGGCCCCGGTCGGTCGCCGTCTGCCGCACGGGCCTCCCGGGCAGCGGGCCGAGCCCGCCCTCGTTCAGCCACAGCCGGACGTCGCGGGTGCCGCGGGCGGGCCAGTCGGACTGCCGCCGCCAGCTGAAGTCCGACTGCTCGACCTCGACGGGCGGTTCGGCGAGCGCGCCGTTGTCCAGCCCGTACAGCCAGTGGTCGAACCAGAGGTGCAGCCGGTCGAGCCACTCCTCCATGCGCAGCGGCATCGGGTTGACGTGGCCGGCCTGATGGAGCCACAGCTTCCGCGGGACGCCGTGCTTCTTCAGCGCCTCCCACAGCTGCCCGAAGTGCCCCGTCCGCACGTTCCAGTCGTTGCCGCCGTGGACCAGGAACACGCCCGCCTTGATCCGCCCGGCGTCGCGGAGGTAGTCCCGCTCCTGCCAGAAGGGGGTGAAGTCGCCCGTCACCCGGTCCTGTTCGCGGGTGAGCCGGTCGATGACGGGCCGGCAGACCTCCCGGTCGGCGCGGGTGTGCACGTACTCGGCCAGGACGTCGGCGTCCTCGCCCTGGTAGCCGCCGGGCGCCACCACACCGCCGCCCGCGCGGTAGTAGTCGTACCACGACGAGATCCCGGAGATCGGCACGATCGCCTTGAGCCCCTCGACGCCCGTCGTGGCGACGGCCGTCGGCAGGGTGCCGTTGTACGAGATGCCCATCATCGCCGTGTCGCCCGTCGACCAGGCCGCGCCCACCGGCCTGCCCTGCGGATCCCAGCCGCGGGCGCGGCCGTTCAGCCAGTCGACCGCGGCCTTCGCGCCGAGGGTCTCGTTGCGGCCGCCGGAGGTCGGGCAGCCCGTCGAACCGCCGGTGCCGAGACTGTCGACCTGGGCGACCGCGTAGCCGCGCGGGAGGAAGTAGTTGTCCGTGTAGCCGGGCCAGGGCACCGAGCCGGCCGCCTGCCCGGCGGCCGGCTGCCGCTGGTGCGCGGCCGGCCGCCCCTCGTACGGGGTCACCAGACCGGGGACCCGATCGCCGCGCGGCGGCCGGACCCCCGACGGCAGCCCGTCCACCTCCACGTCCACGTCGTGGTACCGGACGTCGTTGCCCCCCGCCCAGTAGGGGCTGGCCTCGACGATGGTGGCGACCTTCAGCCCCGCGTCGGTCTCCCGGGGGCGCAGAATCCGCATCCGCACGGTGTCCGGCCGGCCGTCGCCGTCGCTGTCCGCCTCGGTCTCGACGTCGACCTGCTGGTGCACCGCGTCGGCGCGGGAGAAGACCGGCTGGGTCCGGTCGTCCACGACGCTCAGCGCCGGCGCCGGGTCGTCCGCCCGCGCCACCGGTGCGGGCAACGCCGACAGCAGCGACACGGCCAGCAGGGCGGTGCCCCAGCCGTACGCCGTGCCGGGACTCTTGGCGCGGGCCCGTCCGGTGCGCGCACGCGCCGTTCCGGAGCCGCCTGTTCGGTCGGATCTCGCCATTCGTGCCCTCCAGGGACGGGGTCGTTGACGATCTGGGGACGGTCGCGCGATGGCACGGACACATTCCACCCTGTGCGCACCCGCGGCACCAGACTCAACACCCCTGCCGCCCGCACCCGTTGCCTCCCCCGGACCGGTTCGCGGCGCCCCGTACCGCCGTTCGGGTGGCGGTGCGCCGGCCCCGTTCGGGTGGCGGTGCGCCGGCCGGACCGGGCCGACGCACCGCCACCCGCGGCCCGCCCGGGCCGGGGCGGGGTGCCGCGGCCGGACACCCGCGGCGGTGTGCGCACTCGGCGGACTCCGTACACGGGGGTGTGCGCACGCGGCGGACTCCGTACACGGCGGTGTGCGCCCGGCCGGCGGGCCTTCGGCGGCGCACGGGCCGCGGGGCCGCGCCGCGGGAATCCGGACGGGGCGCCGCGGGGCGGGCCGTCGGGCCGTCGGGCCGTCGGGCCGTGCCAACCGGACCCGCGCCGGCCGTGCGGAGCACGAAGTGGCGGCATCGCCGGACCATCCCGTTTACGGCCGGAAAAGGCGAGTTGTGCGCACACGGCTCATCGCCGCCTCGCACGACCGTGAAAAGAGGGTCACGAAATGCCGGATTCCCATTCCCGAAGTAGCGCTCCGTAATGGGCATCCAAAACGAGACAGGAGCGCACCCTCCGGGGCACCGCACACCGGACCCGGCCCGGCCGGGAACGACTACGGGGAGCAACCACCACCGCTGTCATGACCAAAAGGCCGGACAGTCATGCACTCCACGCCGCAAATCAACTCGGGATAACAAGAGCGTCACAGCCTCAGTCAGACCAGTGCTTTGTTTCCATTTAGGCCCTTAGAGTCACCGCCAGTCACCGCGCCACCGGATTCCTTGCCAGTAAGGCTCCAGCGCTCGACTCGGCGCTCCATGGAGGAGCAGCCGTGCCAGGTGAAAGGACCAGATTCGTGCGTCAACGTTCGCTCATAGCCATGACCGCTGCTCTTGCCGCGGGGGCACTCACCCTCACCGCCTGTGGCTCGCGCGACGACAAGGGCGGAGACTCGGCGGCCGGTGGCGACACCACCGTGGTCATCGGTGTCGACGCGCCGCTGACCGGCGACCTCTCCGCGCTGGGTCTCGGCATCAAGAACTCCGTGGACCTCGCCGCCAAGCAGGCCAACGAGAAGAAGCACGTCAAGGGCGTCACCTTCAAGATCGAGGCTCTCGACGACCAGGCCCAGCCGTCGTCGGGCCAGCAGAACGCCACCAAGCTCGTCGCCGACAAGGACGTCCTCGGCGTGGTCGGCCCGCTCAACTCCTCCGTCGCGGAGTCGATGCAGAAGGTCTTCGACGACGCCAAGCTCGTCCAGGTCTCCCCGGCCAACACCAACCCGGCGCTGACCCAGGGACCGAACTGGAACACCGGGGACAAGAACCGCCCCTACAAGGCGTACTTCCGCACCGCCACCACGGACGCCATCCAGGGCCCGTTCGCGGCGCAGTACATCGTCAACAAGGCCAAGAAGACCAAGGCCTTCATCATCGACGACAAGAAGACCTACGGAGCGGGCCTCGCCGCGACCTTCAAGGCCGAGTTCGAGAAGCTCGGCGGCAAGGTCGTCGGCACCGACCACGTCAACCCCGAGGCGAAGGACTTCAGCGCCGTCGCCACCAAGGTCAAGAACTCCGGCGCGGACGTCGTCTACTACGGCGGCGAGTACCCGGCCGGCGGCCCGCTCAGCAAGCAGATCAAGGACGCGGGCGCCAAGGTCGTCATCGCGGGCGGCGACGCCCTCTACAGCGGCGAGTACATCAAGCTCGCGGGCGCCGGCTCCGCAGGCGACATCGCCACCTCCGTCGGCGCGCCCATCGAGGAGCTCGACTCCGCCAAGGAGTTTCTGGCCAACTACAAGAACGCCAACTACAAGGAGGCGTACGAGGCCTACGGCGGCTACGCCTACGACTCCACCTGGGCGATCATCGAAGCGATCAAGAAGGTCGTCGAGGACAACGACGGCAAGCTCCCGGAGGACGCCCGCGCCAAGGTCGTCGAGGCCATGCAGAGCGTCTCCTTCGACGGTGTGACCGGCAAGGTCTCGTTCGACGAGTTCGGCGACACGACCAACAAGCAGCTCACCGTCTACACGGTCGAGGGCGGCAAGCACAAGCCCGTCGAGTCCGGCACGTTCACCGGCTGACCCAGCACATCCCACTCCGCACACCCCTGGCCGCGCGGGGCGCTGCACCCAGCGCCCCGCGCGGCCTCACACCCGTCCACAGTCTCGGAGGACAATGCGGTGAACGAACTGCCGCAGCAGCTGGTCAACGGCCTGCTCCTAGGATCCATGTACGGGCTGGTCGCCATTGGCTACACGATGGTCTACGGCATCGTCCAGCTCATCAACTTCGCCCACGGCGAGATCTTCATGACCGGGGGCTTCGGCGCCCTCAGCGTCTGGCTGATCCTGCCCGGTGGCACCACCATGTGGGTGGCCCTGCCACTCATGATCATCGGCGCCGTACTCGTCGCCACCACCGTCGCCATCGGCGCCGAGCGCTTCGCCTACCGGCCCCTCCGCGGCGGCCCCCGGCTGGCCCCCCTGATCACCGCGATCGGGCTCTCCCTGGCCCTCCAGCAGGCCGTCTGGGCCTGGTACCCGGAAGCCAAGTCCGCGCGTACCTTCCCCCAGCTGTCCGGCGGCCCCTTCCACATCGGCAACGTCACCATCCAGACCGGCGACGTCTTCCTGCTGATCGCCGCCCCCGTCTGCATGGCCGTCCTGGCCTACTTCGTGAACCGCACCCGCACCGGCCGCGGCATGCAGGCCACCGCCCAGGACCCCGACACCGCCAAGCTCATGGGCGTCAACACCGACCGCATCATCGTGATCGCCTTCGCCCTCGGCGCCGTGTTCGCCGCGGTCGGAGCCGTCGCCTACGGCCTCAAGTACGGCATCGTCGACTACAAGATGGGCTTCCTCCTCGGACTCAAGGCCTTCACCGCCGCCGTCCTCGGCGGCATCGGCAACATCTACGGCGCCATGATCGGCGGCCTGGTGCTCGGCATCGCCGAGACCATGGCCACCGCCTACATCAACCACATCCCCGGCATGCAGCAGCTCGGCGGCCAGTCCTGGGCCGACGTCTGGGCCTTCGTACTCCTCATCCTCGTGCTCCTCTTCCGGCCCCAGGGTCTTCTGGGCGAGCGCGTCGCGGACAGGGCGTGAGCACCATGACCACACAGACCAGCACCACCGCCCCCGCCGACACCCGCCCGCTGCCCGAGCGCACCGCCCTCGTCCCGCTGCCCGAGCGCACCGCCCGCGCACTCGCCACCGCCGGCGGCGCCCTGACGGTACTCAGCGCCTTCCTCGCCTGGACGTGGACGGCCGCCTTCCCCGGAGACCTCACGGTCTACGGCTACCCCGGCGGGCTCCAGTGGCAGGTACTCGTGGCCGGTGCCCTCACCACCCTGTTCGCCCTGGCGTCATACGGAGTCAAGGGCACCCGCTGGCTCGCGCCCGCCGGTACCGACGCCGCCCTCCGGCTCTCCGCCCTCGCGGCCTTCGGCACCGCCTGGTACACCATGGCCGCCATCAGCATCCAGCTCGGCGGACCGATCAACCTCGAACCCGGCGGCGCCGTCGCCGGCGTGGCCACCCTCATCGCGCTGGTGGGCGCGTTCGCCCTGCCCTTCGAGCGGCCCGACCTGCACCCCGCCGACCCCGAGGACACCGGCTGGGACCGCTTCACCCACCACCTGGGCAACGGATGGAGCGTCTTCCGGGCCACCCTCTCCGCCGGGGCCCCGAGCCCCCTGCGCCCCCTGCCGTCGCACCTCGAGATCCTGATCATCACCGGGGTCCTCGCCCTCGCCCTCGGCGTCTTCACCTACGGCATCGGCACCGAGTACGACGAACTCTTCATCGGGTTCCTGATCACCGCCGGCTTCGGGTTCGCCGCCCTCACCAAGGCGGGGCTGATCGCGCGCGCGACCCAGCTCACCGGCAAGCACCAGAACCTCACCATCGCCGGGGCGTTCATCGCGGCGGCCCTCTTCCCCTTCACCCAGAGCGACGACCAGTTCGCCACCATCGGCGTCTACATCCTGATCTTCGCCACCGTCGCCCTCGGGCTGAACATCGTGGTCGGCCTGGCCGGTCTCCTCGACCTCGGCTACGTCGCGTTCCTCGGCGTCGGCGCCTACGCCGCCGCCCTCGTGTCCGGAGCCCCGACGTCGCCGTTCGGCGTCCACTTCCCGTTCTGGGCCGCCATCCTCGTCGGCGCCGGCGCCTCCCTCGTCTTCGGCGTCCTCATCGGCGCCCCGACACTGCGGCTGCGCGGCGACTACCTCGCCATCGTCACCCTCGGCTTCGGCGAGATCTTCCGCATCACCGTGATGAACACCGACGGCACCTCCGGGCCCGACATCACCAACGGCTCCAACGGCATCGCGTCCATCCCGAACCTCAACATCCTCGGGTTCGACTTCGGCGCCGAGCACACCATCGCCGGATTCACCATCGGACGGTTCGCCAACTACTTCTTCCTGATGCTCCTGATCATGGCCGTGGTCGTCCTCGTCTTCCGGCGCAGCGGCGACTCCCGCATCGGCCGGGCCTGGGTCGCCATCCGCGAGGACGAGACCGCGGCACTCGCCATGGGCATCAACGGCTTCCGCGTCAAACTGATCGCCTTCGCCCTCGGAGCCTCGCTCGCCGGTCTCGCCGGCACCGTACAGGCACACGTCACCTACACCGTGACGCCCGAGCAGTACCTCTTCGCCTGGCCCGTCCCGCCGAACTCGGCGTTCCTGCTGGCCGCCGTCGTCCTCGGCGGCATGGGCACCATGGCCGGCCCGCTCGTGGGCGCCGCCCTGCTCTACCTCATCCCCAACAAACTCCAGTTCCTCGGCGACTACCAGCTGCTCGCCTTCGGAGTCGCGCTCATCCTGCTGATGCGCTTCCGCCCCGAGGGCCTCATCCCCAACCGCCGCCGTCAGCTCGAGTTCCACGAGAACGAGGAAGCGCCCGCCACCCTCACCAAGGCAGGTGCCTGAACATGACCACCGACACGACCACCAGGGCGACCGCGTCCGCTCCCGCGGGTGAGACGGTCCTCGACGCCCGGGGCGTCACCATGCGGTTCGGCGGCCTCACGGCCGTGCGCTCCGTCGACCTCACCGTCAAGAGCGGCGAGATCGTCGGTCTCATCGGCCCCAACGGAGCCGGCAAGACCACGTTCTTCAACTGCCTCACCGGCCTCTACATCCCCACCGAGGGCGAGGTCCGGTACAAGGGCACCATCCTGCCGCCGAAGTCCTTCAAGGTCACCGCGGCGGGTATCGCCCGCACCTTCCAGAACATCCGCCTCTTCAGCAACATGACGGTGCTGGAGAACGTCCTGGTCGGCCGGCACACCCGGACCAAGGAGGGCCTCTGGTCCGCCCTGCTCCGCGGCCCCGGCTTCCACCGGGCCGAAGCCGCCTCCCGCAAGAGGGCCATGGAACTCCTCGAGTTCGTCGGCCTCGCGGGCAAGGCCGACCACCTCGCCCGCAACCTGCCCTACGGTGAGCAGCGCAAGCTGGAGATCGCCCGGGCACTCGCGAGCGAACCCGGACTGCTCCTCCTCGACGAGCCCACCGCCGGCATGAACCCGCAGGAGACCCGGGCCACCGAGGAACTCGTCTTCGCCATCCGCGACATGGGCATCGCCGTCCTCGTCATCGAGCACGACATGCGCTTCATCATGAACCTCTGCGACCGGGTCGCCGTGCTCGTCCAGGGCGAGAAGCTCGTCGAGGGCGACAGCCAGACCGTGCAGAGCGACGAGCGCGTCATCGCCGCCTACCTGGGCGAACCCTTCGAGGGCGCGCCCGGCGCGGAGGAGGCCGAGGAGGTCGCACGGGCCGAGGCCGCCGCCGAATCCACCACGGCGGAGCCGGAGGCCGGCCGTGCCGGGGCGGAGCCGGAGCCGCAACCCGCCGACCGGACCGAGACGTCCGCGGACGGCGACCCGGACGCAGCCCCGGACGCAGCCCCGGACGGGCAGACGGACGGGCAGACGGACGGACCGACGGACGGACGATCGGACAAGGCCACCGGCGTGCCCGCCGACCAGGCCCGAGCCGCCGACCGTGCCGAAGCCGCCGACGGCACAGAGGACACCGACGGGGACAGCGACGGCGGCAGCGGCGGGGACAGCGACGGCGGCAGCCACGGCGGGCCCGGCGACGAGGCGGCCGCACCCCGCGCCGACGCTCCGGAAGCCACCGGCGACGGCGGTACCGGCACCGCCTCCGGCACCCGCAAGGAGAACGACTGATGACCGCACTTCTCGAGGTCGAGGACCTGCGCATCGCCTACGGCAAGATCGAGGCCGTCAAGGGCATCTCGTTCAAGGTCGAAGCGGGCGAGGTCGTCACCCTCATCGGCACCAACGGCGCCGGCAAGACCACCACCCTGCGCACCATCTCCGGGCTCCTCAAGCCCGTCGGCGGACAGATCAAGTTCAACGGCAGGTCGCTGCGCAAGGTCCCCGCCCACCAGATCGTCTCGCTCGGGCTCGCCCACTCCCCCGAGGGCCGGCACATCTTCCCGCGCATGACGATCGAGGACAACCTCCTCCTCGGCGCCTTCCTCCGCAACGACAGGGAGGGCATCGCCAAGGACGTCCAGCGCGCCTACGACCTCTTCCCCATCCTGGGCGAACGCAGAAAGCAGGCGGCCGGCACGCTCTCCGGCGGTGAGCAGCAGATGCTCGCCATGGGCCGGGCCCTGATGTCCCAGCCCAAGCTGCTCATGCTCGACGAGCCCTCCATGGGCCTCTCACCGATCATGATGCAGAAGATCATGGCCACCATCGCCGAACTCAAGGCCCAGGGCACCACCATCCTGCTCGTCGAGCAGAACGCCCAGGCCGCGCTCTCCCTGGCCGACCACGGCCATGTCATGGAGATCGGCAAGGTCGTCCTGTCCGGCAGCGGACAGGACCTGCTCCACGACGAGTCCGTCCGCAAGGCCTACCTCGGCGAGGACTGACCCGCACCGGGAACACCGGAGGCCCGCACCCCCGGGGGGGTGCGGGCCTCCTCCGTTCACCGCCCCGGCCGCGAGCGACCGGAGGCCGCGGGCGGGCGCCCCGACAGCCCCGACAGCCCCGACGGACTACTGCCCGTCCTGGCCCCTGGCGGCCTTCTTCTCCTCGGCGTCCGCGATGACCGCCTCCGCGACCTGCTGCATCGACAGCCGGCGATCCATCGACGTCTTCTGGATCCACCGGAACGCGGCCGGCTCGGTCAGCCCGTACTGCGTCTGCAGCACGCTCTTCGCCCGGTCCACCAGCTTCCGCGTCTCCAGCCGCTGGGCGAGATCCGCGACCTCCTTCTCCAGCGCACGCAGCTCGGCGAACCGCGACACCGCCATCTCGATGGCCGGCACCACGTCGCTCTTGCTGAACGGCTTCACCAGGTACGCCATCGCGCCGGCGTCCCGCGCGCGCTCGACGAGATCGCGCTGGGAGAACGCGGTCAGCATCAGGACCGGCGCGATGGACTCCTCCGCGATCTTCTCGGCCGCGGAAATCCCGTCGAGCACCGGCATCTTCACGTCGAGGATCACCAGATCCGGCCGCTGCTCGCGGGCCAGCTCGACGGCCCGCTGCCCGTCCCCGGCCTCGCCGACGACCGTATAGCCCTCTTCCTCGAGCATCTCCTTCAGGTCGAGGCGGATCAGGGCCTCGTCCTCTGCGATGACGACACGGGTCGTCATGGGCGGGACGTGCGAAGCGTTGCCGTCGTCGGCGACGGGCTGGGGCGACTCGGGGGCGGTCACGGGAGCTCCTCGGTGCGGGGCCGGTGCTGCACGGGAAAGCCTACCTAGCTGAGACCTCCGCCCTTCACCCGGTACACTCCCAGCAGCGGCCTCGCCGGGTTGGCGGAAGTGGCAGACGCTGATGTCTCAAACACATCTGCCCGAAAGGGCGTGCGGGTTCGAGTCCCGCACCCGGCACGACAAGCGGATGCTCACGTTCTCGTGAACATCCGCCTTTCGTCACCCATCGCGATGGGCCATCGCGCATTGTAGTCACATGAAGCTCCATGGCACGGAGGTACGACTGAAGGCGCTGGCCCTGCTCAACGCCGGCGCCCGCAACGCCGACGTGGGCCGTCTGCTCGGGGTTCCGGCCGGCACCGTGGCGTACTGGCGGCACCAGGACCGGGCGGAGCGAGACGAGTGCCCCGGGAGGCACGCGCCGCTGTGCCCGAGATGCGACGGCCGGGCGCTCGACGGAGCCGCCTACGCCTACCTGCTCGGCCTGTACCTGGGCGACGGGCACATCATCCGGTACTCCGGCCACCGCGTGCCCAGCCTCATGATCACATGCGCGGATCAGTGGCCTGGCCTCATGGACGAGTGCGAGACCGCGATGCGGGCTGTTTTTCCGGACAACTCCGTTTGCCGGGCACGGAAGCAGGGCTGCCGCAACGTCAAGGTGTACTCGAACCACTTGCCGTGCCTCTTCCCCCAGCACGGCCCCGGCAGAAAGCACGAACGACGGATCGCCCTGGAACGGTGGCAACGGGAGATCGTGGACGCCCACCCGTGGAGCTTCGTCCGCGGGCTGGTTCACTCCGACGGGTGCCGGAACATCAACTGGACGACGCGGCTCGTCGGCGGTGTACGCAAGCGCTACGAGTACCCCCGCTACTGGTTCACCAACGTCTCCGACGACATCCGGCGTCTCTACACGGACACACTCGACAGGCTCGGAGTCGAGTGGAAGGAGTGCACACGGCACGGCAGGTCGTACAACATATCCGTCGCCCGGCGGGAGTCCGTCGCGCTCATGGACGCGCATATCGGCCCCAAGTACTGACCGGTCCCGGGTACTGAGCGGTCCCGAAACGCGAGCGGTCCCGAAACGCGATCGGCGGCGACGGGCACCGGGAAACCTGTTCGACGAAGACGCTGTGGCGCCGCAGGACGACGTGAAGCCGCTCCCCGCCGCCGCCGACCGGAGCGCGTTCCGCGTCCGGCGGGGCGCCGCGTGGGACACCGGGTCGCGGCGGAGCGGCCGCCGTCAGGTGCGCTGGATGTCGTCCTCGCCGATGTGGTGGACGCGTACGAGGTTGGTGGAGCCGGAGACTCCGGGCGGGGACCCGGCGGTGATGACGACGGTGTCGCCGTGCCGGCAGCGGCCGATGCGGAGGAGTTCCTCGTCGACCTGGGCGACCATCGCGTCGGTCGATTCGACGCGGGGGCCGATGAAGGTCTCGACGCCCCAGCTGAGGCTGAGCCGGGAGCGGGTGGCGGGGTCGGGCGTGAAGGCGAGCAGCGGGATGGGTGAGCGGTAGCGGGAGAGGCGTCGTACGGTGTCGCCGGACTGGGTGAAGGCGACGAGGAATCGGGCGTCGAGGAAGTCGCCGATCTCGGCGGCGGCCCGCGCGACGGAACCTCCCTGGGTGCGGGGTTTGCCGCGCACGGTCAGCGGGGGAAGGCCGTTGGCGAGGATCTCCTGTTCGGCGGCTTCGACGATGCGGCTCATCGTGCGGACGGTCTCGACGGGGTACTTGCCGACGCTGGTCTCGCCGGAGAGCATCACCGCGTCGGTGCCGTCGATGACGGCGTTGGCGACGTCGGATGCCTCGGCGCGGGTGGGCCGGGAGTTGTCGACCATCGAGTCGAGCATCTGGGTGGCGACGATGACGGGCTTGGCGTTGCGCCGGGCGAGCGTGATGGCGCGCTTCTGGACGAGGGGGACACGTTCCAGGGGCATCTCGACGCCGAGGTCGCCGCGCGCGACCATGATTCCGTCGAAGGCTGCGACGATACCGTCGATGTCGTCGACGGCCTGGGGTTTCTCGATCTTCGCGATGACGGGGAGGCGGCGTCCTTCCTCGTCCATGATGCGATGGACGTCCTCGATGTCGCGTCCGCTGCGGACGAAGGAGAGGGCGATGATGTCGGCGCCGGTTCTGACGGCCCAGCGGAGGTCGTCGACGTCCTTGCCGGAGAGGGCGGGGACGGAGACGGCGACTCCGGGGAGGTTGAGGCCCTTGTGGTCGGAGATCACGCCGCCTTCGACGACGGTGGTGTGGACACGGGGGCCGTCGACCGCGGTGACCTCCAGCGAGACGCGGCCGTCGTCGACGAGGATGCGCTCTCCGGGGCTGACGTCCTCGGCCAGGCCGGCGTAGGTGGTGCCGCAGATCTCGCGGTCCCCTTCGAGGGGTTCGACGGTGATGGTGAACGGATCGCCGTGTTCAAGGAGTACAGGGCCTTCGCGGAACCGTCCGAG
Source organism: Streptomyces spongiicola (assembly GCF_003122365.1). Lineage (NCBI taxonomy): Bacteria > Bacillati > Actinomycetota > Actinomycetes > Kitasatosporales > Streptomycetaceae > Streptomyces > Streptomyces spongiicola. The sequence continues at coordinate 621,944 of NZ_CP029254.1, forward strand.
GCGGATCTTCGGGCCCTGAAGGTCGGCCAGGACTCCGACGCTGCGGCCGGTTTCGTCCGAGGCCTTGCGGACGTGCCGGTAGCGCTCCTCGTGGTCGGCATGGGTGCCGTGGCTGAGGTTCAGGCGGGCGACGTCCATTCCGGCGTCCACGAGTGCCTTGATCTGCTGGTACGAGTCGGTGGAAGGCCCAAGTGTGCAGACGATCTTTGCTCGGCGCATGGCTTGAGCCTATGTCTTACCGGCCGGTAGAGAATTGGTCGGGCGTGACTACTCAACGACGGTTCCGTGAAACCTTGTTGACAAGTATTGAATTGTGCGGGAGGCCGCTCTTCTGAGCGTTCGGGCATGCCCCGGCCGGCGCCGCGGACCCTCTTCCGCCGAGACGCCCATCAGCCGGTCCCCGGCACTTCTCCCCGGGGTCGCCCTGAGGCAGACTCTACGCGCGTTGTTCCACGCGCGTAGCACCATCCGGACAAGGGAGACCACATGCCGCTCAACCGCAGGGCGTTGCTGGGCCGTTCGGCCGCCGTCGGGGCCGGAGCCGCGATCGCGGGCGGCCTCGCCGCCCCCGCCGAGGCCCACGGCCGCCCGGGGAAACGGCGAGAGCGGTACTCGTTCACCGTGATGGGGACCACCGACCTGCACGGGAACGTCTTCAACTGGGACTACTTCACCGACCGGGAGTTCGACGACAAGGCCCACAACGACGTCGGCCTGGCCAAGATCTCCACCCTGGTGAACCAGGTGCGCGAGGAGAAGGGGCGCCGCAACACCCTGCTGATCGACGCCGGTGACACGATCCAGGGCACGCAACTGTCCTACTACTACGCCAAGGTCGACCCCATCACCGCGCACCGCGGGCCCGTGCACCCCATGGCTCAGGCGATGAACGCCATCGGCTACGACGCGGCCGCGCTCGGCAACCACGAGTTCAACTACGGCATCCCGGTGCTGCGCAGGTTCCAGGAGCAGTGCGACTTCCCGCTGCTGGGCGCCAACGCCCTGGACGCGAGGACACTGCGACCGGCGTTCCCGCCCTACAGCATGCACCGGCTGCGCACCCCGCACGGACGGGATGTGCGGGTGGCTGTGCTGGGGCTGACGAACCCGGGCATCGCGATCTGGGACAGGGCCAACGTCAGCGGGCAGATGGTCTTCCCGGGGCTGGAGGAGCAGGCCGCGAAGTGGGTGCCGAAGCTCCGCTCGATGGGCGCGGACGTCGTGATCGTCTCTGCGCACTCGGGTTCGAGCGGCACCTCCTCGTACGGTGACCAGCTCCCGTACGTCGAGAACGCGGCTGCGCTGGTGGCCGAGCAGGTGCCGGGGATCGACGCGATCCTGGTGGGGCACGCGCACACGGAGATCGCCGAGTACACGGTCGCCAACCGGCGGACGGGCGCACCGGTGGTGCTGTCCGAGCCGCTGAAGTGGGGCCAGCGGCTCACCCTGTTCGACTTCGACCTGGTGCGGGAGCGGGGCCGGTGGACGGTGGCGAGGGTGGGGGCGAAGGTCCTCAACTCCAACACGGTCGCGGAGGACCCGAGGATCACGAGGCTACTGGGTGACGAGCACGAGAAGGTCGTCGCGTACGTCAACCAGGTGATCGGCACGTCCACGGCCGCGATGACGACGGCCCTGGCACCGTGGCGGGACGAACCGATCATCGACCTGATCAACCAGGTGCAGACGGAGACGGTACGCGAGGCGCTGGCGGGCGGGCGGTGGGCGGCGCTGCCGGTGCTGTCGCAGGCTTCGTGCTTCTCGCGCTCGGCGGCGATCCCGGCGGGCGAGGTGACGATCCGGGACGCGGCCGGGCTCTATCCGTTCGAGAACACGCTGGAGGCGCGGCTGATGACCGGCGCCCAGTTGAAGGACTATCTGGAGTACTCGGCGCGGTACTACGTGCAGACGCCGGCCGGGGCGCCGGTGGACACGGCGAAGCTGACGAACGCCGACGGCATACCGGACTACAACTACGACGCGGTGTCGGGCCTGACGTACGAGATCGACATCGCCAGGCCGGCCGGCTCGCGGATCGTGGACCTGTCCTTCGAGGGCGGGCCGGTCGACCCGGAGGCGCGGTTCGTGCTGGCGGTGAACAACTACCGGGCCGCCGGCGGCGGTGCCTTCCCGCATGTCGCGCGGGCCGAGCAGTTGTGGTCGAACTCGGACGAGATCCGCAACACGATCATCCAGTCGGTGCGGGCGAAGGGGACCGTGGACCCGGCGGCGTTCGCCTCGGTGGGCTGGAGGCTGACCCGGGACGGTGATCCGGTCTTCTGAGGGCTGCCCCGCCCGCCCCCGACTGCCCTGCGTGTCCCTGCGTGTCCCTGCGTGTCCCTGCGTGTTCACGCCTCTCCCCTGCGGATCGGCACGCGGCGTCGGACGCGGTGCGTCGCGAGGCGAAGCGTCGTCCTCCTACCGGGCGTCTGCGGGCTACCGGGCGTGTGCGGGCGATCCGGCGACGCCGAGAGGTGCCGCAGCCGTCGCCGCGCGCCCGCCGGCTGTCGGGGACAGGCCGCGGTGCCTCGACGGGGCAGGCCCGCCGCGAGGGGTGCTACAGCCGCTCCTCGAGCGGGGTGAGCCGGGGCGCCTGGCCGGGAATGCCGGGCGCCTCGCCCCGTTCGAGTCCGAAGCTGGTGAAGGCGGCGCGGGCGGGCAGCGGGTAGGGGTCCTTGCCGGTGAGGGAGTTGAGGATGGTCGCGCTGCGCCAGGCGGCCAGTCCGAGGTCGGGTGCGCCCACTCCGTGGGTGTGCCGCTCCGCGTTCTGCACGTAGACGGATCCGGTGACGGCGGGGTCCATGACGAGCCGGAAGTGCTCGTCGATGCGGGGCCTGCCGGAGGCGTCGCGCCGCATATAGGGGTCGAGGCCGACGAGGAGCCGGTCGAGGGAGCGCTCGCGGTAGCCGGTGGCGAGGACGACGGCGTCGGTGGTGAGCCGGGAGCGGACGCCCTGCCGGAGGTGCTCGAGGTGCAGCTCGACCCTGGTGGTGGCGACCCGGCCGGCGGTGCGGACCCGCACACCGGGGGTGAGGACGGCGTCGGGCCAGCCGCCGT